>JAKMFW010000086.1 GCA_022425325.1 Acidimicrobiales bacterium | reverse complement strand
GAGACCCACTGATGGCCAATGCGCTCGTCATCGTCGAGAGCCCTGCCAAGGCCAAGAAGATTCAGGAGTACCTGGGTGCCGAGTTCACGGTCGAGTCGTCGATCGGCCACATCCGCGACCTGCCGCGCAACGCCGCCGACGTGCCGAAGGCCTACAAGGGTGAACCTTGGGCCCGCACCGGCATCGACGTCGACAACGGGTTCAAGCCGCTGTACGTGGAGAACCGCGACAAGAAGGATCACATTCGTCTCCTGAAGACGCTGCTGAAGGAGGCCGACGAGCTCTATCTCGCGACCGATGAGGATCGTGAGGGTGAGGCGATCGCCTGGCACCTGATCGAGGTGCTCAACCCCGGCCCCGACGTGCCCGTCAAGCGGATGGTGTTCCACGAGATCACCAAGGACGCCATCCAACTTGCCGTGCAGTCGCCGCGCGAACTCGACCGCAAGATGGTCGATGCCCAGGAGGCCCGCCGCATCCTCGACCGCCTTTACGGCTACGAGGTCAGCCCGGTGCTCTGGAAGAAGGTGATGCCGCAGTTGTCGGCCGGCCGTGTGCAGTCGGTCGCCACCCGCATCGTCGTCGAACGTGAACGCGAACGCATGGCGTTCATCGAGGCCAGCTACTGGGACGTGAAGGGCACGTTCGCCGCAGCGCAGGGTGACGACCAGCGCGAGTTCTCTGCGGCGCTCAACACGATCGACGGGGTTCGGTTGGCGAGCGGTCGCGACTTCGGTGATGACGGTCGCCTCACTCGCGACGACGTCACCGTGCTCGACGAGGCCGGGGCCCAGGCGTTGGTCGGCGCGCTCGACGGCGTGCCCTACGAGGTCCGCGCTCGTGAGACGAAGCCCTACCGTCGCCGTCCCGCCGCACCGTTCATCACCTCGACCTACCAGCAAGAGGCGGGCCGCAAGCTCGGGATGAGCGCGCAGATGGCGATGCGGGCTGCCCAGGGCCTCTACGAAAAGGGCTACATCACCTATATGCGAACCGACAGCACCACGCTGTCGGACACGGCACTGCAGGCCGCCCGCACGATGATCTCGGAGCGCTACGGCACGGACTTCCTCCCCGACGCGCCCCGCCACTACGCCACGAAGTCGAAGAACGCGCAGGAAGCCCACGAGGCGATCCGGCCGGCGGGTGACACGTTCCGGCCCCCTGCGGAGGTCGCCCAAGAGGTGCCCCAGTCCGAAGCGCGGGCGTACGAGCTGATCTGGCAGCGTGCCGTCGCGTCGCAGATGACCGACTGCACCGGCGAGACCGTCACCCTGAAGCTCGGCGCAACCGCGCACGACGGCCGCGACGTCGAGTTCGCAGCGTCGGGCACCGTGATCGCCCACATGGGCTTCCGTGAGGTCTACGAGGAAACCAAGGTTCAGGATCGTGACAGCGAGGACGATGCCGACGAACGTCGCCTCCCCCCACTCGTCGAGGGCGACGCTGCTCGCGCTGCCGGCCCGCTCGAGTTCGAGGGGCACACCACGTCTCCGCCGAGTCGCTTCACGGAAGCGTCGCTCGTCAAACGCCTCGAGGAACTCGGCGTTGGGCGTCCGTCGACCTACGCATCGATCATCGGCACCATTCAGGACCGCGGCTACGTCTGGAAGAAGGGTTCGGCCCTCGTGCCGTCGTTCACCGCCTTCTCGGTGGTCAACGTCATGGAAGGCCACTTCCCCAACCTCGTCGACTACGCCTTCACTGCGAAGATGGAGGACGACCTCGACAAGATCGCCACCGGTACCGAGGAGGCCGAGCCGTGGCTCAGCCGCTTCTACTTCGGTGAGGGTGAAGGTGGCGAGCCGGGCTTGAAGGAGAAGGTGTCGACCCGTCTCCCCGACATCGACGCCCGTATGGTCAACACCATCCCGCTCGGCATGAGCGACGAGGGCAAACCGGTTGTGGCCCGCGTCGGCCGGTACGGCCCCTATGTCCAGATGGGCGACAGCGATACGGCCGACGACAACCAGACGGCGTCGATCCCCGACGACCTTCCGCCCGACGAACTCACCCTCGACAAAGCGATCGAATACCTCGCGATCCCGAAGGAAGGGCGCATCATCGGCATGCACCCCGAACACGGCCTCGAGATCTACGCGAAGGCGGGCCGCTTCGGTCCCTACGTCCAGGTCGGCACCCACGAAGATTGGGAAGAACGCGGGGAGGAGAAGCCACCCACCGGTTCGCTCTTCTCGACGATGTCGGTCGAGACGTTGACGTTCGAGGAAGCCCTCCAAATCCTGTCGCTACCGCGCACCGTCGGCGCCCACCCCGAGACGGGTGAGGTCATCACCGTGCAGAACGGCCGCTACGGCCCGTACCTCAAGATGGGAACCGACAGCCGCAGTCTCGAGACAGAGGCCCAGATGCTCACCGTCACACTCGAGGAGTGTCTGGCGATCCTTGCCCAGCCGAAGCGCCGCCGTGGCCAGGCCGCACCGAAGCCGCCGCTGCGCGACATGGGTCCCGACCCTGAGACCGGCAACCCGATGATCGTCAAGGACGGCCGCTTCGGGCCGTACGTCACCGACGGCGAGTACAACGCCTCGTTGCGCAAGGGCGACACGGTCGAGGAGCTCACCGTCGAACGGGCCGCCGAACTTCTCGCCGACCGTCGGGCCAAGGGCCCCGCCAAGAAGAAGGCGACGAAGAAGAAGGCCGCCAAGAAGAAGTCGGCCAAGAAGGCGACGAAGAAGAAGGCCGCCGCTTCCAGCGACGACGAGTGATCGAGCGGCTGCTCGTGGTCCCCTAAGGTCGTCGGCGTGAGCGCCCCCGGTTCCAGTGCGGATCGCCTGCAGGATGCGGTCGGTGCCACGCGCCCGGGCGGCCGCATCGACTCGGTCTTCGGATCGTGGGAGTTCTTTAAGCTCTGGGTCGCCCAGGTCATCTCGGCGACGGGTGACTGGCTCGGCCTGATCGCGATCATCTCGCTCGCCGAACGCATCAGCGACGGGTCGGAGGGAACCGCGATTGCGTTGGTCCTTGCGGCCCGAATCGCTCCCGGATTCTTCCTCGCCACTGCGGCAGGTGTGATCGTCGACCGCCTCGATCGCAAGCGGGTGATGTTGTTCTGCGATGTCGGTCGGGCGCTCGTCTTCTTCGCGTTGCCGTTCGTCGACAGCCTGCTCGGATTGATCCTCGCCTCGTTCGTTCTCGAGATCCTCACGATGCTGTGGTCGCCAGCGAAGGAAGCGGTCGTCCCGAACATCGTCCCGAAGGAGAAGCTCACCACCGCCAACTCGCTCAATGTGGCGGCGGCGTACGGCATGTTCCCCGTGGCGGCCGGCATCGCTGCGCTCCTCGCCAAGCTTTCCGAGGGCTTCGCCGACGAGGGTTGGGTCAACACGTGGCAGTTCAACGAGGAGGGGTTGGCCTTCTATGTCAATGGCCTGTCGTTCCTGGCCACCGCCGCCATCATCGGGCGTATCCACTGGACCCACCGCACCCGCGAGGAGCGACTCGGCACGGAGCGGGGGAGCTGGGATCTGGGCGGGGCGTTCCGCGAACTCCGCGAGGGCTGGGAGTTCATCGCGGTCAACCCGATCGTCCGGGCGGTCAACATCGGCCTGGCCACGGGGGTGATCGGCGGCGGCATGCTCGTACCGCTCGGTGCGATCTTCGTCGATGAGGTCATCGCCGGTGAAGGCGCCGATTTCAACCTGATCCTGTTCGCGCTCGGCACCGGTATGGCGGTCGGAGTCCTGACGGCATCGGTTCTCCAAACCCGGATCAACCGGGCCCGGGTCTTTCCGCTTGCGCTCGTGGTCGCGGGCGCCGGCCTGCTCGTCGCCGGGTCGGCGTCGATTCTGTCGATCGTCGTGCCGATGATCGCGGTTGTGGGGTTTGCCGCCGGACCGATCTATGTCCTCGGGTTCACCTTGCTGCACGAGAATGTCGACGACGAGCTTCGCGGCCGGATCTTCGCCTCACTGCTGGTGCTGGTCCGCTTCTGCGTCCTGATCGCGCTCGCGATCGCACCGATCCTCTCCGAACTCCTCGACGGACTCTCGGACTCGATCTGGGGGCGTGAGATCGTGCTCGGGGGATTGGCGATCTTCGTGCCGGGAGTACGCCTCACCATGTGGGTCTCGGCCATCATCATCGTGATGGCCGGAGGATTGGCGATGTGGAGCTTGCGCGCCGGGTCCGGTGCGTTCCTCGCCGAGGCAGAGTCGGAGCCGAGCGCGTGACCGGCCGACTGATCGTGTTCGAAGGGGCCGACGCTTCCGGAAAGTCGACCCAGGCCCGCCGCCTTGCATCACGCCTCGGCGCCGAGTTGACCTTCCAGTTCGGCGCGACCGAGATCGGCAGTGCGATCCGGTCGATCCTGCTCGACCCGGCGCATGCCGCGCTCGACGATCGGGCCGAAGCCCTGCTCGTCATCGCCGACAAGGCCCAGCATGTCGCCGAGATCGTCGGTCCTGCGCTCGAGCGAGGCGAGACGATCGTGTCCGATCGCTACACCGCATCGAGCACCGCCTACCAGGGCTACGGACGCGGGCTCAATCTCGATCAACTCGACGCCATGATGCGATTCGCGACCCACGGCATCGAGCCGGATCTCACCGTGCTGCTCGACGTCGAGTGGTCGGTGGCCCGAGTGCGCCTCGGCGATCAGATGGATCGCATCGAGGGTGCCGGGGCCGCCTTCCACACCCGGGTTCGAGACGGGTATCTCGAACTCGCGGCCGCCGATCCCGACCGCTGGCTGGTCGTCAACGCCGACGGCACCGTCGACGAGGTCGCCGCACGTGTCGACACTGCGGTCGAAGCGTGGTTGGCGGCGAATCCGTGAGCTGGGATCTCGTCGTCGGCCAGCAGGAGGCGGTTCGTCGTCTCGAAGCTGCGGTCACGGCGCCCGTCCACGCCTATCTGTTCGTCGGGCCGGGCGGCGCCGGGAAGCGTCGGGCCGCCACCGTCTTCGCCGGTGAGTTGTTGGCCGCTGCCGATCCCGACAACGCCGAACGCCACCGCCGACTTGCTGTCGACGAGTCGCACGCCGACATCCACATGCTCGATCCGGTCGGCAATAACCTGCGCCGCGACGAAGAAGCGGAGCCGCTCATCGTGCAGGCCAGCCGGTCGCCGGTCGAAGGCAAGCGGAAGGTCCTGATCGTCAACCGCTTCCACACGGCGACCGCTGCTGCTGCGGCCTCGCTGCTGAAGACGATCGAGGAGCCTCCTGCGACATCGATCTTCGTCCTGCTCGCCGAGGATGTCCCACCAGAGCACATCACGATCGAGAGTCGGTGCACGCGTGTCGACTTCCCGCCGATCGCCGAGGAGGCCATCGCCGATGCGCTGGTTGCGGAGGGGCTTGCTTCTCCCGAGCAGGCACCGATCATCGCCGCTGCTGCGTCGGGCAGTGTCGAACGGGCGCGCACGTTGGTGGCCGACGATCGGCTGGTGGCCCGGCGAGATGCCTGGTGGTCGATTCCGGACCGACTCGACGGTACGGGGGCAGCGGTTGCGGTGATGGTCGAGGAGGTGCGGGCACTCATCGATGACGCCGGCAAGGCCAAGGTTGCCCAGCACGATGCCGAACTCGAGGCGATGGACGCCCGAGAGGAGCAGCTGGGTACCCGAGGCTCAGGTCGCAAGGATCTCGAAGCCCGTCATCGTCGTGAGCTGCGGCAATTCCGCACCGAGGAACTCCGCTTCGGGCTCGCCACACTCGCCACTCGGTATCGCGAAGCGATTGTGGCAGGCGACGATCGCCGCGGTCTGCTCGACGGTATCGATGCGCTGCGTCACACCCAGGACGCCTTGGTGCGCAACCCCAACGAGGCGTTGGCGCTCCAAGCCCTGTTGCTGAGGCTGCCGTCGCTCGCACGGTGAGGATCAGGCACCGGGACTTGGTACCGTTCGACCCCTCGCCCGAGTAGCTCAGTTGGTAGAGCGACGCTCTCGTAAAGCGTAGGTCAGGAGTTCAATCCTCCTCTCGGGCTCTCTGCTCTGACCCCGGCGCACCGGGGTGCCCCCCTCAGGAGGTCCGTGTGGCGGACCAAGCCACCTTCGCCGAAGACGCGATGCCGTTGATGGACGGCCTGTACAGCGCGGCGATGCGCATGACCCGTAACGCAGCCGATGCCGAGGACCTCGTCCAGGAGACGTACCTCAAGGCGTTCAACGCTTACGAACGTTTCGAGGCGGGTACGAACCTCAAGGCGTGGATGTATCGCATTCTCACCAACAGCTACATCAACGCCTATCGCAAGAAGCAGCGCCGGCCCGACGAATCCGACATCGACGACATCGAGGATCTCTACCTCTACCGACGCCTCGGTGGCGCCGAGTCGGCCGTGCTGAGCCGGTCAGCCGAGGACGAACTCCTGGAGATGTTCGGTGAGGACGAGGTGAAGTTGGCGCTCGAGGATCTTCCCGAGCACTACCGGATGCCGATCCTGCTGGCCGACGTCGAGGGCTTCGCCTACAAGGAGATCGCCGAGATCCTGGACGTCCCGATCGGCACGGTGATGTCGCGGCTGCATCGTGGAAGAAAGCAGCTCCAGAAGCGGTTGTACTCGTTTGCCGAGGAGCACCGTCTCCTTCCCGACCCTGAGCCTGTGTCATGACCGACCCGTACGGTGAGTTCGAATCCCGCGACTGCGGCGGCGGCAACCCATGCGTGTCGACGTACCTCGACAACTGCCCGCAGGATGTCGAATGTCAGACCGTCATTCAGGCGCTCGTCGCGAAATGCAGCACGTGCAACGACACGTATGCGTTCGAGATGCGGGTCCGAACGGTCGTGTCGAGACGATGCAGTGATCCGGTCCCAGACGCCCTGAAATCCAAGATTTCACAGGCGATCCAGCAGGCCCAGCACAAGCGGTAGACCAGCGGCCGCTCGATCAGCGCGGCTCCGGATGGTCCCCGTTCCGGAACTTTTCGGTGACACGTGGAACCAAACGCATGGGTCGCTCCGTAGACACGACCATGCGGGTCATTGGAGAAAAGTTCACCAGCATCGAGCGCAACCTTCCGGTCATGGAAGTCGGGCGGGTCTGCCTCGAGCCTGGCTGCGCCACGCACCTCAGCCGGTACAACGATCAGGAGTACTGCGCACTCCACGCACCGATGGTGGTGCCGCGGATGCGCGGCAAGGTGCTCGACGACTGACACACGCGCCCGGTCTCGGGTGGTCGACGTCTGCATTCCCCGGCGAGTCCGCACCTGACTGCGGCTTGCGCCACCGGGGCGCCTACACTCTCCAGCATGTTCGCTGTCGTATGGCATTTCTGGATCGCACCGGTTCTCGTTGGCGCCACCATCCTTGCGATCGTCGCCTCGGTCGCCGGCTACCTCAACCAGGTGACGTACAAGCGTTATCCGCGGGACTGACATGGGCGGCGCCGTCGACTGGGACGTCGCCCGCACGATCGCTGCGAAGGTCGCGGGGCGTGAGCCCTACCAGGCCGGGCGGTACCGCGACGGGCTCGAAGAGGACTTTGCCCGCTACACGGCGATGGCAGAGGACCTCGTCGCCGAGTGCACGGGTCTCCGATCGCTCGACGGCAAGGCACGCGGCTGCGTCACCAACCGCGAGGGCTGGGTCGACGCCAACCTCGCCAGCTTTCAGCGACTCCTGAAACCGATCACCACCAAGCTTGAGGACAAGATGGACGGCAAGGAGTCCGTTCTCGGTCCCAAGATTGCGGGTGCCGAACTCGGCGCAATGCTCGGCTGGATGTCGACGCGAGTGCTCGGCCAGTACGATCTGCTGGTCATCGAGGACGAGAACCCCGAAGACCAGGACATCGTCTATTACGTGGCGCCCAACGTCTTGATGCTCGAACAGCGCTATGCGTTCCCGCCCCAGGAATTCCGCCTGTGGCTGGCGTTGCACGAAGTCACCCATCGGGCCCAGTTCACCGGCGTGCCGTGGATGCGCGAGCACTTCCTCGGCCTCGTCAACTCCACGATGGACTCCGTCGATCCAGACCCGAAGCGGTTCCTCGCTGCGGCGCAGCGCCTGCTCGAAGCTCGCAAGCGTGGAGAAGATCCGATGGACCAGGGCGGCATGATGGCCCTGTTCGCGTCGGAGGAGCAGCTCGAGGTGATCAACGAGGTCGCCGGCCTGATGAGCCTGCTCGAAGGCCACGGCGACATCACGATGGACCGAGCCGGCAAGGATCTCATCCCGTCCCAGGAACGGTTCGCCCGGGTGTTGCGCAATCGCCGTCAGGGTGCCAGCGGGTTCACGAAGGTCTTCCAGAAACTCGCCGGTCTCGAGGCGAAGATGAAGCAGTACGCCGAGGGTGAACACTTCATCCAGTCGGTCGAAGGACACGGCGGTATGGAGCTCCTCGACAAGGCGTGGGCCGAGCCGGCCAACGTCCCGTCGATCGCCGAGATTCGCGATCCGTCGCAGTGGATCGAACGGGTCGGCGCCTCGGCGCCCGCCGCCTGATCCGATGGCCATCGCGGAGCTGCTCGGTCGCTGCAGCTTCCCGGACGGACACCTTCACCTTGGCGTCAGTGGCGGCGCCGACAGTATTGCCATGGCCGTGCTCGCCCGCTCGGCCGGGCGTTCGTTCACGATCTGGCACGTCGATCACGGCGTCCGCCCCTCTTCGGCCGACGATGCCGCGTTCGTGCGTGATCTCGCCACTGCGTGGGGGGTGCCGTTCGAGTATCGACGCCTCGACCTCGACCCCTCTGCGAACTTCGAGGCCACGGCACGCCGCCTCCGGTATGACGTGTTGCCCGCCGACGTTTGTGTCGCGCACACCGCGAATGATCGAGCCGAGACGGTGCTACTCAACCTCTTCCGTGGCGCCGGCTTGACCGGCACTGCGGCTCGGATGGGTCGGGCCCACCGCCCGATCCTCCATCTCACTCGAGCCGACACGGTGGCGGTGTGCGGCGAGGCCGGGGTCGTGCCGCGCCACGACCCGACCAATGACGACATGGCGATGACCCGAAACGCCGTCCGTCACCGTCTCCTTACCGAGATCGCCGAGGTGTTCGAAGCCGACCCGGTACCGTTGCTCAACCGTCACGCCGACCTCGTGGCCGATGCGTTGGCGTTGATCGAAACGGCCGCAGCCGAACTCGACCCCACCGACGTCCACGCCCTCCGGTCGGCTCCTCGCGCGGTGGCGTCCGAGGCGTTGCGCGCCTGGATCCAGCAGGAGTCCGGCGACCCGTACCGGGTCGATACGGCGACTATCGAGCGGGTCTGGCAGGTCGTGGCGGGCGAGCGGCAAGCCGCTGAGACCGTCGGCGGACATCGGGTCACCCGATCGAAGGGACGGCTGTCGTTCTCGGTAACCTCGGATCATGGACAAGCTCGCACCTGACGCCACCAAGCTCCTCGGTTACTGGGAGGAGTGGGAGAAGGGCGAGACACCCCCCGGCAAGGTCCTCGCCAACCTCAAGACGGCCGGCATGCCCGAGTTGTTGCGGTCGCTGATCGAGGACGCCTCCTGAGCGATTCGGGTCACGACCCGTTTGCGCCGCCTCCCGGGCGAGGCGGACCGCAGATCATCCCTCGTCCTCCCTCGGCCCGACTCGGTGGACCGGCACCGTGGGCGGGGATCGACCCATCGCGTCGTCGTCCTTCGCTCGACCACATCGTTGATCGCCTTGCCTCTCGGCGCGACTCGATCACGCTCGGCGAGGTCCCCGACGAGGCACGCGACTCGGCCGTGCTGTGTGTGCTCTACGAGACGCACGACGGTCCGCATGTCCTCTTGACTCGTCGATCACCGACGATGCGCCACCATGCCCATGAGATCTCCTTTCCGGGTGGTCGCCGCGACGACACCGACCCCGACCTCTGGAACACGGCGTTGCGTGAAGCCGAGGAGGAGGTTGCGCTCGACCCGTCGTCGGTGGTGCCGGTCGGCGGACTCGACCGCTTCATCACCGTCGGATCCCGCACCCTGATCCACCCCTACGTTGCGGTCAGCGAGTCCACGCCGAAGGTACATGTCGCGTCGCCCGGCGAGGTCGAGGCAATCGTCCAGGTGTCGCTCGCTGAACTGTTGAGCGATGTCGTGTGGCGCGAGGAGATCTGGACCTGGCAGGGCGCCGCGCCTCGAGCGCTGAGCTTCTTCGAGGTCCCTGGAGACACGATCTGGGGAGCCACCGGATCGATGCTGCGCCAGTTGCTAGCGATCGCCACCGGAACCGACGACTCCATCCTCGGCGGCCCGGGCTGAGACCGTCGCAGAGGAAGGCCGGAGTGGGGGAGCGAAGGCCGCCCACGAGATGCACGGAGCCCGGCGAGGCGGCTCCTGAAGCCCCCTCTCGGCGGCTAGCATCGCTCCTTTCCTCCCCGCACCCGGCGGGGAACGGAGAGGGACTCATGGCCGAAGTGCAGATCGAGCAAGGAACCGCTGCTCTTCGGGCGTACGAGCCCGACTGCAGAACGCTGCACACCCTCGTTCCCGTCGATGGCCGCACCGACGTGACGGCCTGTTCGCACCCGGAGGTCGTCGTTCGATGAGCGCAATGCCAGGTCCCGACGGCGAGTTCGACAAGGTGTTGGTCGTCGACTTCGGCGCCCAGTACGCCCAGTTGATCGCCCGTCGGGTGCGTGAAGCCAACGTCTACAGCGAGATCATCTCGCCCCGCTCCACCGCCGCTGAGATCGCAGCGAAGGCCCCCGCCGGCATCATCTTCAGCGGCGGCCCCGATTCCGTGCACGCCGACGGCGCCATCGCCATCGATCCCGCGGTGTACGACCTCGACATTCCGATTCTCGGCATCTGCTACGGCGCGCAGCTGATCGCCCAGCAGAACGGCGGCACGGTCGGCCGCACCGATCGGGGCGAGTACGGCCGCACCGTTCTCACCGTCGGGGGCGACGGCGGCACCCTGCTGTCGGGCACCCCCACCCAGCAGAACGTCTGGATGTCGCATTTCGACGCCATCACCGTGCCGCCGGACGGTGTCACGCCCACGGCATCCACCCCCGACGCACCCATCGCTGCGTTCGAGTCGGTTGAACGCAAGCTCTACGGCGTGCAGTTCCACCCGGAGGTCATGCACACCGAGCACGGCCAGCAGGTGATCGAGCGCTTCCTTCGCGAAGGGTGCGGCACGCCGGGCGACTGGACCATGGCCTCGATTATCGACACCTCGGTCGAGCAGATCCGCCAGCAGGTCGGCGACAAGCCGGTCATCTGTGCGCTGTCCGGTGGTGTCGATTCTGCGGTTGCCGCTGCGCTCGTGCACAAGGCCATCGGCGATCAGCTCACCTGTGTGCATGTCGATACCGGCCTGATGCGCCTGAACGAGGCCGACCAGGTCATCGAGACGTTCGAGAAGAACTTCGGTGTGCGGCTGATCTTCGTCGATGCCTCGGAGCGCTTCTTCTCCGCCCTCGCCGGCGTCACCGAGCCTGAAGCCAAGCGCAAGGCGATCGGCGAACTCTTTATCCGGGTCTTCGAGGATGCCAAGGCCGAAGCGTCCAGCGGCTCCGATGGTCGCCGCGCCGAGTTCCTTGTGCAGGGAACGCTGTATCCCGATGTCATCGAGTCGGGAAGCGAGCACGCCTCCACGATCAAGAGCCATCACAATGTCGGCGGCCTGCCCGAGGACATGGAGTTCGAGCTCGTCGAGCCGCTCCGCAGCCTCTTCAAGGATGAAGTCCGGCAGGTCGGCTCCGAGCTCGGCCTCCCCGACGACATTGTGCAGCGACAGCCCTTCCCTGGGCCGGGTCTCGGTGTCCGCATCATCGGTGAGGTCACGCCCGACAAGGTCGAGACACTCCAGCACGCCGATTTCATCGTTCGCGAGGAGCTGGCCAAGGCCGGCCTTGAGCGTGAGATCTGGCAGTCGTTCGCCGTGCTGCCAGACATCCGCAGTGTCGGTGTCATGGGTGACGAACGCACCTACGGCTACCCGGTCATCATCCGCGCGGTCACCAGCGAGGACGCCATGACCGCCGACTGGGCCCGCATCCCCTACGACGTGCTCGAAGCGATGAGCAGCCGCATCATCAACGAGGTGCCCGGCGTCAACCGCGTCGCCTACGACATCACGTCGAAGCCGCCCGGCACCATCGAGTGGGAATAGGCACGTGAGAGGAGAGCCGTGAGCCTCGATGCGGCGGCATATCAGCGGGCGGCAGCGCAGTTCGGCGAGACCATCGTCGAGCTGGCCGATCAGGAGTGGGAGCTCACCACACATCCCGACGACTGGACGGTGATCACGACGGTCGCCTGGGTTGTCGTCGGCGACGCCCAACTGTCCGCAGCGGCAGCGGGGGAGGCCCTGCAGTCAGTTGGCGAGTTCGATGCGGCCGTCCTCGGCGGGAATCCCGTTGCGGCCTGGCGCGGCACGGCAGTGGGCGCCATCGGCGCGCTCCGCGACATCGATCCGGCCGGCACGATCGTGCCGCACGAGCAGGGTCCGATTCTGCTCGGTGATCTGCTCGCCCAGCGCATCAGCGAGAACCTGGTTCGGGCGTGGGATATCGGGCAGGCCACGGGCCGTCCGGTCGAGCTGCCCGAGGAACTCGTCGATGGCTGCCTGGACTTCTGGGCCGAGCATGCCGACGCCGTGCTCGCCGGAGGCATCCTTCCCGATCAGCCGGTTGCGCCTCCGGCCGATGCCTCGATCATCGATCGTTTCCTCGCCCTGATGGGCCGCAGCGCCTGATTGTCGCTGACGAAGCCGGGTGCAGATCGCCCCGGGGTCGTTTACCAAACGTTCAGACAGGGAGCTCCGAGTCGTAACCGGCTGTCAGTTTGGTGCAAATCCGCCACCCGTACCGTACGGCGCATGCATACCACGAACCTGCGTCGAGCTCGATTGCTCGTCATCCTATTGACCGTCTTCGCCCTCTTCACCGCTGCTTGCGGTGACGACGACGACACTACCGAGGCCGACTCCGGCTCTGACTCCACGGCGGCGCCTGCGGCCGAAGAAGAGTCCGCCGAGGAGCCGGCTGAAGCGCCCGCTCTCGAAGGGTCGATCGCCGTTTCCGGTTCCTCGACCGTGTTCCCCATCGTCCAGAAGCAGGCCGAGGAGTTTGCTGCCGCCAACCCCGGTGTGGCGATCTCCGTCGATGGCCCCGGCTCCGGTGATGGCGCCGCTCTCTTCTGTGACGGCGAGATCCCGATCGGCAATGCCTCTCGGGCGTACAAGGACTCCGAGCTGGAGACCTGCGCCGCCAACGGCATCGAGTTCATCGAGATTCGTCGTGGTATCGACGGCATCTCCGTGATCACGTCGGCGAACAACAACGCCGTCGAATGTGTCTCGTTCAGCCAGATCTACGCACTGCTGAGCGAAGAGGCCACCGGCTTTGACAGCTGGGCCGACGCCAACGCTCTGCTCGCCGAGATGGGTTCGGCCGCCGGCGAATTGCCGGATGCGCCCCTCGACATCTTCGGCCCTGGCGAAGAGTCGGGCACCTTCGACTCGTTTGGCGAGATCGTGATCGAGGCGGTCGCCAAGGGCAAGACCGGACTCGACACGGAGGCCCGCGACTTCGTGAAGACGATTCGTCCCGATTACACCTCGTCTCCCAACGACAACGTGATCATCGAAGGCATCGCCTCGAGCGACACCAGCCTCGGCTGGGTCGGTTTCGCTTTCGCCAAGGAGGCCGAAGAGGCCGGAGAAGCCAAGCTTCTCGCTGTGGCGAAGGAGGACGGTGGCGAGTGCGTCGTGCCGACCCCCGAGACCATCGCCTCTGCCGACTTCCCCATCTCGCGCTTCCTCTACACCTACGTGAACGCCGAGATGGCAGACAGTGACCCGGCCGTTGCTGCTTTCGTCGACTACATGCTGAGCGACGCCGGCCTCGAGTCTGTGACCGCTGTGGGTTACATCGACCTGGCGGAGGCTGATCAGCAGCTCGCCCAGTCGGTGTGGGCGAACCGCATCACGGGTCGCAGCTTCAGCGGCTGAGTGCCGCATCGTTCGGGCTGACGCTCGAGCAAGACGAACCCCCTCCAGACGGCGGGGTATGCGTCGGCGTTGTCCGGTGCATACCCCGCCGTTGGGCGTTCGGAGCAACCTCCAGCTTCTGCGTCGTTCATGATCCGTTCACCTTTTCAGCCGCCAGCGTTCACTCTGGAACCCCTTTCGGGTCAACTTTGGTCCGTACTGTCCGAGGGCCGCCATGACGTCACCACTCCCCAGTTCGCGCACCCGGCTTCTGTCGATGGGCCTAACTGCCCTTGTCGTCGCCGTCGTCGGTTTCGGCATTGACTCGCTGAAGGACGACACCGAGCCGGCCGCCGCTCCTGCCGCCACCACGGCGCCCGTTGAGGAGGAAGCCACACCTGTGGGCGAACTGGCGTCGGAGATCGCCATTTCCGGCTCGTCGACCGTCTTCCCGATTGTGCAACTCCAAGCGGAGCGGTTCGAGGAAATCGCTCCCGGTGTGGCCATCTCCGTCGACAACCCCGGGTCCGGCGATGGTGCGCAGCTCTTCTGCCGGGGTGACGTCCAGATCACCAACGCCTCCCGGTTGTTCAAGCCCGAGGAAGTCGCCTTGTGCGAAGAACAGGGGATCGAATTCATTGAGATCCGCCGGGCTGTCGATGGCATCACCTTGATCACCTCGCCGGCAAATGCCGAGATCGACTGTGTGTCGTTCAACGACCTCTACGCCTTGGTCTCCTCGGAGGCCCAGGGTTTCGAGCGTTGGTCTGACGCAAACGAGATCACGGCTGAATGGGACGGAACCCAGTTCCCCGAGGGACTCGAACTCGATGTGTTCGGTCCTGGTGAAGAGTCGGGGACCTTCGACTCGTTCGGTGAGATCGTGATCGAGGCGGTTGCCAAGGGCAAGACCGGGCTCGACACCGAAGCCCGTGACTTCGTCGAGACTGTCCGCGCCGACTACTCGTCCTCACCTAACGACAACACGATCATCGAGGGGATCTCTTCGACCTCTCATTCGATCGGCTGGGTCGGATTCGCCTTCGCCGTGGAGGCAGCGGAAGCGGGTGACGCCAAGCTCCTGCAGGTTGCCGTCGAGGATGGGGGAACGTGCGTGACGCCCACCGAGGAGACCATCGGCGCTGCCGTCTTCCCGGTCGCTCGATTCCTCTACACCTACGTCAACGCAGCAGCGGCGGCCGAGGACGAGGCGATCGAGGCGTTCGTCGACTACATGCTGAGCGACGAAGGCCTCGCTGCGGTCAGCGAAGTCGGATATGTCGATCTCAATGGTGCTGATTCGGCCCGGGCCAAGACTGTCTGGGCGGCCCGGCTTACCGGTCAGGGCCAATGGAGCGAGGACTGAGCATGGCGACAACCCTCAACCAGACGACGTCGAGCGCATCGTCGACCGCCGCTGGTCGTCCGTTCCCGCTTTGGCGGCGTGGTGTTACCGCGACGATCGAGGCGGTGCTGTATCTGCTGCTCGCCCTCCTCGTTGCGATCACCGAGTACTTCGTCGCCGGCCCGATCGGCGACGTCGGACTGTCGAACTGGTGGATCGCTGCGATCCTCTACGCCGCGCTCGAAGGCTACTGCTGGCCCAGCGGGCAGACGTTGGCGATGCGGCTGATGGGGAGTTCGGCCCAACTCTCCGACGGATCCTTCGCCGGTCCGCTTCGCATGGCGACGCGGCAGCTGATTCGCTTCCTGATCGTTTACGCCGCACCTCTTTGGGCGTTCGACTTCAATGTCTGGCGAATCGTGGTCATCGCCGTGGGGGTGGCGGTCATGATCGAGGCGCTTGACCGTGCCGGCACAGGGGCAAAGGCCCCCTGGGACTTTTTCGTCGGGTCGGCGGTGGTGGAGGGCGGTATCGCCGGCGTTTCTCCCGACCTCGCACCGGTTCGTTCAGTGACCGATCTTCGGCTTGCGCCCGGGCGTGCTGCGCAGAATGAGCGGGCTCGCAAAGCCATGTTCGCAGCCGGCCTCTCGTCGGTGGTCGTGAGCGTCTTGATCGTGCTGAACATCTTCACCGAGGCGTGGGCGTTCGTTTCCGATCAGGAGTTCAGTTGGGGCTTGCTGACCGACGTGGGTTGGTTTCCGCGGCGAGGGCAGTTCGATCTCTCCACGCTCTTTGTCGGCACGCTGTGGGTGACCATCATCGCCATGGTGGTCGCCGGACCAGTCGGCATCGGCGTGGCGTTCTACCTCTCGGAATACGCAGGCGATCGCACCCAGCGAATCGTGAAGCCGCTGATCGAGACGCTGGCGTCGATTCCCTCGGTGGTATTGGGCCTCTTCGCCATCTCGTTCATCTTTCCCAAAATTCTGCAGCCGATCTTCGCTGACATCGGCATCTTCTCCTTGCTCGCAGCAGGCCTCGGTGTGGGCGTGCTCACCGTCCCGATCGTGGCCTCGATCTCGGAAGATGCGATGCGTGCGGTGCCGACCGAACTCCGGGAGGCGAGCTACGGCCTCGGCGCCCGAAAGGCCACGACTGCGCTGCGCGTCGTATTCCCAGCCGCCATCTCGGGCATCTCGGCCGCGTTGATCGTCGGCGTGTCTCGCGCCATCGGTGAGACCATGGTGGTTTTCATCGCCGCCGGCGGCTCTGGTGGAGCGCTTTTCGAGAGCGATCCGACCGAACCCGGGCAGACGCTGACGGCGGCGATGGCCTCAGTCGGCGCCGGCACCGACTCTGTAGCCGGCTCAGGAATCGCCTTCCAGAGCTTGTACTTCCTCGGGGCGCTCCTCTTTCTCGCAACGCTGCTTCTCAATGTGGCGTCCGACTTCATCGTCCGCCGATTCCGACAGGTGTACTGAGATGCGTGGTGACGTCTTCGATCCCGGCAGCTTGCAAAAGCAACCCGGTGCCGATCGCCCGGGCCAGGTCTTTTTCGGCTTGATCAGCCTTGCTGTCCTTGCCGCCTTCGTCATGGTGGGTGCCGTTCTTTGGGATGTCGTCCAGGGATCGTGGGACATTTCGACCAGCAGGATGTGGGGCTTTCTCACGACCTCGTTCGTCTCCAACCCTGATGCGGCCGGTGTGGCCCAGGGCATCCGCGGATCGTTGATCATCGCCGGGATCGTGATCCTCACCTTCCCGATCGGCATCGGTGCGGCGATCTATCTCGAGGAGTACGCCACCGACAATTGGTCGACGAGGTTGATCCAGGTGACCGTGCGTAATCTCGCCGGCGTGCCGTCGATCGTGTACGGCCTCCTCGGGCTTGCGGTCTTCGTGCAGACTTTGAAGGGGCTCACCGGCGGTGACTCCGTCATCTCCGGCGCTCTCACCCTCGCCATTCTCGTCCTGCCGATCGTGATCATCACGTCCGCCGAGGCGATCCGCGCCGTGCCCGGTTCCTACCGCGATGGCGCCTACGGCCTGGGCGCCACCCAGTGGGAGACGATCCGCACCCAGGTGTTGCCTGCTGCTTTGCCCGGCATTCTGACGGGCACCGTGCTTTCGATTGCTCGAGCCCTCGGTGAAGCTGCCCCGCTTCTCGTTGTGGGTGCCGCCGGGTTCTACACCACCGGCAACAACGACTTCTTGGAGCAGATGCGCGGAGCGTTCACTGCGTTGCCGATGAACATCGCCACCTTCACCAAGGAGCCGGCGGCGATCTGGCGTGGCCACGCTGCGGCTGCAAGCCTTGTCCTGTTGGTTCTCGTCTTCTTGATCAACCTCGTGGCGATCATCGGACGAGCCCGAATCGCAAAGCGCCTCGGGCGCTGATCACCGGAGAAACGATGTCCGTGACGGAATACGAAGCCCTCCCCGACGTACCAGACTTCATCGAAGACGACAGCGGCAGCAGTGCTGCCGCCTCCGTCTTCAGCCTTACCGATCTCAACGTCTACTACGCCGAGAATCGAGCGGTCGCTGACGTCAATCTTGAGGTCAAGGAACGGGAGATCACCGCATTCATCGGGCCATCTGGCTGCGGAAAGTCGACGGTGTTGCGCTGCTTCAACCGGATGAACGATCTGATTCCGATCGCCCGGGTCGAAGGCTCCGTTCGGTATCACGGCGTGGACCTCTATGCCCCCGAGGTTGACCCGGTCGCCGTGCGGCGACGCATCGGGATGGTGTTTCAGAAGCCGAACCCGTTCCCGAAGTCAATCTTCGACAATGTCGCCTATGGACCCCGCGTCGGGGGCATGAAGGGCAATATGGAGGACATCGTCGAGAAGTCGCTGCGCCGCGCAGGCCTGTGGGACGAGGTGAAGGATCGTCTTGATGAGTCGGCACTCGGCATGTCGGGCGGGCAGCAGCAGCGGCTGTGCATCGCTCGCGCTATTGCGGTCAACCCCGACGTCTTGCTCATGGACGAGCCGTGCTCGGCCCTCGACCCCATCGCAACCGGTCGTATCGAGGAACTCATGAAAGAGATCCAGAACGACTACACGATCGTGATCGTCACCCACAACATGCAGCAGGCCGCTCGCGTGTCGGACCGCACGGCGTTCTTCACTGCCGAACTCGACGAGCGTGGCGATCGGCGCGGTCGGCTTGTGGAGTTCGACGAGACGTCGACGATCTTTTCGAACCCGGCCGACGAGCGCACGGAAGCCTATGTGACGGGCCGGTTCGGCTGATGGAGAACCGTAGCCAGCTCGACGAGCGCATCGCCCTGATTGAACGCAACCTGCTTGAGATGATCGAGATGGTGGCCGACCGGATCGCCCAGGTCACCACAGCGATGCTCGAGGGCGATGTCGCACTCGCCGATCAGCTTGTTGCCGGTGACGACGAGATCGATCTGCTGTCGACTCAGGTCGAAGAGGGTTGCGTCGACACGCTCGTGCGTGAACAGCCGGTCGCAACAGATCTGCGGTTTATTGTCGGCACGCTTCATGCGAACTCTGATGTCGAACGTAGCGGCGACCTGCTCGCCAATATTGCGAAGGCAGTCGGTCGGCTCCAGGGTGCGCACCCCGATGACCAGGTGCGCGACCTCGTTGTTCGCATGTCGGCGCAGGCCGCTGAACTCTTCCGTCGGGCCGGCCATGCATTCCGAACCCGAGACGCTGAGCTCGCGGAGTCGATCGACGAACTCGACGATCTTCTCGACGACCTTCACTACCGCTACATCCAGCACGTCATCCAGGACGCCCGGCGTGGAGAACTCGATCCGCAGCAGGCGCTGCAGCTGGCGCTTGTCGGCCGGTTCTACGAGCGCATCGGCGACCACGCCGAGAACATCGGCGAGCGGGTCCGCTATATCGTCGACGGTTGGTCGCCGGAAGCGCAAGCGGCGGAGCGAGCCAAGGCTCGACTCGAGGGCCTCGATGAGGCATCGGTGAGCCGTGGGCTCGCTGTCATCGACGCCATTGCCGAGGAACGTCGCATCGATGCGATCCGGCGCGACTTCGTCGCAAACGTGTCCCATGAGCTGAAGACACCGGTTGGAGCGATGAGCTTGCTCGCCGACACGATTGCAACTGAACCCGACGCCGCCGACCGTGCTCGACTCGGCGAGATGTTGATTCAGGAGGCGAGGCGGGTCGAGGACATTATCGATGACCTCCTGGAGCTCACTCGTCTCGAGGAAACCGAGCCGGAACGCGCGCTTGTCGCGGTGGACGACATCGTCAATCGCTCGATCGAGAAGGTCAATGTGTTCGCCACGACTCAGCGCGTCGAACTGGCCGCCGTCGGCGTCCCGAGCGGCCTGACGGTAACCGGCGACCGCAGGGCCTTGGTGCGCGCGCTGGCCAACCTGATCGACAATGCCGTCCGCTACAGCGATCCCGACTCGCAGGTGACCGTGATCGTCGAGGATCTGAGCGGCAGCGTTGCGCTCAGTGTTCGAGACGAGGGTGTCGGCATACCTCGCACGGAACTCGAGCGAGTTTTCGAACGCTTCTATCGAGTGGACCGGGCGCGAAGCCGAGAGACCGGCGGTACCGGTCTCGGCCTTGCGATCGTCCGGCACGTCGCCGGGAACCACGGTGGCCGTGTCGCAGTGGAATCCAAGCCCGGGGACGGTTCGACGTTCACGATGACGATTCCTACGGCAGAGGACGCCCCGGCATGAACGACCTGATCAGCGTCCTCGTCGTCGACGACGAGCCGGCGTTTCGTGAAGGTCTGCGTCAGGCATTGAAGCAAGAGGGATTCATCGTTCATCTTGCGGCTGACGGGGAAGAGGCGCTCGAGGTCTACCAGGCGTACCACCCCGACATCGTGCTGCTCGACGTGATGCTGCCCCGGATGTCGGGGATCGACGTGTGCCGCAAGATCCGGGCATCTGATGACACACCGGTGATCATGGTGTCGGCCCGCAACGAAGAGATTGACGCCGTCGTCGCTCTCGAGGTCGGCGCCGACGACTATGTCAGCAAGCCCTATCGGGTCCGGGAACTGATCGCCCGCATGCGCACCGTGCTGCGGCGAGCGGGCGGTGGCGGCACGGCTCGCGACGAGGCCCCGAGCTCGGTCCTCGAGGTCGGCGACATCGTGCTCGACCGTGATCGCCACGAAGTCACGATCGCCGGCGAACTCGTGCAGTTGCCACTGAAGGAGTTCCAGCTCCTCGCGCTGTTGATGGAGAACGCCGGCATCGTCGTGACCCGGCAGACCCTGATCGACCGCGTGTGGGGCTACGACTATGTCGGCGACACCAAGACGCTCGACGTGCACATCAAGCGGCTCCGGGCGAAAGTCGAGCCCACCCCCGACACGCCGGAGTGCATCGTCACGATCCGGGGCCTGGGCTACAAGCTCAGCACCTGAGCCGGTCGTCGGCCGGTCCCTCGGCTGTCGCAACGCATCGCTAGGGTGGCTCCGATGTCGGAGTCGCCCCTGCTTGCCGGTCTCAACCCGGCCCAATACGACGCCGTCCTGCACGACGGTGGCCCCCTGCTCGTGGTTGCGGGTGCCGGGTCAGGCAAGACGCGTGTGCTCACCCACCGCATCGCCCATCTGATCGAGGGCGGGCTCTCACCGTTCGAGATTCTGGCGATCACGTTCACCAACAAGGCGGCGGGGGAGATGAAGCACCGCGTCGGCGGGCTCGTCGGGCCGGTCGCGGAGAAGATGTGGGTCTCGACCTTCCACGCGGCGTGTGTGCGGATTCTGCGGCGCGATGTCGAGCGCCTCGGCTTCCCGGGCCGTTTCTCGATCTATGACCAGGCCGACGCCGTGCGTCTCGTGGGCTATGTCATTCGTGATCTCAACCTCGACCCCAAGCGGTTCCCGCCGCGATCGGTGCACGGCACGATCTCGATGGCCAAGAACGAAAACGTCGGGCCGAGCCAGTTCACCGAGCAGGCCGAGCAGATCTTCCAGCGCAAGGTCGGCGAGGTCTATGTCGAGTACCAGAAGCGTCTGCTCCAAGCGGGTGCCATGGACTTCGACGACCTCTTGATGCGCACGGTGCAGCTGTTCCGCGAGCATCCCGATGTCCTCGCTTCATGGCGGCACCGCTTTGGTCACGTCCTCGTCGACGAGTATCAGGACACCAACCCCGTCCAGAACGATCTCGTGCTCCAGCTCGCCGAAGAGCACCGTCAGGTCACCGTCGTGGGTGATTCCGACCAGTCCGTCTATGCCTTCAGGGGCGCTGACATCCGCAACATCCTCGAGTTCGAGGAGGCGTTCCCCGACGCCACCGTGGTGGTGCTCGAGCAGAACTATCGCTCGACCCAGTCGATCCTCGATGCCGCCAACGCCGTCATCGCCCGCAATGTCGGACGCAAGCCCAAGGAGTTGTGGACCGACAAGGGGTCGGGCGACAAGATCGTCCGCTACCACGCCGACGACGAGTCCGATGAGGCCCAGTTCGTCGCCAACGAACTCGCCAAGCTCCACGACCATGACCACATGCGGTGGGGTGACATGGCGGTCTTCTATCGGACGAACTCGATGTCGCGAGTCATCGAGGAGTTCCTCGTCCGGGTCGGCATCCCCTACAAGGTCGTGGGCGGCACCCGCTTCTACGACCGCCGCGAGATCAAGGACGCGCTGGCCTACCTGCGAGCGATCGTGAACCCCACCGACGAGGTGTCGGTCAAGCGCATCATCAATACGCCCAAACGGGGAGTCGGCGATTCGTCGATCGGGAAGCTCGACGCCTGGGCGTCGGCCAATGGCGAATCGTTCGACCAGGCCGTGTTGCGGTTTGACGAGGCCGGTGTCGGGGGCCGCGCCGCCACCGGCATCGAAAAGTTCCTCGTGATGACCACGGAGATCCGCAAGCTGCAGGCGGAACCAGCGACGATCATCGAAGAGGCGCTCGAGCGATCGGGCTATCTCGCCGAGTTGCAGAACGAGCGCTCGGTCGAGGCCGAGGGGCGCCTCGAGAACCTGTCCGAGCTCGTGGGCATGGCCCGCGAGTACGAGACGGTCGACGACTTCCTCGAGCAGGTGTCGCTCGTCAGCGACACCGACGACATCGACGAAGAGGAATCCACGGTCACGTTGATGACCCTTCACGCAGCCAAGGGCCTCGAGTTCCCCGTCGTGTTCCTCGTCGGCATGGAGGACGGCGTGTTCCCCCACGTCCGAGCGTTGGGCGATCCGTCCGAACTCGAAGAGGAACGCCGCCTGGCCTATGTCGGCATCACTCGGGCGATGCAGAAGCTGCATCTCACCAGCGCGTGGAGCCGCATGATGCACGGTCAGACCCAATACAACCCGCCGAGTCGTTTCCTCGACGAGATCCCGTCCGAGTTGATCGACGAGATCGGCGGCACCCGCATGCTGCGCTCGCGACGTGATCGCAGCGGTGGCGGTCGCACCTACGGTGGCGGTGGTGGCAGCGAGATTCCGACGGGCCGCACCTTCGGTGGTGGTGGTCGGGATTCCCACTCCGACGATGTCGTCGAGTCGGCGCTCGCTGCCGCCAACACGCCGACCCCCTCCGGAGCCGAGTCGATCGGGCTCAAGGTCGGCGATGATGTTCGCCACAGCCAATGGGGCGAAGGCGTCATCGTCGAGATCGACGGTGTGGGTGACAAGGCGGAGGCGTCGGTCCATTTCCCGTCGGTCGGACCGAAGCGCCTGCTATTGAGCTGGGCGCCCCTCGAGAAGATCTGAGCGCGTCGAGCGGGACGCCTACCAGGCGCACTCCAGGTGCTTCATCCCGTTGATGAAGCTCGACCGGAGGCGATCGGGTTCGCCGACCGCGTGGATGTCGGGCATCTGGGAGAGCAGCTCCTTGTAGAGCACATTGATCTGGCGGCGGGCGAGATGGGCGCCGAGACAGAAGTGCGGGCCAGGGCCACCGAAGCCGATGTGGTTCGTGTTGTCTCGGGTGATGTCGAATGCGTACGGGTTGTCGAAGACGGCATCATCCCGGTTGCCGGAGCCGTAGAACAGCACCACCTTGTCGCCCTCGTTGAAGACCGTGTCGCCCAGTCGGGCGCCGTCCTGGGTGACGGTTCTGCGGAAGTGGATCACCGGGCTTGCGTGCCGGACGATTTCCTCCACGGCGCCGGGCATGTGGGTGTCGAGATCGCTCTGGAGCAGTTCCTTCTGCTCAGGGTTGGCGGTGAGGTAGGTGAGGCCCCAGCTGATCGAGTTGCGGGTCGTTTCGTTGCCCGCTGCGCAGAGCAAGACGAAGAAGCTCTGGATCTCCTCACGAGTCAGCTTGTCGCCGTCGATCTCGGCGTTGACGAGCGCATGGGTGAGCGTGTCGCCGTCGCTCCCGTCAGCCTGGCCCGCAATGTCATCGATGAGTCCGGCCAGCGCAGCACCGGCGCCAAGGAACGCCTCAAGCGGGTTTTGTCCCTCCGGCACGAATTCGGGATCACCCTGGCTGAGGATGATGTTCGTCATGTCGAAGACGAACTCGTGCTGACTCTCGGGTATGCCCATCATGTCGCAAATGATCTTGACGGGCAGCCACGCAGCGCACGCCGTGACGAAGTCGCAGCCCGGGCCGGCTTCCTGCAGACGATGAACGGTCGTCTTCGCTGCGGCGTCGACATCTTCCATGTTGCGTTGCAGCATGCGAGGCGTGAACCCGGCCGACACGAGCTTGCGCAGTCGAGCGTGTCGAGGATCGTCCATATTGATCATCGAGCCGAAGAACTCGTTGAACTCGGGTGGGAGGTCAGGGATGTTGGTGCCTGCCCCCGACTGGAAGAGGTCGGCCTGACGGCTCGCCGCCACGATGTCGGCGTGTTTGGTGAGCGCGTAATAGCCGGGCCCCGCCGCGAGGTACTCGGTCCCGAGCTCGGGGAAGAAGCGAATCGGGTCCTCGCGCCGCAAGGTCTCGAACGCGGCCTCCCGGACCGCCATCGGCTCGGTCCAGAATCCCTCGATGTCCGACAGGTCGATCTCGCTCAGCTGCATGGGCGAGACGCTAGGGGATCAGGCAGGGGCCTTGGTAGCCGTTACTCACTGCCCATCGGCGAGGCGGCGGGCGATCACCCGTGAAGCGGTTCCGACACCTGGTGGGTTCCGGCGCCGACGTGAGTCGACGCAGAGCCGACGGTGATCGTTGCGGTGGCACCCACCGGGATGGTGGCGTCGACAGTGAGCTGCCCGTCGCTGATGGTCCAGCTGGTCGACACGGCCCCGCGAGCAGTCTCGAGATTCGCGCTTGCGCGGGTGAGGCGGCCCGCAGGGTCCGGTCGGGGTTCGATCAGGACGTGTTCGTAGCCGGGCCGCTCTGGGTCTGTGTCGAGTCCGGCAACGTAGCGGTGAAGGAACTCTCCGATCGCGCCGAATGCGTAGTGGTTCTGGCTCACGTCGCTGACCGAACCGTCGGGTTTGATGGCATCCCACGTTTCCCAGACGGTGGTCGCTCCCTTTGAGATCGGATACAGCCATGACGGAATGTTGGTGCCGAGGAGCACGTCGTAGGCGAGCTCGGTGTGCCCGGCGTCGACAAGGATCGGGCACAGTAGGGGCGTCATCGTGAACCCGGTCGCGAGGTTCGCGTCGTTCGCCCGCACTACGTCGGCGAGAGCTTCGCCTGCAGTGGCTCGGTGAGGCTCGTCGATGAGGCCGAACGCCAGGCATGCGACCAGCCCAATTTGGTCGCGGCGGTGAGGAAGGCCGTCGGTGGCGAAGAGGTGCTTGCGGATCGCAGCCACGACCAGTTCCCGTCGTTCAATCAACTGTTGAGCGTCATCCGGATGGTTGAGAAGTGAGGCGATCTGGGCGACCTTTTGGAGAGTCCGGGCGTAATACGCCGTGGCGATCAGCGGGTCGGGCTTGAGGAGCCCGCGAAGCCAGTTCCTCGTGAGGGTTTCGCCTGGCGCTAGCCACTCGGCCCATTGGAAGCCGCTGTCGATGACGTGTTCACGGTGTCGCCCACGGCCGATGTGGGTGCGGGGGTCGGCTGTCGCCCACCAGGGGTCGCGCTGGCTGCGGTGTTCGAGCGCGTCGACCCAGCGACTCATGGTCGCGTAGTTTTCCTCGAGGACTCGGTGGTCGCCGTAATGGAGATACAAGGTCCAGGGCACGTCGACGCAGGCATCAGACCAGGCAGCACCGCCGTGGGTGGGACGCATGAAAAAGGCGTTGTAGCTGGACGAGACCGGCACCACGCAGGGGATCCGGCCGTCGTCGAGCTGGTCGGCCCGAACATCACCCAGCCATCGAGTGAGGATGGGTGCGATGTTGCGGTTGAGCGCTCCGGTGCGCCCGAAAACGGCGATGTCTCCGGTCCATCCGGCTTTCTCACGAGTAGGGCAGTCGGTCGGTATCTCGACGAAGTTCGCGACTTGAGACCGGTCGATGTTCTCGACGAGCAGGTTGATCTCCCTGTGGGAGCACTCGAATCGCCCGGTGTTCCGTGCTTCGCTGCTGAGAACGAGCGCAGTGAAGTCGTCGGCGGTTGGCTCTGATCCGGGAGGCCATTCGTCGACCCGGGCATAACGGAAGCCGTGGTAGGTGAAACGCGCCGCGAAGGTCTCGGTTCTGCCTGCTCCAGCCAGGGTGTAGCGAACCTGTTGGCGGGAGTCGCCGAATGTGTCAGATGTGAACTCACCGTCGGCGGTGAGGGTCTCGCCATGGGTGAGTCGAACGCTCGAACCGGCTGGGCCGATGACCGTGAACTCCACAACCCCTGCGAGGTTCTGCCCGAAATCCACGACAGTTTCTCCCGATGGGGTGCGGAACACCTGTTGAGCGCGGACCCGTTCAACAACATGGACGCTGGGGCCAACCTGGGGGAGAAGGCGGTGGGTCGGTCCGTCGACAACCGTCACCGGCGACCATGCCCGGTCATCGAAACCAGTGGAGGTCCATCCATCGGGCTCGAGGCGGGCGTCGAACTCCTCGCCGTTGAACAGGCACGCACGCCGTACGCCACCCTCAATCGCCTTCCACGTGGAGTCGGACTGGACGAGTGTGCGGTTTCCGGCCTCGAGTCGGGCGATCGCAGCGACGTTGGTTCCCCAATTGTTTGGCTTTCGGAAAACCCCGACTCGACCCCGCCACCACCCGTCGGCGAGCGTGATGCCGATCGTGTTGCGGCCTTCGATCAGCAGCGCTGAAACGTCG
>JAKMFW010000059.1 GCA_022425325.1 Acidimicrobiales bacterium | reverse complement strand
ACGCTGCACCGTCTGTCCCCGACCAATCCGAACCCGATCCCGACGACCTGCTCGCCGAGCCGGCCGGCGCAGGCACGACGGCAGGCGATCAGGATGATGGGCGCGACTGGAGCCTGCTGCTCCGGCTCGTCGCAGCGATCGGCGGTGTCGCGGCAATCGTCGGCGCGGTCCCGCTCGTTCGCATCGTCTCCCGGCGGCGCCGTGGGATGCAGGTGGCGGACGACCCAGTCGGACGCAGCGAACTCGCATGGGACGACGCGACCGCCGCCCTTCGTCTCATCGGCATCGTTCCCTCGCCGGCGGAAACCCCGATGGAGTTCGCCTCACGAGCACTGCAGCACCACCGTGCCGTCGGTCCTGTCGAGGAGCTCGCCGCAGCCGTCACCACGCTGCGCTACGCGAAGCTCAGCGATCCGACATCGGTCTCGCACGAGGCCGAACGAGCCGCCACCGCCGTGGCCGAACGCTGTCGGGCCCAGGTGTCAGGCAGCAGGCGGTGGAGCGACGCGATCGACCCTCGCACCATCAGCCTGAACTGAACTGAACGTCGCGTCGAAACCGTGACTCGCCGGGTCGCCCGAATCGACGGGCGGGGAATCAGAGTTGCTCGTCGCCCTCGGGGCGGTTGAACCGATCACGCATCTTCGCGCCAGCGCCACCGACGGCGTCCTTGAGACCGGCACTGCCTCGCATTCCGGAGGTCATCTGCTCGAGACCCGCCCGGCCGAGTTTGTGCAGGTTGTCGAAGCCCCACAGGAGGCTGAACAACATGATGAGCACGCCCACGAACGAGAACACGAACGACACCGACAACAGGGCGACCATCGCCACCGTGCCGGCGATGAAGCCCACCGTCGCCCGCTTGAGGTTGCGGAACGCATGGGTGTAGATCGTGGTCTGAGCCACCTCGCGCGCCAGACTCGGATCACTCTCATAGAGGTGATCTTCGATCTCGCTGAGAATGCGCTGCTCGTCTTCGGAAAGCGGCACCGTCGGCTCCTTCGTGGGGTTCGTCCAGTTTCGCACAACCGGTAGCTGCAAAACAACGCGGAGACGCAGGATCACCGCCGTGGCGATGGTGCCGCCACCGGGGCCTGCGTTCAGCGGGTCAGATCATCTGGACCCCACTGCTGCTGGCCGGGCACCATGCGGTCGAGTGACTTTCCCGGCCGCGCCAGGGTCGCCGGCCCGATGGCATCGCCGCCGAAGCGGTCGCGAATCGCCTCGACGATGTCGTCGGTTTCGTTGCGTCCCGGACCGGCCGCGTCGTCGAGACTCAGTTGCTGGGCGATCGGCTCGCCGAGTTGGCTCACGCTAACGCCGAGAAGCCGGACACCAGGATCGATGTCGATCTTGGCGAGCAGCGCCCCGCTGGTGCTCCGAATCACATGGGCCTTGTCGGTCGGCTCGGCGATGGTGGCTGAACGGGTGATCGTCGTGAAATCCCCAAACCGGACCTTGAGCTGGATCGTTCGCCCCGCAACGCCCGCCGTGTGAAGGCGAGTCGCGACGGCGTCCACCATCCGGATCAGCTCTCGGCTGAGCACGGAACGGTCGGTGAGGTCGCGTGGGAAGGTCTCTTCGTGCCCGATCGACTTGGAACGGGAATCGACGACGACCGGACGCGGGTCTCGGGCGTGTGCCAACTGATGGAGGTGGGCACCCGTCGCTGATCCGAGGGCTGCGGTCAGTCGGTCCAGCGGTTGCGCAGCGAGGTCACCGATCGTCTCGATGCCGATGCGGGCGAGCTTCTCACCGGTCTTGGGGCCAACCCCCCACAGCTCCCGGGCCGGCTTGGGATGCAGGAAGGCAAGCTCTCGACCCGGCTCGACGACATGCACCCCGGACCCGAAGATCGGCCCGCGCTGACTCGCCCGAGGTTTGGCCTCCTCGGTCGCGAGCTTCGCGAGAAACTTGACCGTTGCGACCCCGATCGAGCACGTCAGCCCTTCCTGTTCAAGGATCCGAGCTCGAATGTCTCGGGCGATCTCGGCGGCATCGGCGCGATTGCGCAGTGCCCCCCGAGCATCAAGGAACGCCTCGTCGAGCGACAGTGGCTCGACGTAGGGGGTGACGTCGGTGAATACCGCCATGACCCGTCTGCTGACCTCGGCGTAGTAGGCGTGGTCGCCAGGCAGAAACACCGCATGAGGGCACAGCCGACGAGCTCGGCTGGTGGGCATCGCCGAATGGATGCCGTAACTCCGAGCGACGTAGCTGGCAGCGGCGACGACCCCGCGGTCGCCGGTGCCGCCAACGACGACCGGCTCCGTGCGCAGCTCCGGATGGCGCAGCAGCTCACACGACACGAAGAAGGCGTCCATGTCGACGTGGACGAAGCCGAGGACTCCGTCGGGTGGCGGCCCCTCATAGGCGGCATCGCTCATGGATCGAGACGGACCGCTCGTAGTTCGCCCGACCGCTCCCCCACGGCGTCGTACCGGAACTGGCGGAGTTCGCTCCACGGCTCGGCGAGCCACTCGGCCAGTGGGTCAGCAACCCAGGCCGGCCCGCTGCGAATCCGTTCGCGGGCCTGGGACTGGTCGAGGAAGTCGCCGTCGTGCACGATGCCGTCGGGGTCTTCGAACGAGAGATGGCCACTGAACGAGGCGGCTTCGTGGACTTCGACCATCAGGTGCATATCGAGGTCGACAAACGTGACCTCGACCGTCCATCGCATCGCAGCCCAAGCATCGACGATGAGCCCAGTCTCCTCGGCCACCTCGCGACCAAGCGCCACGATCGGCGTCTCCCCATCGTCGACGACGCCACCTGGAGTCGACCAGTCGACCGAGCCATCGCGTCGACGGTTGGCCACGAGCAGCAGCCCGCGGCGATCAGCGAGGAGTCCTCCGGCGACCTGCCATCGACGCATGCCGCCAGCATGGCAGGCGGCGAGCGACTCGGCAGTTCAGCGGCGGATTCTGAGGATTCGGTCGCGGATGGCCCACCACGTGACAAGCACGAGGGCCTCGAGGACGATGCGGCTTGACATCTTCGACTCGCCGCGAACACGGTCGGTGAACGAGATCGGGACTTCGACGATTCGACCGCCGCTCGCGAGGACCCGATAGGCCATCTCAACCTGGAAGCCGTAGCCGTCGGCTTGCACCGTGTGGAAGTCGATGTTGGTCAACGCCTCCGCTCGATACGCCCGGTATCCACTGGTTGCGTCTTTGACGTCGATACCCAGAACCGCAGCCGCATAGCGATTGCCCCATCGCGACAACGCCCGGCGATGCCAGGACCAGTCGGGGATCGAGCCGCCGGGGATGTACCGGCTTCCGAGCGCAAGAGCCGCGCCATCGGCCACAGCTGAGAGCAGCGAAGGCAGCGCAGCGGGGTCGTGCGAGAGGTCGGAGTCCATCTCGACCATCACGTCGTAACCAACGGCAAGGCCACGATGGAACCCATCGCGATACGCAGAGCCGAGGCCCGACTTGGCGGGACGGCGCATCACCGAAACATCGCCGATCTGCTCCGCAACCTCCTCAACGAGATCAGCCGTGCCGTCGGGGCTTGCGTCGTCGACGACCAGCACCGAGGCCTCGGGAACGACGGCGCGCAACTTTTGGAGGACCTCGACGATGTTGTCGGCCTCGTTGAAGGTCGGGAGGACGATCAGGGTGCGCACG
>JAKMFW010000053.1 GCA_022425325.1 Acidimicrobiales bacterium | reverse complement strand
TGTCGAACGCCCTCAATCCGGCTCAGCAGGTCATCAAGATCGTTCTCGAGGAGTTGACCGCCAGCCTCGGTGGCGAGGCGATGAAGATCACCTACGCCTCGAAACCTCCCACCGTCGTGCTCATGGCAGGTCTGCAGGGTGCAGGTAAGACCACCAACACCGGCAAGCTCGCTCAGTGGTTCAAGAAGCAGGGACGCAACCCCCTGCTCGTGGGCGCCGACCTGCAACGCCCCGCTGCGGTCGAACAGCTCCGCACCCTTGCCGGCCAGGTCGGCGTGCCGGTTTTCTCCGAACCGACCGATCCCGTCGATGTCGCCTCGAAGGCGATCGCGGAGGCCGAACGCACCGGCCGCGACGTCGTCATCGTCGACACTGCCGGTCGTCTGGCGATCGACGAGGCGTTGATGGAGCAGGTCCGCCAGATCTCCGGCCAGGTCCAGCCCGACTACACCTTCCTCGTCATCGATGCGATGACCGGTCAGGACGCGGTCAACACCGCAAAGGCGTTCAACGACACCCTCGAACTCGACGGTGTCATCTTGACCAAGCTTGACGGCGATGCCCGCGGTGGTGCGGCGCTGTCCGTCAAGGAGGTCGTCGGCAAGCCGATCGCCTTTGCCTCGACCGGCGAGAAGCTTGACGACTTCGAGACCTTCCACCCCGATCGTCTTGCCAGCCGCATTCTCGGCATGGGCGACGTCGAGACGCTCATTGAGAAGGCCGAAGAGGCATTCGAAGCCGAACAGGCCGAAGAAGCCGCAGCCCGCCTCATGGAGGGCACCTTCACGCTCGATGACTTCCTCGAACAGATGCAGCAGATCAAGAAGATGGGTCCCATCGGCAACCTGATGGGCATGATGCCGGGCATCCCCAAGGAGGCCCGCGATGTCGAGATCGACGACCGTCAGATCGCCCGCATCGAGGGCATTATCCGGTCGATGACACCGGCCGAACGCGCCGACCCCGACCTGATCGACGGCTCCCGCCGCCAGCGCATCGCACAGGGTGCCGGCATGCAGCCCGGCGACGTGAAGAATCTGCTCGACCAGTTCACGCAGATGCGCAAGATGATGAAGCAGTTCGCGGGCTTCGGCACGAAGAAGCAGAACCCCAAGAACCGCAGAGGCAAGAACAACAAGAAGGGCAAGCAGAAGGGCGGGCGCCGTAAAGGCGGGCGCGTCACGGAGAAGGGGCCGGCCGCCGTGCCGAAGTCGCCCCTCACGCTTCCCGGCCTCGAGGGCGGCGAGGGACTCCCTCCGGGTTTCCCGAGCCTGCCCGAGAGGTGATTATCGGTTCGACTCCAGGTCGGAGGTTGGAACAGATGCCCCCGCCAGGTTGAATGGTCTGGTTGTTCGGGCCTCCACGCGCCCGACGAAGTACTCCGAAGCAGACAAGAAGAGATCACCTCATGGCCGTCAAGCTCCGCCTCATGCGGATGGGCAAGAAGAAGCAGCCCACCTACCGTGTCGTCGCCGCCGATTCGCGCTCGCCGCGCAACGGTCGCTTCATCGAAATCATCGGTACTTACGAGCCCCGCCAAGATCCGTCGGTCATCAAGATCGACAACGAGCGTGCGGTTCACTGGCTCGCCAATGGCGCCCAGCCGACCGACCGGGTCGAGAAGCTCTTGAAGATCTCCGGCGCCTGGACCGAACACACCAGCGAGGCGTTCGACGCCACCGTTCCCGAGCGTGCCGCCCGCAAGAGCAAGAAGCAGCTCGAGAAGGAAGCCGAGGCCGCGGAGGCTGCGGCTTCCGAGGCGGAGGATGCCGCCGACGCCGAGGGTGACGACGACGCTGAAGCCGCTGACGACACCGCCGACGCCGAGGGTGGCGACGAGTGAGCGCCGACGCCGCCAGCCGCGTCTGCGAGTTCGTCGTCAAGCAGATCGTCGACAACCCCGATGGCGTCTCGGTTGCCCAGAGTGAGACCGACGGCGGTATCCGCCTCGACGTCTCGGTCGCCGACGGCGACATGGGCCGTGTGATCGGCAAGCGCGGTCGCGTTGCCTCGGCCATCCGCACGGTGGTGCGCGCCGCAGGCGTCGACGACGACGTCACCGCCATCGAGGTCGAGTTCGTCGACTGACGTGCTCGAGATCGGCCGCATCTCCCGTCCGCACGGTGTGCGCGGCGAGGTGAGCGTGCTGCTCACCTCCAACCGAACCGAGCGCCTCGACCCCGGGTCCGTGCTCGAGACCGCCAATGGCCCGCTTGAGGTCCGTTCGGCGCGTCCACACAAGGGGTCATGGCTCGTCGTGTTCGAGGGAGTGCACGATCGCGACGCCGCCGATGCGCTGCGCAATGTCGTGCTGCTCGGCGAGCCGATCGACGATCCCGACGAGTTGTGGGTGCACGAACTCATCGGGGCCACCGTGATCGACCAGGACGGCATCGCCCGCGGCACGGTCACCCGCCTGCTCGAGAACCCGGCCTCCGACCTGCTCGAACTCGACAGCGGCACCCTCGTGCCGGTGCAGTTCGTGATGTCGCATACCCCCAACGACGAAATCCACGTCGACGCGCCCGTCGGCTTGTTTGATCTCGACGAAGCCGTCTCCGAACGAGATCAGGACTGACCCCATGCGGATTGACGTCTTCTCGATCTTTCCGGAGATGGTCGATCACATCGCCAATCAGTCGGTGATCGGGCGAGGTCGCCGCGATGGCCATCTCGACATCCGAGTGCATGACCTGCGTCAGACCACGACCGACGTTCACAACACCGTCGACGATGCCCCCTTCGGTGGGGGCGCCGGCATGGTGATGATGCCGGAGCCTCTCTTTGGCGCCGTTGAGGCCGTCGAGCCGCCTCGGCCACTGTTCTACCTTTCGCCCTCGGGTCGTCGCTTCGACCAATTGATGGCCCACGAACTCGCCGAACTCGACGGCTTCTCGCTGCTGTGCGGCCGCTACGAAGGTGTCGACGAGCGGGTCCGCGAACATCTGTGCGACGGCGAGATCTCGGTCGGTGATGTCGTCCTCGCCGGCGGAGAGGTTGCCGCAGCCATGATCATCGAGGCGGTCGGTCGTCTCGTGCCGGGTGTGCTCGGCAACGCGACCTCGGTCGAGGACGAGTCGTTCGCTGACGGGCTGCTCGAGTATCCGCACTACACCCGTCCGGCGGAGTTCCGCGGGTGGGGGAGCCCCGACGTCTTGCGGTCCGGCGATCACGGCAAGGTCGCTCGCTGGCGCCTGGCCAAGGCGATCGAACGCACGGCGCACAACCGCCCTGACCTTCTCGATGCCCGTGGCGGGCTCAGCGCCGACGAGCAGCGAGCGCTCGACGAGTTCGGGATCGATCTTCCCGAGCGCTGAGTTCGAGACGCTCGAGAAGAGCGATCCGAACCGGCCATGCCGGCGCCGCTGATCACCGCGGCGTGGAGGGTGGCAACGCACGGCCGTCCCCCTAGCATTGGGGGTCGGCCCGGGCAGACCGTCCCGCCGATGATCCATTCTCTCGATCCGTACGGAGCGCAGCGATGCAGCCCACCGATCTCGTCGACAATCTCAGCAAGCGGGATGACATCCCCGAGTTCGCCCCCGGTGACACCCTCAAGGTCCACGTTCGTGTGATCGAGGGCAATCGCGAGCGCACCCAGGTGTTCGAAGGTGTCGTCATCCGCCGTCAGGGCTCGGGCCTGCAGGAGACCTACACGGTCCGCAAGCTCAGCTTCGGCGTGGGTGTCGAGCGCACCTTCCCGGTCCACACCCCGATTGTCGAGCGGGTCGAGTTCGTGAGCCGCGGCGACGTCCGTCGAGCGAAGCTCTACTACCTGCGCGACCGCATCGGGAAGGCCGCCAAGATCAAGGAGAAGCGCGACAACTGATCGCGCTGCGTCGGCGGGCCGACGCCGTCACACCCCGTACCTAGGTTCGGGGTATGGCCACCTCCGACAAATCCAGGGTTGCCCTCGGGCAATGGGGCGAGCGCCGCGTGGCGCGCCACTACGAGTCGGCGGGCTACGTCGTTGTCGACCTCAACTGGCGCGTGCGAGGCGGCGAACTCGACCTCGTGATGACGCGAGGCGACGAGATCGTGTTCTGCGAGGTCAAGACTCGAAGTAGTGGGCGGTTCGGCTCGGGCTTCGAGGCGGTCGATGAACGCAAGCAACGCTTTCTGCGTCGCACCGCCATGTCATGGCTTGACGTCCACGGTCGCCGTGGCCGTCTCCGATTCGATGTCGCCACGGTCACCGGTCCGCGCATCGAGATCATCGAAGCGGCGTTCTGAGTGAGTGGCGACCGCTCGGTGTTTGCGCTAACGCCCCTTCTTCTTCGTGCGCGCCTTGCGGGTCTTGCGGCCGTCCCAGCAGCCTCGATGCCAGTGGCGTCGCAGGTCAGGAGCTTCCTTGGGCACGATCGCGTAGTGGCCGATGCCCGGCTCGATGTCACGGTTGCAGTTCGGACACACGTACCACTTGTTCGCCTGGTAGGGCTGCAGGAAGCGGACATCGACCTCCCCGTAGGCCTCTGGATCATCCATCACGCGCTCCCGAAGAAGACCCACACCAGCAAGATGACGCCGGCGATGATCGTCGCGCCGACGAACACGTAGTCGGCGGGGCGACGGCGGTGTGGCCGTGTGGGGTCCATTCCCATGGGGTCAGTATCGTCGGTGGCGTGCGTTCCGCCACCTCGGCCTCCGTGCTCGTTCGCATCGCTTTCGTGGTCACGTCCGTCCTCGCCCTCGGCGCGTGTGCCGGCGAGTCCCCTGAGGTTCCCCTCGGCCCCGATGGCACCCCCGACGCTGTGTTGACGATGGGACGCGACGTCTACTCGCGGCGCTGCGCGAACTGTCATGGCGCTGGCGGTGGGGGAGGCACCGGGCCGAAGTTGAGCGACGGGCAGGTGATCATCGCCTACCCCGATCCGGCTGATCAGCGGCTCCTGATCGCGAACGGCCGCAATGCCATGCCGTCGTTCTCCGGTTCGCTCTCGAGCGCCGAACTCGACGCGGTCGTCCGCTACACCCGCGAGGTGTTGTCTTCATCCTGACCTAGGATCGCCATGCGATCGGTCGTCGGCGTGACGACGGCCTCCACCCGTTCTTTCGTGGAGGTCCCATGCTCGCCACCCTGGCGTCAGCCACCCTGACCGGCGTCGAAGGCCGGTCTGTCACCGTCGAGGTTCATGTCGCCGACGGTCTGCCCGGTTTTTCGATCGTCGGTCTGCCCGATGCCTCATGTCGTGAGGCGCGTGATCGCGTCCGGGCAGCAATCGTGTCGTCGGGGGCGTCGTGGCCTCTCCGGCGCATCACCGTCAATCTCGCGCCCGGTGGCCTGCCCAAGGCCGGTGCCGGGCTCGATCTGCCCATTGCGCTTGGCGTGTTGCAGGCATCGGGTCAGCTTCCCGCTGAACTCCCCTCGATCGGAGCGTTCGGCGAACTCGGCCTCGACGGTGGGATCCGCCCAGTGCCCGGGGCGCTTCCGCTTGCGGACGCCGTCGCCGGTGAACTCGTACTCGTGCCGGTGGTCGATGCCCAGGCTGCGACGCATGTCGCCGGCGATCGAGTCCGGCCCGTGCGCACGCTGACCGACGTCGTCCGGGCCTTCGTCGATGGCGAACCATGGCCTGACCCGGAGCCCTCCTCCACCGACGATGCCGCCGTCACCTTCGCCCCTGATCTCGCCGACGTGCGCGGTCAACCGGCCGCCCGTGTCGCGCTCGAAGTCGCAGCAGCGGGTGGTCACCACCTGTTGCTGGTCGGCCCGCCGGGTGCGGGCAAGACCATGCTCGCTCGGCGACTCGTCGGGCTGCTGCCGAGGCTCTCGGCCGCCGAAGCGCTCGAGGTATCTCGGGTCCACAGCGCGGCCGGACTTCCGCTGCCAGCCGGCGGCCTCGTGTCGACGCCGCCGTTCCGGGCACCCCACCACTCGGCGTCGATGGCGGCGCTCGTCGGCGGCGGATCAGGTCGGGCTCGCCCGGGTGAAGTCAGCACGGCCACGTGCGGTGTGCTCTTTCTCGACGAACTCGGAGAGTTCGCCCCCTCCGTGCTCGATGCCCTCCGACAACCGCTGGAAGAGGGTGTCGTCCGTGTCGCCCGTGCAGGCGGCACGTCGGTGCAACCCGCCCGGGTCCTGGTCGTGGCGGCGATGAATCCGTGCCCGTGCGGCATGGGTGGCGAACTCGCATGCCGGTGTCCACCGGCGGCGCGGGCCCGCTATGCCCGACGGGTGTCGGGCCCCTTGCTCGACCGACTCGACCTCATGGTCCGGGTCGATCGCCCCGATCCGGCCGCCCTGCTCGGCCCGGCCGGCGATTCCAGTGCCATGGTCGCCGAACGCGTCGCCAAGGTCCGTCAACTGTCCTCGGCCCGCGGGGTTCGGTGCAATGCCGATCTCACCGGTGATGCCCTCGACGAGCACGCGCCGCTGGAGCCCCAGTCGGCGACGATCCTCGAGCGGGCGCTGGTGGCCGGGCGGTTGAGCGGGCGTGGCCTCCGTCGGGTTCGCTGTGTCGCCCGCACCCTCCGCGATCTCGACGACGCCGGCCCGACCCTTCGTCCGACCGACGTTCTCGCCGCAATCGGCTTCCGGGCCCGACCGCTGGTGGAGGGTTCCCATGGCTGACTGGACGCGAACCACCGCCGTCACCGCCCTCGCTCAGCTTCCGGGTATCGGTCCGGTACGGCTCGATCAATTGCTGCAGGCCGGTGATCCGGTTGACCTCGTCGGTGCACTCTGCGCCGGGAGTCCGCCGCCTCCTGGTCTCGGGCGGATCGATGAGGCCGGGTCATGGTCTGCGATCCTGGCGTCGGTCGACCCCGGTGCCCTGGCGGCCCGGCTTGCCGATCTCGAGATCACCGTGACCACCGCCGGCGAGGCGGCACACCCCGACCGGCTGGCCCACGACATCGATCCGTCGCCGGTGCTGTTTCGTCGGGGCCGGCCGGTACCGACCGGGTCACCGGCCGTTGCGATTGTCGGCACTCGTCGGTGCAGTGCGATCGGCCGTGAGGTCGCACGCGAACTCGGTCACGGGCTCGCCGCGGCAGGGGTGGTTGTGGTTTCCGGCCTTGCGCTCGGCGTCGACGGCGCAGCCCACGCTGGCGCACTTGCGGCTGAGGGCGCACCGCCGGTTGCCTTCGTCGGGGGTGGGCCCGACGTCGTCTATCCGCGACGCCATAGCGAACTGTGGCACCGTCTCGTCGCCGAGGGAACGGTTGCCAGCGAGGCGCCGCCTGGCGCTGCGCCCGCCCGCTGGCGCTTCCCGGCGCGCAACCGCTTGATCGCTGCGGTTGCCGACGTGGTCGTCGTGGTGGAGTCCCGATCGGCGGGCGGTTCGCTCCTGACCGTCGACGAGGCGATCCGGCGCGATCGTCCGGTGATGGCCGTACCGGGCTCGATTCGCAATCCCGCAGCGGCAGGCACCAATGGGCTGTTGGCCGATGGGTGTGCGCCGGTGCTCGGCGTCGACGATGTGCTGGTCGCACTCGGGCTCACGTCAATCGTCGGCGTCGGACTCGGTGGGGCAGAGGTGGACGTCCCGTCGCATCTGCGGGCGGTTTTCGATGCGGTCGACGACGGCCCCACGTCGGTCGATGAGGTCACGGTCCGAAGTGGGCGACCAGTGCTTGATGTCGTCACCTCACTCGCCGAGTTGGTCGCATCCGGTCACGTCGTCGACGACGGCGTCCGGGTGCGTCGCGCGTGACATGGCTGCTCCATCGCCATGGATGGGGCGGGACTACAGTGGGCACGTGGCCGCCTGGGATGTCTCCGCCTGGCTCGAGTCGCTCACGCGTATCGCTCCGTCGACCCGCAGCGTCTACGAGCGTGACATGGTGGCGGCGGTCGCGTGGCTCGACGAGCACGGTGTCACCGATCCTGCGGCAGTTGGGCGTCGCACGCTGCGGGCCTACCTCGCCGATCTCGACCGTTCCGGCTACGCCCGCCGCACGATTGCGCGCAAGGCGTCGGTGCTTCGCCGCTATTTCGACTGGGCGCGACGCACGGGGAGGGTCGAGAGCGACCCAAGCGCAGCGCTCACTGCGCCGAAGGGCACCGCCAACCTTCCCACGGTGTTGACCGCCGCCGAGATCGACGGTCTCCTCGAAGGTTCGGCCCGAGCCGCCAGCGAGCCTGGCGAGGTCGATCTCCGCGATCGAGCGGTCATCGAGTTGCTCTACGGCAGCGGGATTCGGGTAAGCGAACTATGCGGTCTCGAACTCGACGACATCGACAACAGCGGGGTGCTCCGGGTCTGGGGCAAGGGGTCCAAGCAGCGGATCGTGCCCGTCTCCGAGGCGGCCACCGAGGCAGTCTCCCGCTGGATCCGTGACGGTCGACCGAGCATGGTCACCGCCGATACGGCCACGCCCTCGCTGTTCCTCAATCGGGCAGGCCGCTCGCTGACACCGCGCGATGTGCGACGCATTCTCGATCGTCGAGCGGTGTCCCCGACGCATCCGCATGCGCTGCGCCACACCTTTGCCACTCATCTTCTGGACGGAGGTGCCGATTTGCGTGCCGTGCAGGAAATGTTGGGTCACGCCGATCTCGCCACCACCCAGATCTATACCCGGGTCAGTCGTGAGCGCATGCGCGACGTTCATCGATCGACCCACCCGCGCGCCTAGGACTCCTGTGGTCGAACGCGTCGACGACATCGATCAGCTCTGGGCCCATTTCACGGCGGATCCCTCCCCGGAGCTTCGTGACAAGCTGATCGTGCACTACGCACCGCTCGTGAAGTACGTCGCGGGCCGGGTGGGCGTGGGCCTCCCGCGCAACGTCGAGCAGGCCGACCTCGCAAGCTACGGAACGTTCGGTCTCATCGACGCAATCGAGAAGTTCGATCCTGAGCGGGGCTACGCGTTCGAGACGTACGCCATCACCCGCATCAAGGGCGCGATCCTCGATGAGCTCCGCTCGATCGACTGGGTCCCTCGTTCGGTCCGCGCCAAGGCCCGCAACCTCGAGCAGGCCATCGCCACGTTCGAGTCCGAGAATCGTCGTGCTCCGACTGACGCAGAGGTCGCTGAAGCACTGGGCGTGACCGAGGCGCAGCTCCGGGCCACGCTCAGCCAGATCAGCCGCGCAGGTGTCGCCGCCCTCGACGAGATGCTGGCGAGTGGCGGGCCGGGCGAGTCGTTCACGCTCGGCGACACCATCGCCGATCCCGAGGACGGTCCGATGGGCATCGTCGAGGCGAAGGAGATGCGGGAAACTCTGGCCGAGTCGATTCGCCGCATGCCGGACCGGGAGCGCCTCGTCCTCACGCTCTACTACTTCGAAGGGCTCACGCTGGCGGAGATCGGTCGGGTTCTCGGCGTCACGGAGAGCCGCGTGTGCCAGATCCACGCCAAGGCCGTGTTGCAGTTGAAGTCCCGTCTCGCTGCTGGCGAGCGCGAACCCGTCTGACGCAGGCGGCGCCGCTGGCTCCACCACGTATGATCCCGACGACGCCGTCGGCGCACACCTTCCCCCAAGCTCCGCGAGCAGGGGGTGCCGTGTGCGCCGATTCATCGTTTTGTCCGTCCTCGTGACCTGGGCCGCCCTGGCCTCCACCGTTGTTCCTGTCGAGGCCCAGGATCCGGTCCTCCGAGCCCCGGTCGACGCCGAGATCCTCGACCCGTTCCGTCTCCCGAGCGGGCCATACGGGGCCGGAAATCGGGGTATCGAGTACGACACCGGACCCGGTGATCCGGTGTACAGCGCCGGCCCGGGCACGGTCGTGTTCGCGGGCCCCGTCGGCGGTGTCGTCTATGTGTCGGTCGACCATGGTGATGGGCTTCGAACGTCGTACGGTCCGCTGGCACACATGGTCGTTTCGCTCGGCGACAACGTGCAACGGGGCGATTGGCTGGCGACGGCGGTCGGCCCGCTCCACTTCTCGACACGGATCGACGGCACCTATGTCGATCCCGCATCGCTGCTCGGTGTGCGGCGAGTCGATGTGCGTCTGGTGCCGCACCAAACCGATGATCGCGATCGAGTTCTCGCCGCTGCCGAACTCGGTGAGCGGCATGCGCTCTTCGACCTGGTGCAGTCTCAGCGGGGGAGTGACCAGTCTGTGCGAGGCCTGCTCGGTCGGGTTACCGCCATCATTCACGATGCGTTCGCACCCTCATCCCTGATCACCGGATTTGTCGCCCACGCTGAGATCCTGATGGCGATTGCGCCCGAGGTCGCCCCCGCCGCCGTGTTTCGTCGCACGATCCTCGGGTTGATCAACGTGGCCGACCCCCCGCCGTGCACCGACGAGGCGACGGTTGCCACCCTCGAACCGCCGCCGGTGCGCCGCATTGCCGTCGTCATCGACGGGCTCGATTCCTCCACCGTCGGCGCCGGTATTCGTGGTGCTCTCGACCTTGGCGGGGCCGGCTACGACTCGGACGACGTCGTTCGCTTCAGCTACAACGGCGGACTCGCCCCCGGAGGTGGTCATCTGTGGGGCACCGATCTGCCTCGTTCCACCTACCGACCCGAGGCGACCCATGCCGGGATCGACAATCACATCGATCGGTTCGCCGAGCTCTTGGTCCGCATCCGTGACGCCAATCCCGGTGTCCCGATCGACGTCTATGGCCACAGTCTCGGTGGGGTGGTCGCCCGACATGCGATCGCCGATGTCAATGACGTTGTCGACGTATCGGTCGCCGTGACCCTCGGGTCGCCGCATCGAGGAGCGCCGGTTGCCACCGTGCTCGACGCTGCCCGCCATCGCGTCGTGGGTGGTGTCATCGGTGAGGCGATCTCGACGGTCGACCCGGATCACGTCCTCGTCTCGCCGATCGTCGCAGATCTCTCCGAGCGGGGGTTCGCCGGTGTGACCGCCGATGTGGCCTTCCCCGAATCGGTGCATGCGGTCACGATCGGAGGCCGTTCTGACGTCGCTGTGCCGGCCTCATTGGCGTCAGCGCCCGGCGCCGACCATCACGTGGTCGTCGGGGGTCTCGATCCGATCAGCGCCCATGACGAGGTCGCTGGGTTGCCCGAGGTCCACCGTGAGGTTCGCCTCGCGCTGGCCGGGCTCGATCCGGCGTGCACCGGCGTTCGCGACCAGATTCTCGACCTCGTCGTGCCGGAGTCGATCGCCTTGACCCAGTGGGCTGCGGCCGGTGCGATCATCGTCGGCTCTCGGTCGCGGTGAACGCCCGTGTGAAGGAGGCTCCGTCGAGGAGGCCCGGTAACATGACCGACGGTCTGTTCGCAGACTCTGTGCGACCTCACAGGGAGGTCGTCAGCCAACGTCAGATCCGGACCACACCCGGTCGCCTCGGCGTCCGGTCCGGATCCCTCAACCGGGAGAACATCATGGCAGTCATCTCCATGAAGCAGTTGCTGGAAGCCGGCGTCCACTTCGGGCATCAGACCCGTCGCTGGAACCCGAAGATGAAGCGTTTCATCCACGGCGAGCGCTCCGGCATTCACATCGTCGACCTGCACCAGACGCTCACCCACCTCGAGTCGTCCTACGTGTTCGTTCGTGATCTCGTCGCCAACGGTGGCACCGTGCTGTTCATCGGCACGAAGAAGCAGGCCCAGGACTCGATCCAGTCCTACGCCGAGCGGTGCAACATGCCGTACATCAACGAGCGCTGGCTCGGCGGCATGCTCACCAACTTCCAGACCATCTCGAAGCGCGTCTCGAAGATGCAGGAGTACCGCCGCATGCGCGACTCCGGCGAGTTCGAGGCCATGCCGAAGAAGGAAGCCCTCCTCATCAGCCGTGAGCTGACCAAGCTGGAGCGCAACCTGGGCGGTATCCGCGATATGCAGAAGCTGCCTGACGCCGTCTTCGTGCTCGACACGAAGAAGGAGCACATCGCCGTCACCGAGGCTCGCAAGATCGGCATTCCGATTGTCGCTGTCGTCGACACCAACTGCGATCCCGACCTCGTCGACTTCGCCATCCCCGGCAACGACGATGCGATTCGTGCAGGCGAACTCATGAGCCGCGTCATCTCCGATGCCGTGCTCGAGGGCCGTTTCATCCGCTCGAAGAAGGCCGAGGCCTCGGGCGAAGCCCCGGCTCAGCGCAATGTGCTCGAAGAGGCCGAGGTCGCCGAGCAGCAGGAGCAGGCCCGCGCCGAGGCTGCCGCCGAGGCCGCCGCTCGCGAGGCCCGTGTGGCCGCCGCAACGGCCGAGGCCGACGCTCCGGCCGCCGAAGAGGCTGCACCTGCCGAAGCCGAGGAGGCTGCGCCCTCCGCCGGCGACGAAGGCACCAGCGAGTCCTGATTCGAACGATCCCTTTCCACTCCGAAACTCAAGGAACACCGACATGAGCTTCACCGCCAAGGACGTGAAGGCCCTTCGCGACGCCACCGGCGCCGGCATGATGGACGCCAAGAAAGCCCTCGAGGCTGCCGATGGCGACATGGAAGCGGCCACGCAGGCCCTCCGCGAGAAGGGTCTTGCCAAGGCCGATGCCCGCTCCGATCGTGACAACGACGAGGGCACCGTCGCGATCGCGGTCGACGGCAACACCGCCGCCATCGTGCAGATCAAGACCGAGACCGACTTCTCGGCCAAGAACAACGCCGTCACCACCCTGGCGCAGACCCTTGCCGATGCCGTCCTCACGGGCGGCCCTGGCGCGGTCGACGCCCACGCCGATGCCATCGATGATCTCAAGGTCACGATCAAGGAGAACATCGAACTGGGGGCGGTCGAGCAGATCATCGCCGCCGACGGCAACATCCTCGACACCTACCTGCACAGCCAGGACGGGCGCGGGGTGAACGCCGTCGTCGTCGAGGGCAACGGTGTCAGCCAGGAGGGCCTCCACCAGGTCGCTCTGCACGTCGCGTTCGCCAAGCCCACGTATCTGTCCTCCGACGAGATCCCCGCTGATGACATCGAAAAGGAGCGGGTCTCGCTTCTCGAGATCACCAAGGCCGAGGGCAAGCCTGAGCAGGCCTGGGACAAGATCGTCACGGGCCGACTCAACGCCTGGAAGGGTGAGCGTGCCCTCCTCGAGCAAGGTCTTCACGGTGACAAGACCGCCGTGAAGGACAGCTTGGGAGGCGGAAACATTGCGCGCTTCGTCCAGGTTGTGATCGGATCATGACGGAATGAGCGACGACGAACCGACCACCCGAGGAACCGAAGCCGCCCGCTGGCAGCGGGTTTTGCTGAAACTCTCTGGTGAGGCGTTCGCCGGTCCGCTCGAACACGGCATCCACGGACCCACGGTCCGGGCGATCGCGGAAGACATCGTCGCCGCAGCGCGGCAGTTCAACGTCGACATTGCGGTCGTCGTCGGTGCGGGCAACATCTGGCGCGGCATCCATGGCGCCGGCGAGGGCATGGATCGCGCTCAGGCCGACTACATGGGCATGCTCGCCACCGTGATGAACGCGCTTGCCCTGCAGGACACGCTGGAGCAGCTTGGGCAGCCGACCCGTGTGCAGTCGGCGATCGAAATGCACCAGATCGCCGAGCCCTACATCCGCCGTCGGGCGACTCGTCACCTCGAGAAGGGTCGGGTTGTTATCTTCGGTGCCGGCACAGGCAATCCGTTCTTCACGACTGACACCACGGCGGCCCTGCGGGCGGTCGAGATCGAGGCGGGTGTGGTGCTGAAGGGCACCCACGGCGGCGTCGACGGCATCTACAGCGACGATCCTCGGACCAATCCCGACGCCGTGAAGCTTGATCACGTTTCCTACATGCGGGTGCTCAACGAGGGCCTGAAGGTTATGGATTCCACGGCGATCACGCTGTGCATGGACAACGATCTGCCCATCGTCGTTTTCGACCTGATGGGCGACAACAACCTCCAATCCCTGCTCCGGGGTGAGTCGGTCGGTACCCTCGTCGACGACGAGGAATGACCGTGAACGACGAAGAGATCGAACTCATCCTGCTCGATGCGGGCGAGAAGATGGAGGGGACGGTCGGTCATGCGCGGCGCGAGTTCTCGACCGTGCGCACTGGTCGGGCGTCCTCGGCACTGTTCGAGCGGCTCACCGTCGAGGCCTACGGTGTCGAGATGAAGTTGCAGGAGCTCGCAAGTTTCTCAGTGCCCGAAGCCCGCCAGCTGATCGTCACCCCGCATGACAGCGCCAACCTCGACGCGATCGAGAAGGCGATCATCAACTCGAATATGGGCCTGAGCCCGTCGAACGACGGACGCATCATCCGCCTGAGCTTCCCGATGCTCACCGAGGAGCGCCGCCGAGACCTGGCCAAGGTCGTCGGCGGTATGGCGGAGGAAGCCAAGCAGCGCGTGAACGGTGTTCGTCGCTCTGCTCGCAAGGAACTCGAAGATCTCGACGGCGTCTCCGAAGACGACGTGCGAGGGGCCGAAACGCAGCTTGACGCCTTGAAGGACGATTTCATTGGCATGATTGATGCAGCGCAGGCCCAGAAGGAAGAAGAGCTACTTGAGGTGTGAACCTCACACTGCTCTGGAAGGGCGTACCCGATGAGTGACGAATCCAACGAGTTCGAGGGCTTTCGAGTCGCCGACAGCGGTGAACCTGTCGACGAGTTCGCGGCGCCGGGCCGTTCGGTCTTCGGCGACGATGACATCTCCTTCGAGGAGGACGACGACGCCATCCCGCACTGGAGCGAGCCGCCAACCGGGTCGGTGCCTCAGGTCGGTGGCGATGCGTCGATGACCTTCGAGCCGAACCCGGAGCCGACCCTTCCCGAGGCCGAGCCCGACGAGCTCGCTGCCTGGGCTGACGTGTCGTCCACGCCCCGCTTGACCGACGACGGGTCTGATGCGACGCCGCCCGCACAGCCGGATGGCGTGTCCGACGCCGCCGCTGACTTTTTCGGTTTCGACGACGACCAAGATTCCGGTCGCCTCGGCGCGGCGATGTCGGAGCCGACCCCTGCCGGTGATGAGCCGTCGCTCGGAGAATCCCTGGGTGCGGTCGCCGGCGCGACCGGCGATCGAGACATGCCGATGGCGGTCATCGTCGGTGTGGCCCTCGCCGTCCTGTTCTTCGCAGCCATGGCCGTCGGCCCGGTGGCCGCCCTTGTGATCGTCACGATTGCGCTGTCGCTCGCCGCCGTCGAGTTCTACAACGCCGTGCGAGTCGCCGGCTACCAGCCCGCTGTGCTGCTCGGTCTCACCGCCGTACTCTCCCTGCCGCTCGCGGTCTACTGGAAGGGCGAAGCGGCGATCGGGCTCGTGCTCGTGTTGGCGCTCCTGTTCGGCTCGCTCTGGTACGTCATGGGCATCAGCCCTGACGGTGCCATGCGTGGCCTCGGCGCAACGCTGCTCGGCATCGTGCACATCGGCGTGCTCGGCAGTTTCGCCGCCTTGATGTTGTCGGTCGACACCTACGGCACGGGCGTGCTCACCGTTGCGGTGATCCTCACCGTCTTCTACGACGTCGGCGGGCTGTTCATCGGGAAGGCGCTCGGCCGCACCCCACTGTCGTCCGCCAGTCCTAACAAGACGATGGAAGGCCTCATCGGTGGCATGGTCGTCGTGCTAATCGCCGCCATCGTCATGGGCATCATTGGGCAGCCTGCCCCGCTCGCCGGCGATGCCTTCGATGGCAGTGGATTGTTCACGATGATCGTGATCGGCATCGCTGCGGCGCTCGCTGCTCCGATCGGTGATCTGGCCGAGTCGCAGATCAAGCGCGATCTCGGCATCAAGGACATGGGCACGATCCTCCCCGGCCACGGGGGCCTGCTCGACCGTTTCGACGGGTTGCTCTTCGTGCTGCCGACGGTCTGGTTCGCCGCCAACGCCTTCGTGTTCAGCTGAGCCGACGATGACCACCTCGGTGTCGGTGCTGGGTTCGACCGGCTCGATCGGCACGCAGACACTCGAGATCATTCGCGAGCGGCCCGGCGACTATGTCGTGACGGCGCTCGGTGTCGGGCGCAACCCCGACGTCATCGCCCAAGCCGAGGAGTTTCGTCCCCAGGTCGTGGCGGTTGCCGATGCCGAGGCTGCGGCCGAGATCGGGCCGCAGTTGCCCGAAGGCGTCGATCTGCTGGTGGGCGATGCGGCGATGGCCGACGCGGCTCTCACTGCCGACATCGTCATCAATGGGGTTGTCGGCTTCGCCGGGCTGCCCGTCACCCTCGCAACCCTCGAGGCGGGCAAGCGTCTCGGCCTGGCCAACAAGGAATCACTGATCGCCGCCGGGCCGGTGGTCCAACGAGCATGGCAGACCCCAGGTGCGGAGCTGGTTCCGGTCGACAGCGAGCACTGTGCGGTGCACCAGTGTCTGCGGGCCAACGGCGTTACCGGCAAGGTCAGCGCAACCGATCGGGTTCATCGCATCGTGCTCACGGCGAGTGGGGGACCGTTTCGAGGCCGCAACCGCTGCGACCTCGAGCAGGTCACGATCGACGATGCGCTGGCTCATCCCACATGGTCGATGGGGCCCAAGATCACGATCGACTCGTCGACGTTGATGAACAAGGGCCTCGAGGTGATCGAGGCCCACGAACTCTTTGGCGTGCCGTTCGACGAGATCGATGTCGTCGTTCATCCTCAGTCGGTGATCCACTCGATGGTCAGCTACACCGACGGTGCGACGATTGCCCAACTCTCGATGCCGGATATGCGTCTGTGTATCGGGTATGCGCTGGCCTACCCCGATCGGCTCGACGTGCCGTACGGCGCGATCGATTGGACCACGCTCAGCCGACTCGATTTCCAGCCCCCTGACCTGGAGGCTTTCCCGTGTCTTCGTCTGGCCTACGAGGCCGGGCGGGCGGGTGAGACGGCACCAGCGTGGCTGAGTGCTGCCAACGAGGTCGCGGTCGACGCATTCCTCGCCGGGTCGATCCGATGGGTCGACATCGGCGAGGTAGTCGACGAGGCACTCCAGCGCTGGCCCGGGTCAGCCGCAAGCGATGTCGATGCGGTGCTGACGGCAGACGCGCAGGCGCGCGATGTCGCATTGGCGGTGATCTCCGCGAAAATGGCGTGATGCAGATGGAGACCCCGGTGCCCCCGCCGGAATCGGACTCGGCGTCGGCGATCGACACCGAGACCACCAACGATTTCACCGGCCTGATCCTCATGATCTCGGCCATCCTCGCCCTTGGCTTTCTCGCCAGCTGGGGCTGGGCCTTTTTTGTCGGCGCGCTGATCGTCATGATCTTCATGCACGAGCTCGGTCACTACCTCACGGCGCGCTGGACCGGCATGAAGGTCACGGAGTTCTTCATTGGTTTCGGGCCTCGACTCTGGTCGTTCCGCAAGGGCGAGACCGAATACGGCGTCAAAGGCATCCCGGCCGGTGCGTACGTCCGCATCATCGGGATGAACAATCTCGATCCGGTTGAGCCTGGCGATGAACAGCGGTCGTACCGGATCAAGTCATGGCCGCGCAAGATGCTGGTCGTCTCGGCCGGCTCTGCGATGCACTTCATCATGGCGATCGTTCTGCTCGCTGTGCTCACGCTCTTCTACGGCGTGCAGAACGATGACGGTGCCTGGCAGGTCTCGCGCACGTCTCAGGCGAGCGCCGCCGCCGAACTCGGCATCGAGCCGGGCGACGTGATGCTCAGCGTCGGGGGTGAGGAGGTCGGCGGCTTCCTGCAGTTCGGCGATCTCGTCCGAGCCCGTGGAGGTGAACTCACCGAGTTCACCTGGGAACGCAACGGCGAGGTCATCACCGATTCCGTGGTCATCGGCAGTCGTCTCACCGGCGAGGGCGCCGACGCCTTTCAGGGGCTCATCGAGCGCGATCGCATCCTTGCGATTGAGGGCACCGACGTCACCAGCTGGGATGACATCCTCATGGTGCTCGAAGGCCGGGAGGGCGAGTTCGTCGACATCACGGTCGACCCGGTCGGTGAGCAGTTCCCTCGCGTCATGATCGACGTCGAGATCCTCGACATCACCTCGGTCGAGAATCCCACCGTCGGGTTCTTCGGTGTGGGCGATGAGCCGCTGCTCGACAATCTCGGTCTGTTCGCCTCGGCATGGCATGGGGTCACGACCTTCGGCGAGTGGATCGTGGTTTCCGGTGAGGCGTTGGTGCAGTTCTTCACCCCGAGCACCCTCGGGAACTTCTTGACCGACACCCTCGGTGGTGGCGCCGATCTCTCCACCGCCACCGACGTGGCCGAGCAGCGCGAGATCAACAGTCGAGCACTCGACATCCGCAACCCGGACGAGGAGCGGATCCTGTCGATCTATGGCGCCGCCCGACTCGGCGCCAATGCGAGTTTCGAGGGCCAACTCCAACTGCTCGCGATTCTCAACATTTTCATCGGTGTGTTCAATCTCTTGCCCCTGCCCCCGCTCGACGGCGGACACGTGGCCATCGGCACCTACGAGCGCCTCCGCTCGGTGGGCGGCCGCAAGCACGAGGTCGACTACGCCCGGGTGCTTCCCCTGACGTACGCAGTGTTCGCCTTCCTCGTCGTCATCGGGGTCTTCGCCCTGGCCCGCGACATCATCGATCCGATCGACATCGGCTGAGCCGGCGGTCGCGCCGCCCGTCATCTCCGAGCGCGCGTCGGCCCGGTAGCGTTGCGTTCGTGGAGTTCACGCAGAGCTTCCCTCGCCGGGAGACCCGACAGATCATGGTCGGCGACGTCCCGGTCGGCGGAGGCGCCCCCATCACGATCCAGTCGATGACGATCACCAAGACGGCGGATCACGAAGCGACCCTGCAGCAGATCTACGGGTTGGCCGCAGCTGGCTGCGACATCGTGCGCTGTACGTGCAACGAGCCTGAGGCAGCGGAAGGACTCGCCCGCATCGTGCCGCGTTCTCCAGTGCCGATCATCGCCGACATCCATCACCAGTACCGGCGCGCACTCGAAGCACTCGAGGCCGGTGTCCACGGCCTTCGTCTCAATCCGGGCAACATCCGCAAGCCCGAGCACATCAAAACCGTCGCTCGCGAGGCCAAGGACCGAGGCATTCCGATCCGTATCGGGGTGAACGGCGGCTCACTCGATCCTGCGCTGTACGACAAGTACGGCGGCAAGGTCACGCCGGAGGCGATGGTCGAGTCAGCGTTGCAGGAAATCGCCTACTTCGAGGAAGTCGACTTCGACCTCATCAAGATCTCGGTAAAGGCATCCTCGGTCCCGCTGATGATCGAGGCGTACCGCCAACTCAGCGAGGCCACCGACCATCCGCTGCACCTCGGTGTCACCGAGGCGGGTCCGCCGCCGGCGGGAACCTTGAAGGCCACTGCCGGGATTGCGACCCTGCTCGCCGAAGGCATCGGAGACACGATCCGGTACTCCCTCACCGCCGATCCGGTCGAGGAGGCCAAGGCCGGCCGTCAACTGCTCGAGGCCATGGGCCTGCGCGAGCGCAAGAACATCGACCTGATCGCGTGTCCGTCATGCGGTCGCGCCGAGGTCGACGTCTACACCGTTGCCCAGGACGCCATGACCGCCTTCGGTGAGCGGGAGATCCCGCTGCAGGTCGCTGTGATGGGCTGTGTCGTCAACGGGCCAGGAGAGGCCCGCGATGCCGATCTCGGCATTGCTGCGGGCAACAAGCGCGGCCACCTCTTCGTGAAGGGCCAGAACGTCATGGTCGTTCCCGAGGACGAGATGGTCGACACCCTCGTCGAATGGGCCGAGTTCATCCACGAGCACGGCGCCGATGCCGCCCTGGAAAAGGCAAAGGCCACCAAGGACGCCGCCCGTAAGGCTGCGCAAGAGGATCGCGACCGGAATCTCGGAGAGCGCGGCGAGGACGCCAACGAGTCCGAGGCCGTCATCGCCGAGATACGTCGCAGCGAGGGCTGAGGTGGCGAAGGCCGTGGTGTCGGTCGCCGACGCCTGCGCCCGGAACCTGCCGAAGGTGTCGGTCAAGAGTGGTGAACCGGCCGACGGCTACGCCTCCGTTGCGATCGCCAATCGGCGGATCCACCTACCGCTCACCCAGGATGAGTTTGATCGCGTGGCCGACCTCCAGAGACGTCAGCGGCGGTCGGTGCTCGGCGGGGTTGCCTGCCTGTTCGTCGGGTTGATCCTTGCCCGTTTCCCGCTGATGGTGCCGTTGGCGCTCGTGATCGCAGCGATCTCCGTGGTGCTGTGGGTCGCTCTCCGACTTGCGCTTCGGGCCTACCTCCCCGGAATCGCCGTCGAGGGGTCGAGTGTCCGTCTCACCCGCCTTCATGCCGGGTTCGTGGCGGCGCTTGCGTCGTCGGATTCCTGATACACTTTCCCCATCGTTCTTCAGCCGGATTCGGATGAGGCGTGGCCGCAGGCCACGCCTTTCTCAGTTCCGGCGCCGTTTCCGTCCCGATGACCACGAAAGGGGAGTGCCATGGCTGTTGTCGATCGAGTCCGTGAGCTGGTGGCCCCGGTCGTGGCCGATGTTGGCGCCGAACTCTACGACGTCGAATTCAACGGCGGGATTCTGCGGATCCTGGTCGATGCCGATGGCGGCATCGATATCGACGCAATCAAGACGATCTCGAAATCCTCGAGCCGAGTGCTCGACGAGGCCGATCCGATCCCGGGCCGCTACACCCTCGAGGTCTCCTCGCCGGGGCTCGAGCGGCCGCTCCGTACCCGCCTGCACTACGAGCGGGCGGTCGGAGAGACCGTGAAGATCAAGACGTTCGCCGATGTCGACGGCAACCGCCGCTTCACCGGCACCCTTGTGGGCGCCACAGAAGCCGGATTCATGCTGGAGATTGACGGCGACACGCGAGCGTTTGCCTACGACGACGTGGCGAAGGCCCGCACCGTGTTCGAATGGGGCGGCGCCCCCAAGCCCGGCCAGGGCGACAAGCGTCCGAGCATCCCAGAATCGCAGAGAGAGGCTCACTGATGAACCAGGACATGATGGAGGCGCTGCAGGCGCTCGCCACCGACCGAGGCATCTCCGTTGATGCGCTCTTCGGGGCGCTCGCCGACGCCCTCGAGCACGCCTACAAGCGCATGCCGGATGCGTACGAGTACGCCTGGGTGACGATCAACCCCGAGACCATGGAGTTCCAGGTCTTCGCTCAAGAACTCGACGAGGACGGCGAGCCCGTCGGCGATGAGTTCGAGGTCACCCCCGACAACTTCGGACGCATTGCAGCGCAAACCGCCCGCCAGGTGATGACCCAGCGCATCCGTGAGGCCGAACGCGAGCTGAAGTACGAGGAGTACGCCGGCCGCGAGGGCGACATCGTCACGGGCATGATCCAGCAGACCGACGCCCGCTACACGCTGCTCGACCTCGGTCGAGTGGAGGCGCTTCTGCCCCAGGCCGAGCAGGTGCCGTTCGAACGCCCCGACTCGAACGCCCGCATCAAGGCGTACATCGTCGAGGTCCGCAAGACGGCCAAGGGCCCGCAGATCGTCGTCAGCCGCACCCACCCGGGTCTGGTCAAGCGTCTCTTCGAGCTCGAGGTCCCCGAAATCGCCGACGGCATCGTGGAGATCAAGGCCTGTGCCCGCGAACCAGGCCACCGCACCAAGATCGCCGTGTGGTCCAACGACGCGAACGTCGACCCGGTTGGCGCCTGTGTCGGTGCTCGTGGCGCTCGCGTGCGTCAGGTCGTCAATGAGCTCCGTGGCGAGAAGATCGACATCGTGCCGTTCCACGAGGATCTGCAGGAGTTCGTCACTCGCGCCCTGAGCCCAGCGAAGGTCACCGAGGTACGTCCCGACGAGATGACCGGCGACTGCAATGTCATTGTGCCCGACTTCCAGCTGTCGCTGGCGATCGGCAAGGAAGGCCAGAATGCCCGCCTTGCCTCCCGTCTCACCGGCTGGGGAATCAACATCAAGTCCGAGACCCAGTTCGCCGAGGAGCAGGCGTACGCCGAGGGGGTCGAGTGGGCCGATGGCGAGTGGATCCAGGATCCCGAGACCGGCGAGAACCTGTGGCAGCCCGCCGATGGCAGCGATCCGATCTCCGAGGCCGACTATCTGGCCATGCAGGAAGAAGAGGCGGCCGCGGCCGACGAGGCTCCTGTAACCGACGACGAGTACGCCGAGGACGAGGCCGGTGATGGCCCCGTCGCCGAGGCGGACGACGACTCGGCTGCCGACGACGAGGCCGAATAGCGGTTCTGATGCCGATTCGGACCTGTGTGGGGTGCCGTGAGCGCCGTGAACAGGCCGAATTGGTGCGGATCCGGGCGACTCCGGACGGCCTCGCATGTGGGCGAGGACCGGGCCGGGGGGCGTATGTGTGCCTCGATCAGGCATGCCTTGACGAAGCAATCGCTCGAAAGGCCATCGGTCGGGCCCTGCGAACCGCGGCAGATGCGGATGATCTCGCTAGGCTTCAGTCCTCGTGGCCATTGCAGCCTGACGCGCGTGCGCGCCAGCAGGAGTGACCACTGACGACGCAGATTGTGTCGTCGAACAAGTGAGCGATCCGGCGGGTTCGAAAGCGAACACCGGGTCAGAAGGGCAATCGCCTCAGTGCCAAACAACATCCGCGTCTACGAACTCGCACGAGAACTCGGCATGACCAATGCCGAGACGCTCGATCTCGCCGAGTCCTTGGGGATCGGCGTCAAGAGCCATTCCTCGAGCATCGTCGACGCGCAGGCCGACCGTGTCCGCCGCAAGGCCGAGCGTGAGGGTCTGGTTCGCGATGAGCAGCCCGAGGAGCCGAAGCTGGCGAAGAAGGCGGCCAAGAAGTCCGCCAAAAAGGCCACGAAGAAGGCGGCCAAGAAGGCGACAGCCAAGAAAGCCGCAGCGAGCGTGGAGGCGCCGACCGACGATACCAACGCCGAGGAAGCCGTTGTTGCTCCCGATCCGGTCATCGACGAGCCGACGGTCGCAGCCGAGCCGATGGTTGCGGAGCCGACTGCGCCTGAGTCCGAGACGCCGGCTGCCCCTGCCCGCGTGATCTCCTCGAGCGGCAGCGCTGCGCCGCCGAAGAAGCCGGCCGAGCCCGAGGATGCTCCGGCGCCGGTGGCCAAGAAGGTCGTCAAGAAGGTCGTCAAGAAGCTCGTCAAGAAGGTCGCCGTCGATCCGTCGAAGCGACCGCCGACCTCGGGTTCGGGCAAGCCGATTCCTCCGCCCCCTCCGCCGCGCTCCGCATCGGGCAAAGCGATCCCGCCACCCCCGGGTGGCCGTCCCAGCGCGCCCGGCGGTGGCCGTCCGGGTGGGCCGGCTCGCGGCCCCATGCCGGGTGGCCGTCGTCCCAGCGGCCCCCGCGATTCCGTGCCGGGCGCCGGTGCTCCTCCTTCGGGCGGCCGCGGTGGTCCCGGTGGTCCCGGTGGTCCCGGTGGTCCGGGTGGCCGTGGCGGTCCCGGTGGCCGTCCGGGTGGTCCTGGTCAGCGCCCGCCCCGCCGCAAGGGTCGTCGCCGTCGCAACCGCGAAGAACTCCAGCCGATGGATGTGCCGAGCTACACGCCGGTGGATGCACCGGTCCCGGAGGGCGAGGTTGTCGTCGAACGGGCCTCGACCGCACTCGACCTCGGCCCGAAGCTCAACCGCACGGTGGCCGACGTCGTCCGGTTCCTCATGCAGGCCGGCGAAATGGTCACCGCCACCCAGTCGCTGAGCGACGACATGATCGAACTGTTCGCTGCCGAGATCGGAGCCGAGATCCGTCTGGTAGATCCGGGCGAGGAGCAGGAGGTCGAACTCCAGAAGCTGCTCGTCATCGACGACGAGTCAGGCGACGACGCGCCGCTGCGGCCGCCGGTGATCACCGTGATGGGTCATGTCGACCACGGCAAGACGCTGTTGCTCGACCGCATCCGGAACGCCAACGTCGCCGACGGTGAGGCCGGCGGCATCACCCAGCACATCGGTGCGTATCAGGTCGAGCGCGACGGCCAGAAGATCACCTTCATCGACACGCCGGGCCACGCTGCGTTCACCCAGATGCGAGCCCGTGGTGCGGAGTCCACCGACATCGTCATCTTGATGGTGGCTGCTGACGACGGCGTCATGCCGCAGACCATCGAGGCGATTAATCACGCCAAGGCGGCCGAGGTGCCGATCATCGTGGCGGTCAACAAGATCGACCGTGAGAACGCCGACGTCGACAAGGCGATCGCCGGTGTGGCCGAGCACAACCTCGTTCCCGAGGAGTGGGGTGGCGACACGATCTTCCAGCGGGTTTCGGCGCTGCAGAACATCGGTGTCGATGAACTGCTCGATCAGATCCTGCTTGTCGCCGAGGTCGAGGATCTTCGTGCGACTCCCGAGGGTCGAGCCCAAGGCGTCGTTCTGGAGTCGAACCTCGACATCGGTCGGGGTCCGGTGGCCACCGTCCTCGTCCAGAGCGGCACCCTTCGGGTCGGCGATCCGATGATTGCCGGTGCGGCGTGGGGCCGTGTCCGTGCCCTGATCAATGATCACGGTGAGCAGGTCAAGGAAGCCGGCCCGTCGACTCCGGTCCAGGTCCTCGGCCTCTCCGAGGTCGCCGACGCCGGCCGGGAGTTCGTCGTCGCGCCGAGTGAGAAGGTGGCTGGCCGGGTGGCCGACACCCGTGAGCACTGGCAGCGTCAGTCGTCGCTCGGCCGCGAAGCGCACGCCCTCGCCGGCGGCGCCAAGCTCGAGGACATCTTCGACCAGATCCAGCGGGGCGAGGCGGCCACGCTCAACCTGATCATCAAGGCCGACGTCAACGGTTCGCTCGAAGCCCTCACCGAGTCGCTCCGGAAACTGGAGCGTGACGAGGTCAAGATCGGCTTCGTCCATCGAGGTGTCGGCGGGATCACCGAGAACGACATCCAGTTGGCGGCGACCGCCAACGCCACGATCATCGGCTATGGCGTGCGGCCCGACCGCAAGGCCCGCGATCTCGCCGATGCCGAGAAGGTCGAGATTCGCACCTACGAGATCATCTACCACCTGCTCGAGGACATCGAGTCGGCGATGGTCGGCTTGCTGGCGCCCGAGTTCGAAGAGGTCGTCACCGGCGACGCCGAGGTGCGCGAGATCTTCTCGGTGCCCCGCATCGGCAAGATCGCCGGTTGCTACGTCCTCAATGGCGTCATCACCCGCAACTCCAAGGTGCGCTTCATCCGGGAAGGCACGATCATCTGGAAGGGCACGGTCCAGTCGCTCAAGCGCTTCAAGGATGATGCCCGTGAGGTTGCCGCCGGGTACGAGTGCGGTATCGGCCTTTCGGACTTCCAGGATCTGCGCCCCGGCGACATCATCGAGACCTACGAGGAGCGCGAGATCGAGCGCACCCTCGAAGACCTCGACAGCTGATGGGCAAGGGCCGCGGCCGGCACAACCGATCCGGCGCTCCGGGCATGCGCACAGCCAAAGCAGGCGAGTTGATCCGTCGGGTCATCGCGTCCGAACTCGAGTACATCGAGGATGAACGACTCGAACTCGTGTCGCTCACGGGTGTCGACGTCGACCGTGATCTCCACAAAGCGGTGATCTACTTCACGACCTTCGACCGTGACGGCGATCCCGAGATCGACGAAGCGTTCGAGGAGTATCGCGGCCGACTGCGTCATGCGGTGAGCCAGGGCACGCATTTGCGTCGCGCGCCCGAATTGGAATTCCGCTCGGACTCGACGCTGCGATCTGCGGCGCGCATCGAGGAGATCTTGCGCCAGGAGACCGAACGCCCACCGGTGCCCGATCTCGACTCCGGCGCTGCCAGCGAGGCTGGGGATGGGCGCGAAGGCGAGTAGCGCCGGCCCGCACGGTGTCGTCGTGATCGACAAGCCGGCGGGCTGGACCAGCCACGATGTCGTCGCCAAGTCCCGTGGCGTGATCGGCACACGGAAGGTCGGCCATTCGGGCACGCTCGATCCCGACGCAACCGGCGTGCTGGTGCTCGGCGTGGGGAATGCGACCCGCCTGCTGCGGTTCCTCACCGAGCTGCCGAAGCGCTACGAGGGTGAGATCGTGCTCGGGACGGAGACGACGACGCTCGACGCTGCCGGAGAGATCACTGCCACCCACGACATGTCGGCGGTCACCGACGATCAGGTGCGGGCTGCTGCCAACCGCCTCACCGGGGATCTGATGCAGGTGCCGCCGATGGTCTCGGCGATCAAGATCGACGGCAAGCGGCTTCACGAGTTGGCCCGTGAGGGCAAGGAGGTCGATCGGCCGCCGCGTCCAGTGCGGGTCGATCGCTTCGACGTCGAGCCGGTTGGAGGAGCGCGCGGCGTGTGGCGTTGTGTCGTCGACTGCTCATCGGGAACCTACATTCGCTCGTTGGCTGCTGATCTCGGCACTGCGCTCGGCGGGGGTGCACATCTGCGCTCGTTGCGACGCACGTCGGTAGGTGGTTTCACGCTCGACGATGCCGGCACGATCGAGTCACCGACGCTCTTGCCGATCTCCGTAGCGGTTCAGCACCTCGAGTCGGCCATCGTCGACGACGACACTGCCGTGCTGGTGGGCCACGGCCGTGTCCTTCCGCTCGAACAGTTGCGGGTCTCCGGTGTGGGTCCGTGGGCGGTGCTGGGCGAAGATGGTGTGCTCCTGGCGGTGTACGAATCGCATCCCCAGGGCGGGAAACCGACCGTGGTGATCCCCCGGTAGCGTTTCTCCAGATCCCCCGACCCTGAGGCGCCATGGAACTCCTGCACGACCGCCGTGATCGACTGGCCGACGACGCCGCTGTCGCGGCCACGATCGGCGTGTTCGACGGTGTGCACCTGGGTCATCAGGAGGTCTTCCGGCAGGTCCGAGCCGCCGCCGACCGCCTTGGGGTCCGTTCGGCGGTCGTGACCTTCGATGGCCATCCGGCCCATGTGGTCCGTCCGGAGAACGCGCCGAAGCTGCTCACCACGCTCGACCAGAAACTCGAACTGATCGAGGCGCAGGGCATCGACTGTGTGTACCTGATCTCCTTCGATGAGGACCGGGCGGCAACACCCCCTGACGTCTTCGTGCGGGAGGTCTTCGTGGAGGCCCTGCACGCGAAGGCGATCGTCGTCGGTGAGGACTTCCACTTCGGTGCAGGTCGCTCCGGCGACGTCGATGGCATGGCCCGGATGGGTGAGCAGTTCGGCTTCGAGGTTCACCCGCTCGAATTGATCCGTCACGACGACGAGGCTCGGGAGCCGGTGTCGTCGACCAAGATCCGGCGAGCGCTCGCCGGAGGCAATGTCGCCTATGCCGCCTCGATGCTCGGTCGCCCCTACGAGGTCCGAGGCGTTGTCGAGGCAGGCGATCAGCGAGGTCGTCAGATCGGGTTCCCCACGGCGAACATCCCGGTCCCGAACGTGATGGCGTGGCCGGCCGATGCGGTGTACGCCGGCTGGTGCACTCGTGAGAACGGTGAGCGCCACCCGTGCGCGATCAACATCGGTCGCCGACCCACGTTCTACGAGCACGCCGAGCAGTCGCTGCTCGAGGCGCATCTCATCGATTTCGAGGGTGATCTGTACGGCGAGGAAGTCGCCGTCTCCTTCGTCGATTTCCTCCGAAGTGAGCGCAAGTTCAACGGGCTCGAGCAGCTGTCCGAACAACTCAAGGTCGATATCGACGACGCCCGAGCGGTGTTGCGACGCATGTCGAGTTGACCCAACCCATCAGCAGAAAGAAGCCTGGATCGATGTTCACCGGTTTGGTCGAAGAGGTCGGCACCATCCGCTCGGTCGCGCCTGTCGGTGAGGGCGCCCGCGTGACGATCGCGGCGTCGACCGTGCTCGACGACGTGGAGATGGGGGCGTCGATCGCCGTGAACGGGTGCTGCCTTACCGTCGTCGAGTGGGGCGACGACTGGTGGTCTGCGGACGCGGTACCCGAAACGATGGATCGGACGAACCTCGGGGGTCTTGCGCCCGGCGATCCGGTCAACCTCGAGCGTCCACTTGCCGCCAACGGCCGCTACGGCGGGCATGTCGTCCAGGGTCATGTCGACGGCACGGGTGAGGTGCAATCGATCGAGGAACTCGACGATGGCTCCTGGCGATTCACCTTCACGCTGCCGTCTGAGCTTGCGAACTATGTCGTCGAAAAGGGGAGCATCGCCGTCGACGGCATCAGCCTCACCGTGGCAGCGGTCACCCCCTCCACCTTCTCCATCGCGATCATCCCGCACACGTTCGCCGTGACGGCGATGGGCCGGCGCAACGTCGGCGATACCGTCAACCTCGAAGCCGACGTGCTCGCCAAGTATGTCGAGCGTCTGGTCCGCCCCACACCGTGAAGAGCCCCCATGCCTGACTTCGCTTCCATCTCCGCCTCGCTTGACGCGATCGCCGCTGGATCCCTGATCGTGGTGGTCGACGATGACTCCGAAACAGCCACGGGAGCGCTGGCCGGGGCCGCCCAGTTCATGGACACCGAGAAGCTCGTCTGGCTGAGTCGTCGGGTGACCGGCCTCATCGGCGTCCCGATGTCGGTCGATCGGGCAGACGAGCTCGAGCTCGACCTCATGGTCGCCGAGGTCGAAGCCACCGGTCGTGGGGCGTTCACCGTCTCGGTCGACCTCATCGATGGCAACACCACCGGATCCTCGCCCGCCGATCAGGCTCGAACCATCGCCGCCCTTGCCCGCGCCGAGGTCGCCGCCGATGATTTCGCTCGTCCTGGCCACGTCTTCCCGCTGCGGGCCCGAGAAGGCGGCGTGCTGAAACGGGCCGGCCACGCCGAAGCGGTGGTTGATCTGTGCCGTCTCGCCGGTCTCAGTCCGGTCGGGGTCGTGGCCGACCTCGTGAGCGCCACGGGCGACATGATGCCGCTCTACGACGCAGCGGCGTTCGCCGCCGACAACGACCTGCTGCTCGTGTCGATCGCCGATGTCGTCCGTCACCGGCGCAAGAGCGAGATCCTGGTCGAGCAGATGGGCGTGGCTCGGGTACCGACTAAGCACGGCGACTTCATGTGTCACGCCTACCGTTCGGTGCTCGATGGAGTCGATCACATCGCGTTCGTCATGGGTGATGTCGACGGTGGTGACCCGCCGCTCGTGCGGGTCCACAGCGAGTGTCTCACCGGCGACATTCTCGGCAGCCTCCGTTGTGACTGCGGACCCCAGCTCGATCTGGCCCTCCAGAAGATCGCCCACGAGGGTCGAGGCGTTCTGATCTACCTCCGGGGTCACGAGGGCCGTGGCATCGGCATCGGTCACAAGATGCGGGCTTATGCCCTGCAGGATCAGGGGCTCGATACGGTCGAGGCCAACGCGGCGCAGGGTCTTCCGGTCGATTCCCGGGAGTACGGCGTGGGCGCGAACATGCTCGCCGATCTCGGTGTGAGCCGCTTCCGCATCATGACCAACAACCCGGCGAAGCTCACCGGCCTCGATGGCTATGGGCTCGAGATCGTCGATCGGGTGCCGGTCGAGATCGCATCGAACCCGGAGAACGAGAAGTACCTCGAGACGAAGCGAACCCGCATGGGTCACGCGCTGTCGGAGGCTCCTGACACCGAGGTCGACTGATCTCGCGGCGCACCGGTGGGTTCGGTGCGCGTGGCTCGGTGGTCAAGCTCTTTCGAGGAGCGAGGCCGTCAACCGCTCGGCCTCTCGGGCCCGGAAGGCGGCGTTGATGCGCTGACGTTCGAGGTGTTGGTCGACTTGCTTTCCGGCCTGCGGGATCGGGTGGTCGTCGAGGAAGGACGCGACCGCCTCAACGAGGTCGGGTTCGTCGAGGGCCGTGACGCCGGACAGCATGCGTGGGATCGAGTTCGACGGGAAGCGTTCGTCGAGATCAGCCCAATTGGTGGTGACGAAATCCCAAACCCGTCGGGCGACCGTTCGACCCCCGAGTGCACGGGCGATCAGATACGGAGCGTCCTGGGTGCGCACGGTGCCGTCGGCGATGTCGCCGAGAAGTTGCTCAACGAGTTCCACCGAGCGGAAGCCGGCGAGCGCTCGTTGGTTGCGGATCTCGGTGACGGGATCGGTCGCATCGAGCCAGGCGGCGCGGATCGTGTCGTACTCGGCCTGTCCACCGTGGTGGGCGACGACGGTGAGTGCGGCGGCGCCGAGCGACGCCTCAGCGTGGTCGACCGCACCCTGTGCGGCGGCGATCGCCTCGGCGTCGTTTCCCGCCGTGCCGAGAAGGCGAACGAGTGTGGCCCGGAGTTCGAGCGTGCGGTCGTCGTCGGCACCCGGCTCGAAACCGATAGAGGCGAGGGCTGGACCGGCGAGTTCGCGGATGGTGCCGGCGAGGACGTCGGCTGCGGCGCCCTCGACGAGGCGGTCGAGACCGTGCAGTCCGGTTGCAAGGGCCTGCCACACATTGAGGTCGTCCTCGCCGGCAAGCGCTCGGGCGAGGCGCAGGAAGTCGGCAGCCGACAGCGAGCCGGCCACGGTGAGCGCCCACGCATCGTCGACAAGACCGTGGCGTTCGGTCGGGGTGCGATCGCCGGGGCCATTGGCTTGGAGTTCGGTGAGGATCGCCTCGTCGATGGCGGTGCGGAAGAAGCCTGCGGCGCCGGCGTTCACGGTGGTGGGGGTGCCGGTGATGCCGGTGAGCAGCATTGACCGCTCGGTGAGCAGCGCTGAGGTGGTCTCACCGTCGTGACGGATGACCAGCGGTACCGACCAGGTGCGGTCGTCGGCGACATCGGGATCGAGGGTGAACGCCCGCTGCTCGACGTGAAGGCCATGCGGGGTGGCAGTGGCGGTGATGATGGGATGACCGCCCTGGTAGATCCAGTCGTGCATCAGCGACTGCACCGGCTGACCCGAGATCGTTTCGAGCGAGGCCCACAGGTCGGTGGTTTCGGTGTTCGCGTACGAGTGGGTGTCGAGGTAGTGGCGCACACCGTCACGGAAGACTTCGGCGCCGAGGTACTGCTCGAGCATGCGGACGACGGAGGCGCCCTTCTCGTAGGTGAGGAGGTCGAACATCCCCTCGGCTTCTTGTGGGGTGACGACCGGGAACTCGATCGGGCGGGTCGAGGCGAGGGCGTCGACGTCGAACGCTGCCGATCGGGCCCGCGCGAACGTGTCCCAGACTCGCCAGTCGGGCCGGTAGGCGTCGCTGCAGCTCGTCTCCATGAACGTGGCGAAGGCCTCGTTCAACCAGATCCCCTCCCACCACTGCATCGTGACGAGGTCGCCGAACCACATGTGGGCGAGTTCATGGTTGATGACGTCGGCGGCCCGTTGGAGTTCGGGCTGGCTTGCGTCGGCAGGGTCGATGATCAACAACACTTCGCGGAACGTCACACAGCCGAGGTTTTCCATTGCGCCGAACGCGAAGTCGGGGATGGCGATCAGGTCGACCTTGTCGGAGGGGTAGGGGATTGCGTAGTAGTCGGCAAACCAGTCGAGGGCTGCGGCGGCGACATCGAGAGCGAACGAGGTGCGGTCGCCCTGACCGGGGCGGTGGACGACGCGGATGGGCACGCCGCCCGCATGGATCGGTTCGGTGGCGTCCAACGGCCCGACGACAAAAGCGACGAGGTAGGTCGACATCACCATCGTCGGGGCGTACTGGATGCGGCGACGGCCGTCGTCGAGCGTGGTCTCGGCGACTTCGCTCGTGTTGGTGACGGCGAGATGGTCGGCATCGACGATCAGCGTTGTCTCGAAGGTCGCCTTGTATTCGGGCTCGTCCCAGCACGGGAAGCAACGACGAGCATCGGTCGACTGGAATTGGGTGGTGGCGATCGTGTGCTCGGTGCCGTCGTCGGCGGTGTACGTCGACCGATAGAAGCCGTGAAGTTGATCGTTGAGGGTGCCGTCGAACGTCACCTGCACGGTGGCAGGGCCTGCGGCGACCTCGCCGTCGAGGGTGAGCGTGAGCCGCTCGGTCTCGTCGTCGAGCGTGGTGGCGGCCGTGTGGGCGGTGCCGTCGATCACGACTGACGCCGAGTGGATCGTCAGTTCGATGCTGTTGAGCACGAGGCGCGCAGTCGGCTCGAGGATCTCGACATCGATCTCGACGGTGCCGGTGAACGTGTGGGCGTCGAGGTCCGGTGCCAGCTCGATCCGGTAGGCGGACGGGACGGCGAGGCGGGGGAGGCGTGGATCGGTCACGGAGTGGAGGCTAGCGAGACGGCGAGACCGACGATGAGGTCGCCTGAGCAGCCGCTCGCCGGGTGTCCGGAGCGCTAGCCTGCCCGGGTTCACCTGCGGTTGGAGCCTGAGTTGCGCGCGAATCCCGATCTTGCACTCGATGTCGTCGGGGTGGGCAACGCCATCGTCGACGTGATCTCGACGGTGCCGGAGGACTTTCTCGATCAGCATGGTCTGGTCAAGGGAGCGATGACCCTCATCGATACGGAGCGGGCGACATCGCTCTATGCCGCAATGCCACCCGGTATCGAGACCTCGGGCGGCTCGGCGGCCAACACGATGGCTGGTGTTGCCAGCCTCGGCGGCCGGTCGACCTACATCGGCAAGGTCCGTGACGACCAGCTTGGCGAGGTCTTCGCTCACGACACCCGCAACGGTGGTGTGGGGTTCGACGTGCCGTTCGCCACCGAGGGCGAACCGACCGCCCGCTCACTCATCCAGGTCACGCCCGACGCCGAGCGGACGATGAACACCTTCCTCGGTATCTCGGCCTTCCTGAACCCCGGCGACATCGATCAGGAGATCGTCGAGTCGGCCGCCATCACGTACTGCGAGGGGTATCTCTGGGACCGTGACGAGGCAAAGGACGCGATCCGTCACGCGATGACGATCGCCTCCGACGCCGGACGCATCGTGTCGTTGACGCTCAGCGACTCGTTCTGTGTCGACCGGCACCGGGACGAATGGATGGATCTGCTCGACGACCGAGTCGATCTGGTCTTCGCCAACGACGCCGAGGTCTGCTCGATGTTCGAGACCGACGACTTCGACGCCGCAGCCCGGCAGATCGCGGACATGGTGGAGGTCGCGGCGCTGACCCGAAGTGCCGAGGGGTCGGTCGTGCTTGCAAACGGCGAGCGGTTCGATGTTCCCGCCACGCCCGTCGAGCGCGTGGTCGATGCTACGGGTGCCGGCGATCTCTTCGCCTCAGGCTTCATCTACGGCCTCTCGCTCGGCGTGCCCCTCGAGCGGTGTGCCGAGCTCGGGTCGATTGCGGCGGGCGAAGTCATCACGCACATGGGTCCGCGCCCTCATGTGCAGCTCAGCTCGCTGATCTGAACCGCATCGACCGGTCGACCGTCCCGGCCGCTTGACACTCGGATAATAGTCGTTATTGTCAGAGGGGATGGTTTCCACCAGTGCGCTCCACACCAGCGACGACATCACCGACCGCCTGCTTACGGCCGCGATCGAAGTGTTCACCGAGCGCGGTATCGAGAAGGCCGGTGTGGCGTTGATCGCCCGTCGTGCCGGGTTGACGACCGGCGCGATCTACAACCGCTGGGAAGGCAAGCAGGAACTCCTCCTCGACGCCCTCGACGTCGTGTTGATGCAACAGATCGCCCAACTCCTCGCTGCGGGTCCCGGCGCCAGCGTGGCTGATGTGCTCGGTTCGCTCGGTGCCGACCTCATGCATCGGGAGTTCAGCGGCGACGCACTCATGCTCGAAGCCTTGGTGATGGCCCGACGTGATCCGGTCTTCCGCACGACCCTGCATGACCGTATGGCCGACGAGGAATCTCACCTTGCTGCCCTGATCGACAACGGCAAGGACGCCGGCATCATCGATCCGACGCTCTCCACCCGCGCCATCCTCACCCTGTGCCAGGCGATCTCGCTCGGCTTCGTGGTGATGGGCGCCATCGAGAAACCGACCGCCGACGCCGACGAGTGGAACACCGTCATCGATCGGCTGGTCACGGCGGCCCTGCCCGCCACCGACCCTGTCCCCATCGACCTTGAACCTGACCACGAGGACCTGTCATGACCAACGCCGAGCGCAACAACTTCGACGACGCCAACGACGTCGATCGCATCATGGAGATCGCGCAAGCGAACGACAATCCTCATGAGCTGATCCACCTCGTGCAGGACAATGCCGACGCGATCTTCACCTGGAACTACGACAAGGGTGAGCGGGCCAAGCTCGACAAGCTCTACGAGAAATCCAAGACCAGCCAGTGGAACGCCACCACCGATCTCGACTGGTCGATCGAGGTTGACCCCTACGAGGCGCTCAACCTCCAGCTCGAACTCCAGATGGATCCGTCCAACGTGGAGGATCCTGATTCGCCGCTCTACTCGTGGGGCGACAAGGAATGGCGTGAGTTCGGTCTCCAGTCGGCCAAGTGGCGCCTCAGCCAGTTCATGCACGGTGAGCAGGGCGCGTTGCTGTGCACCGCCAAAATCGTCGAGACCGTTCCGTGGATCGACGCCAAGTACTACGCCGCTCAGCAGACCGTCGACGAGGCCCGCCACGTTGAGGCCTTCGCCAGGTATCTCAACGAAAAGCTCGACGGTGGTTACCCGGTCAACCCGCACCTGCGGCTGCTGCTCGACGACATCATCAACGACTCCGACTGGGACATGACCTACCTGGGCATGCAGATCATGGTCGAGGGTCTGGCGCTGGCGGCGTTCGGCTTCATGCACGACCTCACCGAGGAGCCGCTGCTGAAGAAGATGCTCCGCTACATCATGAGCGACGAAGCCCGTCACGTGGCCTTCGGTGTTCTGAGCCTCCAGGAGGTGTACCAGGACATGACCCTCGCCGAGATCCAGCACCGCCAGGAGTTCGCGTTCGAGGCCGCCCTGCGCATGCGTGACCGCTTCCTGCAGCAGGAAGTCTGGGAGTACATGGGGGTCGACAGCCGGGTCATGTGCGAGCGACTCCTCAACGCTCCGGAGGAGACCAAGGTCTTCCAGCGGATGCTGTTCTCCAAGATCGTCCCGAACTGTCGCAAGCTCGGTCTGCTCGACGCCGGCGAGGGCTGGCTGCGCGAAAAGTTCACGGAGATCGGCGTGATCGAGTTCGAACACATGCCCGACACCGGCGACGAGTTCCTCGAGTACGACCTCCAAGAAGAGAACTTCGAGGAGAAGGCGCAGTCGATGCATGAGGCCGCTGCTGCCACAGCGATGGGGAACGCCGAGGCCTGATCCCGTAGCCTTTCGGTCATGGGATACACCTGTTTCGAGATCGAGGAGAGCGAGGGCGTCGCCCACGTGATCCTTTCGCGCCCTGACGAACTCAACACGATGATTCCGGCCTTCTGGTCAGAACTGCCGGAGATCATCGACGAGATGAGCGACTCGGGCCGGGTGCGCTGTGTCGTGATCTCCTCGACCGGCAAGCACTTCAGCGCCGGTATGGACCTGTCGGTTTTCACCGGCGGTGACGTGTTGACCGAAGGTTCGGATGGTGCCTCCGGCGGCGACAGCAACGAGGTGGGGCGTCAGCGGGCCAACCTCCGCACGAACGCCATGCACCTCCAGCGCTCATTCTCCGCACTGGAGGAGGCCCGCATGCCCGTCCTGGTGGCGATTCAGGGTGGTGCGGTCGGCGGCGCCGTCGACATGGTGACGGCAGCCGACTGCCGCTACGCCACCGAGGATGCCTGGTTCTGCATCCAGGAGATCAACATCGGCATGACCGCCGATGTCGGGACCTTGCAGCGCCTCCCGAAGCTGATCCCGGACGGCATCGTCCGCGAACTCGCCTACACCGGCGACCGCATGCCGGCGCAGCGAGCCAAGGAGGTTGGGCTCGTCAACGAGGTGTACACCGACCAGGCCACCATGCTCGAGGACGTGCTCGGCATCGCCGGCCGTATCGCCTCGAAGTCACCGCTTGCGGTCTACGGGTCGAAGCAGTCGATCGTCTACGCCCGAGATCATTCGGTGGTGGACTCGCTCAACCAGATCGCCACCTGGCAGACCGGCATGTTCCAGCCCCGGGACATGATGGAGTCGTTCCAGGCCCAGATGGAGAAGCGCGAGCCGGAGTTCGACGACCTCAACCCGGTGCGGCGGGGGCTGGCCTAGTTCTCGGCGAGGGCGACATCGCCCACGCACACAAGCGTGGCTGCGATCCAACCGCCGAGCGCACCGAAGTCGTCGTCGAGCGAGCTGCCGTCGGCGAGCCGATCCTCGTCGAGCTCATACGAGCCCTCGTAGCTGACCTCGATGGCGAACTCGGGATCGGAGAGGTCAGCGCCATAAATGGACTCGACCGTGGGGCCGCTTCGGGTGAGTGGGTCGCGACCGATGGGTGGTGACTCGAGGGGAAGGGAGTCGAGCACCATGCCGGGGTCGGGTGATTCGGTAAGGCGTTGCCGTCGGAAGACGATCTCGATCTCGATGCGCGGCGGTTCGGTGAACTCCTCCTCGACATACCAGCTGCGGTATGCGGTCTGACTCCAGGTCGGCCAACTGCAGGTGATGTCGGCCTGCACCCGGGGTGGGTGCCCTTCGCCGGGCAGCCCGTAGGAGGTCTGCCACATCAGATCGCCAAGGAGGACGTCGCTCTGGAAGCGTTCCTCGAAGGCCTGCCGCTCCAGCCGAGCCTGCTCGAAGGCGTCGCGCAACGCCCCGATGGCGTCGGTGAACACGTGGTCGAGCATCAGCGCACCCTAGTAGCCGGCGCCGACGTCGACGGGGCCGATCAGTTCGTCGCCGGCGATCCAGCGGCCGACATTGACCCGCACCCGGTCGGCGATCAGCGGGAGACCCATCTCCGGGGTGTTGCCCACGTGCGGGGTGATCACACAGTTGTCGAGTTCCCAGAGCGGGTGGCCGTCGGGGAGGGGCTCGGGGTCGGTGACGTCGAGCACGGCGCCGGCGATCACGCCCTTGCGCAGTGCTGTCACGAGGTCGTCGGTGACGACGTGACCGCCGCGGCCGACATTGCAGAGCCACGCATCGCTGCGCATCGCCGCGAGCGTCTCGGCATCGACGATGTTGCGGGTCTCATCGGTGAGGGCGAGGGCGACGATGACGGCGTCGGCGTCGGCGACGGCCTCGTGGAGGCGGTCGGCGGCGAGCGTGCGAGCAGCGCCGGGGACGGGGTCGTCGCTTCGTCGGACGACGGTGACGTCGCAGCCCCATGGCTCGATGAGTTCCATGAAGGATTCGGTGATCCCGCCGCCTCCGAGGATGGTGAGTTTCGCTCCGAGGAGGTTCTTGCCGTCCTGCACCGGCCACGTCGACGCCCGCACATAGCGGGGGATGTCGCGAAATGCCATCAGCAGGGCCGCCATGATCCATTCGGCCACGGGCGGGGCGTACACCCCCTTGCCGCAGGTCCATGTGTGGTCGTGGTCGAGGTGATGCTGGAAGGTTTCGATCCCCGCATAGGGAAGCTGGATCCACTCGACACCGGGACCGGCCCCGATGATGTTCGGGAACGCGTCGGCGGCGGCGGGATCGGCGAAGATGAGCGCGCTGGCCTGCTCGATCGAGACGACGGTGCCGCCTGCAGTCTCGACGGCCTCAACCATGACGGCGTGCATCGCCGGACGGGTGCTGGGTTCGACGGCGATCAGGTGACGTTCCGGCACGGACGAGGACGCTACCGCGAGGAGCGAAGGCCCGCGACCCATGCCTCGCCGGACCATCCCCGACAGACGCAGGTCGCTGCGCGCAAGATGGCGACATGCACAACCCGGAACACGACAGCGACGACGAGTTCGGCGACGGTATCGATTGGGGCGACGAACCCGAGATCGACGCTGCCGCCTCCTGCAACCTCGAGAATCCCGAGGAGTGCGAGGCCTGCCAGTAGGCCCGCGGGTCAGTCGACCCCGTACTGACGATCGCCGGCGTCGCCGAGTCCCGGCACGATGAATCCCACCTCGTTGAGGTGCGAGTCGATGGACGCCGTCACCAGTCGGTCGACCGAACCAGAGGCCCGGAGCGCTTCGATGCCCTCCGGAGCGGCGAGGAGACAGATCAGCGTCACGGTGCCCGCGCCGGCCGCCTGCACCTGCTCTGCTGCGTAGATCGCCGAGCCGCCCGTTGCGAGCATCGGGTCGAGCACATGAACAGGGCGGCCCTCGAGCGCAGGAATCGTGTTCATATACACGGTCGGCTGCAGGGTCTCCTCGTCTCGCCGCAGGCCGAGAAAGCCCGTCTCCGAGCCCGGCAGCGCTTCCAACCCGGCATCGAGCATGCCGAGGCCGGCCCGGAGGATCGGGATCAGGACCGGCTGGTCGACGAGTTCGACCCCGTTGGCCGGCCCCATCGGTGATTCGACCGTGACCGGCGTGGTCGGGATCGTGCGGGCCGCGTCGAAGACCAACGCCCGAGCCACCTGGTGGAGGAGTTGACGAAAGCGGCGGCGATCGGTTGCGGCATCACGGAGCTCCGTGAGCTGCGCTGCCACTACGGGATGTTCGAGAACGTCGACGTGCACGACACGAGCATGCCACGGGCGACTGTCCGAGCCTCGCTCAGAGTGGCGGCTCGACCTGCCAGGCCTCAAGGGGGGCGTAACGGGGCTTGATGATCTGCTCGATGATCTGCAGACGTTCCCGGAACGGGAGGAAGCTCGACTTCATTGCGTTGACCGTGAGCCAACGGAGCCGGGCCCAGTCGTATCCGAACGCGTCGACCAGCGCCGCCATCTCCGAGCTCATCGTGACGCCCGACATCAGGCGGTTATCGGTGTTGACCGTGACTCGGAAGCGCAGCGCCACCAGCTTGTCGATCGGGTGGTCCTCGATGCGTTCGACCACGCCCGTGTTGACGTTGGAGGTGGGGCACACCTCGAGCGGGATGCGAGCATCGCGCAGGAAGTGGCTCAATCGGCCGAGCTCGGTCTCGCCGCCGGGCGTGGTAGTCCAGTCCTCGACGATGCGGATGCCGTGGCCCAACCGTTCGGCACCGCAGTACTGCACCGCCTTCCAGATCGAGCGGGGCCCGTAGGCCTCACCGGCGTGGATCGTGACGTGAAAGTTCTCTCGTTGGCAGTACTGAAACGCCAGCAGGTGGTCGTCGGGTGGGAATCCGTCTTCGGGGCCGGCGATGTCGAAGCCGACGACACCGTGATCGCGATGGCGGACGGCCGCCTGGGCGACCTCGAGGCCTCGGTCGAGATGGCGCATCGCCGAGCAGATGGTGCGGATCGTGAGGTCGGTGCCGCTGGCGCCGGCCTCGAAGCCGGTGATGACCGCCTCGATCACAGCGTCGAGCGAGAGTCCGCGCTCGGTGTGCAGCTCTGGCGCAAACCGAATTTCGGCGTAGACGACGCCGTCGGCGGCGAGATCCTCGGCGCATTCACGGGCGACCCGTTCGATCGCCGGGGCGGTCTGCATCACGCTCACGGTGTGAGCGAACGTCTCCAGGTACAGGGTGAGGTCCTTGCGGTTGGCGCCCCGCAGCATCCATGCGGCGAGCTCGTCGGCATCGGCGGTGGGGAGATCGGCATAGCCGGTTTCGTCGGCAAGCTCGATGATCGTCGAGGGTCGCAGCCCACCGTCGAGATGGTCGTGGAGCAGGACCTTGGGGGCTCGGCGGATGCGCTCAAGCGTGGGGGGCCCGACATCCGGGCCGTTCAGGGGGGTTTCCATTCCCCAGATTATCGCCGGGGTAGGGTCCCGGAATGTCGATGCGGCGCGGTCCCCTCGGCGTCGTCCTGGTCTCCGCCATGGTCGCGTCGACCTTCTCCATCTTCGCGATCGCGGTGCTGGCTTCGCCGATCATCGACGACCTCGGGATCAGCCGGACCCAGGTCGGTCTCATCGGTTCGGTCAACACCGGCCTCGGGGCGCTCTCGGCGCCACTCTCAGGACGGTTGACCGACCGCATCGGGCCACGGCGTGCTGTCTTGATTCTGTTGGCGGTGTCGGCCGTGTCGATGACGCTCATGGGGCTGGCACGAAGCCCCTGGATCCTGCTGCTCTCCGGCATCGTTGCGGGGCTGCCGCAGGGATGGGGGAACCCCGCCACGAATGCGCTGATCGCTTCAACGCTCGAGCCGGGTCAGCGAGGTGTGATGACCGGCATCAAGCAGAGCGGAGTGACCCTCGCCATCTTCATCGCCGGCATTTCGCTGCCGGCGCTCGAAGGGGTCTGGGATTGGCAGGCCGCGTGTCTCGTGTTCGGCATGGTATTCGCCGTGTTCATGGTGATGGCCTGGATGCTTCTCCCGGCCGACGTCGGCCCGCCTCGGCCCGCCGCAGTCACGGCCGAGGAACGCTCACCGCTCTCGCCGTTCATCTATCGGCTCGGGCTCTACGCCCTGCTGATGGGACTCGCCGGCGGCGCGATCGGTCGCTTTCTGCCGCTCTTCGCCGAGGAGAAACTCGGCTACAGCCTGGCGGTCGCCGGGTTTGCCGCATCGCTGTCGGGTCTGCTCGGCATGGGCTTCCGCATCGCCGCCGCTCGAATGGCCGAGACTCGCATCGCCCCGTCGGCGCTGCTGGTGCAGCTGTCCTCGGTTGCGGTGGTGTCGTCGTCGTTGCTCGCCCTTTCGGTGCCGTTCGGTCGATGGCTGCTGTGGCCGGCTGTGGTGCTCTATGCGATCGGTCATACCGCCTGGAATGCCGTGGCCAACCTGACGGTGATCATGCGGGTCGATCAGCGCGACGCTGGCCGCGCGTCGGGTGTGATCATCTTCGGCTTCTTGATGGGCCTGACGATTGCTGGCCCCTCGACGGGTGCGATCGTCGACGCCACCGGCCGGTACGAGCTGGTGTGGTGGGCGTCAGCGGCCCTGGCGGTGGTATCAGCGGCGGTGCTCGCCGCTCGCGGGCGGCCGCAGCATCGGTAGCAGCGATACGCCGTCGGCGAACCGGATCGTCGTGAGTTGATCGAACCCGTGGCGGGCGTACAGCGCGGCGCTCCGGGGTGTGGTGGCTTCCAGATAAGCCGGAATCGACTCTGCGTCGCAGATCCGGAGGACTCGCTCGAGCAGGAGTGAGCCGAGGCCCTGCCCTCGGGCTGTGGCCCGGGCGCCGATGAACTGCAGGTAGAAGTGGGGTTCGTCGGGGTGCCACTCGGCCATCTCGATGAAGTGCGGTATCGCCGCCTCCATTCGTTCGGGAATGGCGCGCGCTCCGAAGAAACCCGACATCGCTTCGGTGTCGGTGGTGATGCCGGGCGGACTCCACAGCGCGGCGCCGAGCTGGTCGGCCACATAGGTGTGCCCGTTCAGCACGAAGGCGTCGTAGGCGATGGTCATGACCTCGACCATGAGGTCGTGTTCGGCGCGCTGGCCGTCGGTGTCGAAGAGATGAGCGAAGATCGGATCGGTCGCGAACGCGTCGGCGAGTGTCTCGATCGCCGCCTCGCGATCGCCAGGAGTCGCGTGTCGCGCGAGGCTCACGCGAAGCCTCGCAACGGGAGCTCCGGGGGCCGACGCAGCCAGTTGTCGGCCGGGTAGTCGGCTACGCCGTCGATCACGTGCAGCGTGTAGGCGTGCCGGCTTCGGCTCGAGGTGTTGGGCGCACTCCAGTGGGGGAGTGTGCCGTGCAACAGGACGAGCGTGCCGGCATCGGCCTCGAGTGGCATGAGATCGTCGGTGGAGTAGGGCTCCGGGTCGAGGGTCTGCATCCTGGCTTCAGTGAGGTCGGGGATCATCCGATACCGGGACTTCACCGGGATGCGATGACCGCCCGGGTGGACCCAGAGACAGCCGTTCTCCTGCGTGGCGTCCTCAATGGCGAACCAGAAGCCGATCACCGATTGCGGTTCGGTCCAGAGGAACGTGTGGTCGCAATGGAGACTGACCTCACCTCCGATACCGGGCTGCTTGAAGATGTACATCGACTGGAGCAGCTTTGGGTCACCGAAGCCGAGATCGGCGGCGACCGCTGCCAGCTCCGGTGTGCGACTGAAGGCCTCGAACGCCGGGTCGAGATCGTGCATGGCGTGGCCGAGTTTGTTGACCGCCAGCCGGAGGGGCACGGTGAGCGCCCCGTTCACGACGGCGCCGTCCTCGAAGAACCAGCGGACCTTGTCGCCGGAGTCGAGAAACCACTCGTCGTCGCCGTGCGCCTGCTCGGACGTATCGAAGACGGTGAGGCCCGCCCCATCGGCGGGGTCGATCTCGTCGAGGAGTCCCTCGACGTGAGTCTTCAGTTCGTCGCAGCGCTCCCGTGACACAAAGTTGGAGAGAACGAGAAACCCATCGCGCTCGAACGTTGCCAACTGCTCGGGGGAGAGCACGGCTAGTGCGCCTCGCCGGGTCGGTAGGGCACGCCATTGGCCGACGGTGGTCGTAAGCGCTGGCTCGCCGTTGCCAGGACAACCAAGGTGATGAAGTACGGCAGGCCCTGGGTAAGCGATTCCGGAACCTCGGCGATGGTGAGGTAGCCGACCCAGGCGATCACGCCGACGGCAGCGGCGATCAGCGCTCGCTGCTGCTTGCGCAACACCAATGAGCTCAGGGTTACGGTCAGTCCGATCAAGGCAACGAACAGGAACAGGCCAGTGAGCGATCCGCCGGCGACGAGCTTGATGCCCTCGGAGTAGCCGAACAGGGCGGCGCCTCCGAGGATGCCGCTCGGGGTCCAGTTGCCGAAGATGGCGGTGGCGAGGCCGATGAAGCCACGGCCCGCGGTCTGACCTTGGCGGTAGAACGACGATGAGACGATCGACAAGAACCCGCCACCGAGGCCGGCGAGGCCACCACTGATGACGAGCGCCTGGTAGCGGACCCGATTGATGTTCACACCCAGGCTCTCGCCCGCCCACGGGTTCTCGCCGGAGGACCGCATGCGCAGGCCGAACGCAGTGCGCCACAGCACCCAGGCCGACAGGGGGACCATGGCGAGCGCCAACAGCGAGGCCATCGACACCCCGCCGGTGAGACCGCCTCCGATGCCGGCGAGGTCGCTGAGCAGGAACCACTGGCGTTCTTCGAGCCAGCCAAACATGTCGGGGGTGTCCCAGCCGAAGAGCTCGCCGCCGGCGAGGAATGGGATGTCGATGATTGGAATCCCTCGCTTCTGCGGCGGGGACTGGCTGATGCCTCCCTGGATCTCGCCGACGAACGCAAGTTCACTGAGGAATCGCCCGCCGGACAGGGCGAGCAAATTGATCACCACGCCAGAGATCACCTGGTCGATCCCGAATCGGATCGTGCCGATCGCGTGGATGAGTCCACCGATCATGCCGCCGATAATGGCGAAGACAAGACCGATCCAGGGGTCGAACTGCCAGGCGCCGTACGCGCCGAACCAGGTGCCGAGGATCATCATGCCTTCGATACCGATGTTGACGACGCCGACTCGGTCCGACCACAAGGCCGCGAGGCCCGCCAGCAGGATCGGTACGGTCAGCCGCAATGCCGCGCCGATGGTGCCCGACGACGTGAGGTTGTCGAAGCCGGTCCACATGCGGGTAAGCGACAGCAGGCTGAGCAGGACCAGGGCCTGAATGGCGAGGCGCTGGGGCCGCGAGAACCGGCTGGCCGGATCAGCGGTCGTGACGGATCCAGCATCGGTTACGGTCATGCGTTCACCTCCGGAGCAAGCTGGGCTTGGGCTTGTTCAGCCGTACGAACGTTGAGCCGCCGGATCGCTGCCTCGTTCAAGATCACCACGCACAGCACGATGATCGCTTGCATCACCCGCACGATCGAACTCGGCACACCGGCGAGCTGCAGCGTGGCCGATGCGGAGTCAAGGAACCCAAAAAGCATGGCGGCGAGCAAGATGCCGACCGGATGGTTGCGGCCCAAGAGAGCGACGGTGATGCCCGCGAACCCGAGCTGGATCGGGGTGGCGTTGGGACCGTAGGCGTAGGCCTCGCTCAGCAGACTTTTCATCGCCACCAGGCCCGCAACGCCGCCCGAGATGATCATCGAGAGCATGACCATCGTGCGGGCGCTGATGCCGACGGTCCGAGCGGCGTCGGGATTCTCGCCCGAAGCTCGAAGTCGGAAGCCGAAGCGACTGCGGTAGACGAGCACGTAGTAGCCCACGATCACCAGCAGAGCCAGGAAGAAGACCGTGCTCAATCGACCCTCGATGATGGTCGGCATACGACCGCTATTGGGCAAGAGCTTGGTTTTGACGTTGAGGTTGCCCTCGATCTCTTCGCGGAAGAAGGAATCGAACAGCCACTGGATCACGGCGAGGCCGATGAAGTTGAGCATGATCGTCGAGATCACCTCGTGGATGTTCTTGTAGGCCTTCAGCGCTGCGGCGATGGACGCCCATGCGGCCCCGGCACACACGGCCACAATCAGGATGAACAGCACATGGATCGGCGCCGGCAGATTCACGCTGCTTCCGGCCTGGGCCGAGATCAATGCGGCGAAGAGGTACTGCCCCTCGACGCCGATGTTGAACAGGTTCATCTTGAAGCCGATGGCGACGGCGGTGGCCGAAAAGATCAGCGGTGTGGCCCGGTCGAGCATCTCGACGAGCTTGTCGGTGTTGCCGGCGGTCTCGACGATCGTGGTTAAGGCATCGACGGGGTTCTTCCCCGCGACGGCGAGGATGAAGGCGGAGATCCCGAGGGCAATCAACACGCCGAGGAGCGACGCGGCGACTGTCACGATGGCCGTCTGGAGCTGGGGCGACTGGCTCGGGGTGAGGATCTTGTCGAGTGGGTTCTTGGAGATGTCGGGCTCGGTGGTGGTCACGACGCCGCCTTCTGTCGCACGCCGGTCATGTAGCCGCCGAGTTCCGCAGCGGTGATCGTGTCGGGGTCGAGCTGAGCAGTGATCTCTCCCTCGAAGAGCACAGCAATGCGATCCGACAGGCCGATCAGTTCTTCGAGGTCGGCCGAGACGAGCAGGACGGCCATACCGGCGTCGCGGGCCATACGAATCTCGTCCCACACGGCCGCCTGGGCACCGACGTCGATACCGCGGGTGGGGTGGGCAGCGATCAGTACCGACGGCTCGGTGACCATCGCTCGTCCGACGAGCAGCTTCTGCTGGTTGCCGCCCGAGAGGGCGAACGCCGGGGTGTGAGCGTTGGGCGTGAGGACACCGAACCGCTCGATGATCTCCTCAGACGCAGCGACTGCGGCTGGCGCGTTGACAAGCGGACCTTTGCGCAGTTCTGGTTCGTGGTCGCGGCCGAGCAGGGTGTTCTGCCACAGCGGTGCGGTGAGCATGAGGCCCTCGCGGTGGCGGTCGAAGGGGATGTAGGCCAGGCCGGCGTTGTAACGGTCGGCGGTACTGGCCGTGCTGACGTCCACGCCGTCGATCTCGACGGTGCCAGCCGATGCGGTGAGACCGAGGAGGGCGGCGCAGAGCTCGAACTGACCGTTGCCCTCGACGCCGGCAATACCGAGGATCTCTCGTTCTTTGACCTCGAGGGTCGCGTTCTGGACGGTCGGGCGACCCTCGGGCCCGTCGACCGTGATGTCGTGAAACGCCAGACGCACGGTGTCGCCGACGGTGGTGTTGCGGCCAGCCGGGGAGGGGAGCTCCGACCCGACCATGAGTTCGGCGAGCCCTGGTCGATCGATGTCGGCGGGCTGTGTGTGCGCAACTGTGGTGCCCTGCCGCATGACGGTGATGTCGTCCGAGACGCTGAGCACCTCGTCGAGCTTGTGCGAGATGAAGATGACCGTCGCGCCATCGTCGACGAGACGTTGGAGCGTCGCAAAGAGTTCGTCGACCTCGTCGGGCACCAACACGGCGGTCGGCTCGTCGAGGATCAAGATGTTGCCGCCGCGGTAAAGAACCTTGATGATCTCCACCCGTTGGCGTTCACCGACACCGAGCTCGGATACGAGCTCGTCGAGATCAAGCTCGGTGCCGATCTGTTGCATGATCTCGGTGATGCTGCTGCGAGCGGCGGCGAAATCGATGCGGCCACCGCCTCGGCTGGGCTCACTTCCGAGGATGATGTTCTCGAGCACGGTGAGGTTGTCGGCCAGCTTGAAGTGCTGATGGACCATGCCGATACCGGCGCTGATCGCGTCGGCTGGTGTCCGGAAGGCGACCTCGGCACCGTCGACCACGACCGATCCCTCCTCAGGCTGGAGCATGCCGTAGAGCACCTTCATAAGCGTCGACTTACCCGCCCCGTTCTCGCCAACGATCGAGTGAATGGTGCCTCGCCGGACCGTGAGGTTGACGTTGTAGTTGGCGAGAACGCCTGGGAAGCGCTTCTCGATGTCGGTCAGTTCGACCGCAATGTCCCCGGACGCGTTTGCCACGTCGATCGTCTCCCCCTCGTCGTGAAGGCAGGGCCATGTGCGAGGCCCGAGCGCTCGGGCCCCACACAGGGCTAGTCCTGCTTTTCGTTGATCAGATGGCGTCGGGGACGATGAGGTCGCCGGCGATGATCTGCGCCTTGAACGCTTCCATCTGTTCGATGGCGTCGTCGCTCAGGTTGCCGCAGGTGGTGGAGTAGCCAACGCCGTCGTTGGACAGGCTAAACGCCTTGAAGCCACCCTCAGCGGTGCCGTTCTGGACGGCTTCGGTGATGAGGAACACGGCCGTGTCGACCCGCTTGAGCATGGAGGTCAAGCGGTGTTCCTTCTGCTCATCAGTATCGAGACCACATTCGTCGAAGTCGACGCCGATGGCGAACTTGCCATCACCGGCCTCGACCGCAGCCTCGATGGTGCCGCGGCCCGAGCCACCAGCAGCGGTGTAGACGACGTCGGTGCCATCTGCGAACCAGGCGAGCGCGATCTCCTTGGCCTTATCGGGCGAGCCCCAGGCCGAGTTGTCGCCGGCAGCCCCGAGGTACTGTGAATGCACGACGATGTCCGGGTTCACGGCCTGCGCACCAGCGGTGAAACCAGCCTCAAACTTCTTGATCAGGTCGATCTCCTGACCGCCAATGAAGCCCACGTCGCCGTTCGGGCTGTTGAGCGCAGCAGCGACACCGACGAGGAACGAGCCCTCGTGCTCAGCGAAGCCGGTGGTGATGATGTTGGGACCGTCGTAGTAGCCGTCGATCCAGCCGAAGAACGTGTCCGGGTTGGCTTCTGCGATGGGTGCGAGCGCATCGCCGAAGGCGAAACCGACCGCGATGATCGGGTTGTTACCGTTCTCGACGAGCGCCTCAAGGTTCGGGCCACGGTCTTCTTCGGTGATGGCTTCAAGTTCGTCGACGGAAACGCCGAGATCGGCGGCCGCTTGGTCGGCGCCAAACCCGGCCGCGTCGTTGAACGTGCCGTCGCCACGCCCGCCCGTGTCGAACGCGATACCAAGGTTGCCGCCGTCGCCGCTGTCGTCATCGTCACCGCACGCTGCGGCGATCAGAGTGAACGACAAAAGGACCGACAGCAGCAGCATCAAACGCTTGCGCATAGTGGTTTTCCCTCCAGGCCGCCAGTGGGCGGCGAATTGTTTGGTCTCCTTCGACCGACTGCCGACCGAAGAGATTTCGTACGCTAGCCCGCGCGTGAGCGCTGCGCCCCTCTGAAACGCGCGTTTCACGCAACGTGTGAGTTATCCACAGAAAGCCGCCGTGGCGGGCGTCGTCGCCTCAGTAGAAGACGCACCGGCTGCGGTGGCGAGGGATCGCCTTGTAGGTCGGCCCGGCACCGGTGTTCCACAAGATGTTGTCGAGGGAACCGGTGGTGAGGTTCGGGCGTGGATCGGTGGTCCGACTGCGAACGGCGGCTGCGAGGCGCTCGACGGCGGTGACACCGCAGGCGCGGATTTCGACCTCCTCGGGGCTGCCGATCGTGATGTTGTCGACGGCCTCGATGCGCCTGAGGAGATCGGGCGCGAACTCAAGCACACCTTCGACCCGGAGCACATGAGGCACCAGGTTGTCGGCGAACATCGTGAGTTGGTCGAGGTCGTCGAAACGGCCGTATCCCTCACCCGCAAAGGCGACGGCAAGATCCTGAGCGGTGATCTGGGCCCGCTTGTAGAGGGATACCTGGCCGGTGACCGGATGCTCGTGCACGTCGCGGTAGAAGGGCATCGCCGTGAGTGACTCGGCCAGCGCCGCGGCCGATCCCTGTGCAGCCTCGACGACACCGACGAAGCGGCCGCCGGCGGTCGTGTCGACGAAGTCGGCGAGATCGTGCAGGGCGATCGTGAAGAGTTCCATCAGTTCGTGTGCCGGGGATCCGTCGAGCTCCTGGCCGAACACCTGCGCCCAGTCGTCGACGTCGCGTCGAAGTGATGTCGTGGTGATCGTGCCGTTGAGGTCGATCCAGTCGCGGAGACTCGACGCCACGGTGTGGTAGCCACTCTGGCCCGGCCGCTTGCGGAGGTAGGGGAAGTAGCCGGAGCCGAAGTTGATCGCATCGAGCGTCAAGACGAACGCTGCGGTCGACTCGGCATCGCCGATCGGATCCTGGCCAGGGTCGTTGGGTGGACGGTCGAGATCGAGACGATCAGCGAGCGTCCCGATCGCATCGTCGTGGATCCGGACGTGAGAACTGACGTCGGCCACCGCAGCGCAGGTCCGCCGCACCCGTTCGAAAATCGTCTCGCTCATGTCACCATCGTCGCAGGGCGGAGCACTCAGGGGCGGCGATGGGACTCGGCCCGCTCAACGGTGGCGACACGGAGTTCGTACCAGGCGTACCACGCCGAACGCCCAGCCGATTGAGCGTCGAGATGCTCAGGATGCGTGCGCCAGGCGGCGATTGCGTCATGGTCACGCCAGTACGAGACCGTAATGCCTGTGCCGTTCGCATCCCGGGCGGACTCGATGCCGAGGAAACCATCGACCGACCGAGCGAGGTCGAGCATTCGGGCGGCGGTGATGTCGTAGGCGGTGTCGTCGCCGACGACCTTGTGGTTCGTGAAGATGACCGCCACGTAGGGCGGGGGAGGAGTGAGTGCCACGTTCGATGTCAGAGCCCTCGGGCCTGCCTCCATGCCGAGTAGCCGGCGAGGTGATGAAGCGAACGCACAGCACGACCGGCGGAGGCGTGGCAGAGCCGACCGAGGGCGTTCAGCGTTGCCGGAGCCGGGTTGTCGGGCCCGGCGTTGGCGAGTTCGGAGGCGACCACGATCGGTGTTCCGGTGGCGGTGCTGATCTCCACAGCGGCCTCGGCGTACCGAGTGTCCTGACGCTCGTGGAAGCCGACGATGCGTTCGAGGCCATGATCGGGGAAGAACGGACCGTTTCGCATCATGGATGCTGTATTCGACTGGATGCCGACGCCGAGCAGCACGACCGCATCGACGTCGTGATGTTCGGCCACGAGCTGCAGGATCTCCGGGACGGTGTCGCGGGTCTCGCCGCCGGCCATGTCGATGGGATTGTTCTTGCTCCAGCGCGGCGGCAGCTTCTCGTCGATCGCCGCCATGAGGTCATCGGGCAACGCGGCAGGATCGAGACGGGTGTCGGCCATGGCGTCGACCGCTGCCACCCCCCAGCCGCCGACCGTGGTGACGACAACGACACGATCGCCGTCGGGTAGCGGTTGCGTGGCGAATGTCGCCGCCGCCTCGAATGCCTCTTCGACGTCCGTTGCGCGGATGAGCCCGGCCTGGCGACACATCCCGTCGAACACGGCGTCGTCGCTTGCGAGGGCACCAGTGTGGGAGGCCGCCGCACGGGCACCGGCAGCGGACGCGCCACCTTTCACCACCACGATCGGCTTGCGGGCGGCGAGCGGCGCCATCCGCTCGAACATCTCACGCCCGTCGTCGACGGATTCGATGTAGACCAGCGACACCGCCGTCTCCCGGTCGTCGGTGAAGTACTCGACATAGTCGGCGATGCCGAGCACGGAGGCGTTGCCGGCGGCGACGGCGCGCGACACACCCACTCCGGTGTGGTTGGACAGGTTGAGGAACGAGGAGACGAAGTTGCCCGATTGGCTTGCGATGGCGATCTTTCCGGCGGGGGCGAACGGCGCCACGATCTGGGCGCACATGCTCGAGGGCGTGGACACCACCCCTTGACCGTTCGGGCCCGCCAGCTTGATCCCGAGTTCGTCGCAGAGGGCGACGAGGCGTTGCTCCATCTCGACGCCCTCAGCACCGGCCTCTCGGTAGCCGCCGGCGGCACAAAACGCTGCGGTCACGCCCTTCGCCGCGGCCTGCCGGAGAAGTTCTTCGTTGATCGCTGGTGGCGTGCAGATGAAGAGCATGTCGGCGGCGCCGTCGGGTACGTCGTCGATCGAACCGAGCACCCTGAGCCCGAGGACCTCGCCCGGCTCTCGGCTGACCGGGTAGACGGCACCCTCGTACCCGCTCGCGAGGAGGTTGTGCAGGGTGACGAACCCGAACTTGCCGGGGTGGTTCGACACGCCGGTGATGATGATGCCCTTCGGGTCGAAGAGCGCACCGAGATCAGGCATCGTCGTCCTCCTCGATCTCCAGCAGGGCGTCGACGGCGATCGGTTTCCCGTCGATGAGGATCAGGGGGTTGAGGTCGGCCGAGCGGAGGCCTGGCTCTTCGGCACCGACGCGGGCCAGGGCGACGAGAGCTTCGACGATGGCGGCCCGGTCGGCCTCCGGCTCACCGCGGAATTCGCCGAACAAGCGCTGGGTGGCGAGATCGTCGAGCATTTCCGCCGCGTCGACTTCGGTGATCGGGGCGAGCCGGAAGCTGACGTCGCGGATCGCCTCGGCGAGGATTCCGCCGATGCCGACCATGACGGTCATGCCGAATTGGGGGTCGTCGTTGAGGCCGGCGATCAGCTCGCGGTTGCCGTCGACCATCGTGGAGACGAGGACCTCGACCTCGCCGTCTTCAGGAACGGCCTTGCCGAGGAGTTCGTCGCACGCTGCCGCAAGGGCGTCGGTGTCGGCGATGCGAAGTCGAACGAGGCCGCGTTCGGTCTTGTGGGCGATCGCTCTTCCGCACAGTTTTGCCACGACCGGGAAGGTCACACTGGCGTCGGTTTCGACGGCGGCCAGAACCTCGGCGGTGGAGGTCCCGGTCACGAAGGGTGATACGGGCACGCCGTACCCGCTGACGACGCGCCGGGATTCGGCTTCGGAGAGAGTGATGCTCACGCCGAGGGTTGTACCACGTGCGCCACCTGCACGGGCCAGACGACATGGAATGCGGGTGGCTCGGTGGACGTACGGTGCGCATCGACGTCGAGGATGAAGCGGTCTCGGCGTTTGTGGTCGTCGCCCCTGAACAGGGCGAGGCGATCGTGTCGGTGAGCCAGATCGCAACCTCACGAGGGCTGCCCGTCGGCCCGATCCGCATCCCCGGGCTCGATCTCGATCGCAAGTACCGCCTCGAACGGCTGGCGATCGACGAACGCCGCCTGGGTCTGGCCAAGCAGCAGCCCATCTGGCTCGAAGGTGTTGAGGTCTCCGGACGACAGCTCGCCGTGGCGGGTTTGCCGATGCCGATACTCAATCCGGAGACGGCGCTCCTGCTCCATCTGCAGGGTCGCTGAGGTCGATTCGGCAGGCCTCGGAGGCGCCCGGCATCCGGTGACGATTCCGGGCGATCCAGCCATAGATCGGACCCGCAAGCCAGCTGACAGGTGGTCGCACGATCAGGTGCCCGGGAAGCGTCCAGATCCCCCCGGCCGCAATCAGCGACTTGCCGATGCCGAGATGGCCTCGCCACGCCGTGCCCTCGGCATCGACCCAGTACGCCGCCGTGGTGACATCGTTCTCGGTGAGGCCGTACTGCTCGAGGTTCAGGATCTGCCACGGAGCGACGCGAACGTTGTCGGGCAAGCGTCGTTCGATCCAGCCGGCGCTGGTGGTGCAGAAGCCGCAATCGCCGTCGAAGATCAGGAGCACCCTGCCATTGTCGCTTGCGGATGCGCAGGTGCGACAATGTCGGCATGCATGACCTCGTGATTCGTGGTGGGAAGGTCGTCGACGGCACCGGCGCAGCGCCGGTCACCGCCGACGTGGCGATCGACGGTGACCAAGTCGTTGGGGTCGGTCAGGTCGACCAGGCCGGAACCCGCGAGATTGAGGCCGACGGTGCGCTCGTCACCCCCGGTTGGGTCGACGTGCACACCCACTACGACGGCCAGGCCACCTGGGATCCCGTGATGCGTCCGTCGATCGACCACGGCGTTACCACGGCGGTGATGGGGAACTGTGGCGTCGGCTTCGCCCCGGTTCGCCCGGGCGGCGAGGCGTTCCTGATCGAGTTGATGGAGGCGATCGAGGACATACCCGGAACGGCGCTGCACGAAGGCATCGACTGGCGTTGGGAGACGTTCGGTGAGTACATCGATGCCCTCGCCGAGATGCCGCGCACCCTCGATCTGGGTACGACTGTGCCGCACGCGGCGGTGCGCGCCTATGTGCTCGGCGACCGGTGCCATGAGTACGACGTCGACGCCGCCGAGATCGGCGAGATCGCCCGCGTGATGGCCGATGGTGTTCGTGCCGGCGCACTCGGCGTGTCGACCAGCCGAACGATCCAGCACCGAAGCCGTCACGGCTACGAGCCCGGGACGTTCGCTCTTGATGAGGAGTTGATGGCGATCGCCGACGAGCTCGCCGGAGTGGGTCGGGGTCTCTTCCAGTTTGTTTCGGACAAGACCTACGCCCAGGCCGAGTGGGAATGGCTCGAGCACCTCCAGTCGAAGGGGGTCAATGTCACCTACACGCTCGCCCAGGATCCGGGTGCACCGGAGGCGTATCTCGCCAACATGGATGCCAACCACGCCGCCACGCTCGCCGGCACACCCACGGCGCCGCAGGTCCCGACCCGTCCTACCGGGCTGCTCTATGGCCTGCAGTCGACGCTGCATCCCTTCCGGGCCCACCCGAGCTACCGAGAGATCGCCGACCGTCCTCATGCCGAGCGCTTTGCGGCGATGCGTGACCCTGCGTTCCGGGCCCGCCTCCTGGCCGAGGAGCCCAAGACCAAGGACCGCTTCATCTGGTACCTGGTCAACAACTTCGCCCAGATGTACCAGCTCGGCGATCCGGCCGACTACGAGCCGCCGAAGGAGCAGGGCGCCGCAGCCGTCGCCGAGCACGAGGGCCGTACGCCGCAGGAAGTCATCTACGACTGGCTGCTCGAGGACGACGGCACGGCGATGATCTTCATGCCGCTCGGTAGCTATGTCGACCACGACCACGAGGCGATCCGGGCGATGATCGAACACCCCGGTTCGATCGTCGGGCTGTCCGACGGCGGGGCCCACTGCGGCCTGATCTGTGACGCTTCGATGCCCACGTACATGCTCACGCACTGGGCTCGCGACCGGAAGCGGGGCCCGCAACTGCCGGTCGAACTCCTGGTGCACAAGCAGACCCAGGCGACCGCTCGGGTCTATGGCCTCCACGATCGTGGTGTGCTCGCACCCGGCATGCTCGCCGACGTCAACGTGATCGATCACGCCAACCTCACGCTCCACAAGCCCCGCATGATTCACGACCTGCCGGCCGGTGGTCGTCGGCTGGTGCAGGATGCCGACGGCTATCTCGCCACTGTGAAGGCCGGAGAAATCGTCGTCGAACACGATGAGGTCACCGACGCTCGCCCTGGTCGCACGCTGAAGGCCACCGACACCGGGGTGAAGCGGATCTGATCGCCGGGTGGCGCATCCTGTCCACGGGCCACTTGCCAAGCGCGCAAACGCCGCCAGGTGAAACCGGCGGCGTTCGTTAGTGCTGAGGGCGAAACGCAGGGCGTGTCGCCGGGTGGCAGCGAAATGGGGTCAGCTGTTGCGGCCCAGGTTGGGCTTGCGGCCGTGGTTGGCCTTGGCGCGGCGGACCTTCGCCTTCTTCTTCTGGGTGCGCTTCGACATAGGTCCTAGAGGGTAGCGAGCACGCTTGTATATCCCTCACGGAAGGTTGGGTAGGAGAGTTCCCAGCCGAGGTCCTTGAGTTCGCTGTTCCGGCAACGTTTGCCGGTCGGGGTGTCGATCGGGGAGGGGTCGGGGCCGAGATCGACTCGCACCTGCTCCGCAATCCACGCCAGCACGTCGTCGCGTGGCGCCGGTTCGTCGTCGACGGCGATGGCGACCGGCGGCGGGTTTGGATGGACGACGCACAGGGCAAGCGCAGCGGCGAGATCGTCACGATGCACGCGATTGGTCCAGCGGGTGGGCATCCCGGGGGTGATGCCCGCAGCGCCGGTCAGCACCTGATCGATCAGACGGCGGCGGCCCGGTCCGTAGATGCCGGCCGAGCGGACGACCGTGGTCGGGATGCGGTGGGCGAGTGCCGCCTCGCCCTCGACCACGATCGCGGCGGTCGAGCGGGATGGTTCCGGTGGGGTGGCAGCCGTAACCCACCGCCCGTCGTCGGCGCTGTAGACACCGGTGGTCGAGGTCAGTACCGCCTGGGCTGGCTCGGTGGGCAGGGCATCGAGTAGGCGCTGGGGTCCGTCGAGGTAGGCGGTGCGATAGCCCCCGTCGTCACGCGACGGCGGCGCTGTGGTGAACACGACAACGTCGGCGGACGGCAATCCCGTGAGCGATGTCGAGTCGGCGAGATCCCCGACAAGCGCCGACGCCGCATCGATCGAACGACCCGATCGGTTGAGTGTCGACACCCGTAACCCGACACTGCTCAGCATGGTCGCCAGGGTGAGGCCGGTGTCGCCGGCCCCGACGATCAGAACGTGGGGGACTGCATCGCCCATGAAGGGCGACCGTAGCCCTCGTCGGGCGTATGCTGCGCGCATGGCCGAGCCCACGAACCACAACGACGAGTTCATGGTCCCCTGGACCGAGATGCAGCACGGCACCCGGGAGCACTACGAGTACCTCGGTCCCGCCTTCTACGAGCACGCCCGCGAATCGCTCGTCGACAACCTGATGATGCTGCTCGGCCTGCTGAAGGGTCCGAAGCTCGGCTATCAGACCGACCGCTATTCACACTCGCTGCAGTCCGGAACCCGGGCGTACCGCAACGACGAACCCGTCGACATGGTCGTCGCCGCGCTGCTCCACGATGTCGCCGACGGCTTCGCCCCCGAGAACCACAGCGACGCTGCCGCTGCCCTCCTTCGCCCGTATGTCGACGAGGAGACGCACTGGGTCGTCAAGTACCACGGTCTCTTCCAGGGCTACTACTACTTCCATCATCACGACGGCGACCGCGATGCCCGAGAGATGCACAAGGACTCGCCGTACTACGACCGCTGCGTCGACTTCTGTCACGAGTACGACCAGAACTGCTTCGACCCGAACTATCCGGTGATGGATCTTCAGGACTTCCGCCCGATGCTCGACGAAGTCTTCAGCCGCCCGTCGAGTGTCCCGGGCGTGGCACCGCTTCCGGGCTAACGCTTGCCCGCGGTTGCCTGCAGGATCGCAGCGAGGAGCGCATCACGCTGGGCGCTGAGTTCGGCGGTGGTCTGTTCGCCCGTCGCCTCGGCGATACCGGCTACCAGTTGCGCTGCGACCTCGGGGTCGAGGTGGAGTTCGCCGAGGTCGTCGAACCAGCGGTTGAAGCTGTCGGTGTAGCGCTCGGTGAAGCTGGTGAGGCCTCCCTCACCGGCACCGAGATGAAAGAGCATTGTCGGGCCCATCACGGCCCAGCGCAGGCCGGGTCCGGCCCAGACGGCGGTGTCGACATCCTCGACCGAGGCCACGCCGTTGGCGGCCAGGCTGATCGCCTCGCGCCAGAGCGCAGCCTGCAGTCGGTTGGCGACATGGCCCGGTACTTCCTTGCGGACCTCGATCGTGACCTTGCCGACCGACTCGTAGAACGCCCGGGCTGCCGCCACCACACCATCGTGGGTGTGGTCGTTGCCGAGCACCTCGACGAGCGGGATCAGATGCGGCGGGTTGAAGGGATGCCCGAGCACGAACCGGCCGGGTGAGCGCCAGCCGCCCTGCATCTCGGTGAGGGTGAGCCCCGATGCGGACGAGGCGACGATCGCCTGCGGCTCGAGTGCGTCCTCGATGTCGCAGTAGAGCTCGTGTTTGATCTCGAGCCGCTCGGGCACGGATTCCTGAATGAACCCGGCGCCGTCGACGGCCGCGCGAGCGTCGGCGTGGAACGTGACGGCGTCGGGGTCGGCGCCGTCGACGACGAGGCCGAGTTCCTCAAGTGATGGCCAGGCGGTTGCGATGTAGTCGCGCACCTGGCGTTCGATCTGGGGAGCCGGGTCGAAAACGGCGACGCTCTTGGCGCCGGCCAGGAACAGCGATGTCCAGCTGGCGCCGATGACGCCGCCGCCCAGTGAGCAGGTGTGTCGGTTCGTTTCCATGTCGAGGCTCATGATCCGTGCGTCATCATGACGTGGCGGACGGCGCCCGGTGTGTTCTCGAGGTAGATGACCTCGTCGATGTCGCCGTCGACACACGAATCCGCACGGGCGGCGACCTCGTCGCCCAACCATTCCACGAGCTGCTCGGTGTCGGCGTAAGCGCCGGTGCCCCCGATGTCGCTGCCGATCACCACTCGTTCGCCCGAGTGCAGAACGACCGCCTGACCTTCGGCGTCCCATGTCGTGCCGGCGGGCCAGACGATCGGGAACCGAGGGCCCTGGAGCGACACGAGAAGGAGGCACTCGCCCTCGAGTACGAGTGTGCCGTGGATCTCGGCGGTGTCAGACGCCGCATCGAAGGGTGGCAGGTGTCGCATCACCGGACCTTCGATCGTGTCGTCGAGAAACGCTGCGTCGACGGTTGGCGATGCCGGCGCCGGCTGTTCGTCGTCGCCGACGCCGAGCCCCACGACGAGACCGACGGCGAGCGTGAGGCCGACCGCGAGCGTGCCGAGGCTTGCACCCTTGTACTCACCGGTGATCATGCGATGCGGTGGACCAGGTCGTCTGCTAGCCCAGAAGCTCGACGGTGTCGAGCACGACCAGCACCGTGAGCAGCACGATGATGCCGATGTTGATCGCCGTCATCGGCCACTTCCACCGGTGGTCGGCGCGATGGAATCGGCGGATCGACACGACGTTGGCGGCGATGGCGACGAGCCCGACCGGGAGGCCGATCCAGGGGCCCACGCCGGCGCTCAGGCCGATGAGCGGGAACCCGAACGGGATCAGCAAGTAGGTGAACGTGCAGCGGACCGCCGAGACGAGGATCGACCTCGAGAAGGCATGCTCGGCATCGGTCGTGGAGACGGCCGCTTCGGTCGACGGGGTGGCGTGCACGTCGGTCACGTCCGTCACCGTACTCGCAGCGAGATCGGTAGCCTCGTCCGAGCTATGGAACGTTTCGGGTTCGTCGGTCTCCCCAACGCGGGCAAGTCCTCGCTGTACAACGCGCTTGCCGGAGGCGGCGCCCACGCAGCGCCCTATGCCTTCGCCACGACCGACCCCAATGTCGGTGTCGCCAAGGTGCCCGACCACCGGCTCGACGCCCTCAGTGAGATGTCGCAAAGCAAGCAGACGATTCACGCAGCCGTGCAGTTCACCGACATCGGCGGGCTCGTCGAAGGTGCGAGCCAGGGCGAAGGACTCGGCAACGCCTTCCTCAGCCACATTCGCGAGGTCGATGCGATCGTGTTCGTCCTGAGGGCGTTCGGCGACGACGACGTCCCTGGGCCACAGGACCCCCTCGAGCATCTGCGGGTGGTCGAGATCGAACTAGCGCTCGCCGATCTCGCAAGTGCCGAAAAGGCTCGGGACAAGACCCAGCGCATGCTCAAGGGCGACGCCTCGCTGAAGCGCACGGTCGACCTGCTCGACAAGGTCGTCGACACGTTGGGGGAGGGGACGCCTCTCTACCGAGCTGGCCTCGACGACGACGCACGCAGCGATCTCAAGGAGTTCTTCTTCCTCACCAACAAGCCGGTCATGGCCGTGCTCAACATCGGCGAGGATCAGATCGGCGACGAAGCAGCGATCGCTGCTCCCGTGCGCGAGGAACTCGCTGGTGCTGAGGTCGTGCCGCTGTCGGTGCAACTCGAAGCCGAAGCTGCGGTGATGGCGCAGGAGGACCGTCAGGAAATGCTTGAGGCACTCGGTCTTGGCGACGGTGCCGTGCCTGCGTTCCTGACGTCGGCGTACCACATGCTCGGTCTGCGCACGTATCTCACCACCGGGGAGAAGGAGTCCCGTGCCTGGACCTTCCGCGCCGGATCTACTGCGCCGGAGGCTGCCGGCGTGATCCACACCGACTTCCAGCGCGGCTTCATCCGTGCTGAGACGATCCAGTGGGACGAACTCGTCGCCGCGGGTTCGTGGGCTGCTGCTCGTGACGTCGGCAAGGTCCGCTCCGAGGGTAAGGACTACATCGTTCGTGACGGCGACGTCATGGAGTTCCGCTTCAACGTGTGAGCCCGGCGCCGCCGCTGTCTGTCGGGTTGCGCTTGGTAACTCATCGTGTTGCATCTGGGTCAGACCACCTGTGACCCACGTCTCCAAACAATCGTTTCGCCCGTCGTTTACTCCCTGCCGACCGGCAGGTAGGGTGGGGGTCTGATGAGTACGCCACCCGATGCCCACCTCCGCGAGGTACTCGCCGAAACGGCCGAGTCCCTTCTCAACCGTCATCTCGAGACCGCGCAGGAATGGCATCCACACGCGCTCATCCCCTGGTCGGCAGCCGAGGATTTCCCCGAGGACTACGAGTGGTCCCCCAAGGAGATGAAGATCTCTGCTCCGGTTCGCAGCGCCCTGTTCGTCAACGTGCTCACCGAGGACAACCTGCCGTACTACTTCCGCGACATCGAGCGGATGTTCGGCCGCGACGGTGCCTGGGGCGAGTGGGTGCGCCGCTGGACCGCCGAAGAAGGCCGTCACGGGCTCGTGATCAACGGCTACCTCATGGCCACCCGGGCCATCGATCCGGTCGAACTCGAACGTGGCCGTATGGCGCAGGTGCAGAGCGGCCAGGTGCCCGAGCCACCAACCCTCGCCGAAGGTCTGGCCTACGTGTCGTTGCAGGAACTCGCCACCCGTATCAGCCACTTCAACACCGGCAACATGCTCGAGGACGAAGCCGGTCAGGCCGTCATGCGTCGGGTCGCCAAGGACGAAAACCTTCACTACCTCTTCTATCGCGATGCGATGACCGCCATCTTCGAACACGATCCATCGACCGCCGTGCTCGCCGTCGAGAAGCAGGTCCGCGATTTCCAGATGCCCGGCACCGGTATCCCTGGGTTCGTCGAGCACGCCAAGGCGATCGCCGATGCCGGCATCTACGACATCGCCATCCATCACGACAAGATCCTCCAGCCGGTCGTTCTTCGTGACTGGAAGATCGAATCGCTCGAGGGCCTCAGCCCCGAAGCCGAGCAAGCTCGTGATGCACTCGTCACACAGATCAGCCGCATCGGCAAGATCGGCCATCGCCTGGCCGAGAAGCGCGAAGCCCGGAAGGCCCGAGAGGCCGAGGGCGAACTCGTCGACGCCTGAGCACCCGATGTGGCGCAGCGATGCGGCGCCACCACCAGCGTCCGACGTTTCCGAAGACCGTGCGCCGTCCGTGCGGATTACGCTTCGACCATGCCGTGGCTGGTGCACAAGGGCCGAGTGCTCTCCTCGTTGGAGATCGCCGAATCTCGGCGCGACCGGCGAGTGGGGCTGCTCGGCCGCGACGGCATCGACGGTGCACTGCTGCTCCGTCCGGCCAGGTCGGTGCACACCATGAAGATGCGCTTTGCCATCGACATTGCCCATCTCGACCGTGACCTCGTCGTGTTGTCAACCACCACGATGTCGCCGTGGCGGTTCGGTGCGTGGTCGCCACGGGCGTCAGCCGTCATCGAGGCCGAAGCGGGTGCGTTCCGCCGATGGGGCCTCGAGCGCGGCATGCAATTGGAGATACGCGAATGACTGGTGTCCTCACACTGGTGTCGACCCCGATCGGCAACCTCGGTGATCTGGCGCCCCGCGCCGTGAGCGCCTTCGAGGCGGCGGATCTGGTCTGCTGCGAGGACACGCGCCGCACCGGCTCGCTCCTCAAGCAGATCGGCGTCCGGGTTGACGAGCTCCGTCGTCTCGACGACCACACCGAGTTCGAGTCAATCCCAATGATCCTCGACCGGCTCGTTGCGGGGGAGCGGGTCGTGCTTGTGAGCGATGCCGGCACTCCGGGGATCAGCGACCCGGGCGAACGCCTCGTCGCCGCCGCGATCGAGGTGGGAGTTGAGATCACGACTGTGCCGGGGCCGGTTGCTGCGATCGCTGCGCTTGTGAGCAGCGGATTGCCGTCAGGTCGGTTCGTGTTCGAGGGCTTTCTCGCCCGCAAAGGCCAGGAGCGTTCGGCTCAGCTCGCCGCGATCGCGACCGAGTCGCGCACGACGGTCTTCTACGAGTCGCCCAATCGGGTGGCGGCGACACTCGCCGCACTCGTCGAGACCTGCGGGCCCGAGCGTCGAGCCGTCGTTGCGCGCGAACTCACCAAACTCCATGAGGAGCTGCGGCGTGGGACCCTCGCCGAGCTGGTTGCGTGGGCGTCGGCCGGCGTGAAGGGGGAGGTCGTCGTGGTGGTCGATGGAGTGGACGCATCGGTCGACCTCGACGACGGCGAGCTCGTCGAACGCCTGCGGACGGCGCTCGCCGAGGGTTCGTCGAAGCGCGATGCCGTCGACCGGGTCGTGGCGGCTACGGGCGCCCGTCGAGGTCGGGTCTACGACCTCTCGCTCACGATCTGAGTCGAGCTATCCGCAGACCTGTCACACCCTCTTCGCAGTGTCATGGCATGAACACCGTGCTTGTGATCTCACTTCTGGCCTCCTTTGTCGTCATCGCTGCGCTCGGCCTCGGTGTCGGCCTGTTCATTGCGCGCAACCGTGCCGAGGGTGAGTCGGCTTCGCTCGACGGTGTCGTCGAGCGGGTCGTAAGCGTCGCCGGCGAGAGCTTTGATAGTCGCTTGCAGACGGGCACGGCCGAGCTTGAGCACCGACGTCAGGCGATCGACGACCACCTCGAGGGTGTGGTGAAGTCTCTCGCCGAGAAGATCGACTCGGTCGACAAGCTCGTCGCCGAGCGGGTTGTTGGCATGTCCGAGACTGTCGGCGAGCGGGTCGGAGGCATGTCAAAGAGCCTTGGCCATCAGGTCCAGGCGATGGGCACCGAGCTCACCCAGTTGCGCAACCTCGTCGGGCAGCTGCAAAAGGAACGCGCCCAACAGCACGGCCAATTCGTGGAGTCGCTTGAAGCGGCGACCCGGCAACAGCAGGTCCTCGCCGAGACCACCCAGCACCTGCGCGAGGCGCTCGCCAGCCCCCAGGCCCGCGGCCAGTGGGGCGAGCGTATGGCCGAGGATGTCCTGCGCTCTGCCGGCATGCGCGAGGGCATCAACTACCGAAAGCAGCGAGCGATCGAGGGCGGAACCCGCCCTGATTTCACCTTCCTGTTGCCCGACGACCAGCACCTGCATATGGATGTCAAGTTCCCGGTCGACAACTACCTGCGCTACCTCGAAGCACCGTCCGAGGTCGAGGCGGCCCCGCTTCGCGATCGTTTCCTCAAAGACGTGCGTGACCGTGTGAAAGAACTCAACGGACGCGGGTATGCCGCCACCGACTCCACGGTCGGCTACCTGCTGCTCTTCATCCCCAACGAGAGCGTCTACGGCTTCATCCACGAAAACGACGCGGCCTTGCTCGACGACGCCCTCGCCAAGAAGGTCGTCCTGTGCTCGCCGACCACCCTCTTTGCGGTGCTCGGTGTCGTTCGGCAGGCCATGGACACCTTTGCCGTCGAGCGCCAGACAGGCGAGATCCTTGATGCGCTCGCTGGCTTCGGGGCGCAGTGGTCGAAATTTTCCGAGCAGGTCGACAAGGTCGAGAAACATCTCGGCACGTTGAACAACAGCTTCAACGACCTTGCTGGGCCGCGCCGCAACCAGTTGGAGCGCCAGCTCGGCAAGCTCGACGCGATACGCTCCCGGTCGATCGACGACGAGGTGATCGAGTCCTCGGCGACTGACGCGCTTCCGTCGGGTGATGATGCCGTGTCGATCTTGCGGGACGTGACCGACCGCAGCGCCTCGTAGGCACCGGTAGCCTCGGCGGGGTGAGCACCCCCGTTCTCGTCGCAGTCGCCTGGCCCTACGCCTCTGGATCGCGCCATCTCGGTCATCTCGCTGGCGCGTATCTGCCGGCTGATGTCTTCGCCCGTCATCAGCGAATGGTTGGCAACGAGGTGCTGATGGTGAGCGGCTCCGACGTGCACGGCACACCGATCACGGTCCGCGCCGACGCCGAGGGCGTGACCGCGCAAGACATCGTTGATCGCTACCACGGCGAGTTCGTGCGGCAGTGGGACGAGATCGGCCTGCAGTGGGATCTCTACACCACGACCGGAACCGATCATCACGCCCGGGTTACGCAGGAGATGTTCCTGAAGCAGCTCGAGCAGGGCTTCATCAACAAGCGAACCTCCGAGCAGTTCTTTGATCCCGAGGCCGATCGCTTTCTCCCCGACCGCTACATCGAGGGCACCTGTCCGCACTGTGGCTACGGCGAAGCCCGCGGCGATCAATGCGACAACTGCGGCCGCACCCTCGACGCCACCGATCTGATCGACCCCCGCTCGAAGATCTCCGGCGCCGCCCCCGAGCTGCGGCCCACCGAGCACTTCTACTTCCGGTACTCCGACTTCACGGAGCGGGTCGGCGCGTTCCTCGCCGACAAGCAGGGATGGCGCAACCACGTCCTCAACTTCGTGAGAAGTTGGATCAACGAGGAGGGGTTGCTCGATCGGGCGATCACGCGCGATCTCGACTGGGGAGTCGAGCTCCCGGTCGACGACCTTGGTCCCGGCAAACGCATCTATGTCTGGTACGACGCCGTCATCGGCTACCTGTCGGCCTCCCAGGAGTGGGCCCAGCGTCAGGGCAACGACGAGCGTTGGCGCCACTGGTGGTACAACGACGACAGCCGTCACGTGTACTTCATCGGGAAGGACAACATCCCGTTCCACTGCCTGTTCTGGCCGGCGCAGCTCATGGGCTACGACCCAGAGATCCACCTGCCCGACGACGTGCCTGCCAACCAGTACATCACCTTCAAGGGCGGCAAGGCCTCAGCGTCGCGCGGCGTCGGTCTCACCATCCAGGAAGGTCTCGACCTCTTCCAGGCCGACGGGCTCCGGTACGCCCTCGCCGCCAGCTTCCCCGAGCAGGCGGACACCGACATCTCGATCGAGGAGATCGCCCGACGGATCAACGAAGAGCTCGTGGCGACGTGGGGCAACCTCGTCAACCGTGTGCTGTCGATGGTCAACAAGAACTTCGGTGAGCAGCCGTCGGTTGAGGGCCGCACGGAAGCAGACCACGCCGTGCTCAGCGCCGTCGACGAGTTGCTGACGACTGCCAACGGCCAGCTTGAACGGGTCGAACTCAAAGCGGCGCTGCGCACGGCGATGGATGCCGCGCAGGCGGTCAACGCCTACCTCAACGCCACCGAACCATGGAAGGTTGCCAAGGAAGATCCGCAGCGCGCCGGTGTGCTCCTCGGCACCGCCCTCGACGCCATCAACGGCGTACGTATCGGCTTCGCCCCGTTCCTGCCGTTCAGCACCGAGGCGCTGTCGGAGATCCTCGGCCCGATCGAGGGATGGAGCCGGGAGCCGGTCCCGACCGGCACGCCGATCGCCAAACCGACGCCGATCTTCACCAAGGTCGACCTCGAGGCCCTGCTGGCCGAGGACTGATCAGGTATGGCCTGGATCGATCAGCACTGCCATATCGACCCTGGGCCCGACGGCGTTGCCCAAGTCGCCGGGGCCAACGCCGCTGGCGTGATGCGCATGGTGTCGGTCGGCTGCGACCTCGAACAGTCCACCCAGATGGCGGCGATCGCGCTCGAACACGACGGTGTCTACGCGACCGCCGGCGTCCATCCCCACGAAGCGAGCGGTGGGCTCGATGGCATTGCCGAGTTACTGGATCTCCCCCAGGTCGTCGCCGTGGGGGAGGCGGGCCTCGACTATCACTACGAGCACTCGCCCCGCCCTCAGCAGCGCGACGTGTTCGCCGGCCAGATTCAGTTCGCGAACGAGCGTGATCTTCCGCTGGTCATCCACTCGCGCAGCGCCTGGGACGAGACCTTCGAGATCCTCGACTCTGAGGGCACCCCCCGTCGCACCGTGATGCACTGCTTCACCGGTGGCCCCGACGAGGCACACGAGAGTCTCGCTCGCGGCGCAATCGTCTCGTTCGCCGGGATCATCACCTTCCCGAGCGGACAAGACCTCCGCGACGCTGCTGCCGTCACCCCGCTCGACCGACTGCTGGTCGAGACCGATTCGCCCTACCTGGCACCGGTTCCCAACCGGGGCAAGCGGAACCAGCCCGCATGGGTCGTCCATGTTGGCGAGGCCGTGGCCGCAGCGAAGGGCATCACCCTCGCCGAGGTCGAAGCCGCGACTTGGGCGACCGCTGCAGCCTTCTACGACCTCGACGCCGTTGATGCGGCAAAGGCAGCCAGCTAAGGGCGGACGCTGCCCAACATTGCGTTTGTGTTACGACACTTCTAGCGTTGTCGTCATGGCTCAGATCAGGCCCAAGCGGGGTCGGGTGCCCGTCGCCGCGATTGCACTAGCTGCAGTTGTTCTGACTGTGCTCTTTCTTGCCCCGCCAGCCGGTTCGCAGAGCGGCATCCGTCTCGGGGTTGACGTAGCGAGCTTCAGCCAGCGAGCTGCAGCGTGGTCATCAGCCAACGTTGTGCACCGAAGTGCTGTGGTCGAGCGAGCTGCGGCATTGGGGAAGCAGGCCGCCGAAGCTGAGGCCGAAGCCGAGCGCCAGGCTGCACTCGCCGCCACTCGGACCACCACGACCAGTTCACCCCCGTCGACCACGACCAGTCCGCCTCCGACGACCACGACCAGTTCGCCTCCGTCGACCACGATCAGTTCGCCAACCACCACGGTGACGCCCGTTCCGACTGGCGGGCCCACGGCCGAGCAGTGGGCGGCGCTGCGCAACTGCGAGTCCAGCGGCCGGTACGACGCCATCAGCCCCAGCGGCCGCTACCGCGGGGCGTACCAATTCTCCCAAGCAACCTGGGACTGGGTAGCGAGTTTCTCAAACCCAGCACTGGTCGGTGTTGACCCGGCCGCGGCATCAATCGCCGACCAGGATGCCCAAGCGTTCGCGCTCTATGACCGCAATGGCGGTGGCCCTTGGCCGCACTGCGGTGCCCACCTGTCGTGACCCATAGTGGTGCCGATATTCGAGCGTTGCTCGATCGTCACGGCCTCGAAGCACGTCGTTCTTTCGGGCAGAACTTTGTTGTCGATCCCAACACGGTTCGCCGGATCGCCACGCTGGCTGGGGTCGCTCCTGGTGACCCGATCGTCGAGATCGGTCCGGGCCTCGGCTCGTTGACCCTCGCCTTGCTGGAACACGACGCATCGGTCACCGCTGTGGAGATGGATGCCGAACTGGTGCCGATCCTTCGTGAGATCGTCGCCGGACGCGACGTCACGATCATCGAGGGCGATGCCCAGCAGGTCGACTGGGGTGTCGTGCTGGCGTCGCACCCGGCGTGGAAGTTGGTCGCCAACCTGCCCTACAACGTCGCCACGCCGCTGATCCTCGATCTGCTCCGAGATGTCCCTGCCATCACCGAGATGCTCGTGATGGTGCAACTCGAGGTCGCTGAGCGTCTCGCCGCCACGGCACCCGATCCGGCAATCGGGATCCCGTCGGTGCTTGTCGCCTACCACGGTCGAGCTGAGGTGGTCGGACGGGTCCCGCCGACGGTCTTTCATCCCAAACCACGCGTCGACAGCGCGCTCGTCCGGATCGTGCGTCACGAGCATCCACCGGTCGACACGTCGCTCGATCGACTCGAGCCCCTGGTGCGAGCCGCCTACAACCAGCGCCGCAAGATGATCCGCAAGTCGCTGAGTGGTCTGCGGACGGTCGAGCAGATCGAAGCCGCCGGGGTCGACCCGCAGGCGAGGCCCGAGACGCTCGACCTTGCCGCGTGGGGCAGGCTGGCCGACGCCTGACTCAGGTACGGGCTGCCGCCCAGCGTTCAGCCATCAGGCCGAACAAATCGGCCATCGGTGTCGCCTCGCTCCGACCCTCGAACTCCCGGTAACAGGTGTCGAGGAGCGTCACGATGCGTTCCGGTTCGCCCCAATCGGCCCACCGGTCGAGCGAGACATCGGCTGCTGCGGTGGCGAGATCCATCTCGGCGTCGAAACAGCGTCGTGCCTCGGCGTGGCAGTGCTCGTAGTACGCCCGGATCTCCCGCACGCCGGTGAGGTCGGTGATCGGCCCGTGCCCCGGCACGATCGTGCCCGGTTGCCACGCCTCGATGCGGTCGAGGGCCCCGAGAAGGTCAGGGATCGTGCCCGCCCACAGGATTGGATGCCCCTCCACGAAGAGAATGTCGCCGGTGAACACCGTGGCGCGGTCGGCGACGTGGATCAGCACGTCGCCACCGGTGTGTGCCGGGCCGACCTCGACGAGGTCGACAACGGTGTCACCGACGGTTCGAGTCGTTGCCCCGCTGAACGTCGACGTCGGTTCGGGTCGATGCACGCCGCCGAAGTCGAAGCGCCCGAAACAGTGTTGGAAGAACTCGCCGATCACGCCCATCGTCGGTGCGGCTTCCAACAGCCCGACCATCATCGCCGGGTTCTCCCGGGTCATTTCCTCGGCGGCGATCACCGACGTGAGGATCTCCGCCCCGTCGAGCAGTTCGTTACCGTTGCAGTGGTCACCGTTGCTGTGGGTGTTGACCAGCGTCGTGATCGAGACGCCGGGGAGTGCCGCCTCGAACCCGTCGAGCATCGTCTGCGTCAGCGGCACGTCGTAGAGCGTGTCGACCAGTAACGCTTCGTCGCCATCGACGATCAGGCCGGCGTTCGACCACCCCCAACCACCGTCAGGTTGCAGCCACGCGTAGCTGCCCTGGCCAACATCACAGAGGCCGGCGACGTACGGGTGTGTCCCGAGTCCCATTCGGCGACCGTAGTCTGCGCTCGTGGACACGCCATCGACTGAGGCCGACGTTGCGCCGGAGACGCTCATCGCCCCGGCCAAGCTGACCCTTTCGCTGCGCGTCACCGGCCGGCGCGACGACGGCTATCACCTGATCGACGCCGAGATGGTGTCGCTTGATTTCCACGACCGACTCGAGATTGCACCGGGTGATTCGCTGACGGTTGTGGGACCTCACGGCACCGAGACGGTCGGACCAAACGAGGACAACCTGGTGCGACGGGCGCTCGCCCTCGCCGGGCGCACTGCGTCGGTCACGCTCCACAAGCAGATTCCGGCCGGTGCCGGCCTGGGCGGGGGATCGGCCGACGCTGCTGCAGTGCTCCGCTGGGCGGGCTTCACGAACCTTCGTGCGGCAGCGGCGCTCGGCGCCGACATCGCGTTCTGCCTCGTCGGTGGCCGAGCCCGCGTCACCGGCATCGGGGAAATCGTCGACCCGTTGCCCCATGACCGACGGACCTTCACGATCGTCACGCCACCCATCTTCTGTTCCACCCCCGCCGTCTACCGGGCGTGGGACGAGATGGGTGGACCCGCCGGCGACAACGGCAACGATCTCGAACCGGCGGCGCTCGTCGTTGCTCCCGAACTCGTGCGCTGGCGCGACGAAATCGCCGATCAGACGGATCGGCGGCCTCAACTTGCGGGGAGTGGCAGCACCTGGTTCGTCGAGGGGATGTTCCCCGACGTCGGACGCGTGGTCACGACGGTGCCGGCGTCCGAGTGGAAGCACAGGGGCGACTGAGCGCCCCGAGCGTCACTTCCGCTGGTGGCGCGTCCTCCGGAGCATCTTCTTGTGCTTCTTCTTGCGCATGCGCTTGCGGCGCTTCTTGATGAGTGAACCCACGGCAAGCGACGCTACCGCCTCGGCGCCGGTGTCCCACCCTCTCGCTGATCAGGACGCGACGGCGATTGCCGCCGCTAGGTTGAGCCGCGCCGTGGCCCGTAGTTCAACTGGTTAGAACGTCGGACTTTGACTCCGGATGTTGCAGGTTCGAGTCCTGCCGGGCCAGCCCATCGTGCTCGCCGCCGCGCCGCGAAACCCGAGCCGAACTTCGCGCGGCGTCGACCGGGTCAGCGAATCATCGCGCGGGGTAGGGTGCTCCTGGGACGGAACCACCGGGGGCACGGGATGCAACTCCTGAACCACAAGAAGCTGCACATTGTCGCGGGGCGAGCTACCGCAGAACTCGTCGCCGACATTTGTCGAGAACTCGACGTCGCACAGGGCACGCCGAATATCGCCGAGTTCGCAAACGGCGAGATCCATGTCAAATACGGCGATTCGATCCGCGGCTCCGACGTGTTCATCGTGCAGACCCACACCGCATGGGACGATCGTTCGATCAACGACTCGATCATGGAGCACCTGATCATGGTCGACGCCGCCAAGCGGGCGTCGGCTAAACGCATCACCGCCGTTGCCCCCTTCTTCGGCTACAGCCGCCAGGACCGCAAGGCGTCGGGTCGTGAGCCGATCACCGCCCGACTCATCGCCGATCTCTTCCTTGCCGCCGGCGCCGATCGACTCATCTCGGTCGACCTCCACAGCGGCCAGATCCAGGGCTTCTTCGACGGACCGGTCGACCACCTCACCGCGATGCCGGTGCTGATCGACTACCTCGCCGGCCTCGACGAGGACGACATGGTCATCGTGTCGCCCGACGCCGGACGCATGAAGGTCGCCGAGCGCTACACCAATCTGCTCGACGCCGACCTTGCGTATGTCCATAAGCGCCGCTCCACGGAGGAAAAGAACGCCGTCGAGGCCAAAGAGATCATCGGCGAGGTCGCCGGTCGCTGCTGTGTCCTGATCGACGACATGATCGATACGGGGGGCACGATCTGTGCCGCTGCCGAACTTCTGCACCAGTACGACGCCAAGCGCATCATCATCGCGACGACGCATGGGGTCTTCTCGGGTCCAGCCATCGACCGAATCAAGAACGCTCCGGTCGAGACCGTGCTGGTCACCGACACCCTCCCGCTGCCGAGTGAGAAGCGGGCAGACAACATCACGGTCTTGTCGGTTGCGCCGATCATCGCCCAGGCCATCTCGGCGGTCTTCGAGGACACGTCGGTCAGCGAGATCTTCCAGGGCAACCACCTCGCCTAGTTCTTTCCGGGCGTCGTCGGGAGGCCCTGCACGACGTGCCTGGTCCGAAGTCCGGCGTTTCGAACCGTCGGTACCGGTGGTTCTGGCCCATTGCCCCGGTACCATCAGGCGTCGGCCCGTCTGGGCTGTTGTTCGATTTTCACGTGCCCACTTCGGAGCCGAATTCTCATGTCTGACCTGCTGTTGAGCGCCGAGACCGGACGCACGGAAGGCTCTCGCCCGTCCCGTCGCCTCCGTCGCGAAGGCAAGATCCCCGCCGTCGTCTACGGCCTTGATGCCGACCCGATCGCCGTGTCGGTCGCGTGGCCCGAGCTGCGTCGCTGCCTCACCACCGATGCGGGCATCAACGCCCTCATCACGCTCGACATCGACGGTGCCAACCACCTGTCGGTCGTCAAGGACATCCAGCGTCACCCGACTCGCCGCGATGTTCTCCACGTCGATTTCCTGCGGGTCACCGAGGATCAGCAGATTGAGGTCAACGTTCCGGTCGTCTTGCAGGGCGAGGCCCGTCAGGTCACCCAGTTCGACGGCATGGTCGATCAGTCGATGTACGAGATGGCGATCTTGGCGAAGCCAACAGCGGTTCCGCAGGAGATCGTCATCGACATCTCCGATCTCGAGCTCGGCGCCACCGTCAAGGTCGCCGATGTCGTCCTCCCCGAGGGTGCCGAATCGGCCATGGATCCCGACGAAACCGTCGCGATCGCACTCATCACCCGCTCCACCCGTGAGGCCATTCGCCGCGCCGAGCAGGGCGACGCCGCTGAGGCTGAAGGGGCTGAAGGCGCTGAAGGGGCCGACGAGGGCGACGAGGGCGAGAGCGGCGACGAGGGCTAACGCCCGTCCGGGCCTGACTCATGGTGGTCCGGCGTCGCACTCACGACCGCACTGGAACGCCTGCTGACCTCTTGGTGGTCGGCCTCGGCAATCCGGGCGACGACTTCGCGCAGACGCGCCACAACGCCGGCTTCTGGGTTGTCGACGAACTGGCCCGCCGCCACGGCGGGCGGCTTCGGCGTGGCAAACGCGAGCACGCCGAGAGCGACGTTCTGCGAATCGGCGGCAAGCTCGTCGTGGTCGCTCGGCCGACCACGTTCTACAACGAAGCCGGTCGAGCGGTCAGCGCCCTGGTCAAGCGGCACGGCATCGACGAGTTCAGTCGGCTGGTGATGGTTCACGACGAACTCGACCTTGAGGTCGGGCGAATGAAGCTGAAGTTCGGCGGTGGACTCGCCGGGAACAACGGCCTCAAGTCGGTTCGATCGCACCTGCGGACCGATGACTTCTCCCGACTCCGCATCGGTATTGGGAAGCCCGAGCAGGGCACGATGGCCGGGCGGGACTATGTTCTGAAACGTCCGTCGCGCGCCGACCGTCCCGTGCTCGAGGAGATCGTGGCCGACGCCGCCGACGCCCTCGAGGATCTCGCCGTCAGCGATATCGAGGCGGCGATGAACCGCTACAACCGCTGACCCACCCCCAATCCGCGAGAAGCTGCCCCTGTGAGTTCTCCTCGTTCCGTGCCTCCGCTCGGCGACCTACTCGACCAACTCAGCGAGGAACCCTCGATCGAAGCCGCCCTCGGCCGGCGTGAACCGGTGATCGCCGTCGCCGACCCTGGTCGGGCCTTCGTCATCGCCGGCCTTGTCGCCGCGTCGGATCGTCGCCCCGTGCTGGTCGGAACCCCGACGCAGGCCGAAGCCGAGCGTCTCGCTGCCGATGCTGCAGCGATCCTGGGCGACGACAAGGTGCTGCATTTTCCCGCCTGGGAGACGCTGCCATTTGAACGCGTCAGCCCGGGTGTCGAGACGATGGGTCAGCGCCTGGCCGTGCTCCACCGGCTCACATCCGACCGTCCTCCGTCGCTCGTCGTGGCGTCGGCGCGAGCGCTGATCCAGCGAATCGACCCGCATGCCGCCATCGACCCGATCGAGGTGCGCCCTGGCGATCAGGTCGACCCGGTCATGCTCGTCGAACGGCTCGTCATGCTCGGCTACCGCCGGGAGGGACAGGTCGAACATCGCGGTGAGGTGGCAGTGCGCGGCTCGATCGTCGACGTCTACCCGAGCACCGCCGATGCACCCGTGCGCATCGACCTGTGGGGGGATGAGGTCGAGCGGCTCACCGAATTCGCCGTGGCCGACCAGCGCTCCACCGAACCGGTCGATTCGGCGCGTATCTATCCGTGCCGCGAGTTCCGGCCAACCGAAGCACGACAGGCACGGGCGGCCGAACTGGTCGCAGAGGAGCCGTGGGGTCGCGAACAGTGGGATCGCTTCGCCGACGGCACCCTCTTCGATGGCATGGAGTCGTGGCTGCCGTGGCTGGTCGAGGGCGAACACCTCATCACCGACCTGATCGGCGCCGACGGGCTGGTGGCGTTCGTTGAGCCTCGCCGCGTCCGCGACCGGGCCGCGGAGATTCTCGCGGAAGAGGCCGATCTCGCGTCGACGCTCGCCCTGACGTGGGATGTCGCGGCCGACGACGTACACCGACTACACCTCGACTTCGACCGGCTCATGACCCGGACCGGCGCGGCGTCGTGGTCGATTCTGGCGACGCCCGACAAGCCGACGACACCGGTTGTCGCGGCGTCCGGTTGGGAGCCGGTCGTGGGTGATCTGTCGCCCACGATCAGCCAGATCCGCAGCCTGCTCGACGACGGCTATCGGGTCGTGGTGGCCGCCGATGGCGAGGCCAGCGCCAACCGACTCGGCACGCTGATGGCCGAGCACGACGTCGTGCTCGACATTCGATCCGGGCCGACCAGGGGAGAGGAGGCTCGGCCCGCCGGCGAGGTGATCGTCGCCCCGATCGAACGCGGCGTGGTCCTCGCCGACATCAAGCTCGCAGTGATCGCAGAATCCGATGTGACCGGTCGTCGCCGCACGCACCGTCAGGCCCGGCGTCGCAGGCGCGATACCCAGCGGTTTTTCGAGGATCTGCGAGAAGGCAGCTTTGTCGTCCATCACCAGCACGGCGTCGCCCGGTTCGGTGGCATGGTCACCCGTGCGATCGGTGGCAACGAGCGTGACTATCTGCTGCTCGAGTACCGCGGCGGCGACAAGCTGTATGTGCCGTCGGACCAGATCGAGTCGGTGCGGCATTACACCGGGGGCGATACGCCGAGCCTGTCGCGGATGGGAGGCTCCGACTGGAGTCAGACCAAGGCCAAGGTCCGTTCGGCGGTGCAGGAGATCGCCCAGGAACTCGTCGTGCTCTATCAAAAGCGAGTCACGAGCAGCGGCCACGCCTTTGCGCCCGACACACCCTGGCAGGGCGAGTTCGAGGCGTCGTTCCCGTTCCAGGAAACCACCGACCAGCTCAGCGCGATCATCGACGTGAAGAACGACATGGAACTCGAGTCGCCGATGGATCGCCTCGTCGTCGGTGATGTCGGCTTCGGGAAGACCGAGATCGGCATGCGGGCTGCGTTCAAGGCCATCCAGGACGGCAAACAGGTCGCCGTGCTGGTGCCGACGACCCTGCTCGCACAACAGCACGTCACGACCTTTACCGAACGGATGGCGCCCTACCCGATTCGCGTCGAGGTGCTGAGCCGGTTTCTCACCGCCAAGCAGGCCAAAGCGGTCACCGATGGTCTCAAGGATGGCGAGGTCGACCTGGTTGTCGGCACGCATCGGCTGCTGGGCGAGGGTATTGAGTTCAAGAACCTCGGGTTGTTGATCGTCGACGAAGAACAGCGCTTTGGTGTCAGCCACAAGGAACAGATCAAGGAACTCCGCCACGACATCGATGTGCTGACGCTCACCGCTACACCGATCCCGCGCACGATGGAGATGTCGCTCACCGGCATCCGCGACATGTCGTTGCTCAACACACCGCCGGCGGATCGTCAGCCGATCCTCACCTATGTCGGTGAGTACGAGGAACGAGCGGTCGCCGAGGCGATCCGTCGTGAACTGCTTCGTGAAGGGCAGGTCTTCTTCGTGCACAACCGCGTGCGCGACATCGACCATGTCGCCGAACGGCTCCGGAACCTCGTACCGGAGGCGCGGGTGGCGATCGCTCACGGGCAGATGGATGAGGGCACGCTCGAACGGGTCGTGGTCGATTTCTGGGAGGGCAACTACGACGTCCTCGTCTGCACGACCATCATCGAGTCGGGCATCGATATGCCGACCGTGAACACACTGATCGCCGATCGGGCCGATCTGCTCGGACTCGGGCAGCTTCACCAGCTGCGGGGTCGTGTCGGCCGAGCCGGACAGCGGGCCTACGCCTATCTGTTCCATCCGGTCGATCAGGTCTTGTCCGAGGAGGCCTACGAGCGACTTAAGACGATCGGTGCGGCCACGGAGCTCGGGTCGGGTTTCCGTATCGCCATGCGCGACCTCGAGATTCGCGGTGCCGGTAATTTGCTCGGCACCGGCCAGTCGGGCCACATCGCCGCCGTCGGCTACGACCTCTACTGCCAGATGGTCACCGAAGCGGTCGGTGAACTTCGGGGCGAGCGGCCCCCGGAGCCGGTCGAGATTGCGATCGAGGTCCCCGGCAACGCCCACCTGCCCGACGACTATGTCCTGAAGGAGACCAACCGACTCGAGGCCTATCGGCGGCTTGCGTCGATCGAGTCCCTCGAGGCGCTCGATGATGTTCGGGCGGAATGGCTCGACCGTTTCGGCCCGATCCCCGAGCCGGCTGAGGCGCTCCTGCAGGTCGGGCGCCTGCGGGTCGAGTGTGTCCGCACCGGGGTTCGCGAGATCATCGTGACGAAGGGCCCCGGCTTCGGTGGTCCCGATTTCGTCGCCCGGCTGTCGCCTGTCCACCTGCCCGACAGCAAGCAGGTGCGCATGGAGCGGCTCTATTCGGGCAAGGGCTCGGGCAACCAGGCCGTATTCAAAGAAGCGATCGACGAACTCCAGCTGCCTCTGCGGAAGCGAGATGGTGGCGTCGTCGATCAATTGGCCGAGATCATGGGCGACCTAATCCCCGACAGCCCCGACCGCGCCGCTAGCCTTCCGTCTTCGTGAGCAACGAATCGCAGGTCGAAACCGAGTCCGACGCCCCGCAAGGTCGCCCGAATCCGAGGGCGACGCTGTCGGCGGGCCCGTTCGGCGTTGTCGCTGCCGTGATCGCCCTCGGCGTGATCATCGGCGCGGCAGTGTTCGTTGCCGTGGGCTCTGATGATTCGGAGCGTGCAGCCTTCGAGCCGCGCTCTCTGGAGGACCGGGCCTCCTCTCAGGACGCGATCGCCGAATGGCGTTCGGTTATCGACAGCGGGGCGATCGCCGCAAGCCTCGACGACACCGAGCTGAGCTGGTCCGAGCTCGAGGGCATGCTCGAACGACTTCCGGCTGGTTCGCCCGTGTACACCGGCGTCCCCAACCTCGAGACCACTCGCCAGGTCGTCCGGCAGTGGATGATCACGCTTGCGCTCGAGGATGAACTTGCGGCCCGCGGTATCGAGTCCGATGTCGCTGATCGTCAAGCGGCGCTCGACGAGACCGCGCTTGCGGATCCGACATTCGACGAGACCACGCCGTACGGCACGTTGGCGCTCGACACTCGGACGCTCACGACCACGCTCGACCGAGCGGTCGACGAACTGGCGCTGGCGGCCGAGCTCGAGCATCCCGAGTACCTCTGTTCAAGTCACATCCTCGTCGACACGGCAGCGGAGGCCGAAGAGATCGTCACCCTTCTCGACGAGGGTGCCGACTTCGCAACCCTTGCCATCGAGCGCAGCGGTGATGGATCGGCGGCGATCGGCGGCGATCTCGGTTGCGGCCCGACCATCGGCTACGTCTCGGAGTTCAGCGACGGCGCGCGAAAGGCCGGGAGCGGCAACATCTCGTCGCCGGTGCGCTCCCAATTCGGCTGGCATGTCATCTCGGTCCGCACGATTGGCGAGCTCACCCCGGAGAACCACCCGGAAATGACCGAGGCCCAGGTTCAGCAAGCGCTTGGCAGTTTCGAACCGCTGGCACGTGACCGCATCGCCAACGACCTCGGCACCGAGATCGTCGACGCAGCGTGGGAGCGGGTCGCTGCCGGGCACTCGCTCGACGAGCGACTCGGTGTGTGGGATTCCACGGTGCGCTTCATCGCTCCGCCCGGCGCGATCGACGGCTGAGTCCGGACGTGATGGGTCGACTCACCATCGTGGGGCTCGGCCCGGCCGGCCCTGAGCTGATCACCCCGCAGGTCACGGAGCGACTGGCCGCGGCCCCGACGGTGCGGCTGCGCACAGCCCGGCATCCCGCAGCCGCCGTCGTCGACGCGTCGTCCTACGACCACGTCTACGAGGCCGCTGATCGGTTCGCCGACGTCTACGAGGAGATCGCACGCGATCTCCTTGCGCTCGCCGCCGTCGACGACCTCGTCTATGCCGTGCCTGGCTCGCCGCTCGTGCTCGAACGAACGGTGGAGCTGGTGCGGGAGGCAGCGACCGACATGGATCTCGAGCTTGAGATCCTTCCGGCGGTGTCCTTTCTCGACACCGTGTGGAGTCGCCTGCAGGTCGACCCGATCGAGGCCGGGGTCCGATTGATCGACGGCCATGTGTTCGCGACCGCCGCAGCCGGACAGACCGGCCCGCTCCTCGTCGCCCACGCCCACGCCAACCATGTGCTCTCTGATATCAAGCTCGCCTTCGAGGAGCCGCCGGCCACGGCGATCATCCTGCAGCGACTTGGGTTGCCCGACGAGCGCATCGTCGAAGTCGCCTGGGCTGATCTCGACCGCGAACTCGAGGCCGACCATCTCACCTCGCTGTATCTCCCCGAGGTGGCCGCGCCCGTCGCCCACGAGTTTGCTCGCTTCGACGAGTTGGTGCGGACCCTGCGTGATAAGTGTCCGTGGGACCGCAAGCAGACTCACGCCAGCCTGCGGCGTCACCTGCTTGAGGAAACGCACGAGGTGTTGGAGGTACTCGACGCTCGGGCGGCGCTCGCCGACGCCGAGCCTGACCCCGAATTGGACGACCATCTCGCCGAGGAGCTCGGCGATCTGCTCTACCAGATCTACTTCCACGCCCGGTTGGCCTCCGAGCGGGGATCGTTCACCGTCGCCGACGTGGCCCGAGGCGTGCACGACAAGCTGGTCATCCGGCACCCGCACGTCTTCGGCGACGTCGATGCCGACGATGTGGAGACCGTCGTGTCGACGTGGGAGGAGATCAAGGCGCAGGAGAAGCAGCGCGACTCCGTCCTCGATGGCATCCCCCCGTCCCTGCCGGGATTGGCGCTTGCGGCCAAGATCCAGAAAAAGGCGGCGTCGGCCGGCTTCGACTGGGATGGCGGAGTCGAGGTCGCCTACGCCGACGTCGAAGCAGAACTTGCAGAGGTGCGAGACGATCCGAGCGAGCATGAAGTCGGTGATCTCCTGTTTGCTGGGGTGCAGGTGGCCCGCAGGCTCGATGTGGACCCGGAGGCTGCGCTGCGCAGTGCTGCCCAGCGGTTCGCCTCGCGGTTCCGTCGGGTCGAGGTGCTCGCCGGGAGCCCCGAAGCGCTTGCCGCAGCTGACGAAAATCAGCTCACTGCATGGTGGGCGGTGGCCAAGTCGGCCGAATCCCTGGCAGACTGACGGTCCCGGGACGGCGGAGCATCCCAGGGCTCGCGCGGTTCGCGCGAAGTCCCTCACTCTTCGCGCGAAGCCCACTAGCCTTGCGCCC
>JAKMFW010000043.1 GCA_022425325.1 Acidimicrobiales bacterium | reverse complement strand
TCGTCGTCCTCGCCGTCTGGGCACACCGAGCTGGCCATCGCGTCCGTGATCTTCGTGCCGATGCCCCTGCTCGGCTTCGGGTCGGTGCAGAGGTTGTTGCGACGGCGTGCTTTTTTGCGGGGATCGTCCGCATGGAGTTCGCCAACGCCCAGACGATTCTGATGCTGGTCCCGTTCGCGGTCACGCTCGTTGCGTCGCGCCGCCTTGGTGAACACGTGAGTGCGCAGCGCTACGGGTTGATCGCCCTCGGGTTCGTCGGGGTGGTGGCGGTCGTGCGCCCGACCCCGGGCGACTTCTCGCCGTGGGCGCTGCTGGTCGTCGTCGCTGCGCTCTTTCTGGTGCTGCGAGAGTTCGCGACTCGTCGGGTCGATCCGACGATTCCACCTCTCGTGGTGGCCTTGCTGACCGCGATCGCCATCACGTCCATGATGGGGCTGCTCTCGGTCTTCACCGGTTGGGGCGACATCACCGGCGCCGCCATCGCCGCGCTCGTTGTCGCGTGCGGCTTCCTCATCGTCGGCTATCTCTGCGCGATCGAAGCGGTTCGTGTCGGCGACCTCAGCGTGTCCGCGCCGTTCCGGTACACCGCCGTCGTGGGCGCTGTGGTGGTCGGGTACGTGATGTTCGACGAGACTCCCGACTCCCTCACCTGGTTCGGCTGTGTGCTGATCGTCAGCGCCGGAGTTGCCTCGGCCCGCGCCGACGCGCTCGCGATGAATCAGGCAAGCTCACAGTCCTCGTAACGCCAGATCTCCGGGCGTCATTGCCTTCTGCGACGTTCAGCTCTCCGCCAGGCCCTTGATGCCTTCCACGGTGCGGGCCATGTTCGCAGCCCAGTCCTTGAGCCGATTGGCGACGATGTCATCCTCGCGGTCGGGTTGGGCTTCGATCGCCGGGGTGAGCCCGGATGGGCCGGGCCCCATCGTCGAGTGGAACCACAGGCGGGTGCGGTCGCCCTCGGCCGCAACGGTGAACCACCACTGAGCGGCCGCGCTCTCGCCCTCGCCGGCTGACCAGCCGAAGAGCCGACCCTCCTCATAGCGATTGATGACGCACACGACCTCCCACGACCAACCGAGGTCGGGATGATGGTTGAAACCACGAAACGTCGCGCCGAGCTCGGCACCGTTCGGGGCGTTCTCCCATTCGGCCTTCACCAGTTCGTTCTCGAAGCGAGCCGGAGTCATCGGATCACTGACGAGCGCCCACACCTTCTCGGGGGAAGCGTCGATGAGGACCGACGACGCCACCCCGGGGCTTTCGGCGTACTTCACGAGCGGTCGCGGTCGGCCGAACCGACAACCTCGAAACCGTCTTCGCCGAAACCGACCTCAACGCCACGATTGATGCTGACCCAATCCCGGGCGTTGAGATACGCCGAAAAGGTCTGAGCGATCGCGATCTCGTCGTGCTTTTGTTTGGGCTGCTGCAGCTCGTAGAGCTGCGGGAACTCAACCCACGCCGTGACGGCGTTCCACAGCCGAATGGCGGCGTCGCCGGTGGGCGGGTCGATCAGCACCGGGCCGAAGAGGCAGTGCTCGCTTCCGTCAGCGCGCTGCATGTACATCGTCGGCACGCCGTAGCCGCCGGAGTCGATCACTTTCTGGTGCTCGGTACGGACATCGTCGTGGGTGGTTTCGTCGGCGATGGCCTGATCGACGAGGGCCGGATCCAGGCCGATCTCCTGAAGCAGGTGCCGGGCAACGTCGGGCTGATGTGGGCGGTGGCCCTCCTCGTGCAATGCCCGACCCGCTCGCTCGTACCACGCGTCGAGATCATCCATCGAGGTGCGACGCAGCAGCGCACCGATCCGAAGCATGGACCAGCCATAGCTCCATTCGCGTTCCCACGGATGCTTCTTGCCCTCGACCCGGTTGACCTCCTCGAGCGAGAAGAACCGCCAGTTGATCTCGATGCCGTTCTGCGAACGGACGTCGCGGATCCATTTGGACGTCTGGTACGCGTACGGGCACATGACGTCGAAGTGGAAATCGACGGAGGTGATCTCGGGCTGCATGGCCCCAGTGCACTCGCAGCGACCGAAGAGCGCAAGCCTGCGTCTGAGGAGTTGCTATGTCGCGGGGGCCTCGGTCGGCTGCACCAGGCTCGGCTCGTAGTCGGCCGGAGCGTCGAGGCCCATGAGGTTGAGTGTCGTGGCGGCGACGTTCGCAATGCCGGCATCGGGCAGGTTGTCGACAAGCCGGTAGTCGGCTTTGCCAGAGCCGTCGTGGATGGCGAACGGCACCGGGCTCAGCGTGTGGCTGGTCTTCGGTGTGATCTCACCGTCGGTGCCCTCGGTGTACATGATGTCGGCGTTGCCGTGGTCGGCGGTGACGATCATGATTCCGCCGATTTCGTCGATCACCTGCACAAGCTGCTCGAGACAGTCGTCGA
>JAKMFW010000039.1 GCA_022425325.1 Acidimicrobiales bacterium | reverse complement strand
CCGCCGGTGATTTCGTCGTACACCGTCTTCTCGGGATCGAGTGTTCGGTTCTGATCGACATAGCCGAGCTGCACCGTGCTGCCGAGCCGGATCGTGCCCGAGTCGGGGGCGGCTACCGGATCGTTGGTGTCCTCGTACTCGTCGATCAGCATCTTGAACAGCGTCGACTTGCCGGCGCCGTTGGCACCGATCACGCCGACGATGCCGGCAGGCGGCAGGGTGAACGAGAAGTCGTCGATGAGGAGCTTGTCGCCGAAGGCCTTCGAGATGTTGTTGGCTTCGATGACGACGTCGCCCAGTCGCTTGTTGGCGGGGATGACGATCGAAAGCTCTTCCGCGCGTCCTTCGGCGGCCTTGGACTCCTCGAGCAGCTTGTCGTAGGTGGCCAAGCGGGCCTTGCCCTTCGACTGGCGGGCCTTCGGCGCCATGCGTACCCACTCGAGCTCACGCTTGAGGGTGCGGTTTCGCTTGTCGTCGTCGCGCTTCTCCTGCGCGATACGTGCTTCCTTCTGCTCGAGGAAGCCCGAGTAGTTGCCCTCGAAGGGGTAGCCGCGGCCGTGGTCGAGCTCGAGGATCCAGCCTGCCACGTTGTCGAGGAAGTACCGATCGTGGGTCACGGCAACGACGGTGCCGGCGTAGTCCTGGAGCGTGCGCTCCAGCCAGGCGACCGACTCGGCGTCGAGATGGTTGGTGGGCTCGTCGAGGAGGAGAAGGTCGGGCTTGGCGAGGAGGAGACGGGCCATGGCGACACGTCGAACCTCGCCACCGGAAAGGTTCTCAACGCCCCAGTCGCCGGGTGGTGTACGGAGGGCATCCATCGCGATTTCGACCGTGCGTTGGAGATCCCAGGCACCGGCGGCTTCGATCTTGGCTTCGAGGTCGGCCTGCTTGGCACCGAGTTTCTCGTAGTCAGCGTCGGGATCGCTCCAGGCGGCGAGCACCTTGTCGTACTCGGCAAGCATTGCCGCCGCATCGCCGGCACCGTCCATCACGTTTTCGAGGACGGTCTTGGTCGGATCGAGCTCGGGCTCCTGCTCCAACATGCCGACCGTGTAGCCCTCACCGAGCTTTGCCTCGCCGGTGTAGTCGGTGTCGATGCCGGCCATGATCTTGAGCAGTGTCGATTTGCCGGCGCCGTTCGGGCCGAGCACGCCGATCTTTGCCCCCGGGAAGAACGAAAGCGTGATGTCCTTGATCACGTCGCGGTTCGGCGGAATGAACTTGCCGACCTTGTGCATGGTGTAGATGAACTGACCTGCCATGCCTCGGAGGCTACCGAGGACGATTTGCGGTTCTGCCGGATAGCAGCGACAAGCCGAGGAAAACGGCGAGAGCCCCGGCCGAAACCGGGGCTCTCGATCAGCGTCAGAGACGAAGACTCAGCGGCGCTTCTTTGCTGCCTTCTTCGCAGTCTTCTTGGCGGGTGCCTTCTTGGCTGGGGCCTTCTTGGCGGGTGCCTTCTTGGCGGGTGCCTTCTTGGCTGGGGCCTTCTTTGCTGCCTTCTTGGTGGATGCCTTCTTCGCTGCCACGGTGGGGCCTTTCCCTTGGGGGTTCGCATCGGCCTGGGATGCCGATACTCCAGTCTCGCCGTTCGAGGATCCCAACGGAATGATCCCTGCATCGATGCTGCGTCGGTCGTCGTCAAAGCGGTGCACGACAAAGTCGCGGGTCTCGCCGACCGCTACGGCGTCTCGAGCACGTCGCGGGGCGGGATCGCCGAGGAGTCGAAGCGGGAGATAGACCGAGGCGTCGCCGGCTCGGGCGTACGCGCCGTGACTCGAGAACGACTCGACGGTTGCCGTGACGACGGCGCCGAGCGGGTGCGCGCGGCGGAAGGCGTTCCAGACCGCGGTGGTGTTGGCGCCGGGCTGCTTGCTGCGGGCGTTTCTCTTGGCTGTCTGCTTCTTTGACGGGGCCTTCGCCTTTGGCGACTCCTCGCTCTTCGTGTCCGGTTGCGCCTTGGCTGCCTTCTTGCGGCTGCGACCTTTCGTCGCGTTGGTCGGGGCCTTGGATGGTGGCGTGTCGGCCTCATCGGCCTGGGCCCGCGCTCGCCGGCTCACGGGCCCGCGCACCGGTGTCCTGGGCACGTACACCCAGCCGATGCCAGGAATCGGCTTGCCGCCGATCAGGCGCCCCTCGTCGAAGAGCCACTCGTGGGTGCCGTGGAATTCCTGGAACGAGTCGTTGCTCAGCACGACCGCGTTCGCTCGGTCAGCGACCTGCAAAATGAAGGTGTCGCCGCGGCCGATGACGCCGGCCGGAGGCGTGATGATCTCGTTGTCGTCGATCGCCTGGCGAGCGGCCTGCCGTTCGCTCTTCGCGACCCGATGCTCGAACGAGGCGTCGACGATGACGGTGACCCGCTCGAAGTCGTACTCGGCGATGAACTGTGTGACCGCTTCGTCGAGTTGCTGCAGCGATGGCTCGCTGCGTCCTTCGGTGGCGATGTTGGATCCGTCGACGACGGCGTGTCCGCTTGGCATGGAGGCCAGTCAACCATGTCGGTACGCTGCGCCGGTGATTCGAGCCGTGTTCTTCGACTTCGGCGGGGTGATCTTGTCGAGTCCCTTCGAGGCGTTCAACCGCTACGAGGCCGAGGTCGGCCTGCCGCTCGACACGATCCGCCGCATCAACGCGACGAACCCCGACGACAACGCGTGGGCGCACTTCGAGCGGGGCGAATACTCCGCCGCCCGATTCGTCGAGGCGTTCGAAGGCGAGGCCCGCGCGATCGGTTTCGAGGTCGACGGCTCGCGAGTGATTACGTCGCTTCGCGGCGTGATCCGCCCGGCGATGGTCGAGGCACTGCGCCGGTGTTCGGCGAACTTCAAGACCGCGATGCTGACCAACAACTTCACGCCGCCGACCAGCGAATCAGGTACCGAAGCGATGGTTTCCGATGCCGGGGTCGATGGTGATGGCGCGTCGCTTGCGGAGATCCACGACCTGTTCGACGAGATCGTCGAGTCGAGTGTGGTGGGCGTTCGAAAGCCGGAGCGGCGTTTCTACGAGATCGCATGCGAGCGCCTCGATGTGGAGCCGAGCGAGTGTGTTTTCCTCGATGACCTCGGCATCAATCTCAAGCCCGCCAAGGCGATGGGAATGCAGACGATCAAGGTCGTCGACCCCGACATCGCGCTCGAGGAACTCGAGGCGATCATCGAGATTCCGCTGCGCTGACCCACGCAGGCGAATCAGGTGCCGTAGTCCCAGGAGATTCGGCGCTCGATCGCAACATCGATGTACGCCGACCCTGGCCTTGGCTCGGTTGGGAGGTCGGCTTCTGCAACCCCACGTGCTGCCGCAGCCTTCCGCATGATCTCGAGGACCGATGCAGGGTCGCGTCGAACGATCGCCGTTCCCTGGACCATCGCTCCCTTGATGTCGCTCATCGTCGAACCGGATTCGATCACGAGCGAGACCTTCGGGTTCTGCTCGATGTTGCGAATCTTGGTCGTGTGATCGACGCAGCCGCAGTAGATGTGGTCGCCGTCGCGGAAATAGCCGAGGGGCACGCTGTGCGGGTAGCCGTCGGGAGCAATCGTCGTCAGGATGATCCAGCCCGGCTTGCTGTCGAGGAAGTCGTTGAAGGCTTCGGGGTCGAGCGATTCGGCCATCGGCTCAGCCGAGGGCTTCGTCGAGCAGGAGCTGAAGTTCCTGGGCATGCACGGCGGCTGAACCGGTGGCCGGCGAACCCGACTCGTGACGGCTCACCCGGTGGATGTCGTGGGTCTCGCCGTGCGCCTCGTACAGCCGGCCCTTGATCGAGTTCCACGGACCCATGTTCTCCGGCTCCTCCTGGACCCAGAAGATTTCCTTCGCGTTCTGGAAGGTTTCGAGTTGGCGGGCAACGGCGGCGAAGGGCCACGGGTAGAGCTGCTCGACCCGGGCGATCGCGACCTTGGCGCCTCGCTTGTCGCGTTCCGCCATGAGGTCGAAGGCGACCTTCCCGGAGCAGAACACGATCCGCTCGACCTCAGCGGCGGGGGGCGGGTTCACATCGCCGAGGAGTTCCTCGAACGTGCCAGACATCAGATCGCTGACCGGCGAGCGCGAGTGTTTCGAACGCAGCAGCGACTTCGGGGTGAAGACGACGAGCGGGGTCGGCACCGCCTGCATCGACTGGCGTCGCATCAAGTGGAAGAACTGGGCGGCTGTCGTGGCGTTGCAGACGTGCATGTTGTCTTCGGCCGCTAGCACCATGAACCGCTCGATGCGAGCGGAGGAGTGCTCGGGGCCCTGTCCCTCGAAGCCGTGGGGCAGCAGCATGACCAGGCCGCAGTCCTGGTTCCACTTGTCCTTTGCGGCGACGATGAACTGGTCGATGATGATCTGGGCTCCGTTGGCGAAGTCGCCGAACTGGGCTTCCCACAGCACGAGTGCCTTCGGGTTCGCGATCGAATAGCCGTATTCGAAGCCGAGCACGGCGTACTCGCTCAACAACGAGTCGTACACCCAGAAGTTCGAGCCGTGGCGCTCGCCCAGTTCCTTGAGCGGGGTGTGTTCGGCACTGGTCTCGTAATCGACGAGGGTCGCATGTCGATGGCTGAACGTGCCGCGACGCGAGTCCTGGCCGGAGAGGCGCACCGAGGTGCCCTCGACGAGAAGACTGCCGTAGGCCATCGCCTCGCCAAGCGCCCAGTCGATCTCGCCGCCCTCGAACATCTTGTGGCGGGTTGCGAACTGTTGGGCGAGCTTCGGATGCGTCGTGAAGCCCTCGGGGGTCGTGGTGAGGATGTCGTAGACCTCGTCGACCATTGCCTGGTTGATCGACGTACGCAGATGCGGCCGGACGCCGCTGCTCTCGATCGGCCGCTGAGCGACGCCTCCCTCGGTTCGGACCTCGCGCGTCTCGTCGAGTGCCGACTGCAGCCGGGAGCGGAAGTCGTCGAGCGCCGCCTCTTCATCGTCGGGGGTGAAGGCTCCACGCTTCACGAGCGATGTGGTGTACAACTCCCGGACCGAGGGCCGTTCGTCGATCCGGCGGTACATCTCGGGGAGCGTGTAGCTGGGGTCGTCGCCTTCGTTGTGACCTTGACGTCGGTAGCAGATCATGTCGATCACGACGTCCTTGTTGAACTTCTGGCGGTACTCGAACGCCAGTCGGGCGACCCGGACACAGGCTTCCGGATCGTCGCCGTTCACATGGAAGATCGGGGCCTGGATCATCTTGGCCACGTCGGTGGAGTACTCCGACGAACGGGCTGCGGCCGGCGACGTGGTGAAACCGACCTGGTTGTTGATCACGACGTGCACGCAGCCGCCGACTCGATACCCACGGATCTGCGACAGGTTGAGGGTCTCGGCGACGACACCTTGACCGGCGAACGCTGCGTCGCCGTGTAGTAGCAGCGGCAGGACCGGGTAGGCCTCGAACTCGGTGCTGTCCCGACGGATCTCGTCCATCCGGGCCCGGACCATGCCGAGCACCACCGGGTTGACCGCTTCGAGATGCGACGGGTTCGCGGCCAATTCGAGCGGAAGCTCGTTGCCGTTGCGGGAGACGAACGTGCCGGTCTGCCCGAGGTGGTATTTCACGTCGCCCGAACCCATGGTCATGGAGCCGACGTCGCCACCCTCGAACTCGTTGAACAACGAGCCGTAGTCCTTGCCGACGATGTTGACGAGCACATTGAGACGGCCGCGGTGGGCCATGCCGATCACGGCCTCGGCCATGCCGGCGTCGGCAGCTGCGCCGAGCAGGGCATCGACCAGCGGGATCGTGGACTCGGCGCCTTCGATACCGAAGCGCTTCTGGCCGACGTACTTCGTGCCGAGGAAGGTCTCCAGCGCCTCAGCGGCGTTGAGCCGTCCGAGGATGTGGCGTTGTTCGTCGGGTTCGATGGAGCGGTCGGCACCCTCGAGTTGCTCCTGCATCCAGCGCTTCTCGACCGGATCCTGGATGTGCATGTACTCCACACCGACGGTGCGGCAGTACGCGTCGCGGAGGACGCCGAGCAGATCGCCGAGTGGCATGCGGTTCTGCCCGCCGACCTGGGCATAGATGCCCGAGTCGGAGCCGGTGAGGAACTCGCGATCGAGGTCCCAGATGGTGAGCCCGTAGGTCGCAGGGTCGAGCTCAGGGTGCATCTTGGGTTCTTTCACCTGCAACGGATCGAGATCCGCGATCAGGTGGCCGCGCACGCGGTGCATGTTGATCAACTGATTGACCTTGGCCTGCTTCTCGAGCAGGCCGGTCTCCCGGTCGAGCGGGTTGACGTCGCGACGCCACTTGACCGCTTCGTACGGCACGTCGAGCGAACGGAAGACGTCGACGTAGAAGTCGTCCTCACCGAGGAGCAGTTCGTGGACCTTCTTCAAGAACATGCCGGACTCGGCACCCTGAATGATCCGGTGGTCGTAGGTCGAGGTGACGGTGATGACCTTCGACACGCCGAGTTCGGCAAGCTTCGACGGGTCGGCGGCCTGGAACTCGGTGGGGAACGCGATCGAACCCACACCGACGATCAGGCCTTGTCCTGGCATCAGGCGCGGCACTGACTGCAGGGTGCCGATCGTGCCGGGGTTCGTGAGGCTGACGGTCGTGCCGGCGAAGTCGTCGACACCGAGTTTGCCGTCGCGGGCCTTCACGATCAGGTCCTGGTAGGCGTCGACGAACTGCCGGAAGTCGAGCGTGTCGGCCGCTTTGATACTCGGGACCATGAGGGTGCGGCTGCCGTCGGCCTTCTCAAGGTCGATTGCGATGCCGAGCCCCACGTGCGGGTTCTTCACGAGGACCGGCTTGCCGTCCTCGTCGGTGGTGTAGGTGTTGTTCATCGCCGGCATCGAGTCGGCGATCGCGCGCACCACGGCGTAGCCGATCAGATGGGTGAAGCTGACCTTGCCGCTGAGTTTGCGGCCGAGGTGGCCGTTGATGATCTTGCGGTTGACCTCGAGCAGCTTCGCCGGCACCTGACGAAAGCTCGTCGC
>JAKMFW010000036.1 GCA_022425325.1 Acidimicrobiales bacterium | reverse complement strand
CCGACGATCTCTTTCGCTAGTTCAGCCACCAAACCCGTTCGGGTTCTGGCGCTGCCAGTTCCAGTGGTCGCGCATCATCGTGGCGAGATCGCGTGTGGACTCCCAGCCGAGCACCTCGTTGGCGTAGGCCGGATCTGCGTAGATCTGCTCAATGTCGCCCGGGCGACGATCAACTATCTCGTACGCGATCGGGGCGCCGACAGCGTCTGAAGCCGCCGAAATCACCTCAAGAACGGACGAGCCCACGCCGGTACCGAGATTCACGGCAGTGCACGTGCCTTCCAGCGGCCCGTCGAGTGCGTCGAGCGCCGCAACATGGCCCTCGGCGAGGTCGACGACATGGATGTAGTCGCGCACACCGGACCCGTCAGGGGTGTCGTAATCGCCGCCGAAGACACCGACCCTCGCCAGACGACCGACCGCCACCTGCATGACGTACGGGACGAGATTGTTCGGGATCCCGTTCGGATCTTCACCGAGGGTGCCACTCTCGTGGGCACCGACCGGGTTGAAGTAGCGCAGCAACACGACATCGAGATCAGCGGACGCCGCAACGTCTCGGAGGATCTGCTCCGACATGTACTTGGTCCAGCCGTAGGGGCTCTCCGCCCCGGTGGGGGCGTCCTCCGTGACCGGGATCGTTTCAGGCTGGCCATAGACCGTGCACGACGACGAGAAAACGAGCTTGCGCACACCGTGCTCGACCATGGCTCTGGCGAGCCCGAGCGTGGAGCCGAGATTGTTGCCGTAGTACTCGAGCGGAATCGCCACACTCTCACCGACCGCCTTGTAGGCGGCGAAGTGAACGACTTCGTCGATGTCGCAGGTCTTGAAGATGTGGTCGAGGAGGGATCGATCCCGAAGGTCACCCTCGTGAAAGGCCATGTCGGAGGTCGTGAGGGCACGGATCGCATCGACGGCTGCGGGCGAGCTGTTGTCGAAATTGTCGATCAGCACGACCTCACGACCCGCCTCGTGGAGCGCGACCGCAGTATGTGACCCGATGTAACCCGCACCGCCGGTAACGAGAACCGCCATCAGTCGACCTCCGGAATCCTTGCGCCGTCGAGACGTGCACCGGCGATAGCGACGGCGCCGTCGCCAAGCATGCTGAGGCCGGTGAGCTTGGCACCCGTCTCGACCACGGCACGAGGTCCGACAATCGAGCCATCGACGACGGCGTTCGCGGCGACAGAGGCACCGACGGAGATGATCGAGTCACGAACGACTGCACCAGAACCGACACTCGCGCCGGCCATCACCACCGAGTGGACCACGTGGGCGTCGTCAGCGACCGATGCGCTGTCGGCGATGCCCTGACGGGCGGTGCCGCGCACGCCGTCGATCAGGTCGAGTTGGATATCGATGTAGGACTGCGGCGTTCCTGCATCGACCCAGTAGGCCCCGCTTTGCAACGCCCACAGGCCCCCATCGGCAACGATCGCAGGGAAGGTCTCGCGCTCGATGCTGACCTTCCGGCCCGTCTCGATGCGCTGCAACACGGAGGGCTCGAGCACGTACGTACCGGCGTTGATCCAGTTGGTCGGCGCCTTGTCAGGCGCTGGCTTCTCCACGAACCCAAGGACCTTGCCGTCAGGATCGGTCGGCACCACGCCATAGCGGCTTGGATCGTCGACTGGGGTCAACGCGATCGTGCCCTCGGCCCCGACCTCGTGATGACGGTTCCAGACCTCGGAGACATCAAGATCGGTGAACACATCGCCGTTGACAACGATGAACGTCTCGTCGATGCCTGCCCACTCAGCGGCGAAACGCACGGCACCGGCAGTGTCGAGGGGCTCCGGTTCGACGGCGTACGTCAGCGCTACACCAGCGCACTCGCCATCGGGATACGCCTCCCGGAAGACGTCTTCCTTATAGCCAAGCGACAACACGACCTCGTCGACCCCGTGGGCGCCAAGCCCACCGATGACGTGCTCAAGCATCGTCGTGTCGACCACCGGCAGCATCTGCTTCGGCGTGGTGAGGGTGAGCGGATGGAGACGGGTACCGAACCCGCCGACGAGCACGATCGCCTTCACGGAACACCTCCTGAGAGCACCAGGTGCCGCGGACTAGCCGTTGATGAGATTGCCGTCTTCGTCGACGAGATCAAGCGGGACCGGCTGGCTCTCGAGCGGCGTATTCGTCGTGGCATCAAGCGCGACGAGCGAGGCCTGGCTTGGCGGAGGCGGGTCCTCACCGGCAGGCACCTTGGCGATCACGAAGGCTTCACGGTTTTGCAGGAAGGGGATCGAACCAAAGTCATCATCGAACACGGAGATCAGTTCAACCTCGGGATCGACGGCGTAGCGGGCCACCTTGATGACCGCGGCCTGATCACCACAACCGTCGGCGGCAGAGATCGTGCCCGCCTCGCGGGTCGTGATCGCCTCCGGGGTGACGGTGGCGAACATCGCCTCAAAGAGGACGCTCATCTGAGCATCGTCACCCGTAGCGCTCGAGTTGAACGGATGGATGTGGATCACGCTGTCCTTATGGCTGTGGATGCCATCGGGGTCCGCCGCGCTCTGCCAGAACGGAACCTCCTCCCCACAGTCGTAGATCGAGTAGGCGGAGTGCCAGTGATCACCGATGCGAGGTGGCGCAGCGGGCTCCCGGTTGGCGCGGGCCACGACCACCAAGCCGATGCCGAGGATGACCACGGCGAGGACAGCCAGAGGGAACCCGAGTTCGCGGCGCTCAGACGCACCACGAGATGACGCGGCGGCCTTGGCGGCACGCTGAACCTTCTTGGACGAACTTGCTTTACCCACGGAACGCAACGCTAGCGGGCGGGGCAGGGCTTCAGTCGATCAGTTCGTCGAACAGTTCGCCGTAGGCGGTCGCCACCCCGGCCGGCGACACCCACGCCTCGACGAATCGACGACCGCGCTCCCCCATGGCGACCCGGTCCGGATCGTCGATCACGGCGGCCAACCCCTCTGCGAAGGCATCGAGATCCTCGGGTTCGACCGAGCGGCCGCATCGGTGCTCGGCCAGGACCCGGGAAACTTCGGTGTCCAGGTCGATCGAGGCGAACACCGGCCGACCGGCCGCCAGGATCGAGTACAGCTTGGAAGGCACTGACGAGCGGGCGAGACCCCG
>JAKMFW010000026.1 GCA_022425325.1 Acidimicrobiales bacterium | reverse complement strand
CGCGAGAGCGAGCGGTTGATCCGCGCTGGCACGTCGGCGCGTCATGGTCATCGCCACTTGCTGTTGCCTGCGTTGCATGCGCTGCAGAACGCGAAGGGCTGGATCAGCCCGGGTGGCCTCAACTATGTGTGCGAGACCTTGCAGGTCCCGCCAGCCGAGGCCTACGGCGTCGCCACCTTCTACGACTTGTTCCGGGTCGAGGAGCCGTCGCAGGCCGGCGACGTCACCCACGTGTGTGTCGATGCGGCCTGCCAGATCGCCGGTGCAGCCGACCGCATCGCTGAACTGAAGGCCCGGGGTGTGAACGTGCACGAGTCGCCGTGCCTCGGCCAGTGCGAACGTGCCGACCATGTCACCGGCGAGGTCGCCGTCTTCGTCCAGGGGGTCGGCGGCCCCGACTCCGTTCCCGCCGATGACACGCCCTACGAACTGTTCCACCAGAAGGGCGACGAGTCGCTTCGCTTGTTGAAGCGCATCGGTGTGGTCGACCCGACCTCCCTCGACTCCTACCGCGCCCACGGCGGGTACGAGTCGCTCACTGCCGCCATCGAGATGGGTCCGGAGGCCGTGTGCACCGCCGTCGCCGACTCCGGCCTGTCGGGCCGTGGCGGAGCCGCTTTCCCCACTGGCATCAAGTGGCGGGCGGTCGCCGCCGAGCAGGGCCGCCCGAAGCACGTCGTCGCCAACTGCGACGAGTCCGAGCCCGGCACCTTCAAGGACCGCGTCGTGATGGAGAACGATCCGTTCGCCGTCATCGAGGCCCTCACGGTCGCCGGTTTCGCCACCGGCGCCGAAAACGGCTGGATCTACATCCGCGGCGAGTATCCACTTGCCACCGCTCGTCTGCAGAACGCCATCGACCAGGCGCTCGAGGCCGGTCTGCTCGGCGACGATGCCGCCGGCTCCGGCCATCGGTTCCACATCGAGATCCGTCGCGGCGCAGGCGCCTACATCTGTGGCGAGGAGACCGCACTCTTCGCCTCGCTCGAGGGGTTCCGCGGCGAGCCACGGAGCAAGCCGCCGTTCCCGACCACCCACGGCCTCTTCCAGGAACCGACGGCGATCAACAATCCCGAGACCCTGCTCAATGTGCTCGACATCGTGCAGATCGGCGCGGACGGTTACCGCAGCCGCGGCACCGAGCGGTCGCCCGGTACCAAGCTGCTCTGCCTCAGCGGCCGGGTCGCCAAGCCCGGCGTCTACGAGGTCGAGTTCGGCACCACGCTCGGCGAGGTGCTCGAACTGGCGGGTGGACTCACCGGTTCCGGCGAACTCAACGCCGTCTTGATGGGTGGTGCGGCCGGCTCCTTCGTCGACCGTTTCTACCTCGACATGCCGATCACCCTCGAGGACGCCCGCGAACGCGGCACCACCCTCGGCTCGGGTGTCGTCATGGCCTTCACCGATGAGATCGACCTTGTCGACGTGCTCGTGCGCATCTCGCAGTTCTTCCGCGACGAGTCGTGCGGCCAGTGCGTGCCGTGCCGAGTCGGCTGCGTCCGTCAGAACGAGACGATGGTCGTCCTCCAGGAGAAGGGGTCGCTCACGTCGGAGCGGCGCCAACTCGTCGACGACATCGCCCAGGTGATGGTCGACGCCTCGATCTGCGGCTTTGGCCATACCGCCACCAACGCCATCAACTCCGCCATCAAGCTGGGCCTCGTCCCGGGGGTGCCGTCGTGACGATGACCGACGATCCGACTTCGGTTGTGACCGTGTCTCTGACGATCGACGGGCAGGCCGTCGAGGTTCCCGAGGGCACCTCGATCCACAAGGCCTGCGAGTCGGCCGGCATCGACACGCCCACCCTGTGCTGGGCGGAGAACCTCACCCCGGTAAATGTCTGCCGGGTGTGTGTCGTCGAGGTCGAGGGCCAGCGGGCACTCGTTCCGTCGTGTGCTCGTCCCGCCGAGGAGGGCATGGTCGTCGAGACCGATTCCGAGCGGGTGAAGCACAGCCGCAAGATGGTGCTTGAGTTCCTCGGCTCCGGGGTCGACCTCGATCAAGCCCCCGAGCTGCAGAAGTGGATGGATCACTACGGATCCGACACCTCGCGCTACGACCAGTACGAGCTCCCGGCGCTGCGCATGGGTGAAGCGCCGAAGATCCAGGACAACCTCTACATCCGCGATTACGACCGCTGCGTGCTCTGTTACAAGTGCGTCGAGGCGTGCGGCGATGACGCCCAGCACACCTACGCAATCGCCGTAAGCGGCCGAGGTTTCGACGCTCGGATCTCCACCGAGTTCGACGTCACCCTGCCCGACTCGGCCTGTGTGTACTGCGGCAACTGCATCGGGGTCTGCCCGACCGGCGCCATCCAGTTCAAGACCGAATACGACCTTCGTCAAGCAGACGACTGGCGGCCCGAGGACCAAGACGTCACCCGAACGGTCTGCTCCTACTGCGGTGTCGGCTGCAACCTCGAACTGCACACCCAGGACGACAAGATCGTGAAGGTCACGTCGCCCGCCGACCACTCGGTCACCAGCGGGATGCTCTGCATCAAGGGCCGTTTCGGTTGGCAATACGTCCAGCCGGTCGACGCCCCCACCCGAAAAGCCTGAGCCTGGGCGGCCCCGACGACGGTCAGCCGGTACGTTCTCGCAGCTCGGCCGGGCGGACACAGCCGGTCTGGTGCATCACGTTCAGCAGGCCGTCGTGGAGGATCTCGTACGCGTGCCCGGCGCCGTCGGCACCGAGTGCGCCGAGCCCGAAGTAGAAGGGTCGACCGGCGAAGACGAAATCAGCCCCGCGGCTGATCGCCCGAGCGACGTCGGCCCCCGAACGGACACCGGAGTCGAACAAGACCGGCACCTCAACGCCGATCTCGGCGGCGATCGCCGGCAGGCAGCTGATCGCCGCCGGCGCGGCTTCGAGCTGACGGCCACCATGGTTCGAGACCCAGATGGCGTCGGCGCCGACGTCGACCGAACGTCGCGCATCGGCTGGATCGAGGATGCCCTTGACGACGATGTTGCCCGTCCATCGCGCCCGGACCTCGGCGACATAGTCGAAGCTCAGCGAACCGCCGAGGCTGGCGCCCACGAAGCCGGCAACGGAGGCGAGCGATGTCCCGTCGATGTAGTGCTCGATGGTGCGAAAGCGCGGAATCCCGTGACGGACGACCGCCACCGACCAGCCGGGATGGGTGACCGATTGCCACATGAGCCGCGGGGTGATCTTCGGCGGTACCCGAATGTGGGCCTTGCGTTGCCGCTCGCGGCGGCTGCCCTTCGGCACATCCGCGGTGATCACGAGCGTGCGGTAGCCGGCCCCTTCGACTCGGTCGAGCAGATCCGATCGGAGGGTGTCGTCGCGGGGTGGGTACAGCTGAAACCAGCCCATGTCGCCGGCCAACGGGCCGACATCTTCGGGCGTGGTGGTCGCAACGGTGCTCAGGACGTGCGGGAACCCCTTCGCCTGGGCAGTGCGGGCGAGCGCCTGGTCGGCCCCCGGCCAGATCAGCCCCGACATGCCGAGCGGCGCGACGCCGATCGGGGCGGCATGCTCCACACCGAAAAGGGTCGTACGCGTGTCGGGTTCGATCACGCCCTTCATCAGCTGAGGAACGAGTTCGACATCGAGCAGCGCCGATCGATTGCGGTGCATCGCCGACTCGTCGCCGGTGCCGCTGGCGAGGTACTCCCAACTGAAGTGGGGCAACCGGCGTTTCGCCCGCCGTTCGAGGTCCTCGATCGCCGGAAAGCGATCCATGAGGTCGGCCATCAGGCCACCATGGCGCCGTCGACCACGAACTCGTGGCCTGTGCAGTAGCTCGCCTCATCGCTGGCCAGAAACAGCACGACCTCAGCGACCTCGGTGGCCTCAGCGACGCGGCCGAGCGGGATGCGCTGCTCGATCGTCTCGATGTTGCCGCCGAAGGACTGCAACATCTCGGTGTCGATGATGCCGGGATGCACCGAGTTCACTCGAACGCCGTGCGGGGCGAGTTCCATGGCCGCGCTTTTCGTCATGCCTCGCACCGCCCACTTGGTCGCCCCGTAGGCATGGCAGATCGGTGTGCCCGAGAGGCCGGCGACCGAGGAGATGTTGATGATGCTTCCGGAGCCGGCCTCCTTCATGGGGCGGGCGGCGGTCTGCATGCCGAGGAAAACGCCGGTCTGGTTGATGGCGACCATCGTGTCCCAGAGGTCCAGTGAGGTGTTCTCCATGTCGACCACCTCGAAGATGCCGGCGTTGTTCACGAGCACGTCGAGGCGCCCGTGGTCGGCGATGACATGATCGACCACGCGCTGCCACTGATCCGGGCCACTGACGTCGAGATGGAGGTAGCTGGCGCGCTCGCCGAGACCGGCGGCGGTCTGCCTGCCGAGGTCGTCGAGCACATCGGTGAGGACGACCGTCGCTCCCTCCTCGATGAACCGAGCCGCCTCGGCGGCTCCCTGGCCGCGGGCGGCTCCGGTGATGAGTGCGATCTTGTTCTCGAGGCGTCCCATGGGTCGAGACCCTAGGACGACCCGGGCCTCTCAGGCGAGGAGGTCGGCTGCCAGGTCGGCGGCAACCGTGGCGGGGGAGCGGCCGTCGGGGGTGAGGCCGTCGACCGAGCGTGTGATCGAGCGCTCCATCCGGGTGGTGAGTCGGCTCGCCACCTCATAGCGGAAGCGTGCGGCACGCCGACGTTCGAGTGAACCCGTGGCTTCGAGATGTGTTCGGTGGGCGGTGACTGCCTCCCACATCGCCTCGACACCCGAACCATCGGTGGCGGTGGTCATCAGGATCGGCGGTCGGTAACCGGTGCCGTCCTCGTGGCCGCTCACATGGCTGAGATCGAGCATGAGTTCGAGATCCCGGCGGGTGTCGTTGGCGCCGTCGCGATCGGCCTTGTTGATCACGAACACGTCGGCGACCTCGAGGAGTCCCGCCTTGTTCGCCTGCACCGCATCGCCCCAGCCGGGATTCACGACCACGACCGTGGTGTCGGCCGCTCCGGCGACGTCGACCTCGACCTGACCGACGCCGACCGTCTCGATCAGCACAGGGTCGAATCCGCAGGCGTCGAAGGCTCGCACTGAACCGGGGACCGACAGCGCCAGGCCGCCGGCATGGCCGCGGGTGGCGACCGAGCGGATGAAGCCGCCGTCTCCGGCGACATCGTCCATGCGGACTCGGTCGCCGAGGATGGCGCCACCGGTGAGCGGTGACGACGGATCGACGGCCAGCACCGCCGGCTTCAGGCCGAGCGTCGGCAGGTGGCGGATCAGTTGGCCGGTGAGGGTCGACTTGCCGGCGCCGGGTGCGCCGGTGATGCCGACGACGTGGGCGCCGTTGGTGGCCGGGTGGGTGAGGTCGGTGATCTCGTCGGCCGGCTCGCCACCCCGTTCGATCAGCGTGAGCATTCGCCCGATGGCGCGACGGTTACCCTCGAGCGCACGCCCCACCAGTTCGGGGACCGACAGCCTCTTGACGCTCACGACGTCAGGCTCGTGCGGCGACCGCGCCCCGCACTGCTGCGACGACCTCTTCGGCCGGGGCGCCCGGACCGAGGATCGCAGCGACACCGGCGTCCTCGAGGACGGGAATGTCAGCCTCGGGGATAATGCCGCCGATGATCAGCGGGATGTCGAGGTCGGCGTCGTCGAGCGCCGCAAGCATCGACGGGGCGAGCGCGAGGTGGCCAGCATTGTGCATCGACAGGCCGATGGCGTCAGCGTCCTCTTCCTCGGCGGCGGCCACGATCGACGCAGTGGTCTGGCGCAGGCCGAGGTAGATGACCTCCATGCCGGCGTCACGGAGAATGCGGGCGACGACCTTGATGCCGCGGTCGTGGCCGTCGAGGCCGAGCTTCGCCAGCACCACGCGAATGGTCGGCTGCTCTGTGTCGGTGGATTCGATAGCCATCAGACGATCGCCTGTTCCACATAGGTGCCGAACACGTCTCGCATGGCGTTGCTGATCTCTTCCTCGGTGGCGTAGGTCTTCACGGCATCGATGATCGGCGGCATGAGGTTGACCGTCGGGTCAGCGGCGGCGGTGCGGATGGCCGCGAGCGATGCCTCGACGGCGGCCGAGTCGCGCTCCTGTTTCACCGCTTCGAGTCGTTTCCGCTGGAGTTCCTCGACGGAATGGTCGATGCGCAGCAGGTTGGTCTCGCCGTCCTCGTTGCCGTCGGTGAACTCGTTGACGCCCACGATGATCCGCTGGTCGTTGTTGATCTCGCGTTCGAAACGGTAGGAGGCATCGGCGATCTCGCCGACGAAGTAGCCATTGTCGATCCCGGCGTAGACCCCCTCGAGGATCGAGCCGTTGCCGAGCTCGTCGAGGTGGGCGAACACGGCCTCGGCCTGCCGTTCCATCTCGTCGGTCATCCACTCGACGTAGGGGGCGCCGCCGAGCGGGTCGGCCACATTGGTCACACCTGTTTCGTGAGCGACGACCTGCTGGGTGCGGAGCGCGATGCGTGCCGCCTTCTCGGTGGGCAGGGCAAGGGCCTCGTCGAAGGAGTCGGTGTGCAGCGACTGGGTGCCCCCGAGGGCGGCCGACAACGCCTGGATAGCGACGCGGGCGATGTTGTTCTCGGGTTGCTGAGCGGTGAGCGACACGCCGGCGGTCTGGGTGTGGAACCGGCACATCATCGCCCGCTCGTCGGTGGCGCCGTAGCGCTCCTTCATCCACCGGGCCCAGATGCGGCGAGCGGCACGGAACTTACCGATCTCCTCGAAGAAGTCGGAGTGGGCGTTGAAAAAGAACGAAAGGCGACGCCCGAACTGATTCACGTCCTGTCCTTCGGCGAGGGCGGCTTCGACATAGGCGAACCCGTTGGCGAGGGTGAACGCGAGTTCCTGCCCAGCGGTCGAGCCGGCTTCGCGGATGTGGTAGCCGGAGATCGAGACAGGGTGCCACTTCGGCATCTCGGCCGAGGTGTAGCGAATCATGTCGGTCACGATCCGCATGCTCGGGCGCGGGGGATAGATGTATTCCTTCTGCGCCTGGTACTCCTTCAGGATGTCGTTCTGGATCGTGCCGGCCAGGTCGGCCTTGGCGACGCCGCCCTGTTCGCCGACGGCGATGTACATCGCCAGCAGTGCGGCGGCAGGGCCGTTGATCGTCATCGACGTGGAGACCGTGCCGAGGTCGATGTCGGCGTAGAGATCCTCCATGTCGCGGAGGGTGTCGACGGCGACGCCGGCGCGGCCGACCTCGCCGAGTGCCCAGGGGGAGTCGGAGTCGTAGCCCATGAGGGTGGGCATGTCGAAGGCGGTGGAGAGGCCCGTACCGCCGTTGCGGAGGATCTCCTTGAAGCGGGCGTTGGTGTCCTCGGCCGTGCCGAAGCCGGCGAACATCCGCATCGTCCAGAGACGAGAGCGGTAGCCGGCAGCGTGGAGGCCTCGGGTGAACGGGTACTGCCCGGGGAGCGGTGCGTCGCCGTAGACCGGATCGACCGGTACGCCGGACATCGTCTCGAACGGCACGTCGCGCAGTCGGGTCGCGTCGTACTCACGTTGCCAGTCGCTCTTCGAGGGCCACGCCTGCTTGTCATCACTCATGGGAGATCTCCAAATACTTTGACGTCCAAGTATTTGTTCCTAGGCTACTGCACGATGACGCTGGATTTCGACCCGATCGACGAGGCGGCGGCCAACTGGCGAGGCGCCGGTTGGGCGGCCGTCGACGCGATGACTGCCGCCACCTCCATCACTCGAGCACACCAGATCCTCTCCGGCCGGATCGACGCGGCGCTCGCGCCGGTCGGCCTCAACTTCTCTCGCTTCGAGGTGCTCGCCCTGCTGTCGTTCACCAAGGAGGGCGAACTGCCGCTGGGCAAGGTTGGCGACCGACTCCAGGTCCATCCGGCGTCGGTCACCAACACCGTCAACCGGCTCGAAGCGGACGGTCTCGTCGCCCGCAAACCGCACCCGACCGATCGGCGCACGACGCTCGCCGTGCTCACACGCGACGGCCGCCGGCGGGTTGAGCAGGCTGCTGTTGCGCTCGCCGAGATCGAGTTCGGCGTCGCCGGCTTGACCGGTGACGGGCGACGGTCGGTCGACACAGCGATCCTTGAACTGCGCGTCGCCGCCGGCGACTTCGTTGCGCCTCCGTCTCAGCGGCGGTGAAGTCGAAAGAGCGGGATCAGGCGCTCCACCGACGCCTGATAGTCGGCGAATCGGGGAAGCGAGTCCGTCATGAGCTCGAAGGCCCGGTCACGGTCCGGCCCGACGGTCTCCTCCGCATGTGCAGGGAAGGTCTCGGCGCCGACCTCGAGGGTGATCTCGGGGTCGGCCCGCAGGTTGTGGGCCCATGCCGGCAAGGTCGGACTCCCACCGGCTGATGCCATCACGATGAAGGCGTCGCCGTCTGGCGTGTAGCTCAACGGCGAGGTCAGGGTTCGGCCCGACTTCGCACCGGTCATCGTCACCAAGAGTGTGGGGTTGCCGTGCAGCGGATGCCCCTCGGGTATCTCTCCGCCGTTGGCACGGAAGGTCTCGATGACGTTCGCGTTGAGGGCGAGCGTCTGCTCCCTCGTCAGTCCGTGCACGGTGACCTCCTCGCTGGATGCGCTGCAATGATGCACGGTTCGCTACCGTCCATGCACGGAGGTGTCCCCCGATGCTCGACCTCGAACTGTCCCCCGAACTCCAGGAACTGCAGATCCGCGCCCGGAAGGTCGCTGCGGAAGGTGTCGCCGACTACGGGATGCACACCGACTCCTGGATCAACGGTTACTCCAAGGAGTTCAGCAAACGCCTCGCCGAAGAGGGGTGGATCGGCATGACGTGGCCGGTCGAACACGGCGGTGGCGGGCAGTCCAACCTGGCCCGCATCATCATGGGAGAGGCCATGATCTCGGCTGGTGCACCGATCGCCGCGAGCTGGTTCGCCGACCGACAGATGGGCCCGGCACTGTTCACCTACGGCACCGAGGACCAGCAGGCGGAATTCCTCCCCGGCATGCTCAGCGGCGAGACCACCTGGTGCATCGGCATGTCCGAGCCCGATGCCGGCTCCGATCTCGCCGGCCTCAAGACGTCTGCGGTTCGCGACGGCGACGTGTTCGTCGTCAACGGCCAGAAGATCTGGACCTCCTTCGCCGCCGACGCCGACTACTGCTACCTGATCTGTCGCACATCGAGCGATGGCCCACCGCACAAGGGCGTGTCGGAGCTGATCGTGCCGATGAATCTCCCCGGCATCGAAGTCCGTCCGATCACCGACATGACCACCAACCGGCACTTCTGCGAGGTCTATTTCGACGACGTCCGCGTGCCCGCCGAGAACCTCGTCGGTGTCGAGGGCAACGCCTTCAAGCAGACGATGGCCCAGCTCGAACATGAGCGGGGCGGCATCGATCGGCTCGTCTCCAACAAGCCGCTGTACGACCGCGCCGTCGCGGCAGCCGACACGAGCGACCCCCGGATCCGTCAGGAGATCGCCCGCCTGGAGACCGGGTACCGGCTCGGCCGAGTGCTCGTCTACCGCGAGGCGCTGAAGCAGGCACCGGCCGGCTTCTCCGCCGCCACCAAGTGCTTCTGCACCGAACATCAGCAGCACGTCGCCGACTTCGCCGCCTCGGTGCTCGGCATGGAGGCGGTCGCCGACGACTACTTCAACCGGGCGATCGCCTACGGCCCGGCGTACACGATCATGGGCGGTACCAGCGACATCATGCGCAACATCCTCGGCGAGCGAGTCCTCGGCCTGCCCCGCGAGCCCCGCCCGTAGGAGATGTCGTGAGCGACAACCCGCTCGACGCATATCGGTTTGATCCCGAGACGATCGTCCACCGCACGCCAGAGCACGCGACTCGCGACGACATCGTCGTCATGTCGCTCGATTTCAATGCCGATCCGTTCGAACGGATGGCGTGGATGCGGGCGAACGCGCCGGTCTACTGGGACGACACGTCCGGCCTCTGGGCGATCACCCGCCACGACGACATCCAGCGCATCGAGGCCGACCACGAGATTTTCTGCTCGGCCAAGGGTTCTCGCCCCGAGGTCTCGCTGCCGTCGATGATCGACAACGACCCGCCCGAACACACCCGTCGTCGTCGACTCGTCTCATCGGGCTTCACGCCACGGCGGGTCGCCGGTCACGAGGAGTTCCTCCGCGCGACCGTCACCGAGCTGATCGACGATGTGATCGATCGCGGTGCCTGCGACTTCGTCAACGACATCGCCACATCGATCCCGCTGCGGATGATCGCCACTCTCATGGGGCTGCCCCTTGCCGACGAGGACAAGCTCCTGCACTGGTCCGATCTCTTCGCCACCGGTGCCACCGACGAAGCCTTTGCCGAGCAGGTGATCGGCGCCGTGATCGAGTGGGTCGAGTACATCGTCGGGGAGATGAGCACCCGCACCGACCCGGAGGCCGAGGATCTCATCAGCCTGCTGATGTTCCCCGAGGGTGAGCCCATGTCGGCCGAGGATCTGATCTACGAGACGATGTTGATCCTTGTCGGCGGCGACGAGACCACCCGCCACGTGATGTCGGGTGGTCTGGAAGCGTTGCTGTTGCACCCTGAACAGTTCGAGGCGCTGAAGCACGATCGCTCGCTGCTGCCGGGAGCGATCGAAGAGATGCTCCGGTGGGTCACGCCGGTGCGCAACATGAACCGCACCGCCACGGTCGACGTCGAACTCGGTGGTCAGAAGATCCTCGCAGGCGACCGCACCCTGCTGCTCTATTTGTCGGGCAACCGCGACGAGGAACAGTTCGGCCCCACCGCCCACGAGTTCGACATCTTCCGCACTCCCAACAAGCACCAGGCCTTCGGCGCGAACGGGCGCCACAACTGTCTCGGCGCGAACCTCGCCCGTCTCGAGCTCACGGTGCTGTTCGAAGAGGTGCTCAACCGGCTGCCCGACATCCGTCTTGTCGGCCCGCAGGAGAAGCGCCCCGAGCGCAGCGGCAACTTCGTCCTCGGGCTCGAATCACTGCCCATCGCCTTCTGACCGCGACGAGCGCAGGTCAGGTGTCGAGCAGCAGCGCCGCCGCAGTGGCAAGTGTCGTGAGTCGCTTGCGGTAGATCTCGGGCTGTGGCCAGTCGGCTTTGAGCCCGGCGGGGGAGAGGAGCACGAGCTCGGCGGCGGCCTTGCGGGTGGCGGGACTGGCCTGCGTCTGGTTGGCGATGAACGCCCGCAACCCATCGCGGCCTCGCTCGAGCTCGGCGTCGGAAACATCGGCGGCGAATTCGTGCTTGGCCTCGAGGAACTCGGTCGCGAACGCCATGCCGTAGAGGGTCTCGTACCCATCGGCGACGAGCCGCTGGAGATAGCCGTCGATGCGCTCGGCGACGAGGCCGTCGCCTCCGAGCGCCGCCAGTGCGGCATCGGTCGCCTCGACGAGGATGACCTGCAGGGCTTCGCGGAACAGGTCGGCGCGGTTGTCGAAGTACTGGTAGAGCGCCGGGCGAGAAACGCCGGCCGCCTCGGCCAGGTCGGCCATCGAGGTGCGCTTGAAACCCTGGCTCGCGAACACGGGGATCGCGGCGCGACGAATCTGATCGACCCGCTGCTCCCGGTCCGTCATCGTCTCCATCGCACCAGTGTGACAGTCCGGGCTCGGTGTGTCAGCGCCTGGGTGTGTGGTCCGCCCCCGGCATCAGTAGCTCCGGGGAAGGCCCATGATGTTCTGGGCGATGTAGTTGAGGGTCATCTCCTGGCTGACCGGCGCAATGCGCTGCAGCCGGGCCTCACGCCAATACCGCTCGACGTGGTACTCGCTGGCATAGCCGAGCCCGCCGTGGGTCTGCATCGCCTGGTCGGCGGCGAAGAACGACGCTTCGGCAGCGAGGTACTTGGCGGTGTTGGCGAGTTCGCCGCACTCGAGTCCGTGGTCGTAGTGCCAGGCGGCCCGGTGCATCATCGTCATCGCTGCGTTGAGCTCCATGTGGGCCTTGGCGAGTGGGTGGGACACCGCCTGGTTCGCGCCGATCTGCCGTCCGAAGACCTCTCGCTCGTTGGCGTAGTGCGTGGCGCGACGCAGCGCCGCTTCGCCGATGCCACACGCCATCGCGGAGAGCAGGATTCGTTCGGGGTTGAGGCCATGGAGGATGTGGTGAAAGCCTCGGCCGCGCTCGCCGACCATGCGCCACCCCTCCACAGGAAGGTCGTCGTAGGCGACCTCGCAGGAGGCAACAGCGTTGCGGCCGACCTTGGGGATCGGCGCAATGTCGCAGTGCTCGGGGTCGAGGTCGACGAGGAAGAGCGTGAGGCCGTTGAACTCGCCCGGCTGGCCATCGGTTCGAGCGAGGAGCAGACAGACCTCGGATTCGAGTGCCTTGCTCGACCAGATCTTGCGACCGTTGACGATCCAGCCGCCCATGCCGTCTTCGGTGGCTCGGGTGATGATGCGGCTGGTGTCGGTGCCAGCGTCGGGTTCGGTCACCCCGAAGGCCACGTGCAGGTCGCCGGCGGCGGCGCGGGGAAGGAACGTCTCCTTGAGTTGCTCGTTGCCGAATTTCACGACCGGGTTCAGGCCGAACATCGTGAGGTGAAGCGCAGTGGAACCGTTCATTGCCGCGCCCGATGCGGCGACCCGGTTGAGGACGAGCGCAGCCTCGGCGATGCCCTGTCCGCCCCCGCCGTAGGCCTCGGGGATGGCGATGCCGACCCAGCCACCGGCGGCCATGTCGGCGTAGAAGTCCCACGGGAACTCATGTCGTTCGTCGCGTTGGGCCCAGTACGTGTCGTCGTACGTCGCGCACACGGCGTCGACGGCCTCGACGATCAGCGCATGGTCGGGGTTGGGCGAGAAGTCCATGTTCGGGATGCTAGGTGGTCACCTCGTGGCCTCTAGGGTCCGTCGAGATGAGCGAGCTCCCACCGGTCGGCCGCGACGGCTGGCGCACCGTCGGTATCTCCTCGGCGGCCGTTTTCATGGTCAGCATGGAGATCACGGTCATCTCCTTGGCCTTCCCGGAGATCCGCGACCAGTTCTCCGAGACGTCGGAGTCGGCACTCAGCTGGATCTTCAGCGCCTACAACATCGGTGTGGCCAGCCTTCTTCTGATCGGTGGCTGGCTCTCGGAGCGCTACGGCCACAAACGGATCTTCCTGACCGGCGTGTCGATCTTCCTGCTCGGTTCGGTGTTGGCCGGTTTCGCCGTGTCCAGCGAGGTGCTGATCGGCGCCCGCATTGTCCAGGCGGCAGGCGGTGCATTGCAGGCGCCGGCGGGTCTCGCCCTGGTCCTCGCCGCCGCCCCGCCCGCTCGGCACCAGATGGCGATCGGGATCTGGGGTGCGGCTGGCGCGCTCGCCGCCGCAGCCGGCCCGACGATTGGCGCGCTGCTGGTCGAAGGGTTCGGGTGGCGGGCGGTGTTCTTGATCAACATCCCGGTCATCGGCGTGGCGCTGGTTCTCGGGCGTCGCTGGCTGCCAGATTCCCCGCCGTCGCCCGGCACCGACGACGTTGATCTCATCAGCGTTCCGCTGGCCGGTGTCGGCGTCGGCGCCCTGGTGCTGGGCATCGTTCAGGGTGAGACGTGGGGCTGGTCGTCAGCGGCGGTGATCGGGTCGTTCGTGCTCGGTCTCGTGCTGATGACGGCCTTCGTGGTGCGGTCGTCGCGACACTCTGCGCCGCTGTTCGATCTCGGGCTCTACCGGCTCCGCAGCTATGCCGTGGCGAACGTCGCCTCCATCTTCTTCGCCTTTGCGTTCTTCGGTTGGCTCGTACCGCTTCCGACACTGATCCAGACCGTGTGGGGCTGGTCGGTGTTGACGACCGGGTTTGCGATCGCACCAGGGCCACTGATGGCCTTTTTTGTCGCTCCTCCGGCCGGACGAATGGCCGATCGCATCGGCAACCGATTGATCCTGACGGTGTGTGGATTGAGCGGGGCGATCGGCATGGGGTTGTTCGTCGCCAACTTCGGCGCAGAGCCGCAGTACCTCTCCGACATCTTGTTGCCGAGCCTCTTCGTCGGTGTCGCCGCCGGCACCGGGTTCTCACAACTCGTCGGCGCGGCGATGCGCGACGTGCCCGCACATCAGTACGCCATGGGCGGTGCCGGACGCACAACGGCGTTCCAGATGGCGATCGCCCTTGGCATCGCCGTCGCCGTCGCCATCATCGGACGCCCGGCCGGCGCTGCCGAGGCGCTTGCGGCCTACGAGGACTCCTGGTTGGTGGGGGTCGCTGCGTATGTCGCGATGGCGGCGATCGTCGCCGTGCTCTACCCGAACAAACCGGTCGCAACTGTCTGACCTCGACGGTTCTTTCTCGGCGCTCAAGGCGTGGCATGCTGACGATCGTTCGCAGCCAGAGAAAGAGAGGAAGCCGGATGGAGTACGCCGCCCCGACCACGGTTGACGAGGCACGGACCCTGCTTGCTGACAACCCCGGGTCCCGGGTGTTCGCGGGAGCCACCGACGTCGTTCCCCAGATGCGTTCGGGTCGCCCTGAGCCCTCGGTGCTGATCGACCTGAAGCGCATCGACCGACTGATGTCGGTCACCCACGACAATGGCCACTGGACCATCGGCGCGGCCATGCCCACCTCCGAACTCACCAGCAACGGTGAGTTCTCCGGCGTCTTTCCCGGCATCTCGGAGGGGGCCGGCTGGATCGGTTCCGATCAGATCCAGAATCGATCGAGCCTGGGCGGGAACCTCTGCAACGGCTCGCCCGCCGCTGACAGCGTCCCGGCGATGATCGCCTCCGACGCGCGTGCGGTGATCGCCGGAACCGACGGCGAGCGCACCATCCCGGTCGCCGATGTCGTTACCGGCCCCGGCCAACTCTCGCTCGCCGACGGTGAGTTCGTCGTCGAGTTCGAGATCGACGACCCGCCGGCGAACACCGGCGATGCGTACATCCGGATGACTCCCCGCACGGAGATGGACATCGCCATCGTCGGCGCCGCTGTTCGCGTCACGATGGATGGCGACACCTGCACCGATGCCCGTGTGGTGCTCGGCGCCGTTGCGCCCACCGCTGTGCGGGTTCCTGACGCCGAGGCGGCCCTCATCGGCTCGAGCCTCGACGAGGCGGCCCTTGCCGAGGTCGCCGCTGCGGCCTCCGCCGCGGCAAACCCGATCAACGACAAGCGCGGCACCATCGAGTACCGCGTCCAGGTCGCCGGTGTGCTCGCCAAGCGGGCCGCCGTCCTCGCCGCCGAAAGGGCCCGCGCATGAGCCGCACACACATCACTTGCACCGTCAACGGCGAGGACACCGACTTCCTCGCAAACCCCGGGACCTCGTTGCTCGACGCCCTGCGCGACGAACTCGGGCTCACCGGCGCCAAGGAAGGCTGTGGCACCGGCGACTGCGGCGCCTGCTCGGTCCTGATGGATGGCAAGGTCACCTGCGCATGCCTGGTGTTCGCCCCTGAAGCCCAGGGTCGTGACCTGCTCACGGTCGAGGGTCTGTCCTCCGCCGACGGGGTTGACGGCGATCATCTGCATCCGTTGCAGCAGACATTCCTCGAAGGCGCCGCCTTGCAGTGCGGTGTCTGCACGCCCGGCTTCCTCGTGGCCGCCAAGGCACTGCTCGACCACAACCCCGATCCCACCGAGTCCGAGATCCGGTACGCCCTGGCGGGCAATCTCTGCCGCTGCACGGGCTACGACAAGATCATCCGCTCCGTCCAGGAAGCGGCCGTACAGCTCAGGAGCGCGACGTGACCGCCATCGAGAATCCCAAGACCTACAAGTGGGTCGGCACCCGCCCGATCCGTCACGACGGCTACGACAAGGTCGTGGGCAAGGCTCGCTTCGCAGCCGACCTCAACCTGCCGGGCCAGTTGCACGCGGCGTACCTGCGGTCGCCGCACGCCCACGCCAACATTGTGTCGATCGATACGTCGAAGGCCGAGGCGATGCCTGGCGTGAAGGCCGTGGTCACCGGTGACGACTTCCCGGCACTCGACATCACCGACTCGAACCACGACGTGTCGATCAATGTGTTGGCCCGCGGCACGGTGCTGTACCACGGCCACGCGATCGCTGCCGTCGCCGCCACGACCAAGGCGGAGGCGCAGGCCGCAGCCGCCGCGATCGAGGTCGAGTACGAGCTCTTGCCGGTCGTGCTCGGCATCGACGAGGCCATGGCCGACGGCGCGCCACTCGCCAACGAGCAGAACTACCAGAAGTTCGTCGGCCCGTCGGATCCATCGAACATCGCCACCCACACGCCCCTCGAGCGAGGCGACGCCGACGCCGCCATGGCGGCAGCCGACATCGTGATCGAGCGCGAATTCGATTGTGCCCACGTCCACCAGGGCTACATCGAGCCCCATGCCTGTGTCGTCGACACCGGCGCCGACGGCAAGGCCAACGTGTGGGCCTCGTCGCAGGGCCACTTCATGGTTCGTGCGATCACCGCTGCGGTGCTCGGCTGGGAAACCAGCCGGATCAAGGTCACGCCGGCCGAGATCGGCGGCGGCTTCGGTGGGAAGACCACGGTGTACCTCGAACCCGTTGCCGCCCGCCTGAGCGAGAAGGCCGGCCGTCCGGTCAAGCTGGTGATGAGTCGTGAAGAGGTGCTTCGCTCGTCGGGTCCGGCGCCCGGCGCCAAGCTCCGCATCAAGATCGGTGCCACCAGCGACGGTGAGCTCACCGCCATCGACGGCTGGATGGCCTACCAGATCGGTGCCTACGGCGACTTCGCCGGCATGGTCGGTGCGATGTCGGTGGCGAGCTACAAGTTCCCCAACCTCAAGCTCGAGTCGTGGGGTGTGCTCTCCAATACGCCGAAGACCGCCGCCTACCGTGCGCCGTCGGCCCCGCACGCCGCCTTCGCCATCGAGTCGGTCATCGACGACATCGCGAGCGAGCTCGGCATGGACCCGATCGAACTGCGACTCAAGAATGCCGCCGTCGAGGGTGACCTCACAGCGATGGGCATGCCCCATCCACGGATCGGCCTCGTCGAATGCCTCGAAGCGCTCAAGGCCAGCGATCACTACCAGGCCGATCCGGCCGAGGGTGCCGCTCGCGGTGTCGCCGTCGGGTTCTGGTTCAACATCGGCGAGCAGTCGTCGGCGACGGTCAACCTGAACGAGGACGGCACCGCCACCGTCATCACCGGCAGCCCCGACATCGGCGGCTCTCGCGCCTCGATGGCCCTCATGGCCGCCGAGGAGCTGGGAATCGACGTCTACTCGATCACCCCGGTCGTCGCCGACACCGAAGCCGTCGGCTTCACCGACGTCACGGAGGGCTCCCGCGCCACCTTTGCCACCGGCAAGGCGGTCGTCGAAGCCTGCCGCGAGCTCAAGGTCGAGCTGTGCCGTCGCGCTGCGCAGACCATGGGGGTTGACGAAGCCGAGGTCGAATGGGTCGACGGCGCGGCCGTATCGCCGAGCCACGGCGGTGAGCCGCTCACGCTCGCTGCGATCACGGCCCAGGCGAAGCGCACCGGTGGCCCGCTCACCGCAACGGCATCGCTCAATGCCGCCGGCGCCGGTCCGTCGTTCGCCGTGCACTGTGCCGATGTGAAGGTCGACGAGGAGACCGGGCAGACCACGATCACCCGCTACACGGCCGTGCAGGATGCCGGCACCGCCATCCACCCCAGCTATGTCGAGGGCCAGATGCAGGGTGGCTCCGTGCAAGGCATCGGCTGGGCGCTCAACGAGGAGTACATCTTCTCGAGCGACGGCGTGCTCATGAACCCGGGCTTCCTCGACTATCGGATTCCGGTGGCATCGGATTTGCCGATGATCGAGACGATCATCGTCGAGGTTCCGAACCCGTCGCATCCCTATGGCGTTCGTGGTGTCGGTGAGACCGGCATCGTCCCGCCGATGGCGACGATCGGCAACGCCATCAAGGCCGCAACGGGTGTCCGCATGACCTCGTTGCCGATGTCGCCGCCCAAGGTACTGAAGGCGCTCGGCGACGGCCGCTGAGCCGAGTCCGGGACCACCGTGGCCACCGTCCACCTCATGACCCAACACCGCCCGCTTGCGGGTGGTGAAGCGGTCGTCGAGGCCGACGGGGCCACGGTCGGTCAGATCATCGACGATCTCGACCGTCGGTTCCCGGGGCTTGGTGATGCGCTGCGTGCCGGTTCCTCTGCCGGCATCGACGGTGAGATCCACGCTGAACCCGAGTTCGTGCAGGTGCAGCCCGACACGGTCGTCTATTTCGTCGCCCCGCTCACCGGGGGCTGAGGCGGAGCGCGGAGCGGTCGTGGGTCGGACTCGGGACCGGCAGTGTCGGAACCCTCGGCGGATCGACCTGAATCCGCACCGCTGGTCAGGCCCGTACTAGAGCCATGGCCGGCGATGGAGCCGACGGCGGGGCACAAGCCGACGTCGAGGTACTCGAGATCGATCTCGAGTGGCATCGCGCGCTCGACGCACCGATCCGCAGCGAAGCCGCAACGCCCGCCTCGTCGTCGAATCGGCGCCTCGATCCGCGTTGGCTGATCGGAGCGGCGGTGTTGGCGTACCTGCTGTGGTTGTTCGGTCTCGGCGGCGACGACTCCGGCGGAGGATCGGCGGCGCCGGATGCTCGTACCCCGGTGACTACACCCGTAGCCGATGAGCGCCTCGGTGTGGGTGCCGAGACGCCACTCGACATCGCCGCCGACATCGCGGCACTGACCGACCTCGAGAAGAGCAGCAGCTATCTGGAGGTGATGGTCGACGCCGACGGCAACGATCTCTACACCCACATCCGACCGCTCGACGCCGTGCGCGGAGGGCCCCGCTTTGCGTTCGTCGGGGCCGACGGCCATCCGATCGTCGTCGACACGGCGTCGGGTTCGCTGACCTCGGTCACCGAGGAGACCTCACTGACCGATTTCGGGGGTGAACTCGGATCCCTTGCACTGCTGCGCGACGGACTCGGCGTAATCGGATTCGATCCTGACCGACTCGACCTCGCCGTTCGTGTGGCGTCGGGTTCGGTGGTGGTCGAACGGCACACCGGTGACCATGTGGTGGTCGCCCGCACCATCACGGGGATCGAGTTCGGCGAGTACGTCACCGGAGAGAATCGGCCCCGCACCGAGGTGCCGTTGCCCTCGAGTCTCGAGGTCATCGCCGGTGTGGGTGTCTTCATCCAGCCCGACGCTGGCGGCACCTACGAGGTCACCCGCGGCGGCCTCGTCTGGGTGTCGAGCCACGATGTCGTGACCACCAACGGCACTCGCCGACTCGAGCGTCGACAGGGGGCAACCGGGATCGAGAACTGGATCGTCGACGCTGACGGCCGTGCGTGGGTGCTCGATGGCTTCGATGTCGGCGGTGATGTCGCCATGAGCCCCGACGGTCAGTGGCTCTACCTCAGTCGCGGTACTGCGCTCGACGACGTGTCGATCCTCTACGGGGTCGAGTCCGGCGAGATCGTCACGCTCGACTCCCGCAAGGACGGCCTCCGGGCGGTCTGGTCGCCCGACAGCGACTTCCTCGCCGGCCTCGATCTCGAGCGTGAGTGCCTCTGGATGGACTTCGTCAACGGCCTGACCGGTTGTGTCTCGATGAATCGACTGTCGATCCCGGCGGACCCGGATTCCTCGCTCGTCGTCTACTGACAATCGTTCAGGGCTCTTCGAGCGGCCCAGGGCTAGATTCGCCCGATGCTCGACACGACGATCGACCAGGTCGCGCTGCGCGCCGGCCGGCTCGCCCGGCTTCGTTCGGAGATGGCAGCGCGCGACGTCGCAGCCGTCCTGCTGACCGACCCGGTCAACATTCGCTACGCCAGCGGTGCCCGCAATATGCAGATCTTCACCGCCCGGAACCCGGCGCGGTACCTCTTCGTCACCGTCGACGGCCCGGTCGTGCTCTACGAGTTCACCGGTGCGTTGCATCTCGCCGATGGGCTGGAGACCATCACCGAGGTCCGCCACGCCACCACGGCGTCCTTCGTCGCCGCCGGTGAGGCAATCGCCGATGTGGAGCGCTGCTGGGCCGGCGAGATTCGCGACCTCGTTGCGGAGACGGTCGGCCTCGAGGCAACGGTCGGGGTCGAGCGGGTCAATGCCGGAGCCGCGATCGCGCTCGCAAACCTTGGGCTCAACCTCGTCGATCCGCAGGAGGCCGTCGAGCGGGCCCGGGCGATCAAAACCCCGGACGAGGTTGCGTGTCAGATCGAGTCGATGCGGGCGACCGAGCGGGCCATGGCGGCGATGGAAGCCGAGATCCGGCCGGGCCGCTCGGAGAACGAGCTGTGGTCGGTGTTCCATCAGCACGTGATCGCCCAGGGTGGCGACTACATCGAGACCCGGCTGTTGTCGTCGGGCGAGCACACGAACCCGTGGTTCCAGGAGACGAGCGCGAAGGTGATCGGCGAAAACGAACTGATCGCGTTCGACACCGACGTCGTCGGGTGCCACGGCTACTACGCCGACTACTCACGCACCTTTCACGCCGGTCCTGACGATCCGTCGGCCGAACAGCGTGAGCTCTACCGGATCGCCCACGAACAGGTTCATCACAACCTGTCGATCATCGAGCCGGGTCTGACGTTCGCGGGGTACAGCGAGAAGGCATGGGATCTCCCCGAGCGTTATGCCCCGCACCGCTACTACCTCTCGGCGCATGGTGTGGGAATGACGGGGGAGTACCCGTACCTCTACCACGCGCAGGATTTCGGCTCGTTCGGCTACGACGGCGTGATTGAGCCAGGGATGACCCTCTGCGTCGAAAGTTTCATCGGTGGCCCCGACACCCGAGAGGGCGTGAAGCTCGAGCAGCAGCTCCTTGTCACCGAGACCGGCACCGAGTTGCTCTCGCACTATCCCTTCGACGATCGCCTCCTCGGATGACCATCGCTCTCGGGCTCTGGTTTGCGTTCGGGGTCGGTGTCGCCGACTACCACGGCGGCTTCATCACCAAGCGGGCCACCGCACTTGCGACCGTCGCCACGGCGCTGGTCGCCGGCAGCGCCGTGATGGCGGCACTGCTCGTCTTCGTCGTCGACAGCACCGTCTCCGGAGGGGACCTGCTGCTCGGCGCATGCTCTGGTTCGTTCATCGGCTTCGCGTTGGCGTCGCTCTACCACGGCATGTCGGCTTCGTCGGCGGCGGTGGTCGCCCCGATCGCCGCCACCCTTGCCTCGCTCGTGCCCTTCGTGTGGGGACTCGCCACCGGCGGTTCGCTCCCTGCGCTCGGTGTTGTCGGCGCAGTGATCGCCTTCGCTGGTCTCGCACTCTCGACCGTGTCGCCGGAGTTGGGCGACCGGGTGCGGGTTGGTGTCGTGTGGGGACTGATCTCGGGCCTCTGCTTCGGCGCATCACTCACCTTTCTCGGGGAGACGGCCGAGAGCTCGGGGCTGTGGCCGGCCCTCGTACAACGCTGCACCGCCTTCGCGGCGCTCGCTGTCGCGGCAACTGTCCAACGTCAGCCGGTCTTCGTTCCCGTACAGTTGCGCTCCCGCGCCGCCTTCTCGGGGGCACTCGGGGCCTCGGCCATTGCGGCCTTCACCGTCGGTGCGCAGCGCGGGTCGCTCGCCGAGATCGCCGCCATTACCGCACTTGCCCCGACGATCACGGCGGTGATGTCGACCGTGTTCGACGACCACGTCATGCGCTGGTGGCAGGTCCTCGGTGCGATCATCTGTGCTGCCGGCGTCGCGGTGATCGGGGTCGCGTAATGGGTGTGCTTTTCGGGTCGCTGACCTCGCTCTTCATCGGCCTGTCGGACCTCTTCCTCGTTTCGATCACGAAGCGGTCCCACATCGTGACCGTGGTGGTGATGGCGTTCGTCTCGGCGGGCCTGGTCGGGCTCGTGGGCACGGTCTTCATCGCCGGAGACCTCACCGGCCGCGACATGGTGTTGGGCGCTGGGTCCGGTGTGCTCATGGCGTTCGCCCTGGTCTTCTACTTCACCGGGATCCAGCGGTCGTCGGTTGGCATCGTGGCGCCGTTGATCGCGCTGCAGATCGCGCTGTGGCCCCTCTTCTACGATGTCGTCGACGGGGCCCGGCCGTCCGCTCTCGTCTGGGTCGGTGTCGGTGTCGCCATCGTCTCGTTGCTGTTGACCACGATCTCTCCCGACCTCGGGGATCGGGTCTGGGTCGGCCTTCGTTGGGGCCTGATGGCCGGCACCCTCTACGGCATCGGCACGCTCCTGGGTGGGTTGACCAGCGAAGCGTCGGGCATGTGGTCGGTCGTGGCCAACCGGTTCTCGAGCCTGATCGTCGCCGTGATCGTCGCGGCGATCATGGGGCTGCCGGTGCTCGTTCCTCGTCGCGACCTGCCGGCCGGTGCGGTGGGCGGTGTCTTCGGTGGCTTGGCGCTGCTGAGTTACGTGTACGGCACCCAGCGCTACGACCTCGCCATCGTCGGGGTGACCGGGTCGCTGTTCCCGGCCGTGAGCGCCTACCTGATGTACCGCTTCCTCGGGCATCCGCTCCGGTGGTGGCAGGGTGTCGGGATCGCTGGCGTGCTTGCCGGCACATCACTGATCGCCCTCGGTTAGCCGGGCGGTCAGGTCGCAGCGGTTTTTCGCGGTTTGGTCGTGGTGACCACCGGGTACAGCGCAGCGGCGACGAGCGAGAGCGCCAGCACGGCCGCCCAATGGCTGAGTGCGTGATAGCTGCTGGCCTCGACGATCACGCCGGAAAGCAGCCCGCCGGTTGCGCCGCTGGCGACCATCGTGAAGTCGGCCGCGCCCTGCACCGACGCGCGTTCCGATGCCGAGAACGCCGAGGTGAGCAGTGCACTGCCGGAGATCATGGCGAACGACCAGCCGATACCGACGAGCAACAGACCGACGAACACGCCGAGGCTGTCCTCCGGATCGGTGTGAGAGGCCATCTCGGCACCGAGGAAAAGGATCACGCCGGCGGCCCCGACCATCAGCACGACGGGCAGTCGGTCGACGAGCCAGCCGACGAGCGGTGAGAAGAAGTACATGCCGACGATGTGAAGCGAGATCACGAGGCCGATCACGCGAGTCTCGTGAGCCCCTTCGTCCATGTGGAGTGGTGTGACGGTCATGACCGCGACCATGACGCCCTGGCCGACCGCCATGGCGAACACGGCGATCGCAGCGAGGCGGTGGGTCACGAGTTTGCGGAACGACTCGGCAAGCGACGGCCGTTCGCGCTGCTCGGCCCCGGCAACGTCGAGCTGCTGGGAGCGCAGCAGCGGGTCGGGCCGAAGTTGTCGATCGACAACGACGACGGCGGTCGCGAAGACGACGATCGCCATCATGAAGGGTCCGGCAAGCTCGTCGAGGCCGAGGAGGTCAGCGGCGATCCAGCCGGTACCGCCGAGCGCTACCGTCGGGCCCAGCACCGAACCGATCGATCCCGCCCAGACGACGATGCCGATCTCTCGGGCCCGGTTCGTCTCCTCGGCGAGGTCGGCGGCGGCGTAGCGGGCAGCGAGGTTTGCGGCCTGCCCGGTACCGATGCCGAGCACCCCGATCAGCAGGAGGGGATAGACCTCGGTGACCACTGCGAGGAAGGCGAAGAAGGCGCCGAGTGCGCCGATGACCCACGCCCGGAGAAGGCCCGGGCGACGTCCGTGTTCCGCCATGTAGCGACCGAGCGGCACCGCCGTGATCGCCCCACCGATCGAGATCATCGACGCCGCGAAGGTCGCGAGTGTGTCGCTTCCGGTGATGTCCTCGGCGACGAGGCTGGTCGCCGCGAAACTCGCTGACGTGCCCATGCCGGCGGGCAACACCGAGCTGATCAGCGCCCGGCGCGTCCGTCGGCGGATCTCGGGAAGCTCGGCGATCGGATCGGTCATCAGCAGGGAGCCTGCCATACTCCCGTCATGGAGCCGGTACGGGTGTGGCGTTCACCGAAGGTCGACGTGCGAGCGAGTCATCTCGGTGGTCTCGCTGTGTTCGCGAACGCGCCGATTGCGAAGGACGAGCCCGTGGCGGTCAAGGTCGGCCATGTCGTCGGCTTCGACGAAGTCCAACGACTCACTGCGGAGATCGGCGATTTCAGTCTGCAGATCGCGGAAGGGCTCTTCTTGAGCCCCCGTCACGCCGACGAATACGACGACATGGTGGTGCACATCAACCACTCATGTGATGCCAACGTCGGTTTCCGGGGCAATGTCACCTATGTGGCCGTGCGCGACATCGAGGCCGGGGAAGAGCTCTGCCACGACTATGCGATGGCCCGCGTCGAGCCGTACCGCCTCGACTGTCTGTGCGGCGCCGATGTCTGCCGTGGGGTGGTCACCGAGACCGACTGGCAGCGCTCCGATGTGCAGGCTCGCTACGCCGGCTATGTGATGCCGCACGTCCAGGCCCGGATCGACGCCGGGTGACCGAATCGCGGTCGACGCCTGCGGGCATCGCCGCTGCGATCGTGGCGGTCGTGTGCTGGTCCGCTGGCAACGTGATGGTGGTGGAGGCGCCGATGTCGGGGCTCCAGATCGCGTTTTGGCGCATCGCGCTCGGCGCCGCCGTCTTCTCGGCGATCGTCTACGTTTCCGGTCGTCGGATCACGGCCGCCATGCTCCGAGCCGTCGCCCCCGCCGGCGTGGTGATCAGCATCGAGATCGCCATCTTCTTCGTGGCGTTGCGCAGCACCACGGTGGCGAACGCAGCGGTCATCTCGAATCTCACCCCGCTGGTCCTGCTCGGTGTCGCGTCCCGAGCGTTTCACGAGAAGGTCACCGGTCTGCTTGTCGCCATCACCGGCGTCGCCACGATCGGTGTGGCGCTTGTGCTCTTCGGCTCGTCGCAACACACCACGTGGCAGCCATGGGGCGATGCCCTCGCCTTCGTCTCGATGTTCTTCTTTGCCGCGTACTTCGCCTTCGCCAAGAAGGGACGGGCGACGGTGCCGATCCTCGAGTTTCAAGCGTGCCTCTGGATCGTCGGGTCGATCACCTTGTTGCCGGTGGCGATCGTTGACGCCGGCGGCCTCGATGTTCCCGATGTCACCCAATGGCTCTGGCTCGCGGCGCTGCTCGCCGTGCCCGGTACGGGACACATGCTGATGAATTGGGCGCACGCCCACGTGCGGCTCGTGATCGCCTCGATGCTGAACCTCTCTGTGCCGGCGCTCTCGACCGCCGGTGCCTTCCTGTTCCTCGATGAGGACGTCAACGCCGTGCAGGTACTCGGCGTCGTGATCGTGATCAGTGGACTCGCGTTCGTGCTGCGCCGCGAGGCGGAGCTGCGCGCGGGCTGACCACGCCCGCCGAGTGCAGACGAACCGGCGTGTCGCGTGCGATAGTGACCGGACTTCGTCCGTCTTTGGGAGGGTAGATGGCCATTGCCGAGGTACCGCGTTTCGTTCGTGCCGACGGTCCCGACAAGGTGACCGGGAGCGGCCGCTACGCCGCCGACATCAATCTGACCGGCCAGTTGGTGGCCAAGTTCCGCTACGCGGGCGTCTCGCACGCCCGCATCACGAAGCTCGACACCAGTGCGGCATCGGCGATGCCGGGTGTCTTCGCCGTGTTGACCGCCGCCGATGTACCCGACGTGATCTACAGCCCGGTCGTGCCCGACCGGCGGCTGTTCGCAAAGGACGTCGTCCGTTTCGAGGGCGAACTGGTGGCGGCCGTCGCCGCGGTCGACGCCGCCACGGCACAGGCCGCAGTCGACGCGATCGTCGTCGAGTACGAGGATCTTCCGATCGTCGATGATCTCGAGGCGGCGATGGCCGACGGATCTCCTCTTGTGCACCAGGACTGGGAGTCCTACGCCGTCACCGGCGACACCGTGCAGCGGCCCAACGTTGCGTCGTTCTCCTCGATCGAAAAGGGTGATGTCGACACCGCAATGGCCAGCGCCGACCATGTCGTCACGAGCCGGTATGTCGCCGACGGCTGCCACGCTCTGCCGATCGAACCCCGGGCCGTTGTCGCCCAGTGGGAGGGTGAGAAGGTCACGATCTGGACCTCGACGCAGGTGCCCTTCGACGCTCGGGCGGGGGTCTGCGAGACGCTGCAGATGCCGGCAAGCAAGGTTCGAGTGATCGTGCCTCACCTTGGCGGGGGTTTCGGAGGCAAGTGCGGGTTCCACTTCGAGGCCCACGTCGCTGCGCTCGCCAAGGCGGCCCGTCGCCCCGTGAAGCTCGTCTTTTCTCGTCAGGAGGAGATGGTTGCGCCGGATCGTCGCCGCGAAGGGATGATCGTCGACATCACCTCCGGGGTGAAGGCCGACGGCACGCTCGTGGCCCGCACCGGATGGATCGCCATCGACAACGGTGCGTACACCGCCGATGCGGCCTTCTTCCCGCAGTTGGCCGCGATGCACGTCGCCGGCCCATATGCAATGGAGGCGGTGAAGGTCGAGGCATCGCTCGTCTACACCAACCATCAGCCGTCGGGCTCGGTGCGGGCACCGACCGCGCCTCAGGCCTGTTGGGCGCTCGAGTCGCACACCGACGAACTTGCCGCCGTGGTTGGCATGGATCCGGTCGAGTTCCGTCGAGCCAACATCGTCGACGAGGGGGTCGAGGGTGCTGCCGGTCAGGTGTACGGCGAGATCGGACTCCGCCGCTGTCTCGATGCTGCCGTTGGGGCCTCGGCCTACGGCGACGACCTGCCTGACGACGAGGCCGTCGGCGTCGCGATCTCGTGGTGGCCGAGCTTCCCCGGTCCGTCCGGTGCGTACATCAAGATCGACAGCGACGGCTCCGGGATGATCATCACTGGCGCCCAAGAGTGCGGTACCGGTTCGGTCATGACCCTCCGGATGCTGGCGGCGAAGGAGTTGGGGATGGAGCCCGAGGATTTCCAGCTCGTCTATCAGGACACGTCGGCGGCCCCGTACGACACCGGCGCGACCGGTTCGCAGACCCTGCTCAACAACGGCCGCGCCGTCGTCGAGGGTGCTCGTGAGGTTGCGGCGCAGCTGCGCGATCTTGCCGCTGACCAACTCGAAGCGGCCCCTGACGACATCGTGCTCGCCTCGGGGAAGGCACATGTCTCCGGTTCGCCCGACAAGGCCGTCTCGATCGTCGAGCTGGCCGGTATCGCTGCCGAAGGCGAGATGCTGATCGGGAAAGGTTCCGGTACACCGCCGGAATATCCATCCGTGTCGGCGATGTGTGTCGGCGACCAAGGTCTCGCTGGCTGGGCGGGGCCCCAGTTCGCCTGCCATGCCGTTCACGTCCGCCTCGATCGCGAGACCGGCGTGGTTCGGGTCCTTGATGTCTCGGCTGCCCACGACTCCGGAACCATCATCAATCCCGTTGCGGCGCACGGCCAGGTCGAGGGTGGGATCATGATGGGTGTCGGGCAGGCGCTCACCGAGGGTACGCAGTACGGCGACGACGCGAAGCAGCGCAACACCGGCCTGCTCGAGTACAAGCTGCAGACTGCGGCCGACGCGCCAACGATCCGCACCGAGTTCATCGAGATCCCGGATCCGAACGCAGGACCGTACGGGGCAAAGGGTCTGGCCGAGGCCCCGAACGTCCCGACCGCCGCAGCGATCGCCAACGGTGTTGCGAAGCTGGTGGGCACGCCCGTGCGCCAGCTGCCGATGACCGCCGAACGGGTCTGGATGACGAGCGAAGGGATGTCGTCGTGAGCTTTACCATCGCCACCACCGTCGATGAGGCACTCGTCGCCCTCGGTGCGGGGGCTCGCCCGATCGCCGGGGGCACGGATCTGGTCGTCGGAGCACGGCACGGCAAGGCGGCACTCCCTGGCGATCTCGTCGCCATTGATCGCATCGACGAATTGGGTGGGGTCGAACTCGACAGCGCCGGGGTGCGGGTCGGCGCGTTGATGTCGCACGCCGAGTTGATGACCGATCCGGTCATCGTTGGGTCGTACACCGCGATCGCCGATGCGTCGGCGCTTGTCGGCTCGCCGTCGACCCGCCATGTCGGCACGCTCGGCGGCAATGTGATGAACGGTTCGCCGGCGATGGACACCGGCGCTCCGCTGACGGTGCTGGGGGCGACCGCCGAACTGCGGTCGGTGACCGGGAGCCGCACAGTGTCGCTCGACGAACTCTGGGCCGGTCCGGGCCGCACAACGGCCGATCTCGGTGAACTCTTGGTCGCGCTGCACCTTCCACCGGCGCAGGACCGATGCGGCAGTGCCTATGTCCGCCTCGAATACCGGCGGGCGATGGAGATTGCGGTCGTCGGTGCGGCGGCTGCGGTGACACTCGCTGCCGACGGCACCATCGCCTCGGCGGCGGTCGCGCTCGCCGCAGTAGCCCCGACGATTCTCTCGGTCGATGGCGTCGACCAGGCGTTGGTCGGTTGCACTCCCGCTGACGCGGGCCCGGTGGTTGCAGCGCTCGCTTCCGAACAGGCGGCGCCGATTAGCGACCTTCGGGCGAGTGATCGCTATCGACGGCATTGCATCGGCGTGATGGCCAAGCGTGCCGTCGATGCTGCCGCCCGCCGAGCCGACGGCGAATCGATCGCCGTCCCTGTCAACCGTTCCCTCGGTATCGGAGCAGCCTGATGACCACCAGCTATGAACTCGATGTCAACGGGGTCACGTATCCCGTCACCGCCGACCAGGGGAAGAACCTCCTGTCGGTGATCCGGGAAAATGTCGGTCTCACCGGCACCAAGGAAGGATGCGATGACTGCGAGTGCGGCGCCTGCATGGTGTTGCTCGATGGGCAGCCCGTGAACTCGTGCAGCTATCTCGCCGTGCAGGCGCAGGGCCGGCAGGTCACCACGATCGAGGGGGTGATGGAGGGCCCGGAGATGCACGCCCTCCAGCGCAACCTATTGGAGGCAGGTGGCGTGCAGTGCGGGTTCTGCACGCCCGGCATGATCATGTCGGCCAAGGCGCTGCTCGAACGTGACGAGCACCCGGAACTGGACGCGGTCCGCATCGGTCTGAGCGGAAACCTGTGCCGATGCACCGGCTATGCGAAGATCCTCGCGGCCGTTGAAGCCACGGCGGTCGAGCTGAACACCTGAGCAGCGCCCGAAGCGCAAAGGAGTCGTGATGCGACTGCGAGAATTCGTTCTGATCGGCATCATCATCTTGCTGGTCGGTGTCATCGCAGGCCTGGGACTCGGTGCTCTCTCCGACGACGAGACGACCGATGCGGGGTCGGACTTGGCAACCTCGGCCGATACCAACCCTTCTGAGCAGGAAGCAGAGAGCGCGGACACAGCAGTCACACCTGCGTCAGCGGAACCGACGACCACCTCCACAGCCTCGACGACCACCACGACCACCACGATGCCGCCGCCGCTGGTCCAAGAGGTTGCGAACGTGCCTGAGCAGACCGTGCTCGGGCTGCCGTTGGATTCGCTTCTCGACGAGGTTGAGTACGCAATGTTCGAAGTCTTCGGTGCGCCGGACAGCGACACTGGTTGGATCGAAGGGTGTCCTTTCGACGGCCCGGCAGGGGAACTCAATGAGCGCGCAATGCGATGGGGCGGGCTCCTGCTGAACTTCCGCAGCCGGGGCGGTGTGGAGACGCTGATCAACTGGAGTTGGCGCCCAGGTTCCGCGATCCCGACTGGGTCGCTTCCGGTGGACCCTCAGCCCGACGAGTGGGTTATCACGCTGCACGACGGTGTTGACGTCGACATGAGCCTTTCCCAGATTGGCGCCGAGGTCGGGATACCGGCGGTCATCAACGATTTTGGGTACCCGGCGGTGCAGCAGCGTGGCGCCTGGACCTACGTGGCGCTTGAGAGTGTCGATGAGCCGCCGTTCGAGATCATGGCCCGTTTCCTGGCCTGCGATTGATCCGGGCTAGGCGGTCGGATCGCCCGTGGTGCTTGACCTGATGTCATGGATCTTGCGGCTCTGATGACAGCATGTCATGATCCCCACCGTGGGGGCATCGACGACTGACAGCAGTGTTCGGCTGGACGTCGAGTCGCTGCGCGTTTTTCGGCAACTGGTCGTCGCCGGGGGCTTCACTGCGGCGGCCGAGCGTCTCGGCGTCACCCAGTCAGCAGTGAGTCACAAGATCCGTCGACTCGAGGAGCGCATCGGACGAGATCTCCTGCGGCGCGACGGGCAGAGCTTCGTGCTCACCCCCGACGGGCGAGACCTGTTGGCGCACGCCGAGGCGATCGTCGAGGCCCATGATCGGGCCGTCGATGCCCTTCAGCGCTCGAGCGTGAGCGGCACCGTCCGTCTTGGCTGCAACGAAGAAGTCGCCGCCACCCAACTCGCCGAGGTGGCGAGCCGATTCGGTCGGACCCATCCGGAGATCGCACTCGAGGTTCGCGTCCGCGATTCCGCCGTCGTTGCCGGTTGGCTCGATGCCGGCGAGATCGACGTGGCGCTGCTCCAGGTACTCGACACTGGCGATGTTGTTCGCCCGGCCGACGACGTGTGGCGGCGCGATGAACTCACGGTCGTGCAGGCAGCCGATGCCGATTTCGACCATGTCGACGAGGTTCCGCTCATCTCGTTCGGGCCGCAGTGTCTGTACGAACCATGGTTCGCCTCGGCGATGGCCGATGCCGGCCGCTCGTACCGAACGGTCATGGAATGCCCGTCGATCCAGGGTGTTCAAGCGGCCGTCACCGCTGGCCTCGGTGTCGCGGTGCTCAACACGCCGCACATCAGTGACGGCATGCGGCCGTGGGCCGGTCTCGGTGGGCTGGCGCTGCCTCCTGTCGCCTTCGTGCTTCGTTCGGTCGTCGCTCCGGGCACCGACGACGCCGTCGACGCCCTTCGTTCCCATCTCTCGACCACCCTCGAAACGGGGGACCCGTCATGACCGATACCACCGCACCAGCTCGCGCTGGGCGTCGCGGTCGCGGCGCCCGCCGCGATGCCCGCACCGCCTACACCCAGCGCTATCTCCCGGAAATGGAGCGGGGCATTCCGTACATGGATGCACTGCTGCCCGAGCAGGTCGACATCGTGCACGACCGCACGATGCGCTTGCTTGAAAGCACCGGCATCGAGTTCCGCGACGATGAATCGATCGAGATGTGGCGCCAGGCCAGCTCGGGTGGGGGTGTGTCGATCGACGGCTATCGCCTGCGCATCGATCGCGAGTTCCTCATGGAACTCGTCGCCATGGCGCCGAGCGACTACACGATGGTCGGCCGCGACCCTGCGCGCAGTGTGACCCTCGGTGGCCGCAAGAGCATCTTCACCCCTGCGTACGGCGCACCATTCGTTCGCGACCTCGATGGCACCCGTCGCAACGCCACGCTCGACGACTTCCACAACTTCGCCAAAATCGCTCAGATGACCCCGGCGATGCAGATGGCAGGGGGTGTGCTCTGCGAGCCGATGGACATCGCCGTACCGCATCGGCATCTCCACATGACCTACTCGTTGATGAAGCACTCGACGAAGCCCTTCATGGGTGCGGTCACCAGTCGGGAGCGGGCCGAAGACTCCCTGACGATGGCGCAGATGCTGTTCGGTGAGGAGTTCGTCGACCAGAACACGGTGATGACGTGCCTGGCCAACGGCAACTCGCCGCTCGTCTGGGACTCGACCATGCTCGACGCTGTCAAGGTCTACAGCGGCGCCAACCAGGCGATGTTGTTCTCGCCGTTCGTGCTCGGCGGGGCGTCGACACCGGCGTCGACGATCGGCTCGGTCGTGCAGATCAACGCCGAGGCGCTCGCCGGTGTTGCGTTCAGCCAGATCGTTCGGCCCGGCGCGCCAGCGGTCTATGGCCAGTGGCTCGCCACGGTGTCGATGAAGTCGGGCGCCCCGATGGCCGGCACCCCCGATATCGACCACATGAACCTGCTGGTCGGCCAACTCGCCCGTCGCTACCAGCTGCCGTGGCGCTGCTCGGGCATGTGCACGGCGTCGAAGGCCTTCGACGCCCAAGCCGGGTACGAGGCCGCCCGCAACATGTTCGGCGTGGCGCTCGCCGGCGCGAACTTCGTGCTCTCGACCACGGGGTACATGGAGTCGGCGCTGTGTCAGAGCTACGCCAAGGCGGTGGTCGACGGTGAGCAGGCCGAGATGTTCCGCCGCTTCGTCGAGGGCATCGATTTCGACGAGCTCGACGGTGCGCTCGCGGCGATGGGCGAGGTCGAGCCCGGCGGGCACTTCCTCGGCACCGCCCACACACTTGCCAATTTCGAGTCCGCGTTTGCCATGCCCGAGTTGATGGACAGTGACGGCTACGAGCAGTGGCTCGCCGCCGGGGCCGAGGACACCGAGGCACGCGGCACGAAGAAGGCGAGGCAGATGCTCGCCGACTATGTCGAACCCGAACTGCCCGACGATGTCGACGAAGCGCTGCGCGACTTCATCGAACGTCGGATCCGTGAGATTCCGGAGACCCTGGAGTGACCATGACCACGCCTCTGCTGCACGGTGTGTGTGCGGCGATGACCTCGCCGTTCGACGACACCGGTGAACATCTCGACGAGGGTCGCCTGCGCGACCACATCGAGAGTCTGATCGATGCCGGCGTACACGGCCTCGTGCTGTGTGCCGGAACGGGCGAGTTCGCCTTCCTTTCCGACGACGAAAAGGATCGCATCATCTCGCTCGGATGCGAGATCGTCGACGGTCGCATCCCGGTGGTTGCGCAGACCTCGGCGATCACCACCACCGACGCGATCGAACGCACGCGCCGGGCCGCTGATCACGGGGCGGCGGCCGCAATGGTGCTGCCGCCGTACTTCGAGGGGCCGTTTGAACGCGGGGTGCTCTTCCACTACGAGAAGCTCGCTAAAGCGATCGACATCCCGATCGTGCTCTACAACATCCCGGTCAACAGCGGCTTCGACATCCATCCGGACCTGTACCGACAGCTCATGGCGATGGAGAACATCGACTACATCAAGGACTCCACCGGCGATCTGATCCGCCTCCAGAAGCTGATCGGCATCGGCGGCCATGTGCTCGCCGGCGCCGACCCGTTGGCGCCATACGCCGCCATGTCGGGCGCAGCGGGCTGGATCTGGGGTGCGGCCAACGTCATGCCGCACGAGTGCGTGCAGCTCTGGAACCTGGTGCAGTCCGGTGATCACGCCGGTGCTCTCAGGCTCTGGGAGCAGATGCTCCCGGCGAACATGTTCTTCTGGGAAAACAATGTCGACGCCGAGTACAACTCCGCAGTCAAGACGGCCACGAACATGGTCGGCCGGGCCGTCGGCCCGTGTCGTCGCCCGGTCATGCCGATGACCCGGCAGGGTCGGGTCGCGTTGCAGACCGCTCTGTCGACCCTGCCGATCAACGGCACCAATCGGGACACGCTCGTGTTCCGTGAGTGGGATGACGAAAAGGACTGGCTGGTCCAGATGACACACAATTCCGGCGTGAGCCGAGCGACGAACTCCGGCCGTGCCGGAGGCAAGTGAAAGGCGTGAGATGACCCTCCAGTTCGACCCGGCGGCGCTTGCCGCATCCGTCACGCCGCCGACCCGAATGATGATCGGTGGCCGTTCTGTCGAGTCCGCCAGTGGTGCCACGTTCGCGACGTTGAACCCGGCGACGGGCGAGGAACTCGCCCAGGTCGCCGAGGGGGCACAGGAGGACATCGATCGTGCAGTCGCGGCGGCACGCGACGCCTTCGACAATGGCCCATGGGGTCGGATGGCGCCGGCTGATCGGCGCAACCTGCTCAAGCGGTTCGCTCTGTTGATCGAGGCTCATGCCGATGAACTCGCAGTGATGGAGACGCTCGAAGCCGGCAAACCGATCTTCGACTCGTCCACCATCGACCTGCCCGAAACCGTCGCGTGTCTGATGTGGCATGCCGAACTCGCCGACAAGGTCTATGACCTGGCCACGCCATCGGGACCCGGTGTCGTGTCCACGGTGGTGCGCGAGCCGATCGGTGTGGTCGGTGCCGTGCTGCCGTGGAACTACCCCCTGATGATGGCTGCCTGGAAGATCGGTCCGGCCCTCGCCGCCGGCAACACCATGGTGCTGAAGCCGGCGGAACAGACCTCAATGTCGACCATCCGCATCGCCGAGCTCGCCACCGAGGCCGGACTGCCCGATGGTGTGCTCAATGTCGTCCCCGGGTTCGGCGAGACCGCCGGAGCGGCCCTCGGCCTTCACCCGCAGGTCGACTGCGTCGGCTTCACCGGTTCGACCGAGGTCGGCCGGATGTTCCTGCGCTACTCGGCCGATTCGAACCTCAAACGGGTGCTGCTCGAGTGCGGTGGCAAGTCGCCCATGGTGGTCATGGGTGATGCCGAAGATCTCGACAAGGTCGCTGCGAACGCCTGCGAATCAATCTTCTGGAACGCCGGCCAGAACTGCTCGTCGAACTCGCGCCTGCTGTTGCACGAGTCGATTGCGGACGAGACGCTCGACCGGATCGACGAGGCCATGCACGAGTGGGTGCTCGGTGATCCGCTCGATCCCGAGACCCGCATGGGGGCCATCATCGAGCCCTCCCATATGGAGAAGATCCTCTCGAACATCGAGAAGGCCAAGGACGAGGGAGCCACGGTGCGTTGCGGCGGGAACCAGACCCGTACCGAGTCCGGCGGCTGGTTCGTCGAGCCGACGATCTTCACCGACGTCACTCCCGACATGACCGTCGCTCGTGACGAGGTCTTCGGTCCGGTGTTGTCGGTGTCGACCTTCACCCACGCTGACGAGGGCATCGCCATGGCCAACGACACCGACTACGGCCTCCACGCCTCGGTGTTCACCTCGAACGTGCGAAGCGCGCATCTTGCGAGTCGCATGCTGCGGGCCGGCACAGTGTCCGTCAACTGCTACTCCGAGGGCGACATGACCACCCCGTTCGGCGGCTATGGCCTGTCGGGATTCGGCGGCCGCGACAATGGTGTCCATGCCCACGAGCAGTACACCGAGACCAAGACGATCTGGCTCGATCTGAGCTGAACACCGACCGCTCCGACATCTCCTGAGGCCGATGCCCCCTGTTTCCCTGCTTCCCCGCTACGACCAGCAAAACGGCTGGCTGGAGATCCTCGGGCCCCAACCCGAGCCGACCGTGCTCACTGGTGACCTCGTCGTCGACCATGTCGTCATCGGTGCCGGCTACGGCGGCCTCGCGGTCGCCCGGCGACTCGCAGAGCTCGACCCCGCAGCCGAGATTGTGTTGGTCGAGGCCGACCGCATCGGCAACAACGCCGCCGGCCGCTGCTCCGGCTTCATCATCGACCACGCTCACAACATCCGTTCGAAGGGCTTCAAAGAGGACACCGAGAACGCCAAGCGACAGATTGCGCTCAACCGGGCGGGCATCGATTGGCTCGAGGAGATCGTCACCGCAAACGGCATCGACTGCGACTGGCAGCGAGTCGGCAAGACCCACGCGGCCGGGGGCGAGAAGGGTGCACGGGTCCTGCAAGGCTTCGCCGAGTCACTCGATGCAATCGACGAGGAGTATGAGACGCTCGACGCCGAACAGCTGAAGGCGAAGTTCGGCACCGGCTTCTACCAGTACGGCATTCACTGTCCGCACAGTGTGATCGCGCAGCCGGCCCAGCTGGCGATCGGCCTGGCGGAGAGCCTTCCCGAGAACGTTCGGGTGTTCGAAAACTCCGCGGTCACCGACTTCGAACTCGGCCCACCCCACATGCTGCGCACCGAGCGCGGCACCCTCACCACCCCGTCGCTCGTGATCGCCGCCAACGGCTTCGGTGAGGGATTCGGCCTGTTCAAGAACCGCCTCCTGCCACTCATCACATGGGGATCGATGACCCGTCCGATGACCGCCGACGAGGTCGAGGCGCTCGGTGGCGAGGACGACTACGGCATCATCCCGGCGCACCCGGCGGGCACGACCGTGCGTCGTCGTCCCGACAACCGGATCCTCATTCGCAACCAGTACACCTTCAGCCGCACGAGTGACGCCCGCGCCGGTATGGCCAAGATCGTGAAGGTGCATGAAAAGAGCTTTCGCAACCGCTACCCGATGCTGCCCGACCTCGAGTTCGAGTACTCGTGGGGCGGTGCGCTCAGCCTGAGCCGCAATGGTGCCGGGGTCTGCGGCAAGATCGGCGACGGCCTGTGGAGCACGATGGCCTATCAGGGCGTCGGCATGGCCAAGGGCACGATCTCGGGCAAGTTCCTCGCCGAACACATGATGGGTGAGGTCGATCCACTGATGGATCTCGTGCTCGGTGGACCGAAGCCGAGCCGGAACTTCCCCGACCCGTTCAACCGATGGGGTGTCGCCATCAACGCCCGCTGGCGCCGCTGGCAGGCCGGTATCGAAGAGTGAGGAACTGACATGGGCGGTCTGGCCGTCGATCTCGAAGGAAAGGTGGCGCTCGTCTCCGGAGGCTCCTCGGGGATGGGCACCGCCATCTGCACCGTGCTCGCAGCATCGGGTGCGTCGGTCGTCGTCGGCGGCCGCCATGCCGAGCGAACGGCTGCGGTCGTCGAGTCCATCCGATCGACTGGGGGGTCGGCGGCAACGGCGATCGGTGACGTCGCCGACTCGACCCAGGCCGAACATCTCGTCGCCACGGCCCTCGCCGAGTTCGGCGGGCTCGACATCGTCGTCAACGCTGCGGGTGTGATCCACCGGGCCGATGCCGAGGGCACCACCGATGCTGACTGGCATCGGGTGATGTCGATCAATGTCGACGGGACGTTCTTCCTCTCCCGAGCCGCGGTGCCGGTCATGCGGCAGCGCGGCGGTGGCGTGATCGTCAACATCTCGTCAACCTGTGGTCTCGTCGGTTCGTCTGCCCTCGTCGCCTACTGCGCGTCGAAGGGGGCGGTCACGAACCTCACCCGGGCGATGGCGCTCGATCACGCATCGGAGGGCATTCGTATCAACGCGATCTGCCCTGGTTCGGTCGACACGCCCATGCTTGTCTCTGAACATCCTGCGGGCACCAGCGCCGACGAAGTGTTCGAACGCAACCTGGCCTCGATTCCCGAGGGTCGGATCCCGGAGCCGAGCGAAGTCGCCGATCTCACACTGTTCCTGTGTTCCGATGCCAGCCGTCACATCCACGGCGCCAACCTCAGCCTCGACGGCGGATACACGGCCCAGTGAGCACGGAGCAGCGATGAGCAGTTACGCAGGCAAGACCATCGTCGTCACGGGCGCCGCCCAGGGCATCGGCCGGGCGATCGCCGATCGTTTCGCCGCCGATGGTGCGTTCGTCGTCGTCGGGGATCTCCGAGATCCGGGCGATCTCGGCGCGAACCAGCGGTGGGTGCATCTTGATGTCACATCGGAGGAATCGGCGACGAGCTTTGCAACCGAATGCGGCGACTCCGTTGCGGCGCTGATCAACAACGCCGGAATCATGTTCGAGGCGTCGATCGCCGAGCAGACCGTCGAACAGTGGGACATGGCGATGGCAGTGAACCTGCGGGGCCCATGGCTGATGACCAAGGCACTGCTCGACCTGCTCGTTGCCGACGGTGGGGGAGCCGTGGTCAACATCGGTTCGATCGAGGGCATTGCGACCAACCCGCTGCACACCGCCTACGCCGCGTCGAAAGGCGGCGTGCACGGGTTGACTGCGGCGATGGCGGTCGACCTCGGTCCGATGGGGGTTCGTTGCAACGCCGTGGCGCCCGGCTGGATCGATACCGCGCTCAACCGGGGCTATGTCGACCGGCTACCCAACCGGGATCAAGCCGTCGCCGAACTCGCGCAGCTGCACCCCGTCGGCTACATCGGTGATCCGACCGATGTCGGCGCAGCCGTTGCCTTTCTCGCGAGCGACGACGCTCGGTTCGTCTCCGGTCAGGTTGTCGTGGTCGACGGCGCCCGCATGAGCAAGCTCAGCCTTCCGCCGAGCCTGGCCCCCGACGCTGACTGAGCGTCGGCGTCGTCATGCCACCCAGTCACCGTCGCCTTCGTTCAGGTTGATGGTGCTGGCGATTCCGCGTTGACCGCGTTGACGAGATCCATCAGGCGCGCCAGGTCATCGAGTGTCCGCGGGTTGAGATCGACCCCTACCCGGATCGTGTCGACGCCGGCGTCGCGGTACGCCCGTAATCGGTCGGTGATGTCGTCGTCGCCGCCGACGAGGTTGGTGTGCAACCCGATCTCGATCGGGACGGCAGCGCCGGCTGCCTCGCGATCACCGGCAGCCCAGAGTCGCTGGACCTCGTCGACCGCCTCTCCGAATCCCATACGGGCGTACGCCTGGTTGTAGAAGTTCGTCTTCGACGACCCCATGGCTCCGATGGTGAAGGCGTAGCCGGCGGCGTGGCGGCGACCGGCGGCCTCGGTGTCGTCGGTGAATTCCAGCCCGGCAGCGACGGTGATCTCAATGTCGTCGAGCGACCGTCCTGCAATTTCGGCCCCCTCGCGGATCGGGTCGAGATACACATCGGCATGTTCGGCGAGGAACGCCGTGCCGATCCAGCCCTGGCTCATCTCCCCGGTGAGGCGCAGGTTGGCGGGCCCCATTGAGGCGACGTACATCGGGATCGGCCACATGGCGACGGGGGATCGCATCGATTTTCCCTGGCTTTCGGGCAGCGGCAGTTCGTAGGTCGTCCCCTCGTAGGACACCCGCTCGCCCGAGGTGATCCGGTTGATGATCTCGATCGTCTCGCGCGTGCGGGTGACCGGCTTGTCGAAGCGCACGCCGTGCCAGCCCTCCATGACCTGCGGGCCGCTCGTGCCCATTCCGAGAATGAATCGACCGTTCGACATCGCCTGCAACGAGAGCGCCGACATGGCGAGCAGCGCAGGGGAACGCGAGCCGAGTTGCACGCACGCCGTGCCGAGCCGCATCGTCTCGGTTCGGCCGGCGAGGTAGGCGGCTGGGGTGAGGCCGTCGAACATCCAGGCCTCGGGAATCCAGGCCGAGTCGACGCCGAGGCGTTCGGCGTCGGTGACCAGGTTCAGCGATTCGGCGGTGGCGTTGCCGGTGACGATGCCGATCTTCAGCATCAGAAGGCCGCAGCCAACTCCGACCCGGCCACCGTGATGCGATGGAGATACCGCCGATGGCCGTGGTAATCGTTCACGGCGAAATGCCAGGTCGAGCGGTTGTCCCACATGGCGAGAGATCCTGGGGCCCATTCGAAACGGATCTGGAACTCGGGGCGTTGGCAGTGCTCGAAGAGGAAGCCGAGCAGGGCTCGGGACTCCTGGATCGTGAGCCCCTCGATCTTCGTGGTGAAGCCCGGGTTCACGTAGAGCATCGGCCGGCCTGTGTCGGGGTGGGCGATGACGACGGGGTGGCTGACGTCGTCGCGAACGGCATCGGGGTTGCCGATGCGGTCGGCCGTGCGTTCTCGGTGGGGGGATTGGCGACCGAAGACGTGCGCTCCGGAGTGGGTGGCGGTCAGTGATCCCAACATGTCCTGCAACGGCGGACTGAGTGCGTCGTAGGCCGCTCCCACCCCGATGAAGCAGGTGTCGCCTCCGATCGGCGGGATCTCATGGGCATACAGGATCGAGCCGCGGGCCGGTGCGGGGTCATAGGAGTGATCGGTGTGCCAGCCGCCGCCGATGTTGGCGGTCTGGTCGGCTTCTTTGAGCACTTCGGCGATCTCGGGATGTCCGTCGACGGCGTTGAAGAAACGGTTGATGTCGATGTCGCCGAAGCGACGGGCGAACGCCTTGTGCTGGTCTGGTGTGAGGTGCTGATCTCGGAAGAACAGCACGCCGTACTCGGACCACGCGTCGACGAGTTGCGCCGCCTGGTCGTCGGTCAGCTCGTCGAGGGCGACGTCGGACACGTTGGCGCCGAGGGCATTGGAGACCGGGGTGATCTGCATCTCCCCATCTTGGCCCGTTCTCGGGTCCCGCCGAAAGCTCCGGGGATCACCCTCTACGGAGGGGACGCGGCGTTCAAGTGCGTGGGCGGCGCCCGAGTTGCTGAAGTCGGATGTCGACAGGGATGGTCTGCACCCCGCCTCGCTCGACCTCGGCCTTGCGGGGTCCGTCGTCGGCCCAGACGTGACAGGTGTTGGTGAGGGTCTTCCAGCTCTCACTGGGCGGTCGCACGATGATCGGATTCGGCTCACCCGCTCGTTCGGCTTCGATGCACTCGATGCTCTTGGTGCTCTGCATCGCGATCGGTGCCATCGCCTGGAGGAGGGCGGTGGTGTGGCTGCATCCCCTCGGTCCGCCGAAGAGTTCTCGGACCGTGTTGGTGAACCCCCGGGCGATCGACAGTCCGACGAGCTTGTCGTAGTGCTGCTCGATCGACGGACACAGGTCGTGGGGGTAGGCGAGGAGGTGGGCTTCGACGCTCACGATGATCCGGCTCGGGAACTCGACCTCGAGCGTGACCTGCATGTGGTGCATCGTCAGCGGTTCGGGGTCGTCTGGGATGTAGACCCCCGGCGGCTTCTGGTCGCGCACGGCGCCCTGGATCAGGAGATTGCCGTTGTCGAGAAGGAATGACTCGACCCGGTACTCGCGGTCGTGCAGCACGGGGACGGCGCCGGCGGGAGGCGACGGGAGGATCGATTCGGTGCGCCATGGGGTCCGGTCGGTGTCGGTCATCGTCGAACCCTAGCGGTGGGCCCGAAACGGCTCCCAGGCGATCAGGTCCGACGAGCTGCGCCGTTGTGCGAAGATCCCCCGATGGGGATCAATCTGGCTACCGCCTGGGAAGTCGTCGCCGACAACCATGGTGATCGGCTCGCGGCCCAGCATGGCGACGTCGCACGCACATGGACGGAGTTCGACGATCGAGCCGCTCGGCTCGCCGCCGCACTCGAGGCCGACGGTGTCGGCACAGGCGACAACGTCGCGTGCGCGCTCTACAACGGCAACGAGTACCTCGAGGCGGAGTTCGCCGCGTTCAAGCTCCGAGCCGCGCCGTGCAATGTCAACTACCGCTATGTGGAGAACGAGCTCGCTTACCTGATCGACAACAGCGACGCGAAGGCGGTGTTCTTCGACGACACGCTCACCGAGCGGTTCGACGCCGTCCGCCCTCACCTCGCCAAGGTCCGCCGGTGGGTCCATGTCGGTGACGGCGAGTGCCCGGATTGGGCCGACCGGCACGAGGACATCATCGCAGCATCGATGCCGGCGGCACGCCGCGAACGTTCCGCCGACGATCTCTGGATCCTCTACACCGGCGGCACGACCGGCCATCCGAAGGGCGTGATGTGGCCGCATGCGAGCCTGGTCGGGCTCACCGCCCGAACCCTTGCGCCGCTCGGTGTCGAGATTCCGTCGACCCCGCAGGAAGTGGCGACGATTCTCTCGCTCCTCGATTCGTTCGGAGCGATACCGCGCCAGCTTGCGGCTGCGCCCCTGATGCACGGCACGAGCGGCATCGGTGCAATCTTCACCCTGTTCACCGGTGGGGCGACCGTCACCCTTACCGGTCGGTCGTTCGACCCTCATGAGCTCTGGGAGACGGTGCAGCGCACCGAATGTTCGTTGATCTCGATCGTCGGCGACGTTTTCTGTCGACCGATGGTCGAGGCGCTCGACGAGGCGGTCGAGGCCGGCACGCCCTACGACCTCCGCGCAGTCCGTTCGGTCACGTCGTCGGGGGTGATGTGGAGCCAGGCGATCAAGGACCGACTCCTTGTCCACGCCCGAGCGCAGGAGTCACCGCTCGTCACCAACGACAGCCTGGGGGCCAGCGAGGGTGTCGGCTTCGCCGGCAAGGAGTCGACCGGTGACGGCGATACCGAGACGGCGACGTTCACGCTCGGACCCAATGCAGCGGTGTTCACCGAGGACGGCCGGCGGGTCGAAGCAGGGTCGGGGGAGACGGGTCTGTTGGCAGTAACCGGGCCGATCCCACTCGGGTACTACGGCGATCCGGTGAAGACGGCGGAGACGTTCCGTGAGTTCGAGGGCATCCGCTGGTCGGTACCCGGCGACTGGGCGACGATCGGTGCCGACGGCATGGTGACCCTGCTCGGCCGTGGCTCGGTGTCGATCAATACCGGCGGCGAGAAGGTGTACCCGGAAGAGGTCGAGGAGGCGCTGAAGGCGCTGCCCGAGGTCGTCGACTGCAACGTCGTCGGCGTGCCCGATCCACAGTGGGGCGCCGCCGTCACCGCCGTGGTCGAACTGGCCGACGGTGCCGACCCCACCGACGCCGACCTGGTCGACGGGCTTCGTGCTTCGCTGTCGGGTTACAAGCTCCCGAAGAACATCGTTCGGGTCGACTCGCTCTTCCGGAGCCCGAACGGGAAGTCGGACTACAAGTGGGCCACCCGCACTGCGCTGGACGCGTTGGGGCTCAACGAGGAGTAGACGCCTGCGCGTCGAGCGCACCTGTTCTTGCGACGCGGACGGCGTGCTGGCGAGGTGGATGGTCTCAGGCCAGACTTCCGCCGTGACCGACATCCGCCTCGCCACCCCCGCCGATCTCGACACCCTCGCGGCGACGGTCGTGACGGCGTTCGATCAGGACCCGGCGTTCCGAGCGTTCTTCGGCGCCGATCCTGAGTTCCGCCCGCTCGCCGTGGCGTTTGCCGCCGACCTGCTGCGGCGCCGTATCGCTACCGACTCGGTGTGGATGACCAGCGACGGCGACGCCCTCGCCATGTGGGATCCGCCCGCCGGCACCGTGGAGACTCCGGCTCCCGCGCTCGAGGTCCCCAGGGACGCTCTCGCACGACTGGATGTCTACGACGCTGCGGTGCACGCAGCGATCACTGCGGAGCCGCACTGGTACCTGGGCGTGCTGGCATCGCACCCTCGGCGTCGGGGCGAGGGGCTCGCCCGACTCGTTGCCCAGGCCGGGCTCGACGCAGCGGCTGCTGCCGGTGTGCCGGCGGTGCTCGAAACGACCAATCCCGGCAATGTCGCCATGTACGAACGGTCGGGCTGGCAGGTCACCGCCGAACTGCACAACATCATCGGCTTGACGGTCTGGATCCTCCAGTACGACGGATAATTCCCACCCTACGGGAATCGCGTGCGCCGCTTCCCGCTCAGTGGTAATTTCCGCACTCGGTATGGGGACCGTGCAGAGCGTTGATCGCGCACTGTTGTTGCTGTCGGAGATCGGTCGAGAGCCCGGAGGGCTCGTCGACCTGTCGACGCGCGTTCGGCTGGCCACCAGCACCACCGGCCGACTCCTCGCGACCCTCGAACACGCCGGGGCGGTCGTTCGGGGCGACGATGGCAGCTACCACATCGGTCCACTCGTCCACGGCATGGTGTCGACCACCGACTCGACCGCAAGCCTCGAGGCCATTGCCCACCCCCACCTCATCGATCTGAGCGAGGAACTCGACGAAGCAGCCTGCTTTTCGATCGTCTCCGGTGACGACACGATCACCGTCGATCAGGTCGACGCCCCGAAACCGATCCAGGCCGAGAACTGGACCGGCACACGCGTCCCGATGCACGCCGGATCGGCGGGCATTGTCGTGATGGCCACCTGGGACGATCGCGAAATCGATCGGTATCTCGCCGGCAACCTCGCCACCTTCAACGACAACACCATCACGGATCCCGGCAAGCTGCGCTCCCGCATCCGGCAAGCCCGCGTGAGGCGGGTCCTATGGAGCCACGGCGAGTATGTCGACGGCCTCTCGTCGTGTTCCTCACCGGTCATCGGTGGCTCGGGCCGCGCGCTCGGTGTGCTCTACGTCTACGGCCCGTCCTTTCGTTTCCCGGCCGAGGGTGATGCCGACCGCATCGCCGCCGTCGTGCTCGATCGGGCCGAACGAATCTCTGCCGAACTCGGATGGAGCCAAACGTCCTACCCCGACCCCATGAGCGAGGCATCGTGACCGACACGCCCACCGACACCACCGAGACCGGTGGTCGGCGTCGTCGGGGCGGCCGTCGCGAACGGCCGACCGGCCCCGTCGGGCCGCAGCAGGTTCCATGGCGTCTGTACAAGCGCCCGATGGAACCGACCCGGGTGGTGAGCGACGACGAACTCGAATCGATCCATCTCGCCTCGTTGGAGGTGCTGCGCGACACCGGGATGGACTTCCTGCATCCCAAGGCCCTGGAGATGTGGGCCGAGGCCGGTGCCGCGATCGACGGCGAACGGGTCCGCTTCGACCCCGAACTCATCACCGAACTGATCTCGTCGGTGCCGAGCGAGTTCACGATGCATGCGCCCGATCCGGCGCACGACTTCGTGATCGGTGGTGACAATGTCGCCTTCACGGCCGTTGCAAGCGCCCCGAACTACATGGACCGCCGGGGAGGTCGGCGTACCGGTAACCGTGAGGACTATCGGACGCTGCTGAAACTGACCCAGAGCCTCAACATCCTTCACAGCCACGCCGGCTATCCGGTCGAACCAGTCGATCTCCACCCGTCGATCCGTCACCTGGAGGCCACCCGCGACATCCTCACGCTCACCAACAAGGCGGTGAACGTCTACTCGCTCGGCGCCCAGCGCAACCTCGACTGTCTCGAGATGGTGCGGATCGTCCGAGGCCTCTCCGAGGACGAGATCGACACGCACCCGATCGTGCACTCGGTGATCAACGTCAGCTCACCGCTCCGCCTCGACATCCCGATGTCGGAAGGCATCATCCAGTACTCGTCTCGTAATCAGCCGATCATCCTTACCCCGTTCACGCTGGCGGGTGCGATGGCACCGGTCACCGTCGCCGGTGCGGTCGTGCAGCAGAACGCCGAGGCGCTCGCCGGTATTGCCTTCACCCAACTCGTGCGCCGAGGCGCACCGGTCATGTACGGCGGTTTCACCAGCAATGTCGACATGCAGTCGGGCTCGCCGGCGTTCGGGACACCAGAGTTCATGCAGTCGGCGATGCTCGGCGGCCAGCTCGCCCGCCGCTACGGCATCCCGTACCGCAGCTCCAACGTCTGTGCCGCCAACGCCATCGACACGCAGGCCGGATACGAGAGCGTGTTCTCCCTGTGGGGGGCGATCATGGGCGGCGCCAACCTGGTCTTCCACGGCGCCGGATGGATGGAGGGTGGCCTGCACTCCAGCCCCGAGAAGATGGTGATCGATGCCGACCTGCTCTCGATGGTCGGGACCTTCCTCCAGCCCCTCATCGTCGACGACGCCACCCGAGCGGTCGACGCCATCGCCGAGGTCGGCCCGGGTGGGCATCACTTCGGCACCCAGCACACCCAGGATCGGTACCGCGATGCGTTCTACAAGCCGATGATCTCGGACTGGCGCAATTTCGAGACCTGGGACGAGGCCGGTCGACCGACCTCCTACGACCACGCCGAACGGCGAGCCGAAGAGTTGCTCGGTACGTACGAGGCCCCCGCCCTCGACGATGCCGTACGAGCCGAACTCGACGACTTCGTCGACCGCCGCATCGCCGAGGGCGGTGTGGAGACCGACTTCTGATCCGCCTGCAACGAGCGCCGTCATGACCAACATCCCCGTCGCCCCCGACATGACCGACTGGACCGACGAGTCCGCCTGGGCCGGAACCCGTGCCCCGTTGCGGCAGTCGACCGGCCTCAACCCGTCGGCGTATGTCGACGAGCGCTTCTTCGCCCTCGAACAGGAACTCGTCTTCGAACGGGCGTGGGTCACCGTCGGTCTCGCCGGCGAGGTCGCCGAGCCGGGGCGCATGCTCGTGCGTCAGGTCGGGCAGAAGTCGATCGTGATCACCCGCGGCGACGATGGGGAGCTTCGCGGCTTCCTCAACTCGTGCCGCCATCGCGGCACCGAACTCGCCGAATCCGACTGCGACATCGCCGGCACGATCCGTTGCCCGTACCACCGCTGGGGCTACGGCACCGATGGCAGCCTCAAGGCCACCCCGTTCTTCGACGAGGTGCCCCGCGACGACTTCGACCGCGACGGCTTCAGCCTGATCCCCGTTCGGGTCGGTACGTGGGGTCCGCTGCTGTTCGCCTGCCTCGCCGACGAGACCCCCGAACTCGATGTCTGGCTCGGTGACCTGCCGGAACGCATGGCCGGGTACGGCTTTGACCAGTGGCGGGTCGAGGAGAGCCAGGTGCTCGACATCGAGGCCAACTGGAAGCTCATCAGCGAGAACTTTCAGGAGTACTACCACCTGACCTGGGTGCATCCGGAGCTCGCCAAGGTCAGCCGGGTGAAGGATCACTACCGCTACCAGGGCGCCGGCATGTACTGCGGCCAGACCACCACCCCAGTCAGCGGCGACGATCGCGACGACTGGCTCGTGCTTCCCGCAGCCGAGGGCCTCGACGAATCCGATGCCACCAGTGGTCGCCACATCGCGCTGTACCCGAATGTCATCTTCTCGGTGCTGCCCAACCATGTGTTCGTGATGCGGCTCGACCCGATCGCCCCCGGCCTCACCCGCGAGACCTGCACGTTCCTCTTGCCGCCATCGACCCCCGAGCTCACCGGTGGAGAACTCGACGCCACGCGCACGTTCTGGATCGACGTCAACAATGAGGACATCGACATCTGCCAGCGCAGCCAGCGCGGCCTCACCCGAGGCCGGATTCAGCCCGGCCCGCTCGCTCCCCGTTTCGAGGAACCACTGCATCGGTTCCACAACATGCTCGCCGACTGCATGACCAGCGAATCGCTCGCCGGCTTGACGGTCCCCCCTGGCGATGACGGCTCCGAGGCGGCCCGCCTTGGCACCGGTCCCAACCCTGCACCTCCGACCATCGAGCAATGAGGCTCGAGAAAGCCGTGTGAAGGCAACGTCATGAAAACAAACACCCAGGTCGTCGTCATCGGCGGTGGCGTCGTCGGCGCCTCCGTCCTGTACCACCTCACCAAGCTGGGCTGGACCGACGTCGTACTCCTCGAGCGTGCTGAGTACACCGCCGGTTCCACCTGGCACTCGGCGGGCGGCATGCACACGCTCAACGGCGACCCCAACGTCGCCAAGCTCCAGCAGTACACGATCACGCTGTACGAGGAGATCGAGAAGGAATCGGGGATGGACGCCTCGATGCACATCACCGGTGGTGTGATGCTCGCCGACACGCCCGAGCGCATGGACTGGCTCAAGATGAGCCATGCCCGTGGTCGGTACCTCGGCATGGAGACCGAACTGATCTCCGCCGAGGAGGCCCAGGAGCTCCTGCCGATCCTCGATCCGCAGTACTTCGTGGGCGCGATGTGGGACGCCCACGAGGGCCACCTCGACCCGAGCCAGATCACCCACGCCTACCTCGAGTGCGCCCGCAACCGCGGTGCCGAGACACATCGTCACTCGTGGGTCCGCGACATCACCCGCGCCGCCGACGGCGGCTGGGACCTCACCGTCTACGACCCCCGCACTGACGAGGACAAGGCGACGGTGCACTGTGAGCACGTCGTCAACGCCGGTGGCCTGTGGGCCCGTGAGGTCGGCCGCATGGTCGGGCTCGAGACGCCGCTGCTCGCGATGGAGCACATGTACCTCCTCACCGAGGAGATCCCCGACGTCATCGAATACAACGAGAAGACCGGCAAGGAGATCATCCACGCCGTCGACTTCGGTGGCGAGATCTATATGCGGCAGGAGGGCAACGGCCTGCTGATGGGCACCTACGAGCGTCGCGGCAAGCCGTGGTCGACCTCCCAGACCCCGTGGGACTTCGGCGCCCGCCTTCTCACGCCCGACCTTGAGCGCATCGCCGAGTCGCTGGAGACCGGCTTCAAGCACTTCCCGGTGTTCGCCGAGGCCGGCATCAAGCAGGTCATCAACGGCCCGTTCACCTTCGCCCCCGACGGCAACCCGCTGCTCGGCCCGGTTCGGGGCCTACCCGGCTACTGGTCGGCCTGCGCGGTCATGGCCGGCCTGTCGCAGGGCGGCGGCGTCGGACTCTCCCTCGCCAACTGGATCGTCGACGGCGATCCAGGCTTCGACATCTGGGGCATGGACATCAGCCGGTACGGCGACTACTCGACGATGGCGTACACCAACGAGAAGGTGCGCGAGAACTACTCCCGTCGTTTCCGCATCACGTTCCCGAACGAGTTCCTCCCGGCTGGGCGTGGCGTGCAGACCTCGCCGATCTACGACCGACTCGCGGCGAAGAACGCGGTGTTCGGCGACGGTTTCGGTCTGGAAGCCGCACTCTGGTTCCAGCAGGACGGTGAGGAGGCCGTCGAGGACGTCACGTTCGGCCGCTCCAACGCCTGGGACCAGGTTCGCGAGGAGACCCTCGCCGTCCGCTCGAGTGTCGGGCTGTGGGAGACCACCGGCTTCTCGAAGTTCACGTTCAGCGGTCCCGGCGCTCGCGCGTACCTCGATCGCATCCTGGCCGGTCGCATCCCGAACGCCGGTCGCATGTCACTCACGCCGATGACCAACCCGGCGGGCAACCTGATCGGCGACCTCACCGTCGCCACGCTCGGCGCAGCGACCGGGGCCGCCGAAGGTCCGGCATCGACCATCACGGGCGGCGCCACCGGCAACACCCGCGACGGTGAGGAATTCGTGCTCTTCGGTTCGGGCATCGCCGAGCGGTACTACGAGCGATGGTTCGACCAGCATCTGCCCGCCGACGGTTCGGTCCGCTACGAAACACTCGGCTTCGAGATGGCCGGCCTGTCGATCGCCGGCCCGAACGCACGAGCGGTGCTCGAGAAGCTCACCGACGCCGACGTCAGCCAGAACGGCATGCGCTTTATGGCGTTCACGGAGATCAACATCGGGCTCGCCCCGGTGTGGTGCGGTCGGGTGACCTTCACCGGTGATCTCGGCTACGAGTTCTGGATGCCGGCCCGCTACCAGCGCTACGTCTACGAACAGTTGCTCGAGGCCGGCGAGGAGTTCGGCATCCGGATGTTCGGGCTGCACGCGCTCAACTCGCTCCGACTCGAGAAGGGCTTCGGATCGTGGGCTCGTGAGTACCGCCCGATCTACGACCCGTTCGAGGCCAACCTCGGTCGCTTCATCCAGATGGACAAGGACTTCATCGGCCGGGACGCCCTCGCTGCGAAGTACGCCGAAGACGGTCCGGGTGCCTCGCTTGCCCTCGTGACCTTCACCGTCGAGTCTGACGCCGGTCGTGACGGTGTCGACGTGATCGGCGACGAACCGATCTGGCACGACGGTGAGGTCGTCGGTTGGGTCACGTCGGGCGGCTACGCCCACCACAGTGAGACGTCGGTCGCCATGGGGTACGTGCCCGCAGCGCTGGCCGAATCCGATGGTCCATGGCAGATCGAGATTATCGGCGACATGAAGACGGCGACCCGTGTCGACGGCTGTATCTGGGATGCCGATGCCGAGCGGATGCGGGCATAGGCGAGAGGAGACAGATCATGGGTGGACGAATCCGACGGTCGGTACAGGAGGCACTCGACGGCACGCCGGAAATGGCGCGTGCGGCGGGTGACCTCCATCACCTCGCCATCGGCCCGGGCGCCGCGCTCGAGGCCGAGTGGATCGCTGCGGGACTCGACCTGCCGGACCTTCCGGCGATGCGGCAGTACCGCGTCGATCGCACGGCGGAGACGCTGAAGGCATTCGGCTACGACGGCGTCCTGGTCATGGATCCGATGAACATCCGGTACGTGTCCGACACCACCAACATGCAGTTGTGGGTCATGCACAACGGTGCCCGCTACGCGTTCGTGAGCGCCGAGGGCTACGTCATTGTCTGGGACTACGAAGGGTGTGAGTTCCTCTCCGGTCACAGCCATGTGGTGAACGAGGTCCGCCCGGCGATCGGCGCCACCTACTTCCTCGCCGGTTCACGCCACGAGGAACAGGCCCGACGTATGGCGGCCGAGATGGTCGACGTCGTCGCCGAGCACTGTGGACCCAACGCCCGGATCGCTGTCGACCAGTGCCACTATGTCGGCTACAAGGAGTTCGAGCGGGCCGGCTGGACTATTGAGAACGGCACCGAACTCATGGAGCAGGCCCGCAAAATCAAGGGGCCCGACGAGATCAAGGCGATGCGCTGCTCGGCTCACGCCTGTCAGGCCGCCATGTACGACATGCAGCAGCAGATGCAGCCGGGGATGACCGAACGGCAGATCTGGGCGATGCTCCACGCAGGCAACATCGCGCGAGCGGGGGAGTGGATCGAGACCCAGATCCTCGCTTCGGGGCCCCGAACGAACCCCTGGTTCCAGGAGGCGTCGAGCCGGGTTGTCGATAACGGCGACATCGTCGCCTACGACACCGACCTCGTCGGCGCCTACGGGATGATGATCGACATCTCTCGCACCTGGGTGTGCGGCGACAAAGCGCCGACCGCTCATCAACGGCAACTGTTCGACATGGCCGACGAGATGGTGAAGACCAACGCCGAACTGCTCACGCCGGGCCGCTCGTTCCGTGAACTCACGTTCGACTCGGTGATGCCGCCCCGGGAGCAGTACCGGCACTACTCGGTGAAGTTCCACGGCGTCGGCCAATGCGACGAGTACCCCGACATCTACCACCCGTGGGCGTGGGACGAGTGGGGCTTCGACGACGAACTCGAAGTCGGCATGGTGCTCACAAGCGAGAGCTACATCGGCTCCCGCGACGGTGGCGAAGGCGTGAAGCTCGAGGATCAGTACCTCGTCACGGAGGCGGGGCCAGAACTCCTCACCGACTTCCCGGTCAGCCTGACCCTCTGACGGTTGGCGCCCACTCGGGCGCTCCAGCAGAATCGGCGCAGTGAGTGGCGTACACGAACACGAGGCAATCGTCATCGGCGCAGGCGTCGCCGGGATCTACCAGATCAAGCGTCTCGTTGATCTTGGCGCCGACGCGGTCGTGCTCGAAGCCGAGGACGACCTCGGCGGAACCTGGTTCCGCAACCGCTACCCGGGTTGCCGGTTCGATTCGGAGAGCTACACCTACGGCTACTCGTTCAGTCAAGAGATCCTCGATACGTGGCACTGGAAGGAACTGTTCTCCTCGCAACCGGAGAATCTCCGCTATCTCAACCATGTCGCCGACCTCTTCGGTCTCCGTGAACACATGCGCTTCGGGGTCCGCATCGCCTCGATGGTGTGGGACGAAGCAGCGTGCTCGTGGACGCTCACCGCCACGAACGGCGAGACCTTCCGCGCCCGGTTCGTGATCACGGCCCTCGGCCCGTTGTCGTCGCCGACGCTTCCGGCCTTCGAGGGCATGGACGAGTTCGCAGGCGAGTCGTTCCACACCTTCCGCTGGCCCGACGATCTCGATCTCACCGGCAAGCGGGTCGGCCAGATCGGCACCGGCGCCACCGGTATCCAGATCGTCCCGTCGATCGCGCCGATCGTCGAACACCTCACGGTTTTCCAACGTCGACCCAACTGGAGCAGCCCGCTCAACAACCGATCGATCACCGATGAGGAAATGGAGGAGATCCGCCGCCGCTACCCGCAAATCTTCGAGAACTGTTCGACCACCGTCGGTGGCTTCGAGCACGTTCCGCGATGGGGGTTCTGGGAGGCCACGCCCGAGGAACGTCGAGCGCTCTGGGATGAGCTCTACACCCGGCCTGGCTTCGCGATCATCGGCGCCAACTATGCGGAGATCTACTTCGACGAGGCCGCCAACCAGGAACTCTCGAACTACATCGCCGACCGCATCCGAGGTCGGGTCGACGATCCCGAGGTCGCCGAGAAGCTGATCCCGACCGACCACGGTTTCGCGCTCCAACGCCTGCCGCTCGAGACCAACTATTTCGAGGCGTACAACCGTGACAATGTCGAACTCGTGTCGCTGCAGGACACGCCGATCGTTCGGGTCACCGCAGACGGCATCGAGACGACCGCCGGCCACCACGACCTCGACGTCATCGTGTACGCCACCGGCTTCGACGCGATCACCGGCGCGTTCGACAGGGTCGACATCCGGGGGGTCGACGGGATGATGCTCGCTGACGAGTGGGCAGACGGTCCTCGCACAGCGGTCGGCATGATGACGAACGGCTTCCCCAACCTCTTGATGCTCGCAGGGCCGCAGAGCGTGTCGGGCTCGACGAACTTTCCCCGGGCGATCGAGGACGGCGTCGAGTGGGTCAGTGATCTGATCGAGTACGCAAGGGCCGAGGGGATCACACGGATCGAGGCCGAGCAAGCAGCCGAGGAGGAGTGGGCGACGGAGGTCGCCCGGATGCAGGACCGCCTCCTCATCCGCAACAGCAAGGGCTGGTTCACCGGGTACAACGCGAACCTCGCCGGGCGGGAGGGCAAGCCCCGCTACCAGGCCTACTTCGGCGGCGCACCCCGCTACCGCACCCGGGTGGCGGCGATCGCCGAGGCGGGGTACCCGGGTTTCGACCTTCGCTGATCCTCGGCGCGTCGGCACGAAGAACCTTTCGGCTCGGCGGCTACGTTGGCCCGATGAGCCTTCCCGTCGTCGCCCAACGCTTCATCGACGCCATCACCATCGGCGATGCCGGTGCTGCCCGATCGTGTTACGCGCCGGATGCAGACATCTGGCACAACTTCGACGACATCACCCAGACCGTCGACGACAACATCGCCCTGATGAACGCGATGACAAAGCGGATTGCGGATCGACGCTATGTGATCCGACGACTGGAGCCGATCGAAGGTGGCTACCTGCAACAGCACACGCTCGAACTCGTGCTGCCCGACGGCCGGGAACTCTCGACCGAGGCGGTCGCAATCGTGATGGTGAACGACGACGGCCTCATTTCCCGCATCGACGAATGGCTCGACCCGGCGCCGCTTGCGCCGCTCTTCGCGTGAGGAGATTCCGATGAGACTTGCCGGCACCACCGCCCTCGCGGTGGGCGTGCAACAGGGCTAGGACAGCCGCCCTGCGGTTTCGTCGCCCGGCGATGCGACCATGGCCGACGGGTGGTCGGTCATGCCGTAACTCGACCATGGGGTGAAACCACACAGCGTCGCAAGTTCCTGACTCATCGACTCGCGCACCTCGGTGCGCATGCCGTAGGTGAGGTTGCCGAGTGAGCGGATGATCGGTCCGCAGAAGTAGGTGACCACGCCATAGCGGGGATGATCGGCAGTGTTGAGGCCGGCGGCATGCCACGTACGGCCCTCCCAGACCAGCACCGAGCCGGCCGGTGCCTCGATCGGAATTTCGCCATAATCCGTCCGCTCCGGATCGGGCAGGCATCCGCTGAGATGGCTGCCCGGCACGATGCGGGTGGCCCCGTTCGCGACCGTGAAGTCGTTCGCCATCCACATCATGTTGGCGACGAGCGGCGGGTTGATCGGCACGGTTGCCCGAGCGGGCTCACCGAACGGGCCGGTCTCGCGGGTCATGTCCCCCTGACGGCCGTGCGGGGTTCCCGGAGCGACCGGCTGCGGCATCCACCACTGATCGGCATGGAGCGGCATCGGCTTGTTGCCCGGGTGGGTGATGTGGGCGTCGAGCGAACTGAGAATGTGATCGGCGCCGAGGATGTGGGTCGCAAGCGCCCGGGCTGTCGGGTGCAGGGCGAGGTTCTGGAACTCTTCCCCCTTGTTGATCAGTTGGTACACCCACTGGTTGACGTCGTCGCCCTCGGCTTCGGCTTGATAGTGGTAGTCGAGCGCTCGGGCTCGCTCTGCTGCGGCCTGTTCGGTGATGCGAGTTCGCAGCGCGGTGACCTCGTCGGGTGAGAGCGCATCGGCGACGATGCAGTAGCCATGCTCGTCGAGATCGGCCTTGAGCTGATCGAGGTCGGTGGTCGGTCGTGGAAGGCCCATGGAGCGAACGCTAGATCAATCGATCAGCGCATCCGAGCGGATGCGCTGCTCTTCTGCATTCACGTGGGCCTGGACCACTCGACCGAACAGCTGCTGGGTACGAGCAAGCCGGCCGATCACACCGGCTTCCTCGGTGTAGGCGAAGATCGCAGCGTGGCGTGGCCGGCTGTTCGCCGGCACCCGCGAGACCTGGTGAAGGCTGTGGCGCCCCCGGAAGATCTGCAGATCACCGGGCTGCAGATCGAGCGTGTGCACACCCTCCCGCTCGCCGGCGAGCACGGCAGCGATTCGATCGAAGCCCTCATCGTCGGCGTTACGGATCGCGGGGGAGTACTCGAAAAGTCCGCCTTCGTCCGCTTCTTGCACGAGCACCGTCACGGCAAAGTCGTTGGTGTCGAAGTGCCAGGTGAAGAGTTGGCCCGGGTCAAGGATGTTGGCGGTGAGGCCTGCGAGCGGATCGGCGTAGCAGTGCAGCTCCGGGATCTCGAGGCAGTCGGCGAGGAAGCGTGCGAGTTCGGGAGCCCGGAACATCACGTCGGTGGCACAGCCCGGCTCCCACGAGTCGCCGGGAATGAAGCCGCTCGAGCGCTCAAGGAAGGTATTGACCGGGTGGTCGCTCGAGAACTCGTCGTTGACTTCGGTGTGGAAGTACGGGTTCATCACCTGCGTCGAGAAATGTGTGGTGTGCTTGCGTTCGACGATCTCGTTGTTCAGCAGGGTCACCGCTTCAGGACGGACGAGATCTTTCACGACAGCGCAGCCGACCGAGCGGAGCCCCTCGCGGGCGGCAGCAACCGCCGTGGCGTAGGCGGCGGACTCCGGCTCGTGCAACGGATAACGATCAAGATCGACGATCTGGGCAAGCTCGTGCATGGCAACAGTGTGAACGATGTCGGTCATGGATGAAATGCGATATTTTGTCATTTCGTCATGACAGAAACTGATGTCTCCTCGGGGGTGACCGACCGTTCGGTGCGTGCCGTTGTCGCCGTTGTCGAAGCGGGCAGCTTCACCGGTGCCGCCCTTACGCTCGGGATCGGCCAATCTGCAGTGAGCCATGCGGTCGCTCGCCTCGAACAAGCCTTGGGCGTCGCCCTCTTCATTCGGAAGCGTGATGGTGTCGAGCCGACCACCGTTGGAGCGGCCCTGGCCGCACGGGCTGCGCCGGCGTTGCGAGAGCTCGATGCGGCGGTAGCGGCGGCCGCCCAGCCTCTGGGCGGGGGAGCGGTGACCATCTCGGTTTCCACCTCGCTCGCCGCCCACTGGCTTACGCCCCGTCTGCCCGAGTTCAAGCAGGCTCATCCCGACGTCGAACTGCGCGTGCTGACCACGGACACTGACACCGGCGTAGGGCGCGACGGCGCCGACCTCTGGATCCCACTCGGCCCGGTCGACGACCCTGTGCTCGACTCGGTGCCGTTCTGCGCCGAGCGGCTGATTCCTGTGGCGGCGCCAGAACTCGCCGCAGCAATTGACATTGCCGATCCGGCCGCCTTGCTCGATTCGCCCCTCTTGCACCTTGAAGAGCGCTATGTACCTCGCTTCGACTGGCCCCGGTGGTTTCGGCATCATGGGGTGGCGGTCGACGGCGACCTCCCCGGAGATCGATCCAACGACTACTCGCTGGTGCTCCATGCTGCACTCGCCGGGGCCGGTGTGGCGCTCGGGTGGGAACACATCGTTCGGGAATTGCTCGACCAGGGACGGCTCGCCGCCGTGGGGCCGGTGGTGGAGACCGGCATCCACTTTCCGCTCCTGAGCCGGCACGGTCGACCGCTGTCGCCGGCGGCGGAGACGCTGCGGACGTGGATTCTCGCCAACGCTCCCGGCTGACTGCAGTCGGTCGTTCCGGCGATGGTGATGCGGGGCATTGGTTCCGGATCGGCCCGGTCGGGTTGTCGAAACCCGGGCCGCAGTGATGATCTGACGAGGCCCTTCATTTTCCGGGCCGAAAAACGCACCGGACTTCTAGATTGAGGGCCGCGACCCGAGGAGTGCCCTCTATGCCCTTCACCGAGATCAGTGTTACCGACGCCTACCAGCTTCTCGCCGACGATCCGTCGGCGGTGCTGATCGACGTCCGCACGCCCGAAGAGTGGGCGCAGATCGGTGTCCCGACCCTCGAAGCCATCGGCAAGCGCGTGCGCTTCGCGACCTGGACCTGGTTCGGCACCGGTGAGCGAAACCCGAACTTCCTGGCCGAGGCGACCGAGGGGCTCGATGCCGAGACCCCCCTGCTCTTTCTGTGCCGCAGCGGTGCCCGTTCCCAAGGGGCAGCGACGGTCGCCGAGGCGGCCGGCTTCGGCACCACCTACAACGTGACGCACGGTTTTGAGGGTGGCCCCGGCGCAGCCGGCTGGAAACATGCGGGCCTTCCCTGGACGCAAGGCTGACATGTCGGTCGACGACTGGTCCGAAGCAACCCGTCTTGTCCGTGGAGGTATTCAGCGAAGCGGTTTCGACGAGACGGCCGAGGCCATCTACGCGACCTCCGGTTTCGTGTACTCGTCGGCGGAGGAGGCGGAAGCGGCCTTCGCCGGCGACATCGACCGCTATATCTACGGCCGCTACGGCAACCCCACCGTCTCGATGTTCGAGGAGCGCCTTCGCCTGATCGAAGGTGCCGACGTCTGCCGCGCGACGGCAAGTGGCATGGCAGCAGTGTTCGCCGCCATGGCGTCGTTCCTGAAGGCCGGCGACAAGGTCGTGGCCGCCCGTGCCCTGTTCGGCAGTTGCTCGGTGATCATCACCGACATCCTGCCCCGCTTTGGCGTCGAGACCGTCCTTGTCGATGGGCGTGATCTCGCCCAGTGGGAAGCTGCCCTCACCGGCGGTGCTCAGGCGGTCTTTCTCGAGACGCCCTCCAATCCGGGCCTCGAGATCATCGATCTCGTCGCCGTCGCCGAGCTGGCCCACGCCGCCGGTGCGCTCATGATCGTCGACAACATCTTCGCCACGCCCGTGCTGCAGCATCCTCTTGAGTTTGGCGCCGACATCGTGGTGTATTCGGCGACCAAGCACATCGACGGTCAGGGGCGCACGCTCGGCGGTGCGGTGCTGTGCTCCGAGCAGTTCGATCGAGAACACCTTCAGGACTTCCTGCGCCACACCGGCCCGAGCCTCAGCCCGTTCAATGCGTGGACCCTGCTCAAAGGACTCGAGACGCTCCGCCTCCGCGTCGATGCCATGGCCCGCTCGGCCAAGCACATCGCCCGTGAGCTCCAGTCGCACCCTCGGGTCCGCGCCGTGCGGTATCCGTTCCTCGAGTCGCACCCCGATCATGATCTCGCCCGCCGCCAGATGAAGGCCGGTGGCACGGTCGTTTGTCTCGAACTTGAGGCCGACCAGGCGCGGACTTTCGAGGTCGTGAATGCGCTCGAGATCTTCGACATCTCGAACAACCTCGGTGATGCCAAAAGCCTCGTAACCCACCCGGCCACCACGACGCACCGTCGGGTCGCACCGGAGCTGCGGACCGAAATGGGCATCACCGAGTCGATGATCCGGCTGTCGATCGGCCTGGAGGATGTCGACGATCTCCTTGCTGATCTCGGCAGGGCGCTCGGTGTCTGAGGCGTACCCTGTGGCGATGACCACCGCCGACGATCGCCTTCGCTACCGCCTCTTGACCGGGCCGGACGACCGCTCGTTCTGCGAGCGCATCAGCGCGGCGCTCGATGAGGGGTACGTCCTCTACGGCTCGCCATCGATCACCCATACCCCCGACGGTGTGATCGCCGCCCAGGCCGTGGTGCTTCCCGACACCTGACCCGACCGGTGCCTTCCTTCACCGGCGTGGACGGGCTCCGCTCTCGCGCCCCGTTGGCGGCGGGTGGTCTCGCGAAGCACTCCAAGAACGACGAAGGGGTGGAGCCGAAGCCCCACCCCTTCTCAGGAAGTTTCTACCGTCCCGTGCGGGACGTCAGATGATCACGAGGATCAGCTGACAGCGGCAGCAGCCTCTTCGAGCCACGAGCTCACGAGGTCCTGGTTGTCGGCAATCCAGCCAGCGGCGATGGACTCGACCTCGGCCTCAGAGCCGTCGCCGTTGGCCTGCTCGACCTGAAGGATCGAGATGTCGATGACCGACGGACGCATCAGCGGGAACAGTGCCTCGAGGAAGGGGTTGGCAGCCAGGAAGTCGTTGCTTGCAGTGACCTGGATGTCAGCCGGCTTCCAGCCGAGCTGGCAGGGCTGGGTGCAGAAGTCCGCACCGAAGCCGTCGAAGCCCGGACGCTGGTCGTGGAACTCGCCGCCTTCGTCGCCGTTCGGGTTCGAGTCGTCGAGGATGTCGTCAGCGTTCATGGTCAGCCACATCACGTTGTCACCCGGAATGAGGGTGGTCACGTACGCCGAGGGGGTCCAGGTGTAGATCGCCATCGGCTCGCCGGCGTTGGCAAGGTCGGTGGCCTGGGCGAACATCGCGTCGTAACCGGCGATGGTCTGCTCGATGTTGTCCCAGCCGTAGTAGGTGATCTGGTTGCTGATGATGTTGTCGCAGGTCCAGCTCTCGGGGCAGCCGAAGATGTTGGCCTTGCCGTTGCCGTCGCTGTCGAAGAGTTCGCGGATCGCCGGGTCGTCGTTGATCTGCTGCATCGAGGTGATGCCGTTCTCCTCGACAACCGACTTGGTGATCAGGAAGCCCTGAACGCCAGCGCCGGCGAAGAGACCATCGACGATGGAGACGTGATCGGCGACGAGCGAACCGTCGGTCAGCTCAGCGGCGTGCCACGAAAGGTGGCCCGGGTACCAGCTGTTGGTCCAGAAGTCCATCGAACCCTCGGCCATGGCGAGGTAGCCGGCCGACGGGTCAAGCTCCAGGAGCGACGGGCTGGCCACGGTGTAACCGGCCTGCTCGAGGGTCTGCTTGTAGATCTCGGCCTGGACGTAGCCCGAGGCCCAGTTGGCGCGACCCATGGTCACGTCGACACCGGCACCGATCGAGGAAATGTCCATCGAGGTGTCGTCGGCGGCGTCGTCGACAGCGTCGTCGGCAGCGTCGTCGGCAGCGTCGTCAGCGGCAGCGTCGTCGGCAGCGTCGTCGGCAGCGTCGTCAGCGGCGGCGTCGTCGGTACCGGCGTCGGTGGTGCTGTCGTCGTCGCCGCACGCGGCAGCGACGAGACCGAACACCGCAAGCAGGGCGATGAGCAGCTTCATGCTCTTGTTCATGTGTTTCCCCTCCCGGGAATGTTTTGCTGTGCGACAGGCGTCACACAGCGGATGCAAGGATAGTCCACTCGACGGTCCTGGCCGGACGCGGGGGCTAAAAAGCCACCAGGCGGACTGGTATTGCTCGTCAGACAGGCTCGGGAACAGCGTCCTCGGTCTGGCTGGACGATTCGGTGACGTCGACCATGGGGTCGTCGTCGAACACCTCGGTCCGGAAGAACTCGCGCACGAGGGCTCGTCCGGACGAGATGAAGAAGATGCCGGCGATCATCACCAGGAACGAGCCGACACCGACGATATAGCTCGGGTCGGTCGCTCGAGTGACGGAGGCGATCCAGGCGAGACCGACCACCGAGGTGGCGGCGCCCAGACCCATCGAGATCGCGCTCCAGCGCCACTTGCGGTGCTGTTCGCTGCTGCCGATCATGCCGGAGGCCGCGAGCACAGCGCCGAGGCTGAGGACCGCGAGGATCAACGACGGCCAGCCCATGCCTGCGCCGATGTCGGTCCACGAGTCGCTGATGATCTTCTCGGACTGGCGGGCGCTGTTGTAGATCGCCTGCACCTCGATGTTGATCCGGTTGACCTGGGTCGGGTCGGCGTCGGCAACGGCACGGAGTTCCTCGATGAGTGCTTCGTCTTCGGCACTGAGGACCGAGTCGTTGCGCTCGTCGAAGGACCAGCCCGAGAAGGTACCGGCGATGGCCAACAGCAGCGCGATAACGCCACCAACGACCCGGTGCCACTCGGGTGTGGAGGCCACGGGGCGGTGCGGTGCGTAGGGGGCGTCGCGCAGGGCGATGAGTCCGCCGACGACCATGATGGCCGAGGCGGAGAGGGCAACCCACGGGCCGATGCCTTTGCTGAAGTCGACGGCGGTGGCGGCTGCCGACCCCATCAAGTAGGCCAGGGAGGCGCCGAAGGCAGCGAAGGCCGCAATGACGGCACCGTCGGCCGACATGAAGCGGCCCGGGTCGGGACGGGTCATGCGAGAGATGCCGGCGAGCAGCACGAACAGCGAGCCGACGAGGACGAAGAAGCCCCAGAAGGAACCGCCGTTGGCCGACAGGCCATTGAAGGTTTCGCCGACGAGTGAGTCGTCGCCGCGGCGCGAGTGGCTGGTGGCGAAACCAGCATCGTTCGCCCACGGCAGCAGCACGCCAGCGATGCCGATCACAGCTCCGATCATGGCGACCTTGAGGCCGCGCCCCTCGCTCGCAGCGAGTGGGGCGGGCCGCCCGGCGAAGTTCTGCTCTTCGGCTTCCTTCGCCGCCTCGGCTTCGGCATCGAGGAGCGCCTCGGGGTCACGGCGATGGACCCATGCGCCGCGAAGACGGGTGAAGAGACTCTGCGACGATCCCTCGTCGGGCTGGGAGATGCGGTCGAGGCTGACGGCCACGAGAAAGAAGGCGAGGCCGGCGGAGGCGCCTCGGGCGACGTCCTGACCGGAGAGCGCCTGGAACATGAGACGGCCGAGGCCACCCGCACCCATGATGGCGGCGATGCCGAGCATCGAGATCGCGAGCAGCAGGGTCTGGTTGACGCCGGTCATGATCGCGGGACGGGCCAGCGGGACCTGGACGTCGGTGAGCACACGGTACTCGGGTGCGCCATAGGCCCGTGAGGCCTCGACCACGTCCTCGGGTACTTGTCGGATGCCCAGGTTCGTCAGGCGAATGAGCGGTGGCAGCGCGAACACCATCGTCACCATCGTCGCCGACTCTTCACCGATGCCGAAGAAGAAGATGAACGGCAGCATGTATACGAACGAGTGGACCACCTGCATGGCATCGAGCACGGGTCTCACGACGGACCACACCGGATCGATGCGGCCGCAGGCGATACCGACGGGAATACCGATCACCACACACAAGAACACCGCCACGGCGATGAAGCCGATCGTGCGGGCCGTCTCGATCCAGTAGCCCGGACCGAGGATGGCGCAGAAGGTGAGCGCGACGAGGGCGAAGAGGCCGACTCGGAAGCTGCGGACGGCCCAGCCGATGAAGAACATCAACAAGACGATGAGCCACCAACCACGCTGCTCGAGGAAGCCCTCGACGACGTTGCTCAGCAAGAAGTCAAACGGCCACTTGATGATCTTGAGCAGCCACTCGAGGTTGGTGTCGATCCAGTCGACGGACTGGTCGGCCCACTCGCCGAAGTTGACCTTGTACTGATCGGTCCAGTCCTTGGTCCAGAACGACGCATTCTCCGTTGGGGCGTTTTCTTGGAAGAACCGCATCACATGAAGACCTCTCGCTCGAAGTTGTCAATCAGACTTTCGACTCGACCCATTTCCTCCATGATGTGGCGGGGGTCGAGGTTGCCGACGAGCCTGCCGTCGGCATCGCACACCGCGATAGGCAAGCCCTTGCCGGCAGCGGAATACACCTCGTTGAGTGTCATCTCCGGGGTGCAGGTGTGGAAATCGGTTCGAACGGCGTCGCTCAGCGACCCGCCCGAACCCGAGACCCGGATGCCGTCACCAGCGGTGAGCACCGAGGCGGGCTTGCCGTCGGCATCGAGCACGAACGAACCGGCCCGGTCGCCGAGGGCGGTGAGTGCCTCACCGAGTCCTGCGCTGGCGGCAGTGGGCTGGGGGTCGACCATGATCTCGTGGACCTGGATGACGCGGCCCTGATCGACGTCCTGCACGAACTCGGCCACGTAGCCGGTGGCAGGCTCGGTGAGGATCTCCTCCGGAGTGCCGATCTGAACGACCTCGCCGTCCTTCATGATGCACACACGGTCACCGATGCGCAGCGCCTCGTTGAGGTCGTGGGTGATGAAGAGGATCGTCTTGTGGAGTTCGGCCTGAATGTCCATCATCTCGTCCTGCATCTGACGACGGATCAGTGGATCGAGTGCCGAGAAGGCCTCGTCCATGAGCAAGATGGGCGGATCGGCGGCGAGGGCCCGGGCAAGGCCGACACGCTGCTGCATGCCGCCCGAGAGCTGGCTCGGTGAGTAGCCGGCGTACGCCTCGAGGCCGACGAGCGAAAGCGCCTTGAGTGAGGCTTCGTCGCGCCGGCTCTTCTCGACCCCCTGGATCTTGAGGCCGTAACCGACGTTGTCGATGATCGTGCGGTGCGGGAAGAGGGCAAAGTGCTGGAACACCATGCCGGTCATCTCACGACGGAATTCCTGCAGGTCGGTTCCGTCGAGGGTCTGGACATCAACCCCGTCGACCATAACCTGGCCGTTGGTGGTGTCGAGCAGCTTGTTGACCGTGCGGATGGCGGTGGACTTACCGGAGCCCGACAGGCCCATGATCACGAAAATCTCGCCCCGCTTGACGTTGAAGTTGACGTCGCGGAGGCCGATGACGTGCCCGGTTCGAGCGTGCACCTCTCCTTTCCCCATGCCGCCCTGGCTGAGCTCGAAGGCTCGGCCACGCGGCTGGGGTCCGAAGATCTTGTACACGTCTTCGACCCTGACGAGCTCTTCGCCCATCTCGACCATGTGAATTCCCCCTGGGTCGGGCAAAGACCCGTGTGGCGTGCAAGTGCACCGCTCCCTCAAGCGGCCCTCCACCTTCGTTCAGTTGGCGGTGCATTGCAAGTGTTCGAGCTGGGCGAACGGAAACTCTTGGCTCATGGCCAAGACTCGTCCCGCGGGTCGGGACGTCGATGGTGACGACCGATAGGGTCGGCGCCATGATCGAACCCGATTTCCTGCGTTTCGACACGCTGAGCCTGCATGCGGGCCAACAGCCTGACCCCACCACCGGGGCCCGGGCAGTGCCCCTGTATTTCACCACCTCCTATGTGTTCGACGACTCCGACCACGCGGCTGGGCTGTTCAACCTGGAGATGCCCGGGCATCTCTACTCGCGTCTCACCAACCCGACGGTCGCCGTGCTCGAGGAGCGTCTCGCCGCGCTCGAAGGCGGGGTCGGGGCGGTCTGCACGGCGAGCGGTCAGGCGGCCTTCTTTCTCGGGGTCGTCACCCTGATGGGTCAGGGCGGTCACATCGTCGCCAGCCGCAACATCTATGGCGGCACCCACCAGATGCTGAATGTGACCCTTCCCCGACTCGGAATCACCACCACCTTCGTCGATCCGCGAGACCCGCAGGCATTCGCGGACGCCATCACCGACGAGACCCGCCTCGTGTTCGCCGAAACCCTCGGCAACCCCGGTGTCGAGGTCCTCGACATCCCGGCCGTCGCCGAGGTGGCGCACCGTCACGGGCTCCCGCTGATGGTCGACTCGACCTTCTCGACGCCCTACTGCATCCGTCCGATCGAGCACGGGGCCGACATCGTGATGCACTCCGTCACGAAATTCCTCGGTGGGCACGGCGTTGCACTGGGTGGCGCATTGGTCGACGGCGGCCGCTTCGACTGGGAAGCGTCGGGCCGTTTCGACACGATGACCGAGCCCTATGTCGGGTACCACGGCATCTCCTTCGCCGACGAGTTCGGTCCCGCCGCCTTCATCACGCGGGCCCGGGCCGAAGGCCTGCGCGACTTCGGTGCGGCGATGAGCCCGGCCAACGCCTTCCAGCTCCTGCAGGGCGTCGAGACACTTCCGTTGCGCATGGCGCGACACGTCGAGAATGCCCGAGCCGTCACCGAAATGCTCGAGGCGAACGATGCCGTGGCCTGGGTGAAGTACCCGACCGCATCGGACCACCCCGACCGTGCGCTCGCCGCCGAGCTGTACCCGAACGGCACGGGTGCCATTCTCAGCTTCGGCGTGAAGGGCGGCCGCGCCGCCGGCAAGACGTTCATCGAGAGCGTCAAGCTCGCGAGTCATCTTGCCAATGTCGGCGACGCCAAGACACTCGTTCTGCATCCGGCCAGCACCACCCACCAGCAACTCTCGACCGAGGATCTCGAGGCCGCCGGGATCGGTGAAGATCTGATCCGCGTGTCGGTCGGTATCGAGGACGTACGCGACATCATCGACGACCTCAGCACCGCACTGAAGATCAGCCAGCGATAAGCCCGGAAGCGAGCGATGGACATCACCCTCGACACCAAGAAAATCCGCTACGCCAACGGCGGCTGCGAGCACGACCCGGCCCTGCCCGGTGTGGTGCTCGTGCACGGTGCCGGCATGAACCGCACCGTCTTCCAGTTGCAGACCCGGTACCTCGCCCACCACGGCTATCGGGTCGCCGCAATCGACCTTCCCGGTCACGGTGGGTCGGAGGGCCCGGCGATCGAGACGGTGCCCGAGATGGGAGCATGGCTCGCCGACGTGATCGTGGCACTCGACATGGGCCCCGCCCATGTGATCGGCCACTCGATGGGCACCTTCATTGGCATCGAGGCTGCAGCACAGCGCCCCGAGACGGTGGCGTCACTCGTCCTCATCGGAACGGCAGCGGCGATGCCGGTTCACCCCGAACTCCTCGATGCTGCGGCCAACGACGTCCCGCACGCGTCGAATCTGATGTCGTCCTGGAGCTTCGGTGCTCCGGCTCACATCGGCCGTCATGCCACGCCCGGGATGTGGAACATCGGGGGGACTCGTGCCCTGCTCGACACGAGCCGTACGGATTCGCTCGGGATCGACATGGCGGCATGCAATGCCTACGCCACCTCGCTTGACGCGGCTGCTGCCGTCTCCTGCCCCGTGACCTACATCCTCGGGGCGATGGACAAGATGACCCCGCCCAAGCGGGCCGCCGATCTGATTGCGGCCACTGCGGGCGCCACGGTCGTGACACTCCCCGGCGTCGGCCACATGATGATGAGCGAGGCCCCCGATGCCACCCGTCGGGCGATGGTCGATGCCCTCGAGTCGGTCAGGGCCTGAGTTGTCGCCGGGTCCCGTCCGGCCCCACCGGTTGACGGCTCAGCTTCGGTAGGCGCTGGCCGCCGCAAGCCGCCCTGGCGCCGAGGTGTGGTCGATCTCGATCTCGACCCACCCCCGCACGGAGTTGATCAGCCAGACGCGATCGGCCTCGCGAAGATCGTCGTAGGTGACCATCGCCTCGACGATGTCGCCACGATCGAGGAGCTCCGCCCGCATCGTGCCGGGCAACAAGCCGGCCTCGAGCGGTGGGGTGCGGTACTCGTTGTCGATCTCAACCACGAGATTGGCGATCGTCGATTCGCACAGCTGACCGAGCCGATTCCAGAGCAGGACGTCGTAGGCCTCCGGGAACCGCTCACGGGCCTCGTCGTAGCGATCCCGGCGGGTCGTCTTGTGGCGGAGAAACTCGTCGCCGCGATCGATCGGCCGGGTATCGAACACCACGACCGGGTTCGGGTCGGCCATCGGCATCGCTCGTGGTTCAAGCTCGACGGCGCCGCCGAGTCCAACCAGGACCCGGATCACCTGAGGCTCATCGGCGTTGAACGAATCGATCGTGCGCCGGACCTCGTCGAGGTCGACATCGAACCCGAAGTGGGTGGCTGCGAGTGAAAGCCGGTCGAGGTGCCGTTCGAGCAGCACCGATCCGCACCCCGGAGTCCAGGCGATCGACTCGAGCAGTCGGAACGGTCGGTCCGCCCGGTACAGCACGCGGGCCTTGTCGTGTGCCTCGTTCCACTCGGCGGTCGGGTCGGAGTCCCATACGACACCCCCGCCGACGCCGTAGGTCGCCCGACCGAGGTTGGTGTTCACCCAGGCGGTGCGAATGGCGATGTTGAACTCGAAATCGCCGCCGGGTGGGATGGCGCCGATCGTGCCGGTGTAGAGGCCACGAGGTGTCCGCTCGAGGTCGGCGATGAAGCCGGCGGTGTTGACCTTGGGCGCTCCGGTGATCGACGCGCCGGGAAAGGTAGCGGCGAACACATCGAAGAGGCCGGCGTCGGTTTGCACTTCGACGGTGGAGGTGAGTTGGTGGACCGTCGAGAAGCTCTCGACCGTGTGCAGCGCCGTGGTCATCAGCGAGCCGGTGTCGCCGATCCGGCCGAGGTCGTTGCGCACCATGTCGACGATCATCGTGTTCTCGGCTCGGTCCTTCTCGCTCTCGAGAAGCTCGCGGACGATGTCGGCGTCGTTGCCCGGATCGGGGTGGCGAGGTCGAGTGCCCTTCATCGGCCGGCTTTCGAGGGTGCGGCCGCAGCGACGGATGAAGAGCTCCGGTGACGCCGAGCACGCGGCCCGGTCCCCGAAATCGAGGTAGGCGAGGTGATCGGCACTGCGCTGGGCACGGGCCATCGCTGCGAAGAAGCCGAGGGGATCGCCGTCGAAATCCGCCTCGAGCCGCATCGTGTAGTTGACCTGATACGTCTCGCCACGGGCGATGAGATCCTTCACCCGCCGGATGTCGGCCTCATACTCCCGCCGCACGCGGGTGGCCTCCCAGCGCCCGATCGCGAAGTCACCGCCCGACGGCAATGTTGTCGTGGCGGGTGTCTCGAACGCAGCGAACGACGCCAACGGGACGTCCTCGGCACGCAGCGACCGCAGGGCCGCGTCAAAGGCAGGTCCGGCGTCGTAGCTGACCATCCCGACGACCCAGAGGCCCCGCCGGTTCGCTGCTTCCGCGGCGTCGAGGACGTCTTTCACGTCGGAGAGCTCGTCGGCTTCCCACGAGTCGACCGGATCGGCGAAGGCCAGCCATTCCCGCACCCCGTCAACGGGGTGACGGAGGACCGCCCGTTCCAGTGACATCCAGGCAGTATGCCCGGTAGCGTTCGCCTCGGTGCCGCCATGGGGTGCGGTGTTCGGTCGGAGGCGATGCCTCCGGCGGGAGTAGAAGAGCCTTGGCCGATCCGACGCTCCACCCGGATGAGGAGATCATCGAGGGTGGCCCGCTCATCGAGGACAGCCCCGCTACCGCAGCGCGGGCGTTGTTCCTCGGCATCCTTCTCCTGATGGCCGGCAACGGCCTGCAGGGCTCGCTCATCGGTGTGCGATCCGAGACCGAGGGCTTCTCGGTCACCGTGGCGGGGTTCGTCATGGCTGCGTACTTCGCCGGTTTCCTGTTCGGTAGCCGTATCGCCGAATCACTGATTGCGAACGTCGGTCACATTCGAGTCTTCGCCGGGCTCGCCTCAATGGCGTCGACGGCGGTGCTGATCCACGCACTGTTCATCGATCCGATCACCTGGGGTCTGATGCGGTTCGTGACCGGCCTGTGCATGGCCGGCCTCTACGTGACCGAGGAGTCATGGCTCAACGACCTCGCGACGAACGCAACCCGTGGACGGCTTCTGTCGAGATACATGATCGTCACGATGGGCGGCATGACGATCGGGCAGTTCCTGCTCGATGTCGCCGACCCCGACGGCGTGAAGCTCTTTCTTCTTGCGTCGGTTCTCGTCTCGGCCTCACTGATCCCGGTCGTGCTCTCGGCTTCGAGCAACCCGCCGCTCGTCGTCCCCGAGCGCATGTCGCTGCGCGAACTGGCCAGGATCGTCCCGACCGGCATCTTCACCACATTCTTCAGCGGCGCGTCAGCCGGGATCCTCATCGGGCTCGGCGCCGTGTACGCCGTCGCGGTCGACGTTCCCGACTCCCGGCTCGCCGCCTTCCTCGCCGCGCCGCTGTTCGGCTCGATGCTGCTGCAGTGGCCGATCGGTTGGATCTCCGATCGGGCGTCGCGTCGAGGCGTGATCCTCGCCGTGGCAGGCATCGCCGTGGCCACCTGTGTCGCGCTGGCCGGCGTGACGGAAGGCAGCTGGATTGCCGTCGGCCTGATGGCGGTGCTCGGGGCGGTGTCGTTCTCGATCTACTCGCTGACGATCGCCCTCACCGCCGACTGGCTACCGACGGCCAAGCTCACATCTGGCTCGGCGGTGCTCGTTCGGGTGAACGGTGTCGGTGCACTCGTCGGTCCACTCGTCGCCACCGTCGTCATCGGCTTGACCTCGCCAATCGCCTACTTCTGGAGCATGGCGGCGATCAATCTGATCATCGCTGCATACCTCGTCTGGCGGATCGTCGTCGCCGACGCTCCCGAACATCCCCGGACGTTCGTCGCCTTCCCGGCTCGGGCATCCGCCGGGGCGATTGCGCTCATGCGCGGCCAGCGCACTCGAATCGACGACGAGAACTGATCGCAGGCCGCGCCTCGATCGTCGATTAGTCGTCGGTGACGTCCCAGGGGGCGACCCAGTCGCCGTCCATGCGGAACGAGAGTTGGTTGTCGTCCTCGAGGCGCTTGGCGACGTGGAGTTCGCCGACGTTGCGGCCATAGCGCTCGGCTGCGTCCTCGAACACGCCGTGGGCGGCGGCCGTCATCACGAGCGGCTCCTCGAGGCTCGACTCGAGTTCACGAACGAGGCCGAGATCCTTCAGACAGAGGTCGAGGGTGAAGCTCGGGTCGTAGTGACCGGCGAAAATCGACGGGCCGTCGTGGCGAGCGACGAACGAGTCGCCGACCGAGTCGCAAATGGCGTCGTAGAGCACGGGGAGCTCCACCCCGTTGGCCATCCCGAGCGCGAAGCCCTCACCGATCGAGGCCGCATGGATGAACCACAGCTGGTTGGTGACGAGCTTGACGACGTTGCCGGTGCCGAGCGGTCCGCAGCGGATCACGCGGCCAAGGTTCTCCAGGACCGGAACGACCCGATCGAGATCGGCTTCGGCCCCACCGGCGAACAGGGTGAGACGCTTGTTGCGGGCACCATCGACGGCGCCGGTCACGGGGGAGTCCATGACCGTGACCCCTGCGGGCGCCTCGTCCGCGAGTTCTTGCACGAATTCGCGACGGTTCGTCGTGAGATCGGCCCACACCGAGCCGGGACGCAGCGCGGTGAGCGCCCCACCTGCCCGCATGACGCCATCGACGTGGTCGGGGCGGGGGAGCGAGGTCAGCAGGATGTCGGCCGCCGCAGCGACGGCTGCGACGTCGGCGGCGGTGCGGCCACCGGCGGCGACGACCTCGGCCACCGGCTCGGGCCGGAGATCAAGGGCGACGACGTCGTAACCGGCATCGACCAGGTTGAGGCACATGGGCAGACCCATGTTGCCGAGGCCGATGAAACCGATGGTTTCCGAGGCTCGCGTTTCCGTCATGGCCGCTCCTAGTAGTTGGCGTCGGGCATCGACGCCTTGCGTCGGCCGATGAAGTCCTGGAGTTCCGCGTCGATCGCCTCGTCGAGGCCCGGGCCGGTGTACTCGGCGAGCATGCGCTTCCAGGTCGTGTTGGCCCGCTGCGCCGAGGTGAGTGACCCCTCTTCGCTCCACTGCTCGAAGCTGTTGTTGTCGGCCTCGGTCGAGCGAGCAAACGCCGTCTCGAAGTTCTGCAGCGTGTGGCCGTTGCCGAGGAAGTGCTCGCCGTGCGGGTTCGTGCGGAAGGCCTCCATGGCTTGACCGTTCTCGCTGATGTCGATCCCGCGGGCATACACGTCCATGAAGCCGAGCTGGTCGGCGTCGAGGATGAGCTTCTCGAAGCCGAGGGCGAGGCCACCCTCCTGCCACCCGGCGGCGTGCAGCACGAAGTTCACCCCGGACAGCACGGTCGGGATAATCGTCGACGACGACTCGTAGGCCGCCTGGGCATCGGGATACTTGGAGGCGGTGAACTGGCCGCCCGAACGGAACGGTGTGCCGACCCGACGGGCAAGGGCTGCCATGACCGAGATGGCCTGACCACCCTCGGGAGTGCCGAAGGTGGGGGCACCGGTGGCCATCGACATCGACGAGGCGAAGGTGCCGAAGATCACCGGGGCGCCCGGACGGACGAGCTGGGTGTACGCCATACCCGACAGGGCCTCGGCGAGCGACTGGGCTGCAAGGCCGGCAACGGTCACCGGCGACATGGCGCCGGCAAGGATGAACGGCGACATGATGCAGGCCTGGTTGGCGCGGGCGTATTCCGTGGCGGCGCCGAGCATCGTGGCGTCCCAGCGCAGCGGCGACGAGGCATTGATGAGCGAGGTCATCACGGTGCGATCCTGAAGATCGCCACCGAAGGCGATTCGGCTCAGCTCGATCGAGTCGGCGGCCCGCTCGGCGGCGGTCACCGAGCCCATGTAGGGCTTGTCGCTGTACTTGATGTGGGCGTACACCATGTCGAGGTGCCGCTTGTTGACCGGCACGTCAACCGGTTCGCACACCGTACCGCCACTGTGGTGCAGGTGGGGCAGGTCGTAGACCAGCTTCACGGCATTCTCGAAGTCCTCGATGGTGCCGTAGCGGCGACCGTTGTCGAGGTCGAACACGAACGGTGAGCCGTAGTTCGGGGCGAAGACGGTCGTGTTCTCGCCGATCTTCACGGAACGTTCGGGATTCCGAGCGTGCTGGATATAGGACGTCGGCGCGTTCTTCTCGACGATCTCCCGACACATCCCCTTCGGGAAGTAGACCATCTCGCCTTCGACCCGTGCGCCGGCCTGACGCCACAGGTCGAGCGCCTCCGGGAACTCCTGGAAGGCCACACCGACGGTGGCGAGGATTTCCTCGGCGTTCTCCTCGATGGCGGCGAGACCATCTTCGGAGAGCATCTCGACCGGCGGCATCGTGCGCTCCAGGTACGGCTTTGTTGCCACACTGGCTGTACGGGCCGCCTGCCGGCCAGCACGGCCACCACCGCGACGGCCGCCTCGGCGGCCTCCGGTTTCCTCGGTGACGTCGCTCATGCTTGTTGCCTTTCGCTCTGCGTGGAGGCCTCGCCTCCGTTGGTGTCCCGTCGACGACGGCGCCGTCCACCCGCCTCGGACGCAAACCGCTGTGGCAGCGTCACGACCTCGGCAAGGTGGGGGCTCGGTGCAGTGGCGTGGGGGAACGCCATGGCCGACACGAACAACTCCTGGAATCGGGGTTCGGTGGCCGTTTCGATCTTCTCGATGTCGCGAACTGCGGCGGCGACCTCGTCGCGCTGTTCGGCGCTCACCAGCATTCGGACCGTGCCTGCGCCGGCGGCGTTGCCGACCGCCCGGACGCTGTCCACGGGGCAGTCGGGCACAAGGCCGAGGATCAGGGCATAGACCGGGTCGATGTGGGCACCGAAGGCACCGGCGAGCCGCACGTCGTGACACTCGGTGATCCCGGCGTGCTCCATCAAGAGGTCGATGCCGGCACGAAGAGCCGAACTGGCGAGCTGGATCTGGCGAACGTCGTTCTGGGTGATCGCCAGCTGTGGGTGCACGGTGCCGTCGGCATCGGCGTACTCGGCGCGAAGCACGTAGGTGAACGTGCGCTCGTCGGGGACGATCCGGTCGGTCGTCGCAGACAGGTCCTGGATCACGCCGTTGTGGTCACACAGACCGGACAGGAACAGTTCGCCGATGACCTCGATGATCGCCGAGCCGCACAGGCCGGCGATGTCGAGTGTTGCGGTCTGCTCGGCGAATTCGGGCTCGTCGCTCCATGCGTCGGCACCGATCACCTTGAAGCGGGGCTCGTACGTGTCGTGGTCAATCCGGATGCGCTCGATCGCTCCGGCGGTCGCGCGCATGCCCGACGAGATCTGCGCTCCCTCGAGCGCCGGGCCGGTCGGCGAGGATGCGGCGTAGGTGCGCTCGGCCGTGCCGAGCACGATCTCGGCGTTGGTGCCGATATCGACCATCAGCTGTGGCTCGACGGTGGCGTGTGTGCGTTCGTTGAGTGTGGCCGACGCAGCGTCGGCGCCGACATGGCCGGCGATGCACGGGCCGACATGGCAGCGGGCGTAGGGCAGGCCGAGATCAAGATCAGCGGCTCGCATGTCGACCGGTTCGCCGACGGTGAGCGTGAACGGTGCGGCACCCAGCGGCGTCGGGTCGATGCCCAACAGCAGGTGATGCATGACGGGGTTGCCGACGAGCACGATGTCGTGGATGTGCGTCCGGACGTCGTCGGGCAGAAGGTCGGTGTCGAGGTCGTTGCAGAGGTCCTCGATGAGGGTGTCGAGCGCGTCGCGGACGGCTGACGTGAGTTCGTCATCGCCGCCTGGATTCATCATCACGTAGCTGACTCGGCTCATCAGATCCTCACCGAAACGGATCTGAGGGTTCATCGCCCCGGCGTTGGCGACGACATCGCCGGTGGCGAGATCGACCAGGTAGCCGGCAATGGTGGTGGAGCCGACATCGACGGCGACGCCGTAGACGGCCTCATCGAAGCCGGGGCGCACGGCCATGACCGACCCGTCGCGGTGCACGATGGCGGTGATCGCCCGTTTGCCGTCGATGATCGCCGGGTGAAGTTCCGGGAGCACGCCGGCATCGACGTCGACGCCGTCGATGCCCCAGTCGGCCGCAAGCGCCTCCCGCAGGATCTCGACGTCGGAACGCTCGTCGCCCAGCTCGAGTTCCGGAAGCTCGACATAGCGAGCGGTGATCAGCGGATCGAGGGTCAGCCCGGGCAGATCGATCTTCTTGCGAACGACCGGGCGGTGCACCTGGCTGGCGGGTGGCACGTCGACGACGACGTCGGCCAGTGCGGCGGCCATGCAGCCGAGGCGTCCGCCCGGTTCGATCGTGCGCCGACCCTTGTAGTCGGTCTCCGAGGAGGTCCACGGTGACAACGACGACTCGTCAGAGGTGATGCCCCACTTGGCGAACTCGCCCACCGAGGGCGTCACCTGGCAGCGCCCGCACAGGCCACGACCACCGCAGGTCGAGTCGAGGTCGACCTTGACCGCCCGCGCTGCATCGAGCAGCGAGGTGCCGGGCGCGACGTCGGCGTGCACCCCGGAGGGGGTGAACACCACGGTGACGTTCCCGTCGCCCGGCCGGCTGGTCATCGTCGTCGTTGCCCCGGGTCAGCTGCCGGCGGCAGCGGCACGACGGCGGCCACCACGACGGCCACCACGGGCACCCTCGCCGGCCTCGCCGGGGTCGCGGTTGGCGGCGATCCAGGCCGCACAGTTCTCGTCCTGTCCATTGAGGACGTCGGCCGCCATGATGGCCGTCTTCACCTCGCCATGGAGCGGGTTCATGATGGCGGAGGTCATGCCGGCTCCGATCGACATCGCCAGGAAGGTGCCGGTGATGTTGTGACGGTTGGGCAGGCCGAACGACACGTTCGAGGCGCCACAGGTGGTGTTGACCTTGAGTTCGTCTCGCAGGCGGCCGACGAGTTCGAAAACCTGCCGGCCGGCGGTGCCCATGGCCCCGATCGGCATGACGAGCGGGTCGACGACAACGTCGGCGGCCGGGATGCCGTAGTCGGCGGCCCGGTTCACGATCTTCTTGGCGACCTCGAAGCGCACATTGGGGTCCTCGGAGATCCCGGTCTCGTCGTTGGAGATGGCGACGACGGCGGCACCGTGCTTGGCGACGAACGGAAGGACCCGCTCGAGGACCTCTTCCTCACCGGTGACCGAGTTGATGAGCGGCTTGCCCTCATAGATCTCGATGGCGGCCTCGAGGGCCTCGACGATCGAGGAGTCGATAGCGATCGGCACGTCGGTGACCGCCTGGACTTCCTGGATGGCCCGCACAAGGAGGGCGGGTTCGTCGGCCAGCGGGATGCCGGCGTTGACGTCGAGCATCTGGGCACCCGCTTCGACCTGGGCGATGGCGTCGGAGACGACCCGGCTGAAGTCGCCGTTCTTCATCTCTTCGGCGAGCAGTTTGCGGCCGGTCGGGTTGATGCGTTCGCCGATCATGACGAAGGGACGACCGAATCCGATCGCCACCTCCTTCGTGGCGCTGGAGATGATGGTGTCGGTCATGACGGGCTTTCTTGTTCGGTGTCGATTCCGGACACGCCGGACTCGGGATCGAGACCGCCGTTGGCCACGAGGGCCTCGAGCACGTCTCGGGGATGGTCATTGTCGAGTCGTTGGGCTGCGGCGTGGGCGGCGGCGATCGCATCGCCCTCGACGCTCGTGGCCACTCGGCGCCACTCGTTCACGTAGTCGTCGGTTTTGGTGAGTCCAGCCACGGCGGCGGCCCGGTCGATCGCAACCTGGAAGCGATCATGCATGAGCACCTGCTCCTTGCCGCCGTCCTCGGTCGTGGCGGTGACCTGGGCCGGGATGTCGCGCCAGTAGATGGTGGTGAGCCCGGGCCCGCCACGTCCGCGTCGAGGCATCAGACGTGCTCCTTTTCGGCGGCGGGCCGGGTGCTGATCGTGACGATCGCCGGTTCGAGGTCACCGTAGGTGGTGGCAACCCGTTCGAACGCAAGGCCGAGTTTGTCGGCGCACGCGCGAGCCCGGTTGTCGAGGTCCGGGTCGTCGGTCTGCGCGAGGTAGATCATCTTCGTGTAGTTCCCGAAGTACAGGTTGCGCAGCTCCGGGTGGGCGTCGATACCGAGGCCGTCCAGGATGATGCGATCGAAGTGCTTCACGAGGTAGTCGGTGAGGTAAAAGGCGGTCGGGTCCTCGTCGTGCATGGCGTCGAACACCTGCTGCCCGGCGAAGAACTGGTAGCAGTGCGCCCCGGGAAGCATCTCGATGCCTTCCTGGGCGGCGATGTCGGCGAGTTCACCGCCCGTGCCGCAGTCGCCGTAGCCGAGCAGGATGCGGTCGTAGTTGCTGCGGGCTCGGTCGAGACGGGCCCGCACGGCATCGGGGATTTCCGACGGCCGGTTGTGCAAGATGCCCGGCAGGCATTCGAGCGTGACGTTGCCCAGTCGGTGGAGTCGGGTGATGTCACGGATCTCGGTGGCCAACGCGCCGCAGGCCAGGATCAGCACCTGCGGCGTGTGGACGGTCTCCATGAGCAGCGACGATCAGGCGGCGCGCTTTTCGGCGACCTTGGCCGACGCCGTCTCGGCGGCGACGGCCGCATCGCGGCAGTACGCATCAGCACCGATCGCATCGCCGAACTCCTCGTTCAGCGGGGCACCGCCGACGAGGATGATGTACTCGTCGCGCAGGCCTCGCTCGACCATCGTGTCGATGACCACCTTCATGTAGGGCATGGTGGTGGTGAGAAGCGCGGACATGCCGAGGATGTCGGGCTTGTGCTCTTCGAGGGCGGCAAGGTATCCGTCGACGTCGGTGTTGATGCCGAGATCGATGACTTCGAAGCCGGCGCCCTCGAGCATCATGCCCACCAGGTTCTTCCCAATGTCGTGGATATCGCCCTTGACGGTGCCGATGACGATCTTGCCGATCGGCTCTGCGCCGGTCTCGGCGAGCAGCGGTCGCAAGATGGCCATGCCGGCCTTCATTGCGTTGGCGGCAAGGAGCACCTCGGGCACGAAGAGGATGCCGTCTCGGAAGTCGATGCCCACGATGCGCATGCCCTCGACGAGCGCGTCATTGAGGACGCGGTTCGGGTCCCAGCCTCGGCTGAGCAGGATGTTGGTGCCTTCTTCGATTTCCTCGCCGAGGCCGTCGTACAGATCGTCGTGCATCTGTGCGGTCAGGTCTTCGTCGCTCAGCGCGTTGAGATCGATCTCGTCGTCGTCCGACATGTGGGTTCCCCCGGACTCAAGGGCCGTGTTCTGGCGGCCCGTGGAACATGACAGATGCGGAACCGCCGTGCCTTCTCAGACCGTCAGACTGTTCCGCATCGTGGAATCGTACCGTATCACGGAACAGGCAAAGAACGGAAGGGATGTGGTGGGCTTTTTGGCGAGCGCTGTCCCCACCGATCCCGCCGAGCCTGCAGGGGGCGCCGGTAGCCTCGTGGGCCATGGCCGACGACATGCCGCTGCACCGCTACGACGCCGAAACGGCGGACGAGCTCGAGACCCGATGGCAGGCTCAGTGGCTTGCCGACGGCACCCACCACGCCCCCAACCCGGCCGGCCATCTCGCCGACGATCCACTCGAGGTCGCCGACCGCCCGAAGCTGTTCATTATGGACATGTTCCCGTACCCATCGGGATCGGGCCTCCATGTCGGTCACCCACTCGGCTACATCGCCACCGACGTCTACGCCCGCTTCAAGCGCATGTCGGGTTTCAACGTGTTGCACACCATGGGGTTCGACGCCTTCGGCCTGCCCGCCGAGGAACATGCCCGCCAGACCGGTGAGCATCCGCGAATCAATACCGAGAACAACATCGCGAACATGACCCGCCAGCTCGATCGGCTGGGCTTGGGTCACGACAAGCGCCGCTCTATCGCCACCACCGACGAGGCCTACTACCGCTGGACTCAGTGGATCTTCAATCAAATCTTCAACGCCTGGTTCGACCCCGATGCCGGCAAGGCCCGTCCGATCGCCGAACTCGAAGCGCAGTTCGCCTCCGGCGAGCGCGCGACCCCCGACGGTCGTGCCTGGGATGCGCTCTCGTCGAGCGAGCAGCGCAGCGTGCTGCACGACTTCCGGCTGGCCTACGTCTCCGAGGCGCCGGTCAACTGGTGCCCCGGCCTGGGAACGGTGCTGGCCAACGAAGAGGTCACCGCTGATGGCCGAAGCGACCGTGGCAACTTCCCGGTCTTCAAACGTCCGCTGAAGCAGTGGATGATGCGCATCACCGCCTATGCCGATCGCCTGCTCGAGGATCTCGACCTGCTCGACTGGTCGGACTCGATCAAGACCATGCAGCGCAACTGGATCGGTCGCTCGGAGGGCGCCGAAGTCCGTTTCGCGGTCGATGCTGCCGCCGGTGACGCGAGTTCGGCGACCACGATCGACGTCTTCACGACCCGCCCCGACACCCTCTTCGGCGCCACCTACATGGTGCTGGCACCCGAGCATCCGCTGGTCGACACCCTGGTCGCCGACGCCTACGCCGACGACGTCAACCCGGCGTGGACGGCCGGCGCCGCCACCCCGGCCGCAGCCGTTGCGGCCTACCGCGCACGCGTCGAGCAGATGACCGACGTCGACCGTCAGGAGAACAAGGAGAAGACGGGCGTCTATCTGGGTGTCCACGCGACGAACCCAGTCAACGGCGAGTCGATCCCGGTGTTCATCGCCGACTATGTCCTGATGGGCTACGGCACCGGCGCCATCATGGCCGTGCCTGCCCAGGACGAACGCGACTGGGACTTCGCGATGGAGTTCGGCCTGCCGATCATTCGCACGGTGCAACCGCCCGTCGGCTTCGACGACGCCGTCCCCGGCGACGGTGCCTACGTCGGCGATGGCCCGGCCGTGAACTCCTCGTTCCTCGACGGTCTGGGCGTCGAGGACGCCAAGGCCGCGATCATCGAGTGGCTCGAAGCCAACGGCTCCGGCGTCGGGATGGTCACCACGAAGTTGCGCGACTGGCTGTTCGCCCGTCAGCGCTACTGGGGGGAGCCGATCCCGATCGTCTTCGACGACGACGGCAACCCGATCTCGATCCCTGACGAGCACCTGCCGGTCAACCTGCCTGAACTGATCGACTGGGCGCCGCGCCAACTCGACGAGGCCTCCGAGCCGGAACCGCCGCTCGGCCGGGCCGCCGAATGGGCCACCGTCGATCTCGACCTCGGCGACGGCATGAAGACCTACAAGCGCGACCTCAACGTCATGCCGCAGTGGGCCGGTTCGTGCTGGTACTACCTGCGCTACATCGATCCGGTCAGCGACGACGTCATCGTCGAGCCCACGTCGGAGCGGTATTGGATGGGTTCTGCGTCCACCGATGGTTCGGCGGAGTCTGTCGAGGGCGCAGGCGGCGTCGACCTGTACGTCGGCGGTGTCGAGCACGCCGTGCTGCACCTCCTGTACAGCCGCTTCTGGCACAAGGTCCTGTTCGACCTCGGCCATGTCTCCACTGCCGAGCCGTTCAAGCGCTTGATCAACCAGGGGTATATCCAGGCCGCAGCGTTCCAGGATGAGCGGGAGATCTATGTCGACGCCGCGTCGGTCGAGGGTGATGCCCAGTCGGGCTTCACGTTCGACGGCACGCCCGTCACCCGCAGCTTCGGCAAGATGGGCAAGTCACTGAAGAACTCGGTGACCCCTGACGACATGTACGCGGCGTTCGGGGCCGACACCCTTCGGCTCTACGAGATGTCGATGGCGCCCATCACCCAGGACCGGCCGTGGGAGACGAGATCGGTCGTCGGTTCGCAGCGCTTGCTCCAGCGCGTCTGGCGAAACATTGTCGACGAGCAGACCGGCGAGCTTGCTGTCACCGACGACGCGCCGTCTGAGGAACTGTTGCGCGCGCTCCACAAGACGATCGATGGGGTCACCGCCGACATGGACAACCTTCGCTACAACACCGCCATCGCGAAGCTGACCGAGCTGAACAACGAGGTCACCAAGGCCGAGGGGCCGACTCCGCGGGTGGTCGCCGACGCCATGGTCCGCATGCTGTCGCCGCTCGTGCCGCACATGGCCGAGGAATTGTGGTCGAAGCTGGGCGGCGCCGGCTCGGTCGTCTGGGCCGACTTCCCAGTGGCCGACGAGTCGTTGCTCGTCGACGACCACGTCGAGCTGCCAGTGCAGGTCAAGGGCAAGGTCCGTGGCCGCGTGATGGTGGCGCCCGACGCCGACGAGTCGACCGCGCTGGCCGCCGCCACGGCCGATGAGAACGTGGTGGACCACATCGCTGGGGCCGAGATCCGCAAGGTGATCTATGTGCCGGGTCGGATGATCAACATCATCGTCTGACCCGAGCCATCCGCCCGGACGCATCGCCCGGACGGATGACCGTGAGTACGTCGCCAGGCGTCACGCCCGGCGGAGGGGTCAGATGACGCGAACGTTGAGGGCTTCGTCGCCTTTGCGTCCGGGGCCGACCTCGAACTCGACCTGCTGGCCGTCCTCCAGCGACTTGAAACCGTCGCCAGCGATATTGGAGAAGTGAACAAAGACGTCGTCGCCGTCGTCTCGGCTGATGAAGCCGAAGCCCTTCTCGTTGTTGAAGAACTTCACGGTGCCCTGTGCCATGGCGGGGGATTCCTTTAATCATGTCGGGCCGTTGTCGACCCGACACAGAATGCTAGGCGCAGATTGACGGTTTGTGCGCATGCGGGTGACGTGGTCGAAAGTCACACCGTACGAGCGCGGCCACTCGGGCTGAGTCACGCCTCCCGAGACGACGACCGACTGTCCGCTCCCGAATTGTCATGTGTCGGACTGTATGGAACCATACGGACCGCATGACGTCTGTCGATCACTCCCGCAGCGCGCCGTCGTGGCGTCGCGTCGAGATTGCGCTGATCGACACGGCCAGGCGCCTGCGGAATGCCTTCGACCACCGCCTCGCCGAACTCGACCTCAACCTCAACCAGGCGTCGCTGCTCGCGTTCGTCAACGACTTCGGCGGCACGAACCAGACCGAGCTCGCCGAACTCGTCGGGGTCGGTCGGGCGTCGTGCGGCGCGATGATCGACCAACTCGAGGCCCGTGGACTCGTCACCCGCAACCCCGACCCCCACGACCGCCGTGTCTGGCTGGTCGGGATCACCGACGAGGGTTCCGCCCTTGTCCAACGCTTCTACGCCGTGGACGAATGCTTCCGTCAGGAGATTCGCCACGGCATCAGTCGGGAGGAACGCCAACAGTTGGCGACCCTCCTCGAACGGCTCGGCACCAATGTCGACGCCATCCTCCAGACCCCCAACCCTCAGAAAAAGTCTTCGGTCTCGGACCGAAGCGAATGAAAGAGAGCGACCTCATGCACGAGGCTGTCATCGTCGACGTCGTGCGGACCCCTGCCGGGCGCCGCAACGGCAAGCTCAAGGACTGGCATCCGACCGATCTCGGTGCCCATGTCCTCAAGGCGCTGCAGGAGCGCAACGACCTCGATCCGTCGATCGTCGACGACGTCGTCACCGGCTGTGTGTCCCAGGTGGGTGAACAGGCGTTCAACATCGGCCGTAGCGCCGTCCTCGCCGCCGGCTGGCCCGAGTCCGTCCCCGCCACCACGGTCGACCGTCAATGCGGTTCGAGCCAGCAGGCGATTCACTTCGCCGCCCAGGGCGTCATGGCCGGCGCCTACGACGTCGTCGTCGCCCTCGGCGTCGAGTCGATGACACGGACCCCGATGGGGGCGTCGGCCGCTGGCGGCGAACTCGGCATGCCCTTCGGTCCCGAGGTGTTCAAGCGGTACGAGGACACCGGTCTGCCACCGCAGGGCATCGGTGCCGACATGATTGCCGACGAATACGGCCTCACCCGCGAGGACCTCGACGCCTTCTCGGCCCAGAGCCAGCAGCGGGCTGCCCAGGCCGCCGCCGAGGGTCGTTTCGACCGAGAGATCGTCCCGGTTCCCGTCGACATCGATGGTGAGATCGAGATGTTCACGCAGGACGAAGGCATCCGTCCCGACACCACAGCCGAGACCCTGGCCAACCTCAAACCGGCGTTCTCCGAAGACGGCAAGATCACGGCCGGCAACTCGTCGCAGATCTCGGACGGCGCAGCCGCCGTGCTGATCATGAGCGCAGAGAAGGCTGCGGAACTCGGCTTGAAGCCTCGTGCCCGTTTCACCAATTTTGCGGTGGCCGGCACGGATCCGGTCACCATGCTCAAGGGCCCGATTCCGGTCACCGAGAAGATCATGGACAAGGCCGAGATCATCCTCGACGACATCGATCTCTTCGAGATCAACGAGGCCTTCGCCTCGGTCGTGTTGGCGTGGCAGAAGGAGACGGGTGTCTCCCTCGACAAGGTCAACGTCAACGGTGGCGCCATCGCCCTCGGCCACCCGCTGGGCTGCTCGGGCGCCAAGCTCATGACCACGCTCGTGAACGAGCTCGAGCGCTCGGGTGGCCGTTACGGCTTCCAGGCCATGTGTGAAGGTGGCGGTCTCGCCAACGCAACGATCATCGAAAGGATCGATTCCTGATGCCCCGTATGAACCTCGAGGGTTCCTCCTCGATCATCACCGGAGGTGCCTCCGGCATCGGCGAGGCCTCGGCCCGCCAGCTGGCCGCCGCCGGCTCCCGCGTCGTCATCGCCGACCTCAACGAAGCGAAGGGTCAGGCCGTCGCCTCTGAGCTCGGTGGCCTCTTCGTCAAGTGTGATGTGTCGTCCACCGACGACGCCGATGCTGCGGTCGCCGCCGCCTCGGAGATGGGTCCGCTTCGTGCTCTCGTCAACTCCGCCGGCATCGGCTACGCCGGTCGCACGATCGACCGCAACAACCAGCCGTTCGACCTGAACGCGTTCGAGTTCGTGATCAGGGTCAACCTGATCGGCTCGTTCAACATGCTGACCCGCTCGGCTGCCGCGATGGCCCAGACCGACCCGGTCGACGACGACGGCAGCCGCGGCGCCATCGTCAACATGGCGTCCGCCGCCGCGTTCGACGGCCAGATCGGACAGTGCGCCTACTCGGCCTCGAAGGGCGGCGTCGTCGGCATGACCCTGCCGATCGCCCGTGACCTTTCGGCCGTCGGCATTCGCGTCAACACGATCGCCCCGGGCCTGATCGACACCCCGATCTACGGCGAGGGCGAGCAGAGCGAAGCGTTCAAGGCGCACCTCGGCCAGTCGGTGCTGTTCCCGAAGCGTCTCGGCTCCGGCGAGGAGCTCGCCTTCACCGTGATGGAGTGCATCACCAATCCGTATCTCAACGCCGAGACCATCCGGCTCGACGGTGGCATCCGGATGCCACCGAAGTAGGGGAGTGCACATGAGCGAGAACAACGCCGTCATCGTCGAGCGTCGCGACCGGGTGATGATCATCACCCTCAACCGGCCCGAGGCGATGAACGCCATCAACGGCGACCTGTCCCACGGGCTGTGGAACGCCGTGCAGGAACTCAACGACGACCCCGGCCTCACCGCCGGTGTGTTGACGGGTGCCGGGAAGGGCTTCAGCTCGGGCATGGACCTCAAGGCCTTTGCGGCCGGCGAGGACATCGGCCCGATGCAGGAGTTCATCCAGGCCGGTGCCGAGAAGCCGCTGATCGCAGCTGTCGAGGGTTTCGCCATCGCTGGTGGTCTCGAGTTGGCGCTGTCGTGCGACCTCATGGTCGCTGGCGAGAGCGCCAAGTTCGGTATCCGTGAGGTGAAGGTCGGCCTGTTCGCCGCTGGCGGCGGCGTCATGCGCCTCCCGGCGCGGGTGGGCTACGCCAAGGCGATGGAGATGGCCGTCACCGGCGACAACATCACCGCTCCCGAGGCGCTCGAGTTCGGCCTGCTCTCGCAGACCACCGAGGACGGCGCAGCACTCGACGCAGCGGTCGCCCTCGCCGAGCGCATTGCCAAGAATGCCCCGCTCGCAGTGGCTGCCAGCAAGAAGCTGGTGAAGGCCGCGGCACAGGGGTACGACGAGGCGGAGCTCTGGAAGATGCAGGGCGAACTCATGGGCAAGGTGTTCGGCAGCAACGATGCCAAGGAGGGTCCGAAGGCGTTCGCGGAGAAGCGCGAACCCAACTGGACCGGCACCTGATCATTCCGTTCCGAGTATTCGACGACCCGTTAGGCGTTCAGCGCCGGCGGGTCGTCGTCGTTTTGGGGCTCGAGTGCGGCTCAGGTCGTGATCGGCCGCTTCGACAGGGCGAACACCATGGCGAGCAACGGGGCGACCGCCCACAACGTGGCAGTGCTGCGGAACGAATCCGTCGCAGACTCGGTGAGCGAGAAGGCGATCGGCCCGGCCGCCGAGGCGAGCACCCCGATGAAGCTCATCGTGCCCTGGATGGAACCGAGGTGGCGGGTGCCGAACCAGGTGGGGAGCAGCGCGGCGCCAAGTGTCCGGACCATGCCCGACTGCAACCCCAACCAGACGGCGTAGAGGACCACACCGACCGTCGATGCGACCCAGCCGGCGAGCAGCAGCGAGCCGGAGAGCATCACCAGCGTGACGGCCGGTGCGTACCGAGTGCCCATCCGGTCAAGCGCAAGGCCCATGCCGGGGGATCCGACCGATGAGCCGAGCACCTGCGGCAGGAACATGATTGCCGCCTCGGTCTCCGTGAAGCCGCTCTCGCCCAACAGCGCGATCTGGTGGAAATTGAGCGCGGTGACGAGCATCGAGGCGAGCGCCGTCGCGAGCGCCAGAATCCAGAACGCCCTCGTGCGGACCGCTTCGCTACGTTCGACACCCCACTCCTCAACGTCGTCGGTGTGGTCGGTGGGTGGTTCTCCGTCGGGGAACTGACCGACCGCCGACGGGCGGTCGATGATCCCGAACCAGGACACGGGCACGACGACCAGCGCAATGGTTCCGGCGGCGACGAGCCACGCCTGGCGCCAGCCGACCTCGTCGATCACGAACGACAACGCAACCGGCACGAGCGCCATCAGTGCCGAGGAGATGGTCATCGCAATCCCGAGCGCAAGCCCTCGACGTCGGTCGAACCAGCGAGAGATCGCCACCGTCGATGCGAGCGAGAGTGATCCCTGACCCAGCATCCGGATGAAGAAGAAGCCGATGGTGAGGGTTACGAGGCCCTGCACCCCACTCATGTAGGTGAGCCCGAGGGCAAAGAGCACCCCGATGGTGGTCATCGCCCGGCGCACGCCGTAGCGATCGACCAGTCGTCCGACCGTCGGCAAGGTGAGCGACCCGCAGAGCGTGCCGATCGCGTAGCCGGCCGAGATCGCGTTCTTCGACAGGTCGAGGGTGTCGGCGAAGTGGTCGATGAAGACACTGACGCCGATCGTCTGCCCCGGCCCGGTGAGTCCGAGGGTGATCGTGGCGAGCGCCATGATGCGCCAACCCGAAAAGCGCGTGGTGTCGCGAACGATGGGTTCGGCGGCACCGGTCATCGCTGGAGTCTAGGGAGGGCGCGGCGGCGGTGGGTGTGCTCTACTCCGGTCCATGGTCTTGCCTGAGCACATCGATGCCGTCGTGTTCGACATGGGCGGTGTCTTCATCGTCCCCGACCCGACGGTGCTTTCGGAGATCCTTCGCCGAGGCGGGCTCGACTTCGAGATCCCCACCGAACTCGCCGCCGACGCTCACTACGCCGGCGTCCGCGGCATCACCGAGTTGCTCGCGTCGCAGACGGTTGCGGAGAACGATCTCGACATCTGGGCGCACTACGACCGCGAGGCATTCGGTTGTGTCGGCATCGGTGGCACCGATCTCGATCGGGCGATCGAGGTGCGGGCTGCGGCCCGCCGGGACGGCAGCGGTCTGCACAAGGTGTGGCGGTATCCGCTCGAGGCCAACATCGCCGCCTTCCACCGGATCAGCACGGTCCGGCCGGTCGCGATCGTGTCGAACAACGACGGCACGGCGGTCGACCAGTGCCGAAACCTCGGTATCTGCCAACTCGAGCCGGGCGGCCCCCTGCCGCACGTTCCGGCGATCGTCGACTCGACGACGATCGGCATCGCGAAGCCCGATCCCGCCATCTTCGACCCCGCACTCGAGGCGCTCGGCACCGCACGGGATCGCACCCTCTATGTGGGCGACACCGTGCACGCCGATGTCCTCGGGGCCGGACGGGCCGGCCTGCCGGTGGTGCAGCTCGACCCGCTCGATCTCCATATCGATCACGACCACTGGCGATTGCCCGACCTCGACGCGCTCGCCCGGCACCTCGGGGCGTGACCCGGACGCTCTCGGCCTCGCAGGCGCGACGGATCGCGCTGGCGGCGCAGGGGTTTCGAGACCCTCGCCCCGCCGGCAACGTCGACCGGCGTCATCTGCGGCGGGTGATGGGTCGCCTCGGCCTGCTGCAACTCGACTCGGTGCCGGTCGTCATGCGCACGCAGTACCTGCCCCTCTTCGCCCGGCTCGGCCCCTATGACCCCACCCTGCTCGACCGGGTTGCGTATCGAGACGACGAATGGTTCGAGACCTGGTGTCACGAGGCCTCGCTGATGCCCGTCGAGGACGAACCGCTCATGCGGTGGCAGAAGCAGCGAGCGGCTGCCGGACAGACGTGGAAAGGGCTGGTCGAGTTCGCCGCCGCCAACCCGGGGTACCTCGACGAGGTACTCGACCAGGTTCGGCAACGTCCGCTTGCGCCGGCTGAGCTCGTCGACCCTCGTCCGAGAGACGGTGCGTGGTGGGGCGACCGCTCCGAGGGTGCGCTCGCACTCGACTGGCTGTTTCGGGTCGGTGAGGTCGGGATCCGTCGTCGTTCTGGGTTCGTGAAGGAGTTCGACCTGATGGAACGGATCGTGCCCGATGAGATCCGGGCTATTCCGACCCCATCGGAGGAGGAGGCCCATCGCGAGCTTCTGCGTCGGGCGGCCCGAAGCCTCGGTGTGGCCGCCGCCGCCGACATCGTCGACTACCACCGACTTCCGAAGCGGCCCGCCCGGGAGCGGCTCGCCGAGTTGGTCGAGGCCGGTGAACTCGAAGCGGTCTCCGTCGAAGGGTGGAATCTCCCTGCCGTGCTTCACCCGGAGGCCACGCTTCCTCGAGCGATCGAGGCCTGCACGTTGTTATCGCCATTCGACCCGGTCGTGTGGTTTCGCGAGCGCGGCGAGCGCCTCTTCGATTTCGCGTACAAGCTCGAGATCTACACCCCGGCCGCCAAGCGGAAGTTCGGCTACTACGTGCTGCCGTTCCTGATGGGCGACCGCATCGCCGGGCGACTCGACGGCAAGACCGATCGCCGTGCGCGGCGCTTTTGCGTGTTCGGCGCGTTTGCCGAGCCGGGTGCCGACCAAAACCTCACCGCCGAGGGAATGGCTTGCGCGCTCGACGACCTCGCTACCTTCGTGGGCGTGGACGGCTGGCGCGTCGAGGGGAACAGGGGCGAACTGATCGAGCAGCTTCGACGTCGCGAAGGAGCTCGCCGGTGAAGCCTGTCGATCACCGTCCGTCCCTCGATCGGGCGGCTGCGCTTGCCTTCGACTGGCTCGAATCGCTCGACGATCGCCCCGTCGGGCCTCCCGTCGATGCCGCCACCCTGCTCGCCCGCGCGCCGGTTACCGACCTCCCCGACGAGGGCGTCGCCCCCGACGTCGCCGTCGAGGAGTTGGCCACATGGCTGGAGCCCGGATTGTCGGCACTCGGATCGGGGCGGTACCTCGCCCTGGTCAACGGCGGCACCCTCCCGGCCGGGCTCGGTGCCGACTGGCTCGTCTCGGCGTGGGATCAACATGCGGCGTTTGCCGAGCACGGCCCGGCGCCGGTCGCCGCCGAACAGGTTGCCGGTCGCTGGATCCTCGACGTGTTGGATCTTCCCCGAGACGCCGCCGTGGGGTTCCCGACGGGTGCCCAGGCGGCGAACACGATTGGGCTGCTCGCAGCCCGCCATCATGTTCTGGCTGCGCACGGCATCGATGTCGAACGAACCGGGCTCGGCGGGGCCCCACCCGTCGCCCTGATCGGAAGCGCCGAACAGCACTCCTCGGTCGCCCGATCGGCGCGCGTGATCGGGCTCGGCTCCGATGCGATCGTCCCAGTGCCGAGTGATTCGTCGGGAGCGATGGATCCCGATGCAGCTCGTGCTGCGATCCTGGGCCACGCCGGGCCGCTCATTGTCAACGCGCAGGCCGGCAACGTGAACGCCGGTGCCTTCGATCCGATCGATGCCATCGCCGATGCCGTCGCTGAGCGCCGATCGAAACGCGATGACATCTGGCTTCATGTTGATGGCGCCTTCGGGCTCTGGGTGCGGGCGTCGAGTCGTCGTGCCGCACTCGCTGCGGGCGCAGAGCGAGCGGATTCGTGGGCGTGCGATGCGCACAAGTGGCTCAACACGCCCTACGACTGCGGCATCTCGATCGTTGCCGATCGCACCGTGCTCGCCGCCGCCGTCGGCGTGCGGGCCGCCTATCTGCCGCCGGTGGGCGAGGTCGATGATCCCACCGATCGAGTTCTGGAGTTTTCGCGCCGCGCTCGAGGGGTGCCGGTCTGGGCGGCGCTGCGGTCGCTCGGCCGCTCGGGGGTGGAACGACTCGTCGATGGTGCGTGTGATGCGGCTGAAGCGCTCGCTGCTGCGATCGAGTCGATCGACGGCCTCCGGGTGAGAGGTCAGGGCATCAACCAGGTTGTGGTCGAGGCGGTGGGTGCTGCCGGTGAGTCCGACCCCGCGCGCACCAGCGCCGTTCTGGCTGCCGTGGTGGCCGATGGACGTTGCTATCCGAGCGGCACGGTGTGGCAGGGCCGACCGGGGATCCGGTTGTCGGTCTCGAACTGGCGCACTGATCTCGACGATGTCGCCGAGATCGCCGCCGCCTTTGCCGACGCGGTGCGCTAGCTCGCGGCATTTGTCTTCGGGCCCGATCGATGCGACCCGTTACCATCGGCTCATGAGCATGCAGGTCCCCGTGGAGCTCCTCCCCGAGGTCGTGCGCGGGTACGGCCAGAGCGCCTACGCCGTCGTGTCCGACCCAGCGGGGCCGCCCCGAGTCACGCATGTCATGCCGACGTTCAGCGGGGAGACGCTGACCTTCGGCCTGGGCCGCACATCGTGTGCCCTGCTCAAGGACAACCCTCACCTCTGTGTGCTCTGGCCGGCCACGCACACCGAGACGATGAGCCTCATCGTCGATGCGGACGTGCTCGGCGTTGCGGCTGACGGCACGGTGACGGTTCGTGCTGCTGCTGCGGTGCGCCACCGCCCGGCTCCCCAGCCTGAGTCGCACGACTCGATGGGATGTGCTTCAGGCGATTGAACTGCGGTTCTGAGGACGGACGGATTTCATCGATGATGGTGCGGTGACATCAGAGCGATCGGCACCGAGACGCCGAGTTCCCTGGTTCGCACCGTCGCAATACGCCGGCCGGGCTGCACCGCATCCTTGACCGTGCCCAGCCCCTCGCCGAGTCGGCGGGCGGCGAGGTCGAGGTCGTCGCACTCAAGAGCCAAGCCCCAAAGCGCTGCGTCGCCTGCCCCCTCGACACCCTCGACCCCGATGAGTTCGAGGATGACATCACCGAGCCAGAAGAAGTCCTGTCGTCGGGTCTCGCCGCCTATCTCGAAGCGGCGGGTGCGTCGTCGTTGAAGTCCGGCGTCGATCAGGGCGTCGGCGGTGCGGTCGATCGATGGTGACATGGCGACCAGGTGATCGAAGCCGGTGACCCGGTTGTGGTGCTCGGCCGCCGGGGTGATCGGCGCGTCGACGAGGCCGATGGGCAGGCCGTCGACAGTGTCGATCAGGCCATCGATGCCGACGGCGGCGATTCCTTGCCCGACGCTCGGATCACACACGATCGTTGTCGAGCCGATCCGGACGCAGTCGTCGTGCACGGTGAAACCGGCAGTGGCCCATCCGTCGGGTTCGTCGCCGACGAGCACGGTGGTCAACTGGTGTCGGTCTCGGTCCATGGCCGGAGTGTCGCACGCCGATCGTTGGTGGTCCGAACCAGCGTGCTGGCTAGGGTCAGCCGCCATGGCGGCGCCGGTCACCTTCGACGAACTCTTCACCCTCGAACCGGCCGGCGACGACACCTTCCGGGCCATCAGCGCCGAGTACCCGTGGGGGCAGGTCTACGGCGGTCAGGTCGC
>JAKMFW010000020.1 GCA_022425325.1 Acidimicrobiales bacterium | reverse complement strand
GATCTGCTGCACAGCGTCGACGATGTCCCGATACCAGAGGAGGAGTTGCTCGGCGCCAGGCGGATCGAGCCCCAACAGGTGAGCGAGAGTGCGGGCGGCGAGCGGAGCCGCCAACTCCGTGCGGAGTTCGGCGGTACCTGTCGGCGCAAATCCCGCCACGAGTTCTCGGGCACATGCGTGCATCCATGCGGTGTGTTCGTCGAGCCGATCTCGTGACGAGAACCAGTCAGTGAACGGCGCTCGGTGACGGTCGTGGCGCTCACCGTCGGTCGAGAGCATCGATGGTCCGATGACCTGGGCCGTGGAGAACCGGGGGTCGTCGACCGTGAAGCGTTGCGGGTCGCGCATGACCTCGACTGCGGCGCGGCGTCCGGTGATCACCCAGGCCTCGAGGGCGGGGACCCACGTGATCGGCGCTTCGGTTCGCGCGGATGCGAGGACGGGGTGAGGGTCGGCCGTTAGGTCGTCGAGCGTCGCGGTGCGATGGTTCACTCGGGATGCACCAGCACGATCTTCCCGACGAACTCCTTTTCGAGGAAGGCGTGCTGCGCCTCGACGATGTCGGCCAGCGGATAGGTGGCGGCGACCACGGGGCGGATCTCGCCCCGTTCGATGTAGCCCACGAGGTTCGGGAACACCTCGGGATCCTGGTAGGTCGAGCCTTCGAGGGTGAGGTCCTTGAGGTAAAGGTCGCGGACGTCGAGTTCGACGATCGGCCCGGCGATGGCGCCTGCGGTGATGTAGCGGCCGCCCGTGCGCAGCAGTTGGGTCACCTGGGCGAAGAAGGGCCCGGCGACGACGTCGACGATCACGTCGAAACTGTTGTCGCCGAATCGTTCGAGTAGGTCGGCGCCTCGATCGATGACCTCGTCGGCGCCCAATCCACGCACGGCTTCGGCTTTCGACGCGCTCGCAACGGCGATCACCTTGGCCCCGCGTCGCTTTGCGAGCTGCACGGCGGCGGAGCCCACACCCCCCGACGCCCCGCTGATCAGCACTCGCTCGGCGCCGAGACCAACGCGATGCAGCATCCCCTCGGCGGTTGAGTAGGCGCAGGGGATCGACGCCAGCTCGACATCGGTCCAGTCACACTCGACCGCGAACGTCTCGGTGTCGTGGGCGACGGCGTACTGGGCGAAGCCGCCGTCTTTTTCGGAGCCCCACGTGATGCAACCCATCTCGGTGTCGCTGAAGGGGTCCTGCAGGGTTGCGACGACCACTCGTTCGCCGATGCGTGCCGGGTCGACGTTCGTGCCGACGGCCACGATGCGGCCGCAGGCATCGGCCCCTTGGATCCGAGGGAAATCGATGTCGCCGTTCCAGCCGCTCGCTGCGGTTTGTTCGTCGGCCGCTCCTGCGGTGTCGGTTGAGCCGGTGGTGATTTCACGGGCGTACCAACCGATGCGGGTGTTGATGTCGGTGTTGTTGACCCCAGCTGCGGTCACCCGGATCAGGACTTCGTCGGGACCGGGGGTGGGCACCGGGGCATCGGTGACGTACTGCAGTTTGTCGTCGTCGCCGTACCCGGTGAGGTAGACGGCGGCCATCGTGTCCGAAATGGCGTCGGGCATCGGCCGATTCAAGCAGATGGGGACACGGTCTCGGGTCTCGTCCCTCGGTGAACTCCACCGGTAGCCTCGGAGTGCTCCATGACGGCCTACGCCCCAGCTCCGACCGATTCGTCCGCACACCCGTTGGGTTGGTTCGCGGGCCTCGACGGTTTGCGGGCGATCGCCGCCTTCCTGATCGTCTTTCATCACGCCGGATTCTCGAGCGGGCTGACGTTCCGATCCGACCTGGGTGGGCTGTTGCTGACCCGCATGGACATCGGCGTCTCCATCTTCTTCGTGCTCTCGGGCTTCCTGCTCTATCGGCCCTTCGTGACGGCCCAGTTCGAAGGTCGGCCCGCTCCGGCGACGGGCCCGTTCTGGATCCGTCGACTGGTGCGCATCTACCCGGGCTACTGGGTCGCTCTGGTGATCCAGCTCGCGCTCGGAGTTGTGACGGTCCTCGGCGTCGTTGGCTTCCTTGCGTCGTTCGGGCTCGTGCACGTGTACCACCCGAGTCGAGCGATTTCGGGACTCACGCAGTCGTGGAGCCTTGCGACCGAGTTGGGCTTCTATCTCGTGTTGCCGTGGGTCGCGGCGTCCGCTCGTCGGTTCAGCGAGGGGCGCTCGATCAATCGACAGGCTCAGCGCCTCCTCGGCGTCTGTGTTGCGCTTGCGCTCGGCAGCGTGGTGTTCCGGCTCCTCGCAGCCGAGGTCTCGCCGTATCCGAACAACTCGTGGGGCAACGCATCCCGGTTGTGGGTCACGTCCTACTTCGATGTGTTCGCCGCCGGCATGGCGCTGGCGATCGTGTCGGCGTGGGCTGACCACCGCCGGCTTGTCCGGGACTACATGGCGAACGTCGCCCGCCGCGTGTGGCTCTGGTATGCGAGCGCTGTGGTCCTCTTCTGGTTCGTGTCGACCCAACTCGGGCTCGAGCGGGGCTTGTTCCTCGCCAGCCCGCGTCTCGAGTTGGCCCGCCAGACGATCTACCTCCTGGTCGGTGTTGCGCTCGTCCTGCCGATCGTGTTCGGGCCTCACGATCGGTCGTTGATCCTGAAGACGTTGTCGACTCCCGTGCTGAGCTACCTGGGACTCGTCTCGTACGGCATCTATCTCTGGCACCAGGCGTTCCTGACCTGGACCCACGACCTGTTCGGCTGGGGCGATTTCGAGGGTGACTTCATCGTGTTGGTGATCGTTGGTTCCCTCGGTTCGGTCGCGGCGGCAGCGGCCAGCCACCGCCTGGTCGAAGCACCGTTGACGGCGATGGTGAAGGCGCGGCTCGCTGCCCGCCGATCGAAGGCGGACGCGTGAGCGCTGTTGCCGTCATCCCTGCCTTCAACGAGGAGGCGTCGCTCGGCGGTGTGCTCGCCGAGATCGCAGAGATCAAGGGGCTCGTCCCGGTCGTCGTCGACGATGGCTCCTCTGATGGCACTGCTTCCGTCGCCCGGAACGCAGGCGTTGCGTGTGTCCGGCTGCCCTTCAATCTCGGGGTGGGGGGCGCAGTCCGGACGGGCCTTCGGTGGGCTCTCGAACACGAAGCCGACACGGTGGTGATCGTCGACGCCGACGGTCAGCACGATCCGGCCGACGTTGCAGCGCTGCTTGCCGCGATCGAGGCCGGTGCCGGCCTTGCGATCGGGAGCCGCTTCGCCGCTGATGCGGGCGACTACGCCGTCGGCGGCACCCGTCGTCGAGCGATGCGAATTCTCAACCGGCTGGTGCGCTCGACGACCGGGTTCGCCGCAACCGACGCCACATCCGGTTTCCGGGCGATGAACCGACCGGTCGTGGAGTATCTCGCT
>JAKMFW010000016.1 GCA_022425325.1 Acidimicrobiales bacterium | reverse complement strand
TGCCTCGCGGGCGCTGGAGCGTCGGCGCCGACCCCTTGATGCTGAGCCGCAGCGGAAAGCCGCCGACGGCGGCGACCCTTCGCGCTCGTGTCTGGAAGAACCACGCCGGTGATCCCATGTGGGGTCCGGCCAATCAGGAACGGATGCGAGCCGGCCGACCGCCCCACCGTCACAATCCGTTGACCGGCAAGGTCGAGACCGCCGTGGTCGACCTTCGCACCGCTCGACCCGGATGGAAGGGCGACCTCCTTGATCCGTTCGCGAGCGTCCCCAACACCGCCGATGCCGAAGCGGACTCTGCATGACTGCCGCCGAACGCTGGATCGACGAACACACCGACGTGGTCGACGACGACGGCGACACCGTCCATGCTGCGGTGACCGTCGATCTCAACGTCGACAGCATCGTCACGGTGCGGCGGATCCACGCATCCGACGAACGACCGCAGGGGCTCGCGCTCGATGCCGACCAGCCGCTCATGGTGGGTGATGTGACCAACACCCGCATGGTGCTCTGGAACCACTCGGCCCCCGATGAGGTCGAGATCGTCGCCCGGGCCGGTCGCCTCACCCTCTGGAATGTGTGGGAGGCCGACGGCGCCGTGCATGCATGGGTCGGCGCCGCCGGCATGCTCCTCGACGAAGCCGCCGGGGACACCACCCGACTTCGGGCATCCGACGGTTTCGGCGACCGCACCATCGACCTCGAGGTCGAGATTCGCATCCGCGCAGCCTGCGTCCCTTGAGGGGGATCCACGGCCGGTTCCTTGCGAGCGACCAAACTTGAGAACCGATGGAGTGAGTGAGCGGAGCAACGGCGCTTCGTTCGACAAAGGACATCGATCATGAACGAACGCATCGTCAACCGTTCCGCTGACGGCTTCTCGCTGGTGACTGGGCCCGGCCGCCAGCCCTTGACCCGCCGCCAGGCCGACGCTCTCGGACGCCTGATCGGCACGATCCCCCAGACCTCGACCCGCTGACCCGAACGGGCGGCGCTCAGGCGTCGGGTTCGTGCACGAGGGCGATCCAGTCTTCGCCCGGCTCGACAATCGTCCGGAGCAGCGTCGCCGCCACGATCAGCCAGGTGATCACCACGGCGGGATCCTCGCCTTCGGGGAGCTCGGCGACGATGCCGTGCTTGGCGTGATCCTGTCGCTTGACCCACCCCTGCGGCAGCTCAACACCGACCTCGGCCAGTCGATCGAGCGCCTTTGGTCCCGTGCCATGTTCGACCCCGATCTGCGCGGGTCGCGGCTTCGCGCCCCGTGCCGCCGGAGTCCAGGTCGCCATGGCCACCGCTGGCCCACGGCCGGCGAAGAAGTCACCGAGGGCGGAGCGTTCGGGAACACGAGCGTGTTCCTCTTCGGTGAGGCACGGCGTGAAATTGATCCAGCCCTGCCCATCACCGCGCCCTTCGAGCTGCTCCATGGCGGCGACGACACGTTGGTGCTCGTCTCGATGGAACCCGATGTCGGTGATGGTGAAGGCCACCGCCTGACGCTACCGGGAGACCCGTTCGGCACGAAGCACCAGGCGCCACGGGCTGAGCCGAGCCCTGCGGTACCGTTGCCGCTGCGGGACCTCTTCCTCGATGCGACGAACCACGACCTCCCTTTCGCTGACACTCCTCGCCCTCGCCGTGCTGGCAGGTGTGCTCGCCGCTGCGCCCGCCTCGGGTCAGGTCGAGGCCGAGATCGAGACGTTGGAGGTCCGGCGGGACGAGATCGGGATCGAACTCGGTCAGATCGACACCGACCTTGCTCTCACCGAAGCCGAACTGGAGGTGCTCGATCGGGAGCGGGTGACCGCCGAGGTCCAGATCGAACTCACCGCCGATGACCTCGAACGAGCCGTCGATTCCCGTCGCGAGCCAGCGTCGACCCGCGTGGCAATCGCACTCGTCGGCTTCACCCAGGGCGACCCACGCGAGAATGCCCTCCTCGATGAGGTACTCGCCCTCCAGGGCTCCGACGAGAGCACTCGCGCTCGAGAGCTCTACACGGCAGCGATCGACGACGCCCAAACCCGCCTTGAGCGCGCCGAGGCGTCAATCCGAGACGTTGCCCGTCGCCTCGACGAGGACCGCTCGCTGCTCGCCGACGTCATCGGACGTCAGCAAACAGCAGAGCAACGTCGCAGTGAACTCGGGCAGCGCCGTGCCGACCTGAACCGTGAACTCGAAGAAACCACCGCACGCATCGAACACCTGCGTTCGCTCGAGGAAACCGCGCTGCTCACCGGTCTCACCACCTTCGATGCCCAAACTCGACCAGCGTTGGCCATCAAGATCGACAACGTGTCCGCCGCCCGGCCCCAGGCCGGCATCAACCAGGCCGACATCGTCTATGTCGAGGAGGTCGAGGCCGGCCTCACGCGGCTGGCGGCAGTCTTCCACTCCGCCACACCCGAAGAAGTCGGTCCGGTCCGATCGATGCGCACGGGCGACATCGACCTCCTCGGCCAATTCAACTCGCCACTCTTCTCGAACTCGGGCGGTAACCGCATCACTCGCCAACTCCTACTCGAGTCGACGTTGGTCGATGTCGGCGTGACCAGCATCAGCAGCCTTTACTTCCGAACGTCGCGACGAGCGCCGCACAACCTCTTCACGAACCCGGGCAACATCTGGAGCGTCGCCCAGACCGAGGCGCTCCCTGCTGGCTTGCCGGTTGCCATCTTCCGGTTCCGCAATCCAGGTGATCCGATCACGGGCACGGTGTCGCCGGCCACCGGAGTCGACATCGACTACGGCAGGACAACCATCTCCTACGACTGGAACGGCACGGGCTGGGACCGTACTCAGGACGGGTCCCCCACGGTCGACACCGACGGGATCCGCACGTCGCCAACGACGGTCGTTGTCCAGATCACCGAGTACGGCATCTCTCCCGCCAATGAGCGGTCGCCCGAAGCGATCACCACCGGTCAAGGCGAAGCTTGGATCCTCACGGACGGGCAGGTGACCAAAGGCTTCTGGCGACGGGCCGACGACGCCATCGATCAACCGATCGAGTATGTCGACGCTGAGGGCAACGTCATCGAGATCTTGCCCGGGCGCACCTGGGTCGAGATGCCCCGCGAGGGTGGCTCAGTGCTGCGCTGAGTCCGCTGCGGCTTCGTTTCCCCGAGACCGGCCAGCCCGGCAGCATCAGTTCTGTGCGGTGACGTCCCGCATGTCCAACCGTCGCTCGGCGATCTCGTTGACCGTTCAACCCGCCATCGAGGCGATGAGATCGTGGGCGCACTCCCCCGCCGGCGTGACGGTGAGTCGCTCGGCACCGCCATCACCGACCACGAGCGTGTGTTCGAATTGGGCGGTGCGGGTGCCGTCGATCGTGACCGCAGTCCAGTCGTCGTCCCACAGCGCCGCCTCGGGGGCTCCCAGGGTGAGCATCGGTTCGATGGTGAAGGTCGTTCCGAGCTCGAGGCGGGTGGTGAGGCGACGTTCGTAGTAGTGCGGGATCTGCAGGTTGGAGTGGAACTCGGTGCCGACACCGTGACCGATGAACTCACGCACGACGCCGAGCCGATGCTGTCGGGCATGGTTCTCGATCGCCTTCCCGATCTCGTTGACCGCGCCGCTGGGACGGACTGCTGCGATGCCGAGGTCGAGCGACCGGGCGGTCTCCTTCACCAGCCGGAACGATGGCTCGTCGACGTCGCCGACGAGAAAGGTGGTGGAGGTGTCGCCGTGCACGCCGTGCATGTACAGGGTCACGTCGATATTGATGATGTCGCCGTCGGCGAGGGGCCGTGAGTCGGGGATGCCGTGGCAGATGACCTCGTTGACCGACGTGCACACTGACTTCGGGTAGCCGCGGTAGTTGAGCGGGCTCGGATACCCGCCGGCGTCAATGCACGCCTGATGAACAAACTCGTCGATCTTGTCGGTGGTGACACCGGGTCGGACCATTTCACCGGCGCGAAGAAGGATTTCGGCTGCCGCCGCACCGGTGCGTCGCATGGCGGCGAGTTCGTCGGGGGTACGGGTGAGCGACGAGATCGACGGGCCGGGATCGCCGGTGACCGCATACGGGGGTCGGACGATGTCGGCTGGAACGCGGCGGGTCGGACTCAGCAGACCGGGTTGGACCGGAGGCAGCGACGGCGAGACATCGGCGGCGATTCGGTTCTTCTTTTTCCGCTTGGCCATACCGCAGCCTACGCCGTGGCCTGCCGGGAACTCATCGCAGGAAGCGGCTGACCGACTCGACGATGCACGCCGGCTTGTCGGCTCCTTCGATCTCGACCGTGATCGTGATGACGGCCTGCACACCACCGTTGATCTCCTGCGCATCGGCCAGCACAGCGGTGCCCCGAACCTTCGAGCCGACGACGACGGGTTGCGGGAACCGCACCTTGTTCACGCCGTAGTTGATGCCCATCGAGACATTGTCGACCCGCACGATCTCGGGAAGGAACTGGTTCGTCAGCGACAGGGTGAGGTAGCCGTGGGCGATCGGAGCGCCGAACGGACCTTCCGCGGCCTTCACCGGATCGACATGGATCCACTGGTGATCACCGGTGGCGTCCGCGAAACCGTCGATGCGGTCCTGTTCGATCGTGATCCACTCGCTGGCGCCGAGGTCGGTGCCGACAGCGGCGAGCAGGGCGTCGGGGTTATCGAAGACGGTGGGCATGCGGCGGAACCTAGCGACCGGTTCCGATCTCGGCCAGCGCAGGAACGCCGGGGCCTCGACCGAGGAGCGGCGGACAGCAACCGGCCAGCGCTGAACCACCCGCACCGGCCGGGCTGCAAGACTGCGCCCGTGCCCGGCATCCAGACCACGATCGACCCTGTTCTCCTCGGCGACGAACGGATCGGATCGGTCGCCACCATCACGATCGACAACCCTGACCGTCGCAATGCCATGACGGCAGCGATGTACCAGGCGATGCCCGATGCCTGCGCGGTCGCCCTCGCCGAATCCGATCTGCGCGTCGTCGTCCTTCGCGGCGCCGGTGACCTTGCGTTCTCTGCAGGCAGCGACATCACTGAGTTCGAGGACCGCCGAATGGGGGGCGAGGCCGAGGGGTACGACCGGGCCGAGCACGCCGCCTGGGAGGCCATCGAGTCGATTCCGGTGCCGGTGATCGCGGCGATTCGCGGCTCGTGCCGAGGTGGCGGCGTCGCCATCGCGCTCCACGCCGACCTCCGCATCGCCGCCGATGACGCCACCTTCTCGGTGCCGCCCGCCAACCTCGGCCTCTCCTATCCGCCCGAGGCGACCCGCCGCCTCGTCGCCGCCGTCGGCCCCTCACAGGCCAAGCGGCTGCTGTTCACCGCCGAAGCGATCGACGCCTCACGGGCCGAACGGATCGGCCTGGTCGACGAGATCGTCCCTGCTGCCGACCACACGGACCATGTCGCCGCCATGGTCGACACAATCGCCCACCGGGCACCACTCACCCATCGAGCCTCGAAGCGCGTCGTCGATGCCGTGATTGCCCATGGCACGGCGGCCGACATACCCCTTTCTGAGCTCGCTCCTGAGGCCGCCGAAGCCGCCGCTGCCTGCTCGTCGTCGGACGACTTCCGCGAGGGCGTCCGCTCGTTTGCGGAAAAGCGTCCGCCCCGCTTTCGTGGGGCCTGAACTCCATCCACGAGGTCCTCTCATGCCCCACGAACTCCACACGATCGTCAGCGGCCCTTCAGCCGGCGACAGCAACGCCGTCGTCGTCTGGATCCACGGCGTCGACTCGGACGCATCCGTCTGGGATCCGGCGATCGAACTCGTCTCGGCATCGCACCGATGCGTGGCGGTCGACCTGCTCGGGCACGGTGCGTCCCCCGTTTCCACCGACGAGGGCGACTACCGCCGAGAACCGGTGCTCACCGACATCGACGCAGTGCTCGACCGCATCCGGGCCGAGTCGCCCGGCGCGCCCATCGTGTGGGTCGGCCACAGCCTCGGCGGTTACCTCGGGTTGGCCCACGCGCTGACGCTCTCCGGAGGAACGGCCGACGCACTGGTTCTGGTGTCGACCGGACCCGGCTTCCGCGACCCCGATGCCATGAACTCCTGGAACGAACGGGTGCGGGCCAACGCCCCTGAGTACACGGTGAGCGAGGCCGCCGCCACGATTGCGTTCCACCACGACTCGCTCGTGATGGATCGCCTTGCCGATCTCACCGTGCCGCTCGCCCTCGTGATCGGCGACGGCGACCGGGCCTTTCTCGGTGCCAACGACTACCTCGAGCGCAAGCTCCCGCATGCTCACCGCACCACGGTCGAGGGCGCCCGCCACTTCGTGATGCGCAGCCATCCCGAATCGGTCGCCGACGCTGTCGCCACGGTGATCGCCGAACTCGAGGCTGAGAACTGAGCAAATCCGCCCACGTGCCGCTCCCCGTCGACGGCGCGCTTGCCGAACTTCACGCTGCGCTCGACCACCAGCGTCTCGTCATCGTGCAGGCGCCGCCCGGCACCGGCAAGACCACGCGCGTCCCACCGTCGCTCATCGAGCAGCCATGGGTCGGTGAACGCAGGGTGCTCATGCTGGAGCCCCGGCGGGTCGCCGCCCGAGCGGCGGCCACTCGGATGGCCGAAGAACGCGGTGAGCAGGTGGGCGACACCATCGGCCTGCGCACCCGCAACGACACACGGGTGTCCGCGATCACCCGTGTCGAGGTCGTCACCGAGGGTGTGCTCACGCGCATGCTGCTCGACGACCCGGCACTCGAGGGCTATGCGGTCGTGCTCTTCGACGAGTTCCACGAACGGTCGATACACACCGACACCGCCCTGGCCTTCCTTCGCGAGACCGTGGGCGCCCTGCGCCCGGATCTGCGGATCGTGGTCATGTCGGCCACCCTCGACGCCGAAGCACTGGCCGCCCGACTCCGCACCGACGCCGTCGTGAAGGTCGACGCCGAACGTCACCCGGTCACGATCAGCCATCGCCCGCCCGAGCCGGGCGAGGATCTCACCGACGCAGCGGCCGCCGCCATTGTCGACGCAGTCGGCTCGGATGCCCACGCCGGTGATCTCCTCGTCTTCCTCCCGGGGGTCGGTGCCATTACTCGTGTCGAACGGTCCGTGCGTCGGACTCTTGGCAGCCGTCTCGATGACGAACTCGTCGTGATGCCACTCCACGGCTCGCTGCGCGGCGATGACCAGGACGCGGCACTGCGACGCGACCCGCACGGCCGGCGCAAGATCGTGCTGGCAACTCCACTCGCCGAAACCAGCGTGACGATCGACGGTGTGGCCACGGTGATCGACACCGGCCAACGCCGACGACCCGAGATCGATCACGGACGCGGCATGGGTGTGCTCCGCACCGTCACCGCCAGCCGAGCAGCGGCCGACCAACGAGCCGGGCGTGCCGGTCGGCAACAGCCCGGCACCTGCATCCGTCTCTGGCATGCCGCCGACGATGCCCACCGTCCGACCGACGAACCGCCGGAGATCACCACCGCCGACCTCAGCTCGCTGGCGCTCGACGTCGCCGCTTGGGGCGCAACCGACATCCACGAGTTGCCCTGGCTCGATGCACCCCCGGCGCCGGCACTCGGTCAGGCGCGGGCCCTCCTCGCCGACCTCGAACTCCTCGACGCCGAACATCGTCTGACCGGCCATGGCCGCCACGCCCATCGTCTCGGGACCGACCCGCGTCTCGCTCACCTGCTGGCCCGCAGCGTCGAACTCGAAACGGCGTACCCGGGCGCCGTCGCAACCGCCTGTCTTCTCGCCGCCGCGCTCGCCGACCGCGACCTGCTCCGAGGGCGACGCCGACCGGTCGATCTCCGACTTCGGCTCGATGCCCTGCTCGGCACTCGCCGCGACGACACAGATCCGCAGGCATTGCGGCTCGCCCGTGACGCCGCCCGCCGGTGGGAACGCCGCCTCGGTGCTTCCGACGCCGCTGCGGCCGATCTCGACCTCACCGGCTTGCTCACATCGGTCGCCTTTCCCGACCGTATCGCTCGCCGTCGAGACGACGGCGGGTCGTTCCTGCTTGCGTCGGGGGCAGGCGTGGCCATCGATCCTGACGACGGGATCGCTCGTCATCCGTGGCTGGCGGTCGCCGAAACCGAGGGGGTCGGTGCCGACGCGCGGATCCTCACGGCGGCTCCACTGCAACTCGACGACCTCGAGGCTGTCCACGGCGACCGCATCGTCGAGCGCAACGAGGGCGGCTGGGACCGGAGAGCTCGCGATGTCGCGTTCGAGCGACAACGTCGCCTTGGTTCCTTGATCCTGCAGCGTCGCCCCGAGACCTCGCCCGATGAGGCGGCGGTCGCGGCAGCGCTGGTTGCGGGCCTTCGACGCGAAGGGCTCGGGCTGCTCCGCTGGGACGACTCGGATCGCCGGTTTCGGGAGCGGTTGGCCTTCGTCCACACTCACGACCCCGAGACCTGGCCGGCCGTTGGGGACGACGACCTGCTCGCCGCGGCCGACTCGTGGCTGCCGTCCCGACTCGACCGCACCAGTCGCCGCAAGGACCTCGAGTCGGTGACGGCGCGCGATGTGCTCTCCGGCCTGCTCGACTGGCGCCAGGGGCGAGAACTCGATCGGATCGCTCCCACCCATTGGGAGGTTCCGTCGGGCAGTCGCATCCCGATCGATTACTCGTCCGAGGACGGTCCGGTGCTCGCCGTTCGGCTCCAAGAACTCTTCGGACTCATCGAGTCACCGGCGGTGCTCGGCGGTCGGGTACCCCTGACCCTCCACCTTCTGTCGCCCGCCCACCGGCCCGTCCAGGTGACCCAGGATCTCGTGTCGTTCTGGGCCGAGGGATACGCCGAGGTCCGTCGGGAGTTGCGGGGCCGCTATCCGAAGCATCACTGGCCCGAGGATCCGCTCACTGCGACCCCGACCAGTCGGGCGAAACGCCGCTCCTAACCGTCGATCACACCGTCGGCGCGCAACGAGGCGATCTCGTCTGTGCTCCATCCGGCTGCGAGCAGGACCTCGTCGGTATCGGCTCCGGCCCACGACGGCGACCGGCCCGTGAGTTCGCCGGGCGTTCGCAAGAGCCGGGGGATCACGGCGAGTTCGGTGTCGTCGACGAAGGTGCCGCGGTCGCGATGGTGGCCGTACACACGGGCCTCGTCAAAGGTCAGCACCGGTGCCACACAGCAGTCGGTGGTCTCGAAGACGGCTGCCCACTCGTCGCGGGTTCGGGTCGCAAGCACGGAAGCGATCCGTTCGCGGAGTTCAGGCCATCGCTCCCGGTCGTACTGCGCAGGCAGGTCGGCATCGGCGAGGCCCAGATGTTCGAGGAAACGAGCGTAGAAATGCCCCTCGATCGGGGCGACCGACAGGTACTTGCCATCAGCGCACTCGTAGATGGCGTAGAAGGGGGCACCACCATCGAAGAGGTTGGTGCCGCGCTCAGGGCGATGGAAACCGCTGGCGGCCATACCGAAGAACGTCGAGGCGATCGATGCGACACCGTCGGTCATGGCGACGTCGACGACTTGGCCTTTGCCTGAACGCTTCGCTTCCCACAGGGCACACATGACGCCGTAGGCGAGGGTCAGGCCACCGCCGGCGAAATCTCCGAGAATTTGGAGCAACGGAACAGGAGCGCCGCCCTTGGGACCGATCGCATCGATCACGCCGGTGATGGCTTCGTAGTTCAACGAGTGACCTGCGGTCGGTGCGAGCCGACCGGTCTGCCCCCACCCCGTGAGTCGGCCGTAGACGATGTCGGGTTTGCGGCCGAGCACCTCCTCTGGTCCGAGACCAAGGCGCTCGGTGACCCCCGGCCGGAATGCTTCGAGGAAGACGTCGGCCTCGTCGACCAGGCGCAGGACCGTCTCGACACCAGCCGGTGACTTCAGATCGACCGCAATGGAACGGCGGCCACGATCCCACGAGGAGTACGGCTTCGCCGTTCGGTCGTCAGGGTCCGGAACCTCGGCGACCCGATCGATCCGGATCACATCGGCGCCCATGTCAGCGAGCCGCAGGCTGCCGTACGGAAGGGCACCAAGGCCCGCCAATTCGAGAATTCGAACGTCGCTGAGTGGTCCGGCCATGCGCTCCCCCATCACCCGCTGGTGTGTGGCGCAGAGTGTAGGTGGCCGGTGCGGTAGCCCCGGAGCTAGGAAACCGAAACGCCCAGCACGCTGCCGATCGTGTAGGTCGCACCACAGGCGAGCACGGCGACGAGGACTTGCCGGATGGCGGTGCGAACTCGGGAGCGTTCGGTGAGGGTGCCGACGAGCCAACCGACGAGTGCAGCAGCGGTTGCACCCAGGGCAACCGACCACGACGTGGCGGTGGTTCCCTCGGCGACGAACCACGGGAGCAGCGGCACCAACGCACCGATTGCGAACGCCACGAACGACGCCAGCGCCACCTGAAAGGGGTTGGCTCCACCGTCGGGATCGACGCCAAGTTCTTCGCGTGCGTGCACGTCGAGGGCGACGTCGGGGTCGGACATGACGCCTTCGGCGACCTGGGCTGCCTGCTCGGGGTCAAGGCCGCGATCCCGGAAGATCGCTGCCAGCTCACGGGTCTCGGCCTCGGGGTTTTCGGCCAGCGAACGGCGCTCGATCTCAA
>JAKMFW010000014.1 GCA_022425325.1 Acidimicrobiales bacterium | reverse complement strand
GTGGTGGTGGGAGGTGTGGTCGTGGTGGTGGTGGGCGCGGCGGTTGTGGTGGTGGCGGGGACCGTCGGCTGGGTGGTCGTGGATGCGGGCAGGGTCGTGGTCGCAGGTAGCGATGTCGTCGAGGTGGTCGTCACCACTGGTGCGACCGTCTCCAGTTGGGGGTCGGTCCGGTCGATCAACTCCGTCACGGCCAATCCGCCGGCGAGTCCACCCACGACGAGCGCGCCGCCTGCAATCGCGGTGAAAAGCAGCTTCGGGATCCGCCGAGGTGCAGCGGGGAAGCCATCGCGACGCCACCGTCGGATCTCGTGGGCAGGGCGGGTGGCGTCGAGCAGCGCCGCCTGCAACGCAGTCTTCGCCGCCTCGGGCGCCGGCTGCAGCGGGAAGGCACCGGCAAGTCCACCGGGATCCATGAGCCCGGCTCGGCGACGGGTGCACGTCGAGCAGTCGTCGATGTGGCGACTGATGCGCTTGCGCCAGAGCGGATTGAAGACGCCGTCCCACGAGCCGAGGAGCGTGTCAAGCTCGGGGCACTCGCGCCGGCCGTGCCGAGCGATCAGGAGCGAACCGAGCGAACGTTCCACCCGATCCCGGACCCGCTGCACGAGTTTGTACGCATTCTGAACCGAGACGCCGAGCGCGTCGGCGAGCTCCTCGCCCTCGAGTTCGTGACGCATGTGGAGGTCGAGGACTTCGCGCTCGCGTTCGTTGAGGCCGGCGCTCGCCTCCGTCAGCAGGACGCGAAGTTCGTCGCGGCCGAGATCGGCGGTCATGTCGACCTCCGTCCCGATGTCGACGCCCGCATCATCGACGGGAGTCGAGCGTTTCCGCGCTCGCAGTCGCGCCCGGCATTGGTTGCGAGCCACGGAGTACAGCCAGGACCGCAACCGTTCGGTGTCGCGGAGTTGATCAAGTTTGTTGGCGGCGGTGAGGAAGGTGTCCTGGTACGCGTCGGCGGCGTCGTCGCCACTTCGCAGCATCGCGAAGCACAGGTCGTAGACGCGGTCGCCGTAGCGTTCGTAGATGTCGCCGAGGGCGCGCTGATCACCGGCCAGGTACTGGCGGACGAGTTCGGTGTCGGTGGCCGTGGTCGGCATCGACAGGGATGGTAGTCAGCGACCATGCCTGTCCTGAGCACGCCGAGGCCGCCAGTGGACACAAAGCCGGTCGATTCACCGACCGGTGAGGGGATCGTCGGACGGCCTCTCGACCCGTGACGTCAGGGCTCAGAGAGGCCCGCCCCGAAGGTTCAGGGCACGCGGGGGTACGTGAGCCCGGCGATCTCCTGCACGACCCGGACGACCTGGTAGCTGTATCCGGCCTCGTTGTCGTACCAGACGTACAGGACGCAGCGATCGCGGTCGGCGATCGTCGCCTGGCTGTCGACGATGCTCGTACGATCGGCTCCGACCAGGTCGCTCGACACGAGCTCCGTCGATGTCGTGTAGTCGATCTGCTCACCTAGATCGACACTCATCGACGCATTGCGCAGCACGGTGTTGACGTCGGCAACCGTCGCCTCTGTCTCGAGGGTGAGATTGAGGATGGCGAGCGAGACGTTCGGCACCGGCACGCGAATCGCATTGCCGGTGAGTTTCCCGGCGAGTTCCGGGAGTGCCTTCACCACGGCGGTTGCTGCGCCGGTCTCGGTGATCACCATGTTGAGCGGAGCAGAACGGCCGCGACGCTCCTTCTTGTGGAAGTTGTCGGTGAGGTTCTGGTCGTTGGTGTAGGCGTGCACCGTCTCGACGTGCCCGCCGACGATGCCGAAGTGGTCGTTCATCACCTTGAGCGGCGGCACGATCGCGTTGGTCGTGCAGCTGGCGGCGGACAGCACCGTGTCGTCCTCGGTGAGGGTGTCGTGGTTGACGCCGTAGATGATGTTCTTCACCTCGCCCTTCCCGGGTGCGGTGAGCACGGCGCGGGAGGCGCCGTTGGCCTGGACGTGTCGGCTGAGACCGTTCATGTCTCGCCACGCCCCGGTGTTGTCGATGATGATCGCGTCCTTGATCCCGTAGGCGGTGTAGTCGATGTCCTCGGGCTGGGGCGCGTAGATCAGTTTGATCGGGTTGCCGTTGACGATGATCTGATCGTTTTCCTCGTCGGCGATGACCGTGCCGGAGAACGGACCGTGGATCGAGTCGCGGCGGAGCAGGCTCGCTCGCTTCTCGACATCGTTGCCCTTTTGTGGTCGAAGGACGATCGCGCGGAGGCGAAGCTTGGCGCCTGAGCCCGCGCGCTCGATCAGGATCCGCGCGAGGAGCCGACCGATCCGGCCGAAGCCGTACAGCACGACGTCGGTCGGCTCCTCGAGGAGCCGACCATGTCCCGTCATCACGCTCAACAACTCGTCGTGCAGGTACGCCTCGAGGTCGTCGGTATCAGCGGCCTGGAAGCCTGCGGCAAGCTTGCCGATGTCGATCTTGGCCGAGTCGAGCTGCATCGTCGTGAGGGCCACGAGGACAGGCATCGTCTCTTGGACCGACAGCTCGCGGTCGATGAAGTTCCGGGCGTACCGGTGGGCCTTCATGATCTCGATCGACGTGCGGGTCAGCTTCTTGCCGAAGATGTACAGGATGACGTCGTTGTCGCGGTAGAGACGGCCCATCAACGGGATCATCGCCTCGGCGGTGGCTTCATCCTCCCGCCAGCGTTCGAAGTGATCAGCGCCAAGATCGGTCATGGTTCCCTCGTCGTCCGTGCGTCGTTGCACTTGAGCGGACCACCCGCACGGTAGTGGCGACCGGGGGAGCGTCCGGCCACCTTCTCGTCCGGAAATCCGGATGGATTTCAGCTCAGCGCAGCGATCGCCCGATCGCGAAGCTCGAACTTCAACACCTTGTTGCTGGCGTTAAGCGGCAACGAATCGACGATCTCGACATGGCGTGGACACTTGTAGTTGGCCATTTCCGCCCGGCACCAGCCGATGATCTCGGCGGGGTCGGGCGATGTCCCGACTGCGGGGACCACAAAGGCGTAGCCGACCTCTCCCAGGCGATCGTCGGGCACGCCGATCACGGCGACATTCCCGATGTCGGGGTGCGCAAGCATCAGGTTCTCGATCTCGGCCGGATAGGCGTTGAAGCCACCGTTGATGAACATGTCCTTCACCCGATCGGTGATGTCGATGTTGCCGGCCGCGTCCATGACGCCGATGTCGCCAGTGTGGAGCCAGCCATCGGCGTCGATCGTCTCTGCGGTCTTCTCCGGATCATCGAGATAGCCAACCATCACGTTGTAGCCCCGGACGACGATCTCGCCCGGTTCGCCCCGTGGGGTCTCCTTACCGTCGGGGTCGACGATGCGGACCTCGACGTCGGGGATCGCTCGTCCGGATGTCGTCGCGATTACCTCCGGATCGTCGGTGTGGCGGCACATGGTGGCGATGCCGGTCGTCTCGGTGAGGCCGTATCCCGTGACGATCTTCTCGAAGCCGAGCCGTTCGCGCATCTGCACGATCATCTCGACCGGAATGGCGGCGGCGCCGGTGACGGCGAGTCGCAGTGTCGACATGTCGAAGGTATCGAGATCGGGGTGGTTCAGGATCGTCTGATAGATCGCCGGTGGCCCGGGCAGCATCGACACCCGGTCGACGGGGATGCGAGCCATCACCGAGGGGACGTCGAAGACCGGGTGCGGCAGGATCGTCGAACCGGTCATCAAGCAGGCGAGGATCCCGGCGTTGAGTCCGAACGAGTGGAAGAACGGGTTGATGATCAGGTAGCGGTCACGGTCGAGACCGATGACGTCGCTCCACGACTTGTACCCCCGGCAGGTGGCCGAATGGGTGAGCATGGCTCCCTTCGGCGCCCCCGTGGTGCCCGAGGTGAACATGATGTTGCAGAGGTCGTCGCCCCCGACGTTCTCGGCTCGTGCGACGACCGCCGCCGTGTCGACCTCCCCGGCCCGATCCATGAACGACGCGAAGTCCGTCGCGGTCTTCGGCACCGAGCCACGGAGCACGATGACCTCCTCGAGTTTCGCCGGGAGGCCCGCCTCGGTGAGGAGTGCGACATAGTCGGTATCGAGGAAGTCGGTGACCGTGAAGAGGATGCGCGCCTGGCTGGCCTCCATCACATAGGCCGCCTCGCGCCCCTTGAAGCGGGTGTTGATCGGTACGACAATGCCACCGGCTACGTGAACACCGAGCGCCGCCGTTGCCCACTCCCAACAGTTCGGTGCCCACAACGCAACCCGGTCGCCGGCCTCGATCCCCGACGCCATCAGCGCGGCAGCAGCGCGATGGATCTCGGCTCGGAACTCGGCGAAGGTCCAGCTGATCCCACCGTCGGCGATCGCTTCAACCTCGGCGAAGCGCTCGGCGGCATCGTCGATGAGCTGGGGGATGGTCGACCAGGGCGCGGTCATGTCACTTGCCCATCGTGGTCCAGGAGAAGTCCTCCCAAAGCTTGCGGCTCTTCCATCCGTCGTCGGTGCGGACGAGTTCGTGGTTGTACCAACCGCCGCAGTCGAAGTAGCCGGCGTTGTCGCCTGCGAAGTGCATCGGGTTGTAGAACATCGCCCGCACGGTGGCGGTGTCGCCGTCGATCTCGACCATCTCGTTGCTCACGAGGTGCTGTGTGGCGTCGAACATGACCATCGTCGACCCCATCCAGGTGACGATCTCATCGAGCGTGCCCCGGATGCCGCCCGCCGATGTGTAGTCAATGTCGGCGTCGTCGGTGAAACAGGAGCGGTACAGCTCCCAATCCTTGGTGTCGACCGCGTGGGCGTACGTGGTCAAGAAGTCGGAGATGGCGAGCCGGTCGGCGAGGTATTGGAGATCCACACCGCGAGATTGGCACAGGCGCCCGGCAGCGACGAAACGATCAGGCGGTTGTGGAGGCGAGATGGTCGGGCATGGTGAGGCCCATCTCGGCCGCCAGCGGCTCGACGGACGTCGGAACCCGGCCGCCGATGGCGTCCATCATCCGGTTCATCTGCTGGAAGTTCGCCGCAACCATGACCAGACGATCGGTGGCATCCCGCCCGAAGCGCAGTTCGGCGCGGATGCGAGCGTCGGGGTACTCGGCCGTGTCACGCAGGACGACGGCATCGGTCAGCGCAAAGATCTCTCTGGCGTGCTCGACGCCGCATTCCTCGGCACCGCCGACGATCCGGTCGGGTTGGATGTCGCTGTCGTGGTGGTTGACGCTCGCACGGAGCATCGAGGTGTGGGAGAGCAGTCAATAGAAGCAGTCGTTGAGGTAGGAGGTTCTCGACGCGACGAGTTCGATCTGGGCTCGGGTGGCCTCGTCACGAACGAAGGCGGGGTCGCCCATTTCTTCGAGTGGCATGTACAGCACGGTCGAGACGTCGATCCAGAGCTCGGTGGCGCCGGGGACCGCCGTGTAGGCCGTCGGCGGGAACGCGATGCCGTCGGTAGGCACCCAGCCGTCGACATAGTCGACGCCGGGCACAGTTGCTTCGAGTGGTGCCCCGGCTACCGGTGCGGGCAACGGCGCGGGGTCGAGCCCGAGTCCGAAGGTGGCGGTGTCGATCGCAGCGAGGCGTCCGACCACGCCGACGAGCTCGACATAGGCCTCGGCCCGCATGCCTTCGGCCTCCCACCGTTCGATGTCGGCCTTGCGAAGGGAGCTTGCCGCGGCGGCAACCTTGCGGGTCGCTTCGAGTGCTGCGTCGCCGAGCACCGTTTGCGGGGCCGTCCGGTCGGTCATCGCGGCTCTCGCCACGGCGGCCATGGCGAGCTTCTCCTCACCGGTCCACCAGACACCGGCCCGAGCGATGTCGTCGAACTGCCGGTCGCAGAGCGCCTCGAACTCGGCGATGAGGGAGGTGGTCATGCGGCCATCATCGCTCACGGCAGGAGCAGGATCTTGCCAGTGGTCGAACGAGCCTCGAGTGCTGTGTGCGCAGCGGCGGCATCGGTGAGCGGGAATGTGTGCCCGATCCGGACCTCGAGGTCGCCGTCGGCGATCCACCGGTTGAGCTCGTTCCAGCGGGTGAGGCGGGCTTCGGGCGTGGCGATATGGGTGATGAGGGTGGGTCGGGTGAGAAAGAGTGACTTGGCCATCAATGCCAGCGGTGAGATCGGCGGTACGGCACCGGATGCGTTTCCGAAGGTCGCCATCGTGCCGTGGGGGGCAAGGAGGTGGATTCCGGCGTCGAAGGTGGCGGCGCCAACACCGTCGAACACGACGTCGATCGCGTTCGTGCCGACCGCCGCCTCGACCCCCTCGACCAGATCGACCTCGTTGTAGAGGACGACATGATCGGCGCCGCCCGACCGGGCGAGTTCGCCTTTCTCGGGCGAGCCTGCGGTCGCGACCACCTCAGCCCCCCGGATTTTCGCCATCTGGACGAGCAGTCGTCCCGTTCCTCCGGCTGCTGCGTGGATCAGACACCGGTCGCCAGGTCGGAGCGGTTTGGTGTCCGAGACCAGGTAGTGCGCGGTCATGCCTTGGAGGGGGAGCGCGGCGGCGATCTCGAGGCTGACCCCGTCGGGGATCGGCATCATGGCCTCCGTCGGAGCGAGCACCCGGCCGGCGTAGCTTCCCGGCACGCCGACCCACGCAACGCGGTCGCCCACGGCGACATCGGTGACGTCGGCGCCGACCGCTTCCACGATGCCGGCGCCCTCGCTCCCCGGAACGAAGGGCAGCTCGACGGGATAGAGGCCGGACCGATGATAGGTGTCGATGAAGTTGACGCCGGAGGCATAGACGCCGACCAGCGCCTGGCCCGGCCCCGGCTCGGCCAGTTCGACCTCGGTGATCTGCAGGACCTCGGGTCCGCCGGTCTCGGCGAAACGGATGGCTTCGGTGTTCGGCATCGGGACTCCTGGCTGGTCGACGGTGATCGCCGGGCGGGGACGTACGCTCGTCATCATGGCCGGAGGCGCTGTCGCAGAACACAACATCGTGCTCACCGGCTTCATGGGGTCGGGAAAGTCGTCGGTGGGCTCGGCGCTCGCCGCTGCGCTGGGGCGCCGCTTCGTCGACACCGATGCCGTGATCGTCGAGCGCCACGGGCCGATCCAGTCGATCTTTGCCGAGCACGGCGAGGCGACCTTCCGGACGCTTGAGCGAGAACTGGCTGACGAGCTCGCCGATGAAACGGCGCTGGTCATCTCGACCGGGGGCGGCATGCTCATCGACCCGGCGATCGCCGAGCGGTTCGAATCCAGCGGACGGGTGTTCTGCCTCACGGCATCACCCGCCACGACCATCGCCCGGGTCCGGGCCGACGGCATCGTCGATCGGCCCCTCCTCGACACCGCTGACCCCGAGGCGCGTGTCGCCGAACTCCTGGCCGAGCGCTCCGAGGCCTACGCGAGGTTCGAGGCGGTCCCGACCGACGGTCGAACCGTCGCCGAGATCGTCGACGACATCCTCGTTCGCATCCGAGGCTGACGCGTCGGGTTCGCCGGCCGGCTGCCGGCGTCTACGGCAGCACGCAGCGGTTCTCGGTGGCGCCGATGCCTTCGATGGAGCAGCGCAAGACAGCGCCGTCGGTGAGCCATTCGGGTGGGGTGCGCGCTGCGCCGACGCCGCCCGGGGTACCGGTGGCGATCACGTCGCCCGGCATGAGCGTCGTGATCGCACTGAGGTCCTGGACGATGTCGACGACGTTGAAGCACAGCTCTGATGTCGAGCTCTGTTGCTTGACCACCCCGTCGACTTCGCTGCGGATCTCGAGTCCGCTGCCGTCGCCGAGTTCGTCGGCATCGACGAGTACGGGCCCGAGCGGGCTGAGCCCCTCGAACATCTTGCCGGCGAGGAACTGGGTGGTGCGGCGCTGAAAGTCGCGAACAGAGCCATCGTTCATCACCGTGTATCCGGCGACGGCGGCCAGCGCCTCGCGCGGAGAGGCGTGACGCACCGGCGAGCCGATCACGATGGCGAGTTCGACCTCCCAGTCGATGTGCGTCGACACCTCGACCGGTGGGAGGACGAGATCGTCGGTGGCGCCGATCAGCGAGTTGGCGAACTTGGCGAAATACGTCGGCGCTGACGGTCGGTCGCGGCCCATCTCCTCGATGTGATCGAGATAGTTCACGCCCACGCACACCACCTTGTCGGGCGCCGTGACCACCGGAGCCAGGCGGGCAGTCTCCCGGGGGATCGCCTCGCCGGTCTCGGCGACCTCACCCCCGGCCCGCAGGACGTCCCCCACATCGGCCGCGTCGAGAATGACGATGTCGTCGCCGTCGATGCGACCCGCACGGGTCGAAGTGCCGATGCGGACGGTACAAAGTCGACTCATGTCGACCATTCTGCCAAGCGCTCACCGAGGCGATCGATCTGCTCGGCATCGAGGTTGGCGAAGCTGATGCGCAGCATGTGCTCGTCCTCTTCGGTGAACGCCGTCCCAGGAATGGCGAGGACGTCGTGGTCGACGACGAGTTTGCGGAGAGCGTCGTCGGTGGCGAGTGTGCCGGGGTAGCGAACCCATCCGAAGTAGGCGCCGGCGGCGACGAGTTCGAAGCCGCCCGGTCGGTCCGCCATCACCGACTCGAAGCGTTGTTGGTGGATGGCGACTCGCTCCGCCTGCTCCCGTCGCCACTCGGTGGCGTGCTCGAGGCCGGCGATGCAGGCGATCTGCCCGATCGGTGGGGCACAGATGGCGACGCAATCCAGGATCTTCAGCGCCTCGAGCCGGGCGGGTTCTCCGGCGACGACCGCACCGACGCGGTAGCCGGGGATGGCGAGATCTTTCGAGAACGAGTGCAGGCTGATGACGGTGTCCCGCCAGGCCGGATCATCGAAGAGGGTGTGCGCCGGCGCGTCGGTGGGGCGAAACGAGCGGTAGGTCTCGTCGATGATGAGGGCGAGATCGTTCGCCTTCGCGAGTGCGGCAAACTCGGCGATCCGCTCGGGTGGGACGGAGACTCCGGTGGGATTGCCGGGGCTGACCAGGACGATGGCTGTTGTGCGTTCATCGATCAGCGCTGCGCTCGCCTCGGCATTCGGGATCAGACCGTCGTCGTTGGGGATGCGTCGTCCCTCGATCTCCTCGACGTCGAGCCACATGCCGTGGTTGAAGTAGAAGGGGTCCTGCACGAGCATGTTGTCGCCGGGTCCGGCGAGTGCCGATGCCACGATGCAGAACGCCTGGTTGCAGCCGGCGGTGATGAGCACGTCGTCGGCAACGACCTCACCGCCGTAGGCGTTCGACAGGTCGGTGGCGAAGGCCGAACGCAGCGCCGGAAGGCCGGGCTGCGGCGCATAGGTCGCGACGCTCGGGTCGCTCGCCGCGGCCGCGATCGCGTCGATCACGACCTGGGGCGGCGGGTACGAGGGTGCGGCCTGCGACACGTCGAGCAGCGGCCGAGTGTTGACCCGATGGTGGACCAGCGCATGAGCAGCGCTGATCGGGGACGTCATGAGATCCGTGATGGTCGGAGAGAAGCGCATCGTGCGAGAGTGTGGCCCACCTCATGACGACTGTCGATGCGTATCTGGAACGGATCGGTGCCGAACGGCCCGACATGCTCGACCTTGACGCGCTCGCCCGACTCCAGCACGCCCATCTCGTCGCCGTGCCGTTCGAGAACCTCGACGTGTTCCATCGGGTCCCGGTGTCGGTCGATCAGGATGTCGTGCTCGCCAAGATCATCGGTGGCCGTGGTGGTTGGTGTTTCGAGAACAATGGCGCGTTCGCGTGGCTGCTCGAGCAGCTCGGCTTCCGGGCCATGCGGATCGGGGCAGCCGTGCTGATCGACGGCCCGAACACGGTGATCGACCACCACACGATCGAGGTTCAACTCGAGACGGCGTACCTGGTCGACGTCGGGTTCGGCGATTCCTTTTCTCGTCCCCTCGACCTCAACCGGGCGGGGCCCCAGAACGGCGGAAAGGCTCCGTTCGAATTCATCGCGAGCCCGCAGGGCACAACCCTCGCCGAACACGAGGACGGCGTTCCCGTCGCCAAGTTCCGCTTCAAGCGGGTTGCGCACGAGCTCGCCGATTTCGCTCAAGCGTCCCAACGCCTCTCCGACGATGCCGAGGCGCACTGGCGGCGCTGGCCGTTCGCCACCCGACTCCTCGGCGATGGCGCCGACCGTGTGACCCTGCTCGCTGACCGGCTCAAGCTCCGGCGCGGTGACGTCACCGAGGAGACAGAGGTCGCCGAGGCGGACTGGAACGACGCGCTCTGGGAGTGGTTTCGGATGCGCCCGCCGGAGTGAGTGCCGGCGTATCCGACGACGAACAGGTCGCTACGCGACGTCCGGATCGACAACCTCGAGGGAGCCGCCCCGGGCCCACAACAGGAGCATCAGACCCACGCCGCAGTAGATCGTGCCGCCGACGGCCATCGGTGTGATCGTGTCGACGATCTGACGATCGACCATCGACGCCAACAGCGAGCCACATCCGAGGGTGAATGTGCCGCGCAGCGCCGCTGCAGTGCCGGCGATGTGCTCCATCGGTTGCAGGGCGAGCGAGATCGCCGTGGTGGAAACGAGCGTGCTAGATGTCGATGTGACGGTGACGAGCACCACCCACACGACGAAGGGCGGTACGCCATCGCTCGTGAGCGCAGCGACGAGCATCACCGCGAAGCCGCCGGCGTTGGTGCCATAGGCGAGCAGCGCGAGTCGGGCGGCACCGATGCGGTGGACGTGGCGGCTCGCCTGCCAGACGCAGAAACCGTTGACGGCTGAGGTGCAGGCAAAGGTCGCAGCGAACCAACCAGGCCTCCCGTAGACCTCGTCGACGATCGGCTGGGAGCTGCCGAGGAAGACGAAGAATGCGCCGTGGCTGAAGACCATTGCGAGGATGTAGCCCGCAGAGGCGCGGTTGGTCATCGTCGTGCGGATCGCCCGACCGACTGCCGGCGGGTTGATCGGTCGGCGTCGGTCGTCGGGAAGCGTCTCGCCGAACCGGAACGTCCATGCGGCGCCGACCAGTGCGAGCGCGAAACCGACGAGGAACACGGCCTGCCAGACGCCGGTGAGCAGGAGCATCTCGCCGAGCAGCGGGGCGATCGTCGGGCCGATGAGGAAGACGGCCATCGTGAGCGACAGGACCCGTGCCATCTGGTCGCCGGAGTAGAGGTCGCGGGCGATTGCGTGGCCGATGACGGCAGGACCGGCGGCGCCGAGTCCCCACAGGAAGCGGGCGCCGAGCAACACCCCGAACGAGGGCGCAAGCGTGGCCCCGAGCGCGCCGATCAGGTAGAGCGCGAAGGAGGCGAGCAGTACCGGACGGCGACCGAACCGATCCGACACCGGTCCCATCGGGAGTTGTCCGGCCGCCATGCCGAGGAAGTAGGCGGTGACGACGAGCGAGACTTCGCCACTGCCGTCAGCCAACGAGAACTCTTCGCGGATCTCGTCGAACGCTGGGAGTGCGGTGTCGATTCCGAGGGCGAGGAGCGCCGATGTGAATCCGAGGTAGGCGACGACGCCTGCCTCGGAGCGGACCCTCGTCGAGGCGGTTGCGGTCACCCGTCGCCGAGCCGCATGGAGAGTTCGGAGACCTTCTCGCGCAGCGCGTCGCGGTCGACACCGAACTCCTGGAGCCCGGTGACGATCTCCTCCTCGAACGCACCCCAACCGAACTGGAGCGCGGCGCACAGCGCGACCTGGGCGAGCAGTTCGGGGTCGTCCTCCGCACGGCCGGTGGCGGTGGCCTGACCGCGCACGATCCGGTGGATCAAATCGGTCATCGGTGAGCGGACCTCGTCGAGCTCGAGCTTGGCGAAGGTGCGATAGCTCGCTGCGTCGTCGGAGGTGTTGACCGGCAGGATGCCGTCGGAATCCCAGCGCTCGCCCATCTCCTCGGTGGCGACCGCGACGGCCTCGGCGAAGACCGCGTCCTTGGATCCGAAGTAGTGGTGGATCAGGCCGTAGTTCACGCCCGCGTGCTTCGCGAGCTCGCGGCCCGAGATCTGCCGGGGCGACCGCATTGCCATGAGTTGTACCGCGGCATCGATGAGGCTCTTGCGGACGGCTTCGGGGCCGCGAATGGGTTCGTTGGTGTCGAGATCGGTCATGAAGATTCCCTCACTCGTTCAGCGTTGGATCTGCGAGATATCGCGCACGGCGCCCTTGTCGGCGCTGGTGGTCATGGCGGCGTAGGCCCACAGCGCTGCCGACACCTTTCGGGGCCGCTCCTCAGCGGGTTGCCAGGCATCGTCGCCCTTGGCCTCCATTGCTGCGCGGCGCTCGGCGATCACCTCGTCGCTCACGCGAATGTTGATCGTGCGGTTGGGGATGTCGATGTCGACGATGTCGCCGTCCTCGATCAGCGCGATGGCGCCTCCCTCGGCGGCTTCGGGCGAGGCGTGTCCGATCGATAGACCCGAGGTGCCGCCGGAGAAGCGGCCGTCGGTGAGAAGTGCACATTCCTTTCCGAGCCCCCGCGACTTGATGTAGCTCGTGGGGTACAGCATCTCCTGCATGCCGGGGCCGCCCTTCGGGCCCTCGTAGCGGATGATGACGACATCGCCGGCCTGGATGTGGTCGGTGTCGAGGATCCCGTCGCACGCCGAGTCCTGCGATTCGAAGACCCGTGCAGGGCCGGAGAACGTGAAGATCTCCTCGTCGACGCCGGCGGTCTTCACGATGCAGCCGTTCTCGGCGATATTGCCGAAGAGCACGGCGAGGCCGCCGTCCTGGAAGTAGGCGTTCGGCACGCTGCGGATGCAGCCGTTCTCGCGATCGGTGTCGAGGCTGTCCCAGCGGGTGCTCTGGCTGAAGGCCACGGTCGTGCGGATGCCGGCGGGACCGGCACGGTAGAACTCCTGCACCTCCGACGACGGGTCGCGCATGATGTCCCACTCGTCGAGGGCGGCGGCCATCGTCGGGGCGTGGACAGTGGGCTGCTCGGTGTGGAGGAGTCCGGCCCGGTCAAGTTCGCCGAGGATGCCCATGATGCCGCCGGCTCGGTGGACGTCTTCGATGTGGTACGTGTCGGTGGCAGGAGCGACCTTGCAGATGGCAGGGGAGATCCGACTGAGCCGATCGATGTCGGCCATCGTGAAGTCGACGTGTGCCTCGCGAGCGGCAGCGAGAATGTGCAGCACGGTGTTGGTGGAGCCGCCCATCGCGATGTCGAGGGTCATCGCGTTCTCGAACGCCTCCTTGGTGCAGATCGAGCGGGGGAGGACCGAGTCGTCCTCCTTCTCGTAGTACCGCGTGGCAAGGTCGACGATCTGGCGACCGGCCTGGAGGAAAAGCCGCTCGCGATCGCTGTGGGTGGCGACCACGGTGCCGTTGCCCGGCAGCGCCAGACCGAGCGCCTCCGCGAGGCAGTTCATCGAGTTGGCGGTGAACATGCCCGAACACGACCCACAGGTCGGGCAGGCGGAGCGCTCCATCTCGTGCACGTCCTCGTCGCTGACGGACGTGTCGCCGGCCTTGATCATCGGGTCGATGAGGTCGAGCTTGACTTCGACACCGGCGAGCTTGGTCTTTCCGGCCTCCATTGGGCCGCCGGTGACGAAAATCGTCGGAATGTTGAGGCGCATCGCCGCCATCAACATGCCGGGCGTGATCTTGTCGCAGTTGGAGATGCACACCAGCGCGTCGGCGCAGTGGGCGTTGACCATGTACTCGACCGAGTCGGCGATGAGATCGCGGCTCGGGAGGCTGTAGAGCATGCCGTCGTGCCCCATGGCGATGCCGTCGTCGACCGCGATGGTGTTGAACTCCTTCGCCACCCCGCCGGCGGCTTCGATCTCGCGGCACACGAGCTGCCCGAGATCCTTCAGGTGGACGTGGCCGGGCACGAACTGGGTGAACGAATTCGAGACGGCGATGATCGGCTTGGTGAAGTCGTCGTCGGTCATGCCGGTGGCGCGCCAGAGCGCTCGGGCGCCGGCCTGATTACGTCCCTGGGTGGTGGTCTGACTGCGGAGCTCGGGCATGGCAGAGAATCTAGTTGGTCCGGTGGCTAACTCCGATTGTGGTTCTGCGGACGGGCGTAAGGTGACGTCGTGCAGGTCCCATTCCGGCTTCTCAACGCACTTCGTTTGCACACCGAGATCGGCCTTGTCGCCGCAATGGCGGTGGCAATGGCCACCTTTTCCGCCACGCCGCTCGTGCTCGCCCCGCTTGCGGTGGAGTTCGAGGTCTCCACCGGAACGGCGGCGCTGTTCTCGGCTGCCCAGCTCGGTTCGTTCGTGGTCGGCTCGTGGACGGCGGGGCGAGTCGTCGACCCGTCCCGGCGCCTCTTCGTCATTTCGCTCGTGACACTGTCGGCGGCCAATGTCGTGGCGGCGTTCGTCGGCTCGTTCGTGGTGTTGGTCGTGACGAGGTCGGTCTCGGGTCTTGCGCTCGGTGTTCTCACCTGGCTCGCTTACTCGCAGGTCTTCGGCGACGACGAGCGCACGGGCGACATCACCACGGTCGGCCCGCTCACGGCGGTCGTGTCGGCGCCGATCATCGGCGTGCTGCTCGAACTCGGCGACGTCCGTGCGGTGTTCCTTGTGCTCGCCGGCGTCTCGCTCGTGCCGCTCGTGTGGGTGCCCGCGATCGTCGTTCCCGACCGCACCCCCACCGGCCGCAACCGTGCGGTTCGGGCGGCGTTGGTCGTCATTGCGGCTCTGACCATCGCGACGCTCGGTGGCTCGGCCGTGTTCGTCTTCATGGGAGCGATCGCCGCCGACCGCTACGGGATGAGCGCGCTTGTGATCTCGCTCGCCTTCTCGGCGAACGCCTTGGTCAGTATCCCGGCGGCTCGCTTCCGTGGTCGTCGTCGCTTCGCCGGTGGCTACTTCGCGCTCACCGGGGTCTGCGCGGTGATCTCGACCCAGGCCGACCAGACGGCGGTGCTGTGGGTCGTGCTCTGTGTCTGGGGTGTCGCGTTCTGGATGGCGGTACCCGGCTCGTACACCCTGCTCGCCGAGCGATCCCGGTTCCCGACCGAACGGGCCGGCGATGCCCAGGCCGCCATGGCCTTCGGGCGAGCGCTCGGCCCACTCGTCGCCGGTGCGCTGGTCGCCGGTGGTGAGTACGCCACCCTCGGGTGGGTCGGCGGCGGGCTGCTGGTGGTGGCGGGCGCCCTGCTCGTCGCCGTCGAGTTGGTGGTCCCGCCGATTCGGGCCGAGGTCTAGTCGGCGGCTTCTCGACTCCAGAGCGCAGCGCCGAGTGCGCCGGCGTCGTCGCCGAGTTGGGCCATCACGATCTCGACCTCGGGCCGGTACCGGGCGCCGAGCGTGAGTTCGTCGAGCCAGTACTTCGTCCCGGCCCGGAGTGGTTCGCCGATGTCGGTGAGCCCCCCGCCCAGGATGATGCGATCCGGGTCGAAGATCATGACGAGGTTGGCGAGACCGACCGCCACCTGTCGGCAAAAGCCGTCGAAGATGCGCTCGGCTTCCTTGTCGCCCCGGTTCAACGCCTCGGCGACCGTGAATCCGGTGATCGCGGCGACCGAACCGGCCAGGCTGAGCGCAGAAGGGAAGAGGCCGATCTGGGCCTGGGAGCGTCCGATCTGGCCGAGCGCCGTACCCGACGCGTAGTACTCCCAGGGACCCCGCTGGCCGGTGTGGTGGGTCGGACCGTTCGCGTCGACGACCATGTGGCCCGACTCGCCGGCGAAGCCGTTGTGGCCATGGATCAACCGGCCGCCGCAGACGAAACCGCTGCCGATCCCGGTGCCGAGGGTGATGAGCATGTAGTCGTCGCTGCCCCGCCCGGCGCCGAGTTTGCCCTCGGCCCAGGTCGCGGCGGTCGCGTCGTTCATGACGGTCACGTCGAGACCCGTTCGGCCGGCAAGTTCGGTGCCCAAGGGGTACTCGACGAGATCTGGCAGGTTGGGGGAGTAGTGGATGACCCCCGAGTGGTGGGCGAGGCCTGCCACGCCGAGGCCCACGCCCTCGAGTTCGCCGTCGTGGTTTCGTGTCATCCGGTCGATCATCCGGACGAGCGTTTCGAGCAGGACGGGCCCGGTGCCGGCGCTCGACTCGCGGTCGCGGTCGATGATGTCGCCCGTCTCCGGCTCGATGAGCAATGCCCGTGCGTTCGTTCCGCCGACGTCGAAACCTAGGATCATGGGATCGGAGGCTAGATGCAGCGGCCGGTGTCGGCGCGGGAATCGGTGACAGAATCCAGCACCGGCCGGATTTCCGTCGTCGACACCGCAAAGCCCACGCCGCGGTCACGGCTGCGGGCGTACACGATCCCGAGCACGTCGCCAGTCTCGCCGAAGATCGGCGCACCCGAATCGCCGGCGGTGATCGCACCGTCGAACTCAAACGCACGTCGCTCGACGACATCCTCGACGTAGATGTCCTCGATCGTCACGCGAAGGAGTCGGGTGATCGTGGTATCGAAGGACTCAAGGCCGACGTCGGGACTCCACGCCACGGCGGTCGCGGCGGCGCCCGTCGAGGGCTCGCCCATCGGCCGCCCGTACCTCATCTCGTCGGCTCGGATCACGGCGACGTCGCGATCGGGGTCGAAGGCGACGACCTCGGCGGAAACGGCGAGGCCCGAGGGTCGGCGCAGGCTCACCTCATCGGATCCGGCGACCGTGTGGGCCGACGTGACGACCAGCACCTCGTCGCCATGGACAACGGCGACACCGGTGCCGAAGGCGGGCTCGAGGCTGCAGCCCTCGGCGGCGACACCGACCACCACGCGGTCGACCGCCGTCAATGGGTCATCGACGCCACAGGCGACGGCGGCGAGGGTGAGGGCCACCACGAGTGTGATGCGGGCACTCACACGGACAATCGGACACCGCCGGCAGCGGCGCTTTCGACCGCGGCGTCGCACAGCTGCTGGACGCGAAGGCCCTCGGCGAAGTCGGGATCGCAGGGGCGTCGGGTCCGGACGGCATCGACGAAGTCACCGATCATCGCGCCTGATCCGCGGAAGATGTCGCGGTACGTGTCGTGCACCGTGTCATGGCGAGCACCGTTCCAGATGTCGTCGGGGATCGGCAGTTCGGCGACCGGACCGGACTCGCCGACCTTCACGCCGCGCACCGACTGCACGGTGTCCCAGTCGCAGACGGCATGGAGCGTGCCGTCACTGCCATGGGCATCGAACTCGTGCAGTTGACCGAACGGCGTCGGCTCGTGGCACACCGCACTCGCCTGAACGGTGGCATAGGCACCGGAGGTGAACTCGAGGGTGATCAGCGCCGAGTCCTCACTGCGCTCGTAGGGGCGGCCGTCGGGTCGGTCGGCGCGCTCGATGAACGACCGCGAGAGACAGCCGACCGACGAGACCTCGCCGAAGAACCATCGGGCGAGGTGGAGGAAATGGCTGCCGATGTCGCCGATGACGCCGCTGCCGGCCTCGCTGCGATCGAATCGCCAGGCGTACTCGCCCTGGCGAGCGAAGCCAGTGAAGTAGCGGAGCCCGAGGTGGAACGCCTCGCCGAGGTAGCCCTCGTCGATCAGTCGCTTCAGGTACTGGTTGACGGGCATGTAACGATAGGTGAAGGGCACAAGGGTGATCGCCCCGGCGGCGTTCGCCGCGCGTGTCATCTCCTCTGCTTGGGCGACATCGAGCCCGAGTGGTTTCTCGCACAGCACGTCGAGTCCCCGTTCGATCGCCTGGATCGACAGGGGGTGATGCGAGTCGTTCGCCGATGCGATGACGACGGCGTCCAGTGGTTGCTCGAAGAACTCGGTGGTGTCGGTGAAAGCGCCGGGGATCTCCCACTCCCGGGCGAACGTCGAGGTGCGGTCGGGGTTGCGGCCGAGGACGGCGGGTACGTCGACACCATCAAGGCGTCGCAACGCAGGGAGGTACATCGAATCGGCCCACCAGGACGTGCCGACGATGCCGATGCGGGTGTGCTTCGTCATGTCAGGCCTTTCGGGGCGGCGCCGTCGACCGCCGTACCGACAGGGTCGGCGCGAGGTCGATACGAGTGGGTTCGGTGCGGTCGTCCTCGATTCGCTCGAGGACTGTCCGGATCGCCAGTTGACCCATCTGGTGTCGCGGCTGGTTGACCGTCGTGAGCGACATGTGGTTGAGCTCGGCGATGAACGTGTTGTCGTACCCCACGACGGACACGTCATCGGGCACCCGCAGTCCCGCCGCTTCGAGGGTGCTGAGCGCGCCGGCGGCGACGAGGTCGTTGAAGGCGAAAATGGCGGTGGGCATCGAATCGGTCTCGGCGAGGTCGACGATCGCGGCCTCGGCGTCTGCTTCGTCGTCGCCACCTCGCAGGGTTCGCGGTTCGAGCCCGAGCGAGCGCATGGCCTTCTCGTAGCCGTGCGACCGGGCGCGTGAGGAGATGTTGGCTGCGCCGTCGATATGGACGATGTCGGTGTGGCCGAGTTGGACGAGGTGCTGAACCGCGAGCGCGGCGCCGCGCTCGTCGTCGGTGGTGATCGTGTCGGCCCCGGGATTGTCGCGGCCGGACGCCACCACCACGGTTGGCACCACCGCCGACGCTCGGACGATGTCGTCGTTGTCGAGCTTGGGGCCGACGAGGATCAATGCCTCGACTTGGAACTGCAGATGGGTTTCAACGGCCCGCCGCTCCCGTTCGGCGTCGCGCCCGCCGTTGAGGATCAACACGTCGAAGCCGTAGTCGTCGGCGGCGGCCTCGACTCCGTACACGACCTCGGCGAAGAAGGGGTTGTGGATGTCGTTGATGATCATGCCCAGGGTCTTGGTGCGGGCCTGGGCGAGATTGCGGGCGTGGAGGTTCGGCCGGTACCCGAGCTGCTCTGCTGCGTGCAGCACCGCCTGGCGCTTGGCCTCGCTGACCTTCGACGAGTTGTTCATCACCAGGCTCACGAGGGCGCGAGAAACGCCGGCACGTTCGGCCACGGTCTCCATCGTCGGACGACTCATCGTCGGTTCCCCCTGCGAAAGCGTTGCGCACCGTCGTTGGGCTTGACAAGTACGGTGGCCACCGTAAGATTTAGAGCGCTCTAACGCAATCGGACGTCAGAGCTGAGCGTTTCCTCGGGGTCGGGTTTGAGCAGTTTCTTCCAGCGCGTTGCCGGAGCACCCATCAGTTGGGGTGTCTGCGAAGTCCCCGGCTGGGGGCTGGAACTTCCGGTCGACCGTGTGCTTTCCGAGATGCAGGATCTCGGGCTTGCCGCCACCGAACTCGGATCCGACGGCTATCTCCCGACCGACCCCGGTGAATTGCGCGAGGTGTGCGCCCGCTACGACCTCGAGATGATCGGCGGCTTCGTTCCCGTCGTGCTCCACGACCCCGCGCAGCGTGACGCCAGCCTTGCTGCTGCCGAACGGGCCGCAGCGCTGATGGGTGGAGCCGGCGGTCACCTGTTCATCACGTCGATGGTGACCAGCTTCGACTGGGCCCCCCGCGTGGAGATCGATGCGGCGGCCTGGGATTACGCTGCGGCGATGCTCGACGAGATCGAGGAGATCGTCGCCGCCCATGGCATGTCGCAGGCGATCCACCCCCATCTCGGCACGATGATCGAGCGGCCGAGCGACGTGAAGAACGTGCTCGAGCGCAGCCAGGTCGGCTGGACCTTTGATATGGGCCACCTGATGATCGGCGGATACGACCCCGTCGAGTTCCTGGCCGATGCTCGTGATCGCATCGCGCATGTCCATCTCAAGGACGTGCACCTCGATCTCGCTGCACCGGTCCTTCGTGGCGAGCAGTCGATCATGCAGGGTGTGCAGAACGGCATGTTCTGCCCGATGGGCGACGGCGATGTGCCGGTCGCCGAGGTCGTCACCGAGCTCGAACGCAGCGGCTACGACGGCTGGTACGTGCTCGAACAGGACGCGGCCATCACCGACGGCGAACCGGCGCCGGGTGAAGGCCCCAAGGTCGATGTTCTCCGGAGCATCGAATATCTCCGTGCTATCAATGCGGAGTTCACCGCAGGTCAGAAGGCCTCGTGAACGTCCATGTGTGGTACGGGAACAACCCAAACCCTGAGGAGGGGGACAAACAATGAAGAAGCACTTCAATTGGTTGGCAGTGCTGCTTGCGATCGTGCTCGTTGCCGCTGCGTGCGGTGACGACGACAGCAGCAGCGAGAGCGCCGACTCGAACGACAGCGCAAGCACCGAAGAAGAAGCGGTCGAGCAGACCCAGGGCGGTGACCTCACCTTCCACATGATCACGCACTCCGACGACGGCCCGTTCTGGTCCGTCGTGAAGCGCGGCATGGAAGCGGCCTGCGCCGATGTCGGCGTCAACTGTGTGTGGATGCCCGGCAACAACGACCCGGGTCAGATGGTCTCCGACATCGAGACCGCGATCGGTGAGGGCTCGAACGGCATCGCCGCGTCGCTGCCGTCGCCCGACCAGCTCATCGGCCCGCTCCAGGACGCCGTTGCTGCTGGCGTCCCGGTCTACACGCTCAACTCGGGCCTGAACGACTACACCACCATCGGTGCCACCACCCACATCGGTCAGTCCGAGGACGTCGCCGGTCAGGGCGCTGGTCTGCGGTTCAATGACCTCGGTGCCACCAAGGTCCTTTGCGCCCAGCAGGAGCAGTCGAACGTCGGCCTCACTGAGCGTTGCGCCGGTCTCGAAGAGACCTTCAACGGTGAAGTCATCACCCAGTTCGTCGGTCTTGACGCCGACCAGACCGAGCAGATCAACGGCATCAAGGCCGTCCTCGACGCCGACCCGGCGATCGACGGCGTGCTCGGCGTCGGTCCGGTCATCACCATGTCGGCCCTCGCCGCCGCTCAGGACCTGGGCATCGACCTCACCATCGGTGGCTTCGACATGACGCCGGAGCTGCTCGATGCGATCGAGGCCGGCGATGTCGCCTTCACCGTCGATCAGCAGCAGTACCTCCAGGGCTACCTGCCGGTCGTCCTCATGTACCTCGAGGCCACCAACGCCAACCAGGCGGGCGGCGGTCTTCCGGTGCTCACCGGTCCGGGATTCGTGACCCCGGACAACGCCGCTGCGGTCAAGGAACTCTCGGCCGCCGGCACCCGCTGATCCACATCAGCGATGACCGGCTCGGCCACGGCTGAACTGGTCGCCTTCTGATCAGGGTCGATTCCGGGACGGGTCCAGTATCCGTCCCGGAATCGCCCGATCGGGCGTCCTCGAGGCGCCACAAAACGGACACATTCCATTGGGGGGGGAGCCGTCACCGATGAGTGACACCACAGCCGGGGCCAGCGCAGCCCCGAACGCCGACGAGCGGCTGGCGTACCGAGGGGTCTTCCAGCGAGCACTCGTTCGACCCGAGATCGGTGCAGCCATTGGCGCTGTCGCTGTGTGGGTTTTCTTCTGGGCCGTCTCGGTCAAGTTCGGCCAGGCCAGTGGTGCCCAGTCGATCCTCGACCAGGCCGCCGCACCGCTTGGCATCATGGCGGTCGCCGTCGCGCTGCTGATGATCGGCGGCGAATTCGATCTCTCGTCGGGCGCCGCCACGGGCGCGCTCGGCATCTTGACCATCTTGTTGGTCCGCGACGTCGCCGGCGAGGCAGCCGGCGCAGGTTTCAGTCTCTGGGTCGCCCTTCCGATCTCACTGCTCGCCGCCCTTGGACTCGGTTGGTGGAACGGCTTCCTCGTCAACCGAACATCGCTCCCGAGCTTCATCGTGACCTTGGGGTCCTTCTTCGTTCTGAAGGGCGCCAAGCTCGGTTTCTCGAAGCTGATCGTCGATCAGATTCAGGTCGGCAAGCTCGACGACCTCGCCATCTACGCCGAGGAAAATGGCGTCAGCGACAAGGGATACGGCCTGCTCGACAAGGTCTTCGCCGGGGAGTGGATCCGCAACGAGCACGTCTGGGACTCCCGCGACTGGGTGTACTCCATCGGTACCCTCGCCGGCCTCACGCTTGTCGTGCTCGCCGTCTACGAATTCCACTTCCGCCGCAAGGATGTGATGAACCCGACCGGCCTCATCGGTGTGGTCGTCGGTATCGCCCTCGGCCTCGCCGGCGTCTGGCAACTCCACAACACCGATGGCGCCGGCGCGAACACCATCGGTGCTGCCCTCATCGGCGCGGGAATGCTCGTCGGCTTCATCGGCTGGGGCGTGTGGCGTTACGCCCCGCACACGCAGAGCGGCACGACAGCCGGTCGCCCCGACGGGGTGACGGCACCGCTCATCGCCGGCGTCATCTGTTTCGTCGCCGCCATCCTCGTCGGCACCTGGATGGATGCGCAGAACGGTGAGGACCTCACCGAAGCCTTCGATCTCGGTGGTGGCACCAGCCTCGCCATCGCCATCGTTGTCGCCCTCGTGGCGATGATCTGGTCGGCCGGCACCGGTGGCGCCGCCGCAGGCAACGTCATCGGGTCGGCCATCTCGGCGGCAGCGGCCGCCGCCCTCGGAGAGGCCAGGGCCCGAGTCATCTCCACGGGCATCGTGGCGATCCTCGCCACCCTCGGCTTCCTCAACCTCTCCACCGAGCAGGGCGCCCGGGCGATCATCTTCATCGCCCTCACCGGCGCGGCCTTCGTCAGCCTGATCACCGCTGCCACCCGCAGCCGACGGCACTCGGACCGGGCCGGTTCGGCGCTGCTGCTGCTCACGTCGGTCGCACTCGTCGTCATGGCCTTCTTCGTCCAGAGCGAGTCGTCGGCTCCGAAGTTCCGGGCCGAGGCCTTCAGCTTCATGCTCGCCTTCGCTGCGATCATGGCCGTCTGGGCGATCGCGAACACGCGCTTCGAGGTGCGCCGGTTCACGGACACCTCGGCCGATACGACGGCCCGCAACATGCTGCTCTCCGCTGTGCTGCTCATCGTTGTCGGCATGGTCGCCCGTCTCGGCTGGGTCACCACCGAGGAGGCCGAGGTCGGCGGCTCGATCGTGAAGTACAGCGTCCGCATCCTGTGGTTCCTCGGCTTCACCGCTGTCGTGTCCTGGGTGCTCGCCCGGACCCGCTTCGGCAGCTGGACCTTTGCCGTCGGCGGCAACAAGGAAGCCGCCCGCCAGGTCGGTGTCCCCGCTGCCCGCACCAAGACCCAACTCTTCATGGTGGTCTCGGCCGCTGCGTGGTTGGTCGGTGTGCTGCTGGCGTTCCGCCTCAACACCATCCAGGCCAGCACGGGCGACGGCGAGGAGTTCGAATACATCATCGCCGCCGTCGTGGGTGGCACGGCGCTCACCGGCGGCTACGGCTCGACCATCGGTGCTGGCATCGGTGCCCTGATCATGGCGATGGCCGTGCAGGGCATCCCGTCCGCCCGGTGGAACTCCGACTGGAGGTTCGTCTTCGTCGGCGGCATCCTCCTGCTCGCTGTCGTCGCCAACAACTACATCCGCACCAAGGCCGAGTCGGCCCGCTGATCGAGGAGGTTCACGATGTCCGATACGCCATTGCTCGAACTCGAGAACATCTCGAAGTTCTACGGCAACATCATCGCCCTCCAAGGCGTCACCACCGAGGTGCGCGCCGGGCAGGTCACCTGTGTGCTCGGCGACAACGGCGCCGGCAAATCGACCTTCATCAAGATCCTGGCCGGGGTGCACGAGCACTCCGAGGGCACCTTCAAGCTCGAGGGTCAGGAGGTCAACTTCAAGAACCCGCGTGAGGCGCTCAACGCCGGCATCGCCGCCGTGTACCAGGACCTCGCCATGGTGCCGCTCATGTCGGTGTGGCGGAACTTCTTCCTCGGTTCCGAGCCAACCAAGGGCGTCTGGCCCCTCGAGTGGATCGACAAGGCCGAGGCGAAGCGCATCGCCAAAGAAGAGATGGCCAAGATGGGCATCGACATCCGCGATACCGAGCAGCCGGTCGGCACGCTCTCCGGCGGTGAACGCCAGTCCGTCGCCATCGCCCGCGCGGTGTACTTCGGCGCGAAGGTGCTGATCCTCGATGAGCCCACGTCAGCGCTCGGTGTGAAGCAGTCGGGTGTCGTGCTGCGCTATGTGGTCGAAGCCGCCAGGCGCGGACTCGGCGTGATCTTCATCACCCACAACCCGAACCACGCGTACCCGGTCGGCGACCGGTTCGTGATCCTCAACCGCGGCCAGTCGATGGGCAACTTCGCCAAGGAAGACATCAGCCAGAACGAGCTCACCTCGCTCATGGCCGGCGGTGCCGAACTCGAGGCGCTGCAGCACGAGATCGCCCAGGCCCAGAACTCGTGAACCGGATCCCGCCGACGCACCGCACGGTCCAGGAGACCACCCGTGGCACGCGCCGTCGAGAGCCGTACCCCCATTCGACCGAGATCGACCTGCAGGGTCGGGGAGGCTGATCGTCGATGTCGTCGCTCGATCTTCTCTCGATCGGAAGGGTGAGCGTCGACCTTTACGCCGAACAACCCGGCGTGACGATGTCCGACGTCACGACCTTCCGAAAGTCCATCGGCGGAACGGCCACGAACGTCGCCGTCGCCACCGCTCGTTACGGCCATGCCGTTGCGCTCGCGACGCGCGTCGGCGACGACCAATTCGGCCGGTACGTCACCGATGCACTGCAGAACACGTTCAATGTCGACCCGCGCTTCGTTGCCACCCATCCGACCTTGAAAACACCGTTGGCGTTCGCCGAACTCGACCCGCCAGAGGATCCGACGATCATCTTCTATCGAGAGCCTGCCGCTCCCGACATGGAGATCGAGACCACGCCACCGCTTCTCGACGCAGTCGACACGGCGCGCATCCTCTGGATCCCGGCGAGCCGGTTCGCGTTCGACCGCAGCCGCACGACCGTCACCGAACTGTTGCAGCGTCGCAACCGGAAGCATCACACCGTCCTTGATCTCGACTGGCGTCCGATGTTCTGGGACAGCGAGGAGCAGGCCCATGCGGCGATCTCGCCGATGCTCGACCATGTCACCATCGCCATCGGCAACCGCAAGGAGTGCGAGGTCGCAGTCGGCACCGATGACCCCGACGAAGCAGCCGACCGCATGCTCGATCGCGGCCTCGACGCCGCGATCGTGAAGCTCGGGGGCGACGGTTTCATGGTCGCCACGCCACAGCTTCGCGAACGGCTTTCGCCCTACCCGGTCGAGGTTGTCTGCGGACTCGGATCGGGCGATGCCTTCGGTGGCGCCTTCTGCCACGGCCTCCTCGAGGGCTGGTCACTGCCCGACACCGTTCGGTACGGCAACGCCGCAGGCGCCATCGTCGCCGGCCGCATGATGTGTGCCGACGACATGCCGACCGGTCCCGAGGTCGACGCCTTCCTTCAGGAGCGTGATCCTCGATGACGGCTCCACGAGAGAACACCCATGCCTGAACGCATCTTCATCGATCGCCCGCTTCCGCCAGGATTCGACGAACTCTTCGGCCCGGACTGGGAGGTGGTCGGCCCGGACGACGCCGAGCTTCCGACGTGTCGCGCTGCGATCGCTGGCGCGTCGCCATGGCCCGCCGAACGCATCGCCACGGGCGCCATGCTCGAGGTGATCTCGCGGTCGGGCATCGGCTTCGACACCGTCGATCTCGATGCCGCCGCCGCGCAAGGTGTCGTCGTGTGCAATACACCCGACGCGCCGTCGATCTCGACCGCCGAGCACACGATGAGCCTGCTCATGGCGGCGTCCAAGTTCACCGCCAACAATGTCGCCCGCCTGCGGGCTGGTCGACAGGACTTCTACGCCGCGCACGAGGGCATCGAGTTGAGCGGTGCCACCATCGGGGTGGTCGGTCATGGCCGGATCGGCAGTCGAGTCGCCCGCATGTGCGCCGCGATGGACATGCGCGTCATCGTCTGCGACCCCTATGTGGAGGTCGTCGAACACGAACAGGTCGATCTCGACACGATCCTGAACGAGAGCCGGGTCATCACGATGCACACCCCGCTCACCGACGAGACTCGGAACCTGCTCGACGCGGCGGCGTTCGCTCGAATGCAGGACGGTGTCGTCATCGTCAATGCGGCCCGCGGCGGTGTGATCGATACGCAGGCGCTGGTCGACGCGCTCGACTCCGGCAAGGTGTACGCCGCCGGCCTCGATGTCACCGCCCCCGAACCGCTCGATCCCGCGCACACGCTCCTCAACCGCGACAACGTCGTGGTCACCCCGCACATCGCCTCGGCAACCGACAAAGGCCGGGTGCGGATGTACTCCGGCGCGATCGAGAACGCCCGCCAGGTCCTTGCCGGCGAGCGTCCTGTCGACTGTGTCAATCCCCATGTCTACGAAGTTCTGGAGGGACGTTCCTCGTGAGTGCACGCAAGAAGATCCGGGTCGGCGTCGTCGGCTTCGGTTGGATGGGCCAGGCCCATACCCGATCAATCCTGCGAATCCCGACCTTGTTCCCCGAGCGTGAGTTCGACGCCGAACTGGTGATGATCAGCGACAACATGGCGTCGCGGGTCGATCAAGCCGTCGCCGACTTCGGCTTTGGTCACGGCTCCGTCGACTGGAACGACCTGATCGCCAACGACGACATCGACGTCGTCGTGATCTGCGCGCCGAACATGCTGCACGAGCCGATTGCAATCGCTGCCGCCGAAGCAGGCAAGCATGTGTTCTGCGAGAAGCCGGTGGGTGGCACACCCGAACAGACCGTTCGCATCGAAGCCGCCACGCGGGCGGCCGGTGTGATCACAGGTGTCGGATACAACTACCGATGGGCGCCGCTGGTGCAGTACGCCAAGCAGTTGATCGACGCTGGTGAACTCGGTGAGATCACCAACTACCGGGGTCGCTTCTTCTCGATGTACGGCGCCGATCCGATGGGTCTGCTCTCGTGGCGCTTCATGCTCGACGAGGCCGGCCACGGCGTGTCGTCGGACATTCTCAGCCACTCGGTCGACCTCGCCCACATGCTGATCGGCGGTATCGAGAAGGTCGTCGGTATGGGCCACATCCAGATTCCTGAGCGCCCACTGCCCAAACCGGGCGGCACCCACTACGACGTCGGCAAGCCCGGCGACCCGACCGGGACGGTCGAGAACGAGGACTACTTCGGCGCGATGTGCGTGTTTGAGAACGGTGCCCGTGGCGTGTTCGAGTCGAGTCGCTCGATCATGGGTCCGCAGAGCCAATGCGCGTTCGAGGTGTACGGCACGAAGGGATCGCTGATGTGGAACCTCGAGACGATGAACGAACTGAAGCTGTTTCGCGCCTCCGAGCCCGAACTCGGCTACAAGACGGTCTACTCCGGTGACCGCTTCCCGTATCACGGCCACTTTGTGCCGGGTGACGCCAACCCGATCGGGTACGAGGACCTCAAGGTCATCGAGGAGTTCGAATATTTGTCGTCGATCGCTAAGGGTCGCCAGCACACGCCCGGCTTCGCGGAGGCGATCGACTATGTCAGCGTGCAGGACGCAATGCTGCGCTCGTGGAAGTCCGAGAAGTGGGAAACCGTCGAGCGGCTGAGCCCGCGCGACTGACCCGAGCCACCCAGGACTGCATCAGGAGAGATCATGGAGACGATCCGACTCACAACGGCCGACGCCATCGTCAGGTACCTCATCGCTCAGAAGTCCGTGATGCCCGACGGCAGCATCGCCCCGCTCTTCCCGGGGGTGTTCGCGATCTTCGGTCACGGCAACGTCACCTGCCTGGGTCACGCGCTCGAGCAGCATCAAGACGAACTGCCGACCTGGCGCGGACAGAACGAGCAGGGCATGGCGCTCGCTGCCACCGCCTATGCGAAGACCGTGCGTCGTCGCCAGATCATGGTGGCGACCTCGTCGGTCGGCCCTGGCGCGACGAACATGGTCACCGCCGCTGGAGTAGCGCACTCCAACCGCATCCCGTTGCTGTTGATTGCGGGTGACACCTTCGCCAGCCGTCTGCCTGATCCGGTGTTGCAGCAGGTCGAGCACTTCGGTGAGCCCTCGACGACGGTCAACGATGCGTTCCGTTCGGTCAGCCGGTACTGGGATCGCATCATCAAGCCCGAGCAGGTGGTGTCGTCGCTGCCCCACGCGGTGCAGACGATGCTCGACCCGGCCGACTGCGGCCCGGCCTTCATCGGTCTGCCTCAGGACGTCGCCGCCGAGGCCTACGACTTCCCGGTCCGCTTCTTCGATGAGCAGATCCACCATCTGACCCGTCAGCGGGCCGACATCCATCAACTCGACTCGGCGGCCGCCGCGATCGAGAACGCCGAGAAGCCGCTCATCATCGCCGGTGGCGGGGTGCACTACTCCTTTGCCGAAGCCGAACTTGCCGCATTCGCCGAGACCCACAACATCCCCGTCGTCGAGACGGTCGCCGGCAAGGCATCGCTTCTCGCTTCACACCCGATGTACGCCGGTCCGATCGGTGTCACCGGCTGCGAGGCGGCCAACAATCTGGCCGCCGAGGCCGATGTCGTCGTGGCGGTCGGCACTCGACTCGAGGACTTCACGACCGGCTCGTGGACCGTCTTCAAGAATGCCGACGTCAAGATCGTCGGCATCAACACGGCCCGCTGGGACGCCACCAAACACCTGGCCCTTCCGGTTGTTGGCGACGCACGAGAAGCGCTCACGGACCTGACCGGTCGCATCGGGAACTACCGGGCGCCTGAGTCGTGGAGCGACACGGCGTCGGCCGAGGTGTCGCAGTACCACGCCTACATCGACAAGATCGCCGCGCCTGACGCCAACGGGAACGAACTCCCGAGTTACGCCCAGGTCGTCGGTGTCGTCGATCGGTTGGCCGGCCCCGACGATTTCGCCCTCGCCGCCGCAGGCGGTTTCCCGGGTGAGGTCAACAACGGGTGGCGTCAAAAAGCGCTCAACAGCTTCGACTGCGAGTACGGCTTCTCGTGCATGGGCTACGAGATCTCCGGTGGTTGGGGGGCGGCGATGGCATTGCCGGACAAGGACGTCACCGTCTTCGTGGGTGACGGTTCGTACCTGATGATGAACAGCGACCTCTACAGCTCGGTGCTGTCGGGCCACAAGATGATCGTGATCGTCTGCGACAACGGTGGCTTTGCCGTCATCAATCGGCTGCAGGTCAACCAGGGTGGTGCCCCCTTCAACAACCTGCTCGCCGACTCCAGAATCGTCGAGGAGGTTCGGGTCGACTTCGCCGCTCACGCCGCCGCCATGGGCTGCAACGCCGAGACCGTCTCGACCATCGATGAACTCGAGGCCGCATGGAAGCGGGCCAAGGAAGCCGACCGCACGACGGTCATCACCCTCCAGACACACCAGAATTCGTGGACCGAAGGTGGCTCATGGTGGGAGGTTGGTGTGCCTGAGGTGTCGGCGTACGAATCGGTGCGTGAGGCCCGAGCCGAGCTCGACGAGGGCAAGTCCGATCAGCGAGCAGGTTGGTAACGCCATGAGCTTTGACAAGCGTGTCGCCTTGATCACGGGAGGCTCCCAGGGCTTGGGCTACGCCACCGCAGCCCTGCTCAAGGAAAAGGGTGCGAGCGGCCTGCTGCTCGTCGGCCGCGATCAGGCGAAGGGTGAAGCAGCCGCGGCGTCGCTCACGGGAGACGGCTGCCGGGCCGTGTTCGTGCCGGTCGATCTCGCCGATCCTGACGGTCCGGAACGCTGCGTGGCTGCCGCCGATGAGACCTTCGGGACGCTGCATGCCGCGGTCAACTGCGCAGCAGCCACGTTCCGCGGGTCGGTGTGGGATTCCACGGCCGCCATGTGGGACGAGATGATGGCCCTCAACGTCCGCGCCGCCTGTCTCGTCGCCCAGGAGTCGGCCAAGCTCATGGTGCGGGAGGATGTCGACGGTTCGATCGTGCTGATCGGTTCGGTCGCCCGTCACGGCGGGGCTCCGAATCTCTTGCCGTACTCGGCGTCGAAGATGGCGCTCGTCGCCGCCACCCGCAACATGGCCTTCACGCTCATGCGCCACCGGGTTCGAGTGAACATGCTCAACCCGGGCTGGATGGACACGCCCGCCGAGGACATCACCCAGCGTCGCTACGAAGGCGCGACCGACGGTTGGCTCGAACGGGCCGAGGCCGTGCAGCCGATGGGCAAGCTCATCAAGCCCGACGAGATTGCGCACACGATCGTGCACCTGTGCTCGCCGGAGAGTGGGTTCCTGACCGGCCAGGACATCGACTGGGATCAGACGATTCTCGGTGTCGCCGCCGAACCCCGTCCCGGACCTGAACTCGGTGAGCTTCCGCCAGGGTTGCAGTCGTGACGCGCGTCGGTGTCATCGGTGTCGGCGGGATGGGGGCCTGTCATGCCCGCCATGTCGCAGATCTCGCCGGTGCCGAACTCACCTGGGTCGCCGACCCCGACGACCACGTCGGTCAGGCGCTCGCGGACGAACTGGGTTGCGAGTGGGTTGCCGAGGGCATGGATCGCATCGGTGAGATTGATGCGCTCGTCATCGCCTGTCCCGATCGCTTTCACCATCGATACGTGATGGCCGGCCTCGAACGCGGCGTGCCGATCCTCGCCGAGAAGCCACTCACCGTGGAACTCGCCGACGCCCGCGAAATCGTCGACACCGAGGTCGCACTGGGTCGTCGCCTGATCCAGCTCGGCTTCATGCGGGTCTACGACGAACGCCACACCCAGGTCGCCGGCGCCCTCGAGCACCTCGGTGCGGCGCGACACATCCGGTGCGTGCATCGCAACACCAACGATGGTTCACGCACGGTGCCGCAGATGCTCGTCGAGTCGATCATCCACGACATCCACACCGTTCGATGGCTCGGGGACGACGAGATCGTCTCGGTCGCCACGTCCGTCATTGCCGGAGGGGCCGATACTCGGATGATCGTCGCCACGTGTCGCCTGGCGGGCGGCGCAGTCGCCGTGCTGGAGTTCGACGACATCGCCACCGGCTACGAGGTCTCGGTCGAGGTCACGGCAGAGCGCGGCAATGTCATTACGGCTGAGCCTCTCCGGGCCGCGGTCCGGGCCGACGGCATGGTTGCCGGAGCCATCGGCGACGACTGGTTTTCGCCGTTCCTCGACACCTACCGCGTCGAGATGCGTGACTTCCTCGACTCGGTCGAGGTGGGTGCCGCCCGTGGTCCGTCGGCATGGGACGGCTACGCCGCCCAGGCCGTGGTCGCGGCCGCTGCCGCGTCGGCTGCCGCCGACGGCGTCGCCGTCGGCGTCGATCTGCCGGCCAAACCGGCGCTGTATTCCCCCGGCCCATCTTCCATCGACAAAGACGGAGTTTCCCGATGACCGTTCGTTTCGTCGTGCTCGGCTGTGGCCGAATCGGTTCCATGCACGCCGCCTATCTTCACCGCCGGGTCGCCGGTGCGGAGGTCGTCGGCGTGTTCGATGTCGTCGCTGAAGCGGCCGAGAACGTCGGTGCCGAACTCGGCGTTCCCGTCGCCGCCGACCTCAAGGCCGCACTGGCGATCGACGCCGACGCGGTCGCGATCTGCACCTCCACCGACACCCATGTCGACGTCATGATCGCGGCGGCCGAAGCCGGTCGGGCGATCTTCTGCGAAAAGCCGATCAGCCTCGACGTCACTGAAGTCGACCGGGCGCTCGCAGCGGTCGAGGCTGCCGGCGTTCCGTTGCACATCGGCTTCAATCGCCGGTTCGATCCGTCCCACAAGGCGGTTGCCGATGCCGTCGCCGATGGTTCGATCGGTGATGTCGAGGTCGTCAACATCACCAGCCGTGATCCGGCCCCGCCGCCGATCGCCTACATCGAGGTCTCGGGCGGCATCTTCAACGACATGGCGATCCACGACTTCGACATGGCCCGCTATGTGACCGGTAGCGAGGTCGAGTCGGTCTACGCCCTCGGCCGCGTTCGGGTTGATCCCGCGATCGGGCAGGCCGGTGATGTCGATACCGCCGTCATCGTTCTCACCCACGAGAACGGCTGCCTCACCACGATCGACATCAGCCGTCGTGCTGTCTACGGCTACGACCAGCGGGTCGAGGCCTTCGGCAGCGGTGGCATGGCCCAGTCGACCAACCACCACGACGCCAACGCCCTCGTGGCCACCGCCGGGGGCTACCGCCAACCTCCACTCCAGAACTTCTTCCTCGAGCGCTACACCGCCAGCTATCTCGATCAGTGGGAGGCATTCGTCGCCGCCGTCGAGAACGGCACCCCGACACCGATCAGCGGTGCCGACGGCCGAGCCCCGCTCGTCATTGGCATGGCCGCCAAGCGCTCGATGGACGAAGGCCGTCCTGTCCTGATCACGGAGATCATCTGATGAACGAACACCTCTTCACGCCCGACTGGTCGAAGACCGTCCAGATGGAGATCACGCCCGAGTCGGCGGGGTGGACCTATCTCAGCTTCGCCATCGTCGGCCTGAAGCCGGGCGAACGCCACGACCACCTGCTCGCCGACCAGGAGACCGCAGTCGTGCCGATCAGCGGCTCGGCCACCGTGAAGGTCGGCGGCATCGAGACCACCCTGTCTCGCACCTCGGTGTTCGAGGAGATGCCCCGCATCGCTTACGCCCCACCCGGCGTCGCGATCGAGATCGTCGCCATCGACGAGGCATTCGAGTTCGCCATCGGCTCAGCACCGGCCGAGGGCCGCTACCCGGCGCGCATCATCGAACCGGCCGACATGTCCAGTGAGCTTCGCGGGGGCGGCGCCGCCTACCGCCAGGTCAACCACGTGCTGGCGCCGCCGATCGATGCCGAGCGACTCATCCTCTATGAGGTCTATGTGCCTCGTGGTTCGTGGTCGGGCTGGCCGCCGCACTGCCATGACGGTTTCAACGGTTCGCCGTATCTGGAGGAGACGTACTACTTCCGACTCGACCCGTCCGACGGCTTCTGTATGCACCGCAACTGGCGGACCGACGAGGATTTCGACGAAGTCCTCACGGCCGGCGACGGCGATTGCGCCATCGTCACCAAGGGCTTCCACTCGACGGCAGCTGCGCCCGGGAGCCACATGTTCTTTCTCAACTATCTGGCAGGCGAACTCGTCGACGGTGAACGTGTCACCCCGCCGTGCTTCCACGATGCCTACACCTGGATCGAAGAGGACTGGGACAAGTTCGGCTGGGAACTCCCCAAGGTGCGCCCCTGACATGAACGACCTTTCGTCCATGCTCGATGACCTCACCAACGACAAGCGTCGTTTCGGCGTCTTCGCCATCGATCATCGCGACTCACTGCGGGCGTTCGTGCGCCCCGACGATCCCGATTCGCTGACGGCGCAGGAGATCACCGATCTCAAAGATCAGATGGTGCGGGCGATTGCGCCCGACGCCACCGGCGTCATGCTCGAACCGGAGTACTCGATCCCGCAGCTCATCGACTCCGGTGCCAAACCAGCGACGATCGGTTTCACCGCTGCACTCGAGGCGCAGGGCTACCTGGGCGATCCGGAGAAGGGCCCGACCGAACTCCTCGACGGCTGGTCGGTCGAACAGGCGAAGGCCAGCGGCGCCTCGTGCGCCAAGTTGTTGCTGCCGTACCGCCCCGATCGCCCGTTGGCCGAGGCCCAGGAGCAGGTCGGTCGCGCCGTGGTCGCCGAGTGCAACCGGGTCGGTATCCCCGTGGTGCTCGAGCCGCTGTTCTATCAACTCGACGATCCGTCGCTCCGCCCGAAGCTGGTGCTCGAGACCGCGCAACGCTTTGCGGCGATGAGTCCCGACCTGCTCAAGCTGCCGTTCCCGGTCGACCCGTCCGATCCTGACGAGGATCACTGGTTTGCTGCATGTCGCACGATCTCGGAGATCGCCACGATGCCGTGGGTGCTGCTGTCGGGCGGAGGTTCATTCGACACGTACCTGCGGCAGGTGGAGGTTGCGGTGAAGGCCGGAGGTTCGGGCTTCATGGTTGGTCGTGCCCTGTGGGGAGAGGCCGCACTCGCATCTCCCGACGAACGGCCTGTGCTCCTCGAGGAGGTCGTGAGGCCGCGCATGCGACAGCTCCGGGCGATCATCGACTGATGACGGCGCCGACTCGGGACTACTCGCTCACCGGGCCCGAGTCGCAGCGCGCGATCGAACGAGGCCTTGCCGACGCCGAGTGGTACCGCTCGCCGATCGACCCGGCTCGGCTTGCCGAACTCCACCAACGGTCCGATCTCCGCGCCGGCATCGACGTCGTGCTCTGGCTTGTGTTGCTCGTGGGTGCGGGAAGCTGGGCATGGGTCGCGCTCGGTTCATGGTGGGCGATCCCGGCCTTCGCCGTCTACGGCGCTCTGTACGGCGGCGCAGCCGATCCTCGGTGGCACGAGTGTGGCCACGGCACGGCGTTTCGTACCTCGTGGCTCAATGAACTGGTGTACATCCCGGCCTCGTTCATGTTGTTGCGCGAACCCACGGTGTGGCGGTGGTCGCACGTTCGCCACCACAGCGACACGATCGTCGTCGGGCGTGACGCGGAGATCGTGTTCCCCCGACCGATCGACGTTCGGGCATGGGCCGTCAACCTGCTCGGCCTCACCAGCGTGCCTGCGATGGTCCGCCGGATCGTTCGCCATGCGTGCGGTCGACTCGACGCCGACGTCGCCGGGTACGTCCCGTCCGAGCTGCATCGCCGCGTCGTATGGGAGGCCCGCGGCTACCTGGTCGTGATCGTTAGCGTGCTCGCCGCCTGTGTCGTGACGGCCGGTCTCGTGCCGCTGCTGTTCGTGGTGGGGCCGACGTTCTACGGGGCGTGGCTGATGGCCTTCTTCGGGACGACCCAGCACGCCGGCCTTCGCGAGGACGTTCTCGATCATCGGTGGAACACCCGCACGGTGTACATGAATCCGGTGTTCCGGTTCCTCTACCTGAACATGAACTACCACGTCGAGCACCACATGTTTCCGACGGTGCCGTACCGGAACCTTCCAGCCCTTCACGGCGAGATCCGAGACGATCTCCCGGAGCCGTCACCGTCGACCTGGGCTGCGTATCGAGAGATCTGGACCGCGGCGCGCGGTCAGGCGGCTGAGCCGACGTTCGAGCTCGACCGGGTCGTCCCCGAGTCGGTCTCGTCGACGACCCGTGCGGCGACGTCCGTTGAACACGGTGAGTGGATCGATGTCTGTGCGGTCACCGACCTGGCACCCGGGGCCATGCGGTCGATCGATGGTTCCGACGGCCCGATCGTGGTCTGCCGGGCATCGTCAGGCGAGATGCACGCATTGGCTGGGATCTGCACCCACTCGAGACGCGTGCAGCTCGTCGCCGGGGCCATCGTCGGTGGCGAACTCGAGTGTCCCAAACACAACGGTCGGTTCCGGTTGGCCGACGGAAGCCCGTCCCGTCAACCCGTCACCGAGGGCCTTGCGACCTATGCGGTTCAGATTGACGCGGACCGAATCCGGGTTCGATCCGTCCCGAATCAGGCCTCGGGGTCGACTCCGGTCTGAGCGACACACCAGTCCCACAGGTCGGCACGCCGCTCGGGCGTATCGCTACGCCTGGTCTGAGGGAGACGGTGGATCGCGCGCGGTGCCCGGTCGTGCCAGAACAGACCGTTCTCCACGACCACGGTGTCGTCGGCCGCAAGCCAGACGAGCGTGTCGGCTCCCTCTGCCGGTGAGCGCAGCAGTGGCCCGACGATCTTGCGAAAGGTGGGCAATGCCTCTTCGACTCCGGGTGTGTCGGCCCAGCCCGGGTGGAGTGAATGGAAACGCACACCGCTGTCGGCGAACTTCTCGGCCCAGATCTCGGTGAGGGTCACCTGGGCCCGTTTGGCCCGGGCGTACTGCTCGGCGCCCCGGTAGGGGTCGGCCGAACCGGGGCCGCTCATCTGGAGGCGGTTGACGGTGAGGCCGGCGGAGTACATGCCACCCGACGACATGGTCAGGACGCGGGCGGGGCCGTTTGACCGCAGCGTCGGCAGGAGTCGGGCGGTGAGCAGGAACGGCCCGAGCACCTGGGAGGCCACGGTGCTCTCGATGCCGTCGGCATTCTCGGTTCGTTCGGCGCTGAGTGCGCCGGCGTTGTGGATGAGGGTGTCCAGGTTGCCGTGTGAGCCGATCACCGTGTCGACGAGCGCGGTGACGGCGGCGAGATCGCCGAGGTCGGCGTACAGGGGGGTGTGGGTCGCTCCGGTCGGGGAGGGGAGGGCTGCGCAGGCGGCGTCGGTCTTGGCCGGATTGCGGCCGACGACGAGCAGCGTGGCGCCGAGCCCGGCGAGGCGATGGGCTGCGGCAAGGCCGAGGCCCGATGTGGCGCCAGTGAGCAGGATGGTACGCCCGGTGAGGTCGTAGTCGTCGAGGTCGGTCCAGTGCTCGGTTCGAGACCGGACGACGGCGCCGATGCGGGTGAAACTCGGAGCGATCGGCGTCTCGAGGACCCGATCGAGCAGCTTTGCGCTCATGCGACTGCGGCTCCGTCGAGGGCCCGGATGAGACCGGCGGCGGCCTTGTCGCCGATGCGGTTGAAGACGAGCCCGAGGAGGGGGTCGAGAAGGCCGAGTGGGCCTCGGAGTTCGAGCGTCGCGTCGTAGGTGACGTCGGAGCCGTCGTCGTCGCCCGTGGCGCTGATCGTGTCGATCGATCGGAACCAGCTGTGGGTTGCGACGAGCGTGGCGGTCAGGGCCTCGTGGTCGAACTCGGTCACTTCGTAGACGAGTCGGGTGTTGCCCGCACTCGACAACACCACCTCGTAGGCCGCCTCGGCGCCAGGGCCGTCGCCTCGGATCTGGCTCACCTTCTGCACCCCGGGATCCCATTGCGGCAGGTTCGAGAGGTCGGCGACGAAGGCGAACGCGACGGGAGCGGGTCGTTCGGAGCGGACGGTGGTCGCGTAGCGGGCCATGCCAGTGCTACGAGGACACGATGTTCGACGGATGCGGCACCGACCCCTCAAACAAGCCACCCACTTGCCACAAAGCTTTCTGGCAAGGTAGTTTCCTTGAGGTGGATCCCCTGACCCTCACCTTCCTCTTGGGCCGTCTCGGTCGACTGACCGATTCGATGACGACCGACATCTGTGCCGAGGCCGCCACCACGCCCGCCGAGATCCGAGTGCTGGCCTACCTCGTGCACGCGCCGGAGCACACGGCTCGGCCCAGCGACGTCGCCCGGTTCGTCGTGCAGACCTCCGGTGGTCTCACGGCCACCCTGAGTCGGTTGGAATCGGCGGGCCTCATCGAGCGCCGACCCGACCCGGCCGACGGCCGCGGCAAGCTCGTCGTGCTGTCCGAAGACGGCCGTCGACTCCACGACACCGTGATCACCCGCCTGACCGATGCCACGGCCGCCGCCGTCGCCGACCTCGACCTCGACGATGTCGGCACCCATGTGCGTGACCTCATCATCGCCCTCGAACGAGCCGCCGGTCTGCCGACGTCGGCCGGTTTCGTCGCCAACTCGCTCGGCGCCCACGCATGACCACCACTTTCGCCCTGACCCCGCTCAGCGGACACTTCGCGGCCCGGATCGACACGCCGTTCGACGAACTCCTCGACGAAGCCAGCCACCAGGCCCTGCGCGATGCGCTGGTCGAGCACAAGGTCCTCGTGCTGCCCGGCGCCGACCCGTCCATCGAGCAGCACATCGCCCTCGCCACCGTCTTCGGTGACGCCGAGCCTCCTCAGCCCCAGAACCCTCGTCACGAGGACTCCGATCTCGTCTGCGTGTTCGATAGCGCCGAGGGCTACAAGGCGGACCGGTGGCATGCAGATGAGACCTTCACCGACACTCCGTCGTCAGGTGCGGCGCTCGTGATGCGGATGAAGCCCGACGTCGGCGGTGACACGCTGTGGCTCGATACCGAGGCCGCCCACGACGCCCTCTCCAACGGCATGCGAACCCTGCTGGCCAATCGGCGGGCCCGACACGAGATCGCACCGGGCGTCGCCGCCGAGCACCCGGTCATCCGGCATCACCCGGTGAGCGGGCGTCCGTGCCTCTTCGTCAACGAGACCTTCGTGCGAGGAATCGTCAACCTCCCACCGATCGAATCCGAGGCGATCCTCGCGATGCTGCTCAAGCACCTCGCTCGCCCCGATTTCGCCTACCGGCATCGGTGGGAGAAAGGCGATGTCGTCATCTGGGACAACCGCAGCACCCAACACATCGCCATGGCCGACTTCACCGGTCGCCGAGTTGTCCACCGGGTCGGTTTCGTCGCCGAACCCTTCGCCGCCTGAACGGATCGTGATGCAGCAACCTCCGGTCAATCCCTTCCTCGCCCCGTCGGGCAACGCCATGGCCCACGGCCGGAGCGACCAGCAGGACAATGTGCCGTGGGCCGGACCCGAAGGGCCGTCCGAAGTCCTCGATGCCGACAGCGTGCAGTACACCTGGCTCACCCCGTGCCACTTCGGTTGCATGATCTCGGGCCCGTACCCCGACGGCCGTCGGGTGATCTGGAGCAATGGTCGTCAAACGATCAACAAGCTCGACTACGACACGCTCGAGATCCTGGCCGAGCATGTGATCGAGGGTGGCGAGGGAAAGACGCCGCAGGCCGAACTCGAGGACAACCTTCGAGGCCTCGACGAAAAGGAGGGCTGGGAGGCGATCGAGCACGCCATCGGACTCTCGCTGAAGTACATGACCGGCCTCGACGGCGTGTACGCCCTGGTCGACTGCGACAACACCTTCTTCCTCGGTCGCAAGGATCACGCCGTCGCCTATGTCGACAGCGATCCGACCGACCCGGCCTCTGCCATTGCCGAACGGGATCGGTGGTACAAGCCCGACCACATCGAAGGCTTCTTCGTCGGCATCAACATTACCTTCGACGGTTGGCTCGTGATGACCACGGATCACGGGTGGGTGGTGCTCTTGAAGCGCGACTTCAGCGAGTACCGGGCGATCCAGATCCGGGGCGGCGCAGAAGATGCTGCGGCCTATTGCGCAGCGAAAGCCGAGGACTACGGCCACACCGGCTTCGGCTGGGTGCGCACCAGCACGTGTGTCGACGACGACAACAGCATCTACCTGTCCTCGTGCGACCACCACCACAAGGTGGTCTGGGATGGCGAACGGCTGAGTATCGACGAAGCCGATGGCGCCTGGAGCTTTCCGTACCGCAACGGCGCCCAGAACGGCAGCGGCACCACCCCGTCGCTGATGGGCTTCGGGCCTGACGAAGATCACTTCGTCGTGTTCGGCGACGGTGACGAGGTCGTCAACATCACCTACGCCTGGCGCGACGAGATCCCCGACGAATGGGAGCAGTTGCCCGGTGCGCCGTCGCGCCGCATCGCCGGCCTCGGTCCCGCCAACATGGGTGACCCCGACCTGCCCGCCATCCAGACGGAGCAGTCGATCACGGTGAGCGGCTACGGGGCGATGACCGTCAACAACGAGCCGGCAATGCTTCCCGAGGGCATTCCGGTGCGCGGAAAGCGACTGCTGTGCTTCATGCTCGGTCACAAGCCGGAGTACACCCCCCACGGCTTGCACAAATACGAATGGAATCCCGTCGAGCGTCGGCTCGAGGAGGCGTGGGTCAACAACGACGTGTCGTCGCCGAACTCCGTGCCGTTCGTCGCGCAGGCATCCGACCTCGTCTACACGTGCGGCTCTCGAGACGGAATGTGGACCATCGAGGCAGTGAACTGGAGCACTGGCGAGTCGGTTTTCCACTACGTGCTCGGCGGATCGAAGTTCAACACGCTCGGTGCCGGGGTGACCGTCGACGACGACGGTCGGATCCTCTACGGGACCATGTACGGCAAGGTCCGCATCCTGCGCTGATCGGGCACACTGGGGCCATGGCCGCCCTCGCTGTGTCGATTTCGGAACGTTCGGTGGTGCTCGGTGAGCACGTCATCCCCGGACGATGGCTGCGCGACCATGGCGACGACATCGACAGCCGCAATCCGGATTCCAAGCAGCGCCTCACCGATACGTTCGGGATTGACCCGCAGATTGCGCCGGCTGCGGTGCACATCGACGGGGCCTGGCTCTCCGTCGACTGGAGCGATGGCGTTCGCACCGGTCACGACCTCGACCGACTGCTGGCGGTCGCGTCGAGTCGTCGGTCGCTTTGGCCTCGTGCCGGAGCCGGGTTCACCCTCCCGGCCGGTGTGGATCTGTGGGACTCGCCGGCGGAGGCGACCTGGTTCGACTTTGGTGTGCTCGACGACGACGCTGCATGGACCGAGGCGCTCGACCATCTCCGACGTTTCGGTTGGGCGGCCTTCGACGGCGCCGAACTCGGCGAGGAGCCGACCGTTCGCCTCGCCGAACGCATCGGCTACCCGCGTGCATCGATCTTCGGCACGGTCTGGAACATGAATTCCGGCTCGTTCGAGCATCAGGATTCCGCCTACGAATCGTTCGCCCTCGACGTGCACACCGACGGCACCTACAGCCACGACGGCCCCGGCACAATCGTGTTCGCCCAGCAGTTGAAAACGGGTGAGGGGGGAGACTCGGTGCTGGTCGATGGCTTCGCCGCCGCTCGCGACTTCCAAGCCCAGAACCCGGAGGCGGCCGACCTGCTCACTCGCTATGCCGTCACTGCGCACTATGTCGAGCCCGGTGTGCATCTCGTCGCCGAACGCCCACCGCTGCGGGTTGACGAGCACGGCACGCTCGTGCAGGTGTCGTTTAACAACTACGACCGCTCGCCGGTGCTCCCCGACGAGGGCCTCGTCGACGACGTGATCGACGCCTACAACGGCTTCCGGGCGGTATTCAACGATGTGTCACGGGCGCTTGTTCACCCGTGGCAACCCGGCCGCGTTCTCGTGTTCGACAACTGGCGGTGTTTCCACGGCCGAACCGGCTTCTCGGGTGAGCGACAGTTCAAGGGGTGCTACACCAACCACGAGGATCTCGAGGGTGCCTATCGGGTGGCAGGCCTGATCTGATCAGTCGACGAGGGCCTGCTCGACGGCCTTCGCCACCAGTTCGAGATCACCGGTCGATACGTCGAGATGGGTGACCAGCCGAGTCTCGGTCGCGCCGTCGGGCGTCGAGTACCAGCGCGCCAGCACGCCGGCGGCCTCCATGGCGTCGGTCAGCGCCGCCGGGTCAACCTTTCCCGCCGTACAGAACACCATGTTCGTGTTCTGCGCTCGGATCTCGATGCCGTCGATTGCGTCGAGCGCTTCGGCGAGTGCGGCAGCGTTCGCATGGTCGTCGGCGAGGCGTTCGACATGGTGCTCCAGCGCATGAATTCCGGCTGCGGCGACCATGCCGACCTGGCGGAGACCACCACCGAGCATCTTCCGGTACTTGCGGGCTTCGCTGATTAGGGCGGCCGGGCCACTGAGCACCGAACCCATCGGTGCTCCGAGCCCCTTCGAGAGACACAAGGACACCGTGTCGAACGGGGCGGTGAGCGTGGCGCCGTCGACGCTGAGCGCCACGGCGGCGTTCCACATGCGGGCACCGTCGAGATGGGTGGCGAGACCGTGCGCTCGGGCCACGTCGGTCGCCTCTTCCATGCGAGCGACCGACTGGACGATGCCGTCCTTGGTGTTCTCGAGACAGACGACCTTGGTGCGGGCGAAATGGGGATCCTCGGGCTTCACGGCGTTGGCGATCGCGGCGGGATCGGGGAGTCCATCGGCCAGCATCGGCACGACCTGAGGCTGGGTGCTGCCGAGCACGGCAGCGCCACCGCCCTCCCAGCCGTAGCAGTGGGCCTGGTCGCCGACGATGTACTCGTCGCCTCGGCCGCAGTGACTCATCAGCGCGAGCAGGTTCGACTGGGTGCCGCTCGTAACGAAGACCGCTGCCTCCTTGTTCAGCCGCTCGGCCACCATCGCCTCGAGGTGTTGCACGGTGGGATCGTCGCCGAACACGTCGTCGCCAAGCGGGGCGTCGACCATGGCCTGCTTCATCGCAGCGGTCGGGCGGGTGACAGTGTCAGAGCGGAGATCGATCACCGGTGCAGTCTGACAGCTTGCGTGTGGTTCGCGGCAGCTGTCGATTCGTTCACTCGAGATCGCCGCGCTGGCTACCCTCGGGGCATGGTCGTGAGTGTGCAAGAACACGTCGAACGTCTCGACGATGTCGGCTGGACGATTGTCGAACAGGCGATTGATCCCCGGCTGATCGACGAACTCGAGGTGGCGTTGCACGACCTCGAGGATCGGCTCGGCATCACGCCGTCGGCGAACACCTTCGAGGGAGCGAGCACCAAGCGTGTGTTCAATCTGCTCGCCCATGAGGGCCCGTGGCCCGAGGTCCCGGTTCACCCGGCGATTGCGCCGGTCATCGAAGGAGTGCTCGGCGAAGGGTTCCTGATCTCGTCACTTGCGTCGGTCTCGATCGGGCCGGGCGAGGCCGCGCAACCGATCCACGCCGACGATCAGATGATGCGCATCGCGAAACCCCACTTCCCGACGGTGTGCAACACGATGTGGGCGCTCACCGACTTCACCGATGCCAATGGCGCAACCCGCCTCGTTCCGGGGAGCCACCACTGGAAGACACCCAAATACCGAGAGGCGGTCGAGGCCGAGTCGATCTCGGCCGAGATGGCTCGTGGTGATGTGCTCGTCTGGACCGGCAGCCTCTGGCACGGAGGCGGGGCCAACACCACCGACGGTTGGCGAACCGGCATCGCCATGAACTACTGCGCCGGGTTCATCCGTCAGCAGGAGAACCAGCAACTCGGTATCCCGCCCGAGCGCATGGCGACCTTCAGTCCGGAACTTCGCCAGATGTGCGGGCTCGGCGTCTACCGCGGGCTGATCGGCAACATCGATAAGCAGTCACCTGCCGAACTGCTCTTCGGAGACCCGCCCCAAACCCACCTCTGGGACCAGGACCCGATCTAGATCAGCGACGCCGCCCGACGAAATGGGCCTCATGGCGGCCGTTGTCGCGCCAGGAATCGGAGACGTGCAGGGTCTCGACCCCCGGAATGAGGGTCGGCAGTTCACCGCGGTCGAGGAGAAAACCACGACTCGGTTTCTCGTTGCGTTCGAGGTTGGTCTCGGTGGCGATCACCACGCCGATCACGCCGTCCTCGGCGAGATGGTCGACGAGTGACTCGAACAGGTCGCGCTGGAGGTAGTTCGCCACGGTGATGACGTCCCAGCGCTCGCCGGGGAGCGGCTCGGTCTCGAGATCGACCTCGATGGTCGAGATCTTGAGGTCCTCGGCGAGGCAGCGCTGCGTGGCCTGGATCAGTCCGACGTCGCTCACGTCGGCGACAGTGACGTCGAGACCGAGCCGTGCGAAGTGCAGCGAGTCGCTCGAACCACCACCGGCAATGTCGAGGAGGGATCCCGACGGGGGCAGCCATGGGCGCACGAGGTCGACGAGCGCCGAGCCGTGAGAGGTGCCCCGGCCCGCCTCGGCCCATTTGTCGTTCCAGCGTTCGCGGTCACCGACCGCCATGGTCAGACCGTTTCTTCCGGCTCGAGTTCGACGGTAACGCTGAGCGTGGCGCCCTCGCCGTGAGGGTTGACGGCGTGGATCACGCCGGCGGCCTTGACGTCGTCGATCACCTGGTCGAGCAGGGTGAGCTCGCCCTCCGGACCGGAGAAGGTCGCTTCGAGGACCGCGGTGCGGAGCTTGCGCTTCGCCTCGCTCTTTTCTCGTCGGACGATCACGAGGGCGTTGGTGGCGACCTCGCAGGCAGCGCTACCGGTACCAGCGGCCGGCTCGCGCAGCTCGGCGGCGGTGGGCCATGCGGCGCGATGGATCGAGCCGGCCTGCCACCAGCTCCAGACCTCTTCGGCGACGAAGGGGAGGAACGGGGCGAAGAGCCGATGCAGTGTCGACAGCGCCAGGCGCAATGCGTGATGAGCCGACGCGGCGCGTTCGTCGCCGTACTCGCCGTAGGCGCGGGCCTTGACCAGCTCCATGTAGTTGTCGGTGAACCACCAGAAGAACGACTCGGTGCGTTCGAGTGACCGGGCGTAGTCGAAGCCATCGAACGCTGCGGTCGCCTCGTCGACGAGATCGCCGAGGCGGTCGAGCATCGACTGGTCGAGGGCATCGGTGACCTTGCTCGGGTCGATGCCCTCACTCGTGTCGCCGAAGCCGAGAACGAACTTGCTGGCGTTCAGCAGTTTGATCGAGAGGCGTCGACCGATCTTCATCTGACCTTCGTCGAACGCCGTGTCGGTGCCGGGGCGACCCGACGATGCCCAGTAGCGAACGGCGTCGGAGCCGTATTGCTCGAGCAGTTCGGTGGGGACGACGACGTTGCCCTTCGACTTCGACATCTTCTTGCGATCCGGATCGAGGATCCAGCCGCTGAGCGCGCAGTTCTTCCACGGGATGGTGTCGGCATCGAAGTGCGCCCGGACGACGGTCGAGAACAGCCAGGTGCGGATGATGTCGTGCGCCTGTGGGCGGACGTCCATCGGGAAGGTGCGGGCGTAGAGGTCCTCGTCGGTTCGCCAGCCAGTCGCGATCTGCGGCGTGAGCGACGACGTCGCCCAGGTGTCCATGATGTCGGGTTCGCCCATGAAGCCATCGGCCTGGCTGCGTTGCGCCTCGTCGTAGCCGGCGGGAACGTCGGTCGACGGGTCGATCGGGAGTTGATCCTCGGACGGGATCAGCGGCTGGTCCCAGACCGGCTCACCCGCTGCGTCGAGCGGGTACCAGAGCGGGATCGGGACGCCGAAGAAGCGCTGACGGCTGATCAACCAGTCACCGTTGAGGCCTTCGATCCAGGAGGTGTAGCGGGTCTGCATATAGCTCGGGACCCAGTTCATCTCGTCGCCACGATCGATGAGTGCCTGACGCAGGTCGTCGTCGCGGCCGCCATTTCGGATGTACCACTGGCGAGAGCTGACGATCTCGAGCGGCTTGTCGCCCTTTTCGAAGAACTTGACGGGGTGGGTGATCGGTCGAGGGTCGCCGTCCATCTCGCCTGCTTCGGCGAGCATCGTGGCGATCTCGTCCTGGGCGTTTTTCGAGCGCAGACCGGCGAGGCGCTGGTAGGCCTCGGTGGCGGCGCCCTCCGGAATCCAGTCGGGCGTTTCGGCCGCGAACTTGCCATCGCGCTGGATGACCGTGCGGACCGGCAGGTCGAGTTCGCGCCACCAGGTAACGTCGGTGGTGTCGCCGAAGGTGCAGATCATGGCGATGCCAGTGCCCTTGTCGGGTTGTGCCAGCTCGTGCGCGACGACGGGGACCTCAACGCCGAACAGCGGGGACGACACGGTGCCGCCGAAGTAGGGCTGGTAGCGCTCGTCGTCGGGATGGGCGACGAGGGCGACACACGCCGGGACGAGTTCGGGGCGGGTGGTGTCGATCCAGATGTCGGGGGTGTCGCCGACACCGGCGAAGCGGAGCTTGTGGTAAGCGCCCGGCATCTCCTTGTCCTCGAGTTCGGCCTGGGCGACAGCGGTCTGGAAGGTGACGTCCCACAGCGACGGCGCCTCGATCTGGTACGCCTGACCGGCGTTCAGGTTGTCGAGGAACGCCAACTGGCTGATGCGCCGGCAGTGGTCGTTGATCGTCTCGTAGGTGCGGGTCCAGTCGACTGACAGCCCGAGGCGACGGAACAGCCCCTCGAAGGCCTTCTCATCCTCGACCGTGAGTTGGACGCACAGTTCGATGAAGTTGGGTCGGCTGACGGCGATGGTCGGACGCTTGCCGACGGCCTTGGAGTCGCCGGCATCGGCGGGGGCGGCGAAGTCGGGGTCGTAGGGCAGCGACGGGTCGCAGCGGACACCGAAGTAGTTCTGGACACGACGTTCGGTGGGTAGGCCGTTGTCGTCCCACCCCATCGGGTAGAAGACCTCGCTGCCGGCCATGCGTCGATACCGGGCGATCGTGTCGGTGTGGGTGTAGCTGAAGACGTGGCCGACGTGGAGTGAGCCCGAGACGGTAGGCGGCGGGGTGTCGATCGAGAAGACCTCGTCACGCGTCTTCGTCGCGTCGAAGTGGTAGATGCCCGTGTCGTCCCATACGGCGTCCCACTTGTCCTCGAGGCCGGCGAGGTCGGGCTTGTCGGGGATCCGGGAGTCGCTCATGATCGCCGAGGATACCGGTGCCGCGGCGTCCCGAAGGCGTGATCTGCACGGAGTCGGGCGAGAGGCCCGGCTGACCAGATGCAAGACAAGTACGATACAAGTCGTGTCCGAGGTCGAACTCCTCATCCTGCTGCTCGTGGCGGTGGCGACATCGGCGATCACTGCCGTGGTCGGTGCGGGTGGCGGGCTGATCTTGCTGATCGTCATCCTTCAGTTCGTCGACCCGCTGGTGGCGGTGCCTGTTCACGCCGTGATCCAGTTGTTCGCCAATTCGACCCGGGCCGTGACGCTGCGCGGCGAGGCCGACTGGGAGGTGTTGCGTCCGTACCTTGCACCCGTACTTCCCGTGACGGTCGCCGGGTACCTGCTCGCCGACGGAGTCCCGGAGGATGGGGGCAGGGCTGTGATCGGCGTGTTCGCACTCGTGGCGGTGTGGTGGCCGGCGGCGACAAACTGGCTGGCGCCGTCGCCTGGGCGCGGTCATCGCTTCGCCCTCGTCGGCGCTCTGAACGGCCTTCTACAGCCGACGATCGGGGCGACGGGCCCGCTGTTGTCACCGGCGTTCAAGGCCGCGACCCGTGACCATCCCGCCTTCGTCGCCACCTTCGCCTTCGCCCAGGTGTTCAATCATTCGGCGAAGATCGTCGTCTTTGGTCTTGCCGGCCTCGCATGGTCAGAGCACTCCGGAATGATGATCGTCGGCATCATCGGCGTGGTCGTCGGAACTCGCATCGGGTCGCAGTGGATGCGTCGAGTGGATGCTCGGCTCCTCGACGGTCTCTTTGCGGCTGCGGTTACCGCGGGAGCGCTCCGGCTGCTGCTTGGTTGGGTTCTGTAGCCCAGGAGCGATCTGATACGGCCGTGGGGGCAGCGCCAGCAGCGAGTCAGAACAGCACCGAAGGTCGAGAGGTCCCGACCCGTCGGGTTGGCCTCGTCGCGGCCGACGGGTACGGTGCAGAGGTTACCGATCAGTAACTCCCCGGCCGACCTGCACAGAGGAGCCTCCAATGTCCGATTTCTCCCTTGCGCTGAACGAAGACCAACTCACCCTGCAGAAGTGGCTGCACGAGTTCGCGGTCGATGTCATGCGTCCCAACGCCGAAGAGTGGGACGAACGAGAAGAGTTCCCGTGGCCGATCGTCGAGCAGGCCGCCGAGATCGGGCTCTACAGCTGGGAGTTCATGGCCGAGATGATGATGAACGACCCCACCGGCATCTCCATAGTCATGGCGATCGAGGAGATCTTCTGGGGAGACGCGGGGATCGGCATGGCCATCATGGGCTCGGGTCTTGCCGCCGCCGGCATCGCCGCCTCCGGCACCCCAGAGCAGGTCATGGAGTGGGTGCCGCAGTGCTACAGCGACGGCTCCAAGATCAACACGGGTGCGTTCGCCGCCTCTGAGCCAGACGCCGGGTCCGACGTCAACGGCTACCGGCTCTCCGCCAAGTACGACGAGGCCAAGGACGAGTGGGTCCTCAACGGCACGAAGGCTTGGATCACCAACGGCGGCATGGCCGATATCCATGTCGTGGTCGCTGTGGTCGACCCCGAGCTCGGCTCGAAGGGTCACGCCAGCTTCATCGTCCCGCCCGGCACCGCTGGTCTCACCCAGGGACAGAAGTACAAGAAGCACGGCATCAAGGCCAGCCACACCGCCGAGGTCGTCCTCGACGATGTGCGCGTTCCGGGCCACTGTCTCCTCGGCGGCAAGGAGAAGCTCGACGAGCGCCTCGCCAAGGTCCGTCGGGGCGAGAAGGGCAATGCCCAGGCCGCCATGCAGACCTTCGAGGCCACCCGGCCGGCCGTCGGCGCACAGGCCCTCGGCATCGCCCGTGCCGCCACGGAATACGCGACCGAGTACGCCAAGGAGCGCCACGCGTTCGGCAAGCCGATCATCATGAACCAGGGCATCGCCTTCATGCTCGCCGACATGGCCACCGAGGTGGAGGCCACCCGCGCCCTCATCTGGAAGGCCGCCTGGCTCGGCAAGCAGCGTGCGTTCAAGAACGCCGAAGGCTCGATGGCCAAGCTGAAGGCCGGCCGTGTCGCCACCTGGACCACCGAGCGTGCGATCCAGGTCCTCGGTGGCTACGGCTACACCCGTGAGTACCCGGTGGAGCGTTGGCACCGCGATGCCAAGATCCACGACATCTTCGAAGGCACCGAGCAGATCCAGCAGCTCGTGGTCAGCCGTGCCATCTCGGGGATGCGGATCGAGTAGTCGGCTCTTCGGCCGGTACCGGCTTGGTAGGTGCCGTCGGGCGCCCGAGTGCGAACAGCGGACGCCAGCCGATCAGACTGCGGCCGTGCGCCTTCGCCTCGCCATTGTCACTGTCGCTGTGATCGCCGCCGCCTGCGGCAGCAGCACGGCGACGACTTCCGACCGCGTCGTCGAGTCGGCCGGCACCCCGTCAACGACGGCACCCCCGACCACCCTGCCGTCCACCACGGCGGCTCCAGCGGCAACCGCGCCGCCATCGTCGACCACCAGCGAGTCACCGACCACGACGGTTTCGGACCGCTGTGTGCGAGTCACCGACTTCGACGAACCGAACTGGTTCATCGTCAACGACGGTGTCATGGGCGGCCGATCCGATGCCCGTGGCGTGATCGATTCGAGCCGCCTCGAGTGGAGCGGCACGATCGTCACGCTCGGCGGCGGATTTTCGTCGATCCGCGGCCTGGTGGACGGCTCGCTGACCGGCGCGACGGAACTCCAACTTCAAATCCGCACCGACGGTCGGGCCTACGAACTCCTCGCCGACGACGATGCCTCGACCCGTGTCACGCACTACCACCCGATCCCCGCCGTCGGTGGTGACTGGGAAGTGGTCGTCGTGCCACTCACCGGCATGGAGTCCCGTGTCTTTGGCAACCTCGTCACGTCGGAACCGTTCGATCCCGATCAGGCGACGCAGATCGGGGTGATCCTCGCCGACGGGATCGATGGCGAGTTCGCGTTCGAGATCGATTGGATCGACGCCTGCAGCTGAGCGTCGCCCTCGGGACGCTGCGCCTGATTCGCACTACGGTCACCCCATGGGGGAGACACGAAGGGGCCCACTCGACGGCTACCGGATCCTGGAACTGACGACGACGGTCTCCGGCCCGATGGCGGCGATGACCCTGGCCGATCAAGGCGCCGAGGTCCTCAAGATCGAGCCGCCGTTCACCGGCGATACCGCCCGGTTCCTCGGACCGGCCCGGAACGGCATGGCGGCCATGTTCGCCACGGTCAACCGCAACAAGAAATCGGTGTGTCTCGACCTGAAGGTCGACGAGGAACGAGCGATCTTCCTCGATCTCGTCCGAACCGCCGACGCGCTCATCGAGAACTACCGTCCCGGTGTCCTCGATCGCATGGGGCTCGGCTACGAAGCCCTGTCCTCGATCCGGCCAGAACTCGTCTATGCCTCGATTACCGGGTACGGCACCGGGCCGTATGAGAACCGACGAGTGTTCGACCCGCTCATTCAGGCCACCGCAGGCACGGCTGCAGCACAGGGTGGCGACGATCCGGAGAACGTCCGCATGATCATCTTCGACAAGGTGACCGCCCTCACGACCGCCCAAGCGGTCACCGCTGCGCTGTTGGAACGAGCCCGCACGGGACGGGGGCAGTACCTGCCGATCACCATGCTCGAATCGGCGTTGAGCTACCAGTGGCCCGACGTGATGTGGTCACGCACCTATGTCGGCGATGGCGTGAGCAGTGGTCCCGGTGAACTGGCCGACTGGTTCCCCACGTTTCAGGCCGCCGACGGCCCGGTGTCGATCATTCTCGTGAGCGATGGTGCGATCGAATTGTTCTCGATTTGGCGGGAAGCATCGCTTCACACCGACCCGCGCTTCGCGACACCCGCCCTCCGCGAGGCCAACATCGACGAACTCGTGGCTGAAGTGAACGCCCTGATCGCCGACGTCCCCGTCGCCGAGGTGTGCGCCACGCTCGACTCGTTCGGTGTCCCCGTGGCTCGGGTCAACACCCTCGACGAGGTGTTCGACGATGAACAGGTCCGTCATCTCGGGGCGATCATCGAGACCGAGCATCCCGATGGTGGGCCGATGCGGATCGCCCGCCCACCGGTCCCGTTCGGCGGAGTGCGCGAAACCGCCGAGACTTTTCCGGCGAAGCACGCACCGCGGCTCGGCGAGGATTCTGCCGCTGTCCTCGGGGAACTTGGGGTCGATGGCGAAACAATCGCTCGCCTGCTCGCTCGTGACGTCGAGAACGCGGCGGCCGTGCACGCCATGCTCGAGGCTCGGGCGGCAGCGGAGACGGTCTCATCCGACGACTGACGCAGCCGGGGCCGAAAATGTTGGCCAGCGTGGGTCGTTCAGTGGGGTGAGGGTCTGACTCGTCACCTGGGAGGTGGTGCGACCGTGAGGTCGACCGCGACGCCCCAGTGGTCGGAGGCGGTGACATCGTCGACCGGGTCGAGTCCGAAGCGATGTGCTGCCACCGGGTTGCCGTTGGGTCGCCGGCGAGGCCACGAGACCATCACATAGTCGAGGCGGCGTTCGGGCCAGGCCGAGTTCGTGACGTACGGGTTGGAGGCCGAGTAGGTGGCGCCATCGCCGGTGCCGACGTGTTCCCAGCAGTCGCTCAAGACGAGGCCTGGCACCGCTGGCGCCGACCGGCCAGTGAGGCGACGGATCTCGTCGCTGTCCGGCACGGCGTTGAGATCGCCGACGAGGACGGGCGGAAGGAGCGCTCCGTCATTGGCTCGTCGCCGCTCATCGATCCATGCGGCGATCTCGTCGAGTTGACGCGAACGCAGCGCACTCTGATCAAAGCCGTGTGAGAGATGGGTGGTGAAGACATCCCAGGGACCGACGGGCGTGTCGACCTGTGCCCACAGAACGGTTCGGTGCCTCGGCATGTCTCCGACATCGAGCCACCGCCAGTCCGACTCGATGATCGGCCAGCGTGACGCAATCGCGTTCACGATCGTGTGTTGATCGTCAGCACCGTTGGGGGACGCAACGACATCGACGCCGAGTTCGTCACGAAGCCACGCAGGCTGGTCGGGCTCGCGGGAACAGACTTCCTGGAGCCCAATGACGTCGGCGTCGAGGTGCCGCAAGGTCGAGAGAATCGCGGGCTCACGCGCGGAAAGTTCGCCGTGGCGCCACCACAGATTCCAGGAGGCGAGGCGGATCGAGTCCACGTTCAGCCCCGAGAGGTGGACGTCTTGGTGGCGGAGGGTTTCTTCGGTGCGGCCTTCGCCTCCAGTGCGATCTGCTTCTTGGTTGCCGCCCACGAGCAGATGTCGCAGGTCGCCAGGTCGTGATTGCGCGCCGGACAGTACTCACGCCCGAAGAAGATGATCTGGAGGTGGCGACGGTTCCAGGTGTCCTCCGGAAACACTGCCTTGAGATCGCGCTCGGTGCGCTCGACTGTCGTGCCGTCGGACAACCCCCAGCGGTGAGCGAGTCGGTGGATGTGGGTGTCGACCGGAAACGACGGCACGCCGAACGATTGGGCCATGACGACGCCGGCCGTCTTGTGACCAACGCCGGCGAGTGACTCCAGGAAATCCCAGTCGGGGATGATCTCGCCGCCGGCGTCGAGGATCTGGTGGGCCATCGTCGAGAGATTCTTGGCCTTGGTCGGCGCCAGGCCGACCTGCTTGATGTACCCCAGGATCTCCTCAGGGGAGAGTTCGGCCATCTTCTCGGGGGTGTTCGCCCGGGCGAACAGGGCCGGCGTGACCTCGTTGACCTTCTTGTCGGTGGTCTGCGCCGAGAGCGCAACGGCGACGGTCAGGGTGTACGGGTCGGTGTGGTCGAGCGGGATCGGCGGTTTCGGGTAGAGGTCGTCGAGGATCTCTCCGATCCGATCGGCTTTCTCGGCACGACGCATCCGGCGACCCTACCGTTCGAGGTCTGGGCCCGTCACCGCCGCCGAGGGTCAGGTGACGGTTTCGCCTGAAGGACCTCGGCCACGGCGCCGGCGAGCGCGACGTCCGTCGTCGTCACGATCCCTGATGCCGCTCGGGTGAGCCGGTCGTCGATCGCTCGACCGATACCGGCGGCGTCGGTGAGCTCGATGACGATCAGGTCATGGGCGGCGGCGTCGAGACGCCGGAGGTTGGCGTAGAGGTTGCGGGCGACGAGTTCGAGGTCGGACCGGTCGCCGAGGGAGAAGAAGCTCCATCCACCGGGAAGGGGAATCGCACGGTCGTCGTACGCGACATAGACGATGTCGCCCTCCGTCGCATCGCCGGGAGTCGTCGTCGTGGCGATCGCCGGTGTCCGTGGGGAGTAGTGCCGCAGGTCATGGCCTGGCGCTGCAGCTCGGGCGTCGGCGTCGGCCTCTCCCACCTCGCGGACAGCGACGTGGTCGGCGAGGGCCTCGGCGGTGAGCGCTCCATGGCGGAGGATGACAGCCTCGTCGCCTTCGAACGTGACCACCGTGGATTCGACGCCGTGATCGGCTGGGCCGGCGTCGACGATCAGGTCGATCCGGTCACCGAGTTCCTCGACGACGTGTGCCGCCGTGGTCGGGCTGATACGCCCGAACCGGTTGGCGCTCGGCGCAGCGACGGGCACGCCGGATGCCGTGATCAGGGCTCGGGCGACCGGGTGCGCCGGACACCGGACGCCGACGGTCGGGCCACCGCTGGTGATCGCATCCGGCACGATCTCGGTCTTGGGCAGCACCATCGTGAGGGGTCCGGGCCAGAACGCAGCCGCAAGCCGGGTGGCGACCGTGGGAAGCCCGCCTTCGATGAGTGTGTCGGCCATGGCGACACCGTCGACGTGGACGATCAGCGGATCAGATGCCGGTCGGCCCTTGGCCTCGAACACGCCTGCGATTGCGTCGGGATCGAGTGCGTTGCAGCCGAGGCCGTAGACCGTCTCGGTCGGGATCGCGACAAGCTTCCCGGCTGCGAGCGCGGCGCCCGCCTCGACGACGAGCGCATCATCGATCGACGTCGGGTTGATCGTGATGAGGCGGGCGGACTCGGACATCAGGGTGTCGAGTCTAGGAAGGGTCGGCGGCGTGCCCTTCGAGCTCCTTGCGGATCTCGTACTGCCGGACCAGGAAGCGTTTCTCGTCGAGCTTCTTGCGTCGCATCCACCCGGTGACCTCGTCGTTGCATTTGCTGGCGTTGCACGACCGGCAGGCGGGCACGACGTTGTCGATCGTGTAGCGCCCACCTCGAGAGATCGCGAGAACCGTGTCCTTTTGCATGGGCACGCCGGTAGTGCCGCAGTACGCGCAGCCGTCCCAGGCCTCCTGCAAGGCAGCCCACTGCTCGTCGGTGAGGTCGTGGTCGCGCTTCGCCATGCGGTTCTTGCGACGCTTGGCATAGCGGGCAGCACGGGTGCGAGACGCCATCGCCCAAGGTTCGCAGGTCCTCCGGCCGAGGCGGTGAACCGTCGGAACCGAACCCCGGCATCGACGCCGTGTGCCGGCGTCCGAGAGGCACCCCGGCTGAATCCGGGCACGCCCGTGGTCCCGTAGTACTCACGTGTCCGAGATCGCTCACCCTCGTTCCGTCCTGATCGCCGGTGGTTCCGGCGGGCTGGGCGCTGCGATCGCCTCCGAGCTCGCTGCTCGAGGTGACGTCTTGACCCTTGTTGCGCGAGACGCCGACCGGCTCGGCGCCGTACCTGTCGCCGCCAAGCGTCTTGCCCTCGACCTGCGGGATCCCCGCAACGCTGACATCGTCGTCGAGGCCGCCGTCGACCACGGCGGGGGACTCGACGTGGTCGTGAATGCCGTCGGAGTCGTGGCGTTCGGCAATGTCGTCGACCTGTCGCTCGACACGATGGAAGAGCTGTTCCTCACGAACACGTTCGTGCCGATCGCTCTCGCCAAGGCTGCGCTCACGCACCTCCGACCGGGTGGCGTGATCGTCAATATCTCTGGTGTGATCGCCGAGCAGAACCTGCCCGGCATGGCCGCCTACGGCGCGTCGAAGGCAGCAGTGGCCTCATTCGACGAAGCCCTCGCCCGCGAGGCGAGGCGAGCCAAGGTGCGGGTGATCGACGCTCGGCCCCCGCACACCGAGACCGGGCTCGCCGATCGTGCGATCGAGGGTCAGGCGCCGAGGATGCCCGAAGGGTTGTCGCCGGAAACGGTCGCCAAGGTGATCGCCGAGGCGATCGATGGTGACGTGACCGATCTGCCCAGTCGTGCCTTCGGCTGATCCATGCCGGAAGGACACGTTCTTCATCGGGCTGCTCGACTGCAGGGACGGCGCTTCCGCAGCAAGCCGGTGCGGACCTCGTCACCGCAGGGACGCTTCGCCGACGGTGCTGCGACCCTCAACGGCCAGACCATCACCGGCATCGACGCGCTCGGAAAACATCTCTTCTACCGGTTCGACGAGGGCGACATCCTGCACGTGCATCTCGGATTGTTCGGCAAATTTCGGGTTCGGTCGCTGCCGGCGCCGGAGCCTTCGCCGAATGCGCGGCTCGTCATGGAGACCGAGACCGATCATCTGCACCTCGCCGGACCGACTGCGTGCGAGCTCATCACCCCAGAGGAAGAGGACGATCTCCGCGCTCGACTCGGTCCGGATCCAATCCTCGATCCCGCCGATGGGGCCGACGAACTTGGGTGCCGGCTCAGCCGCCGGTCCATCTCGATCGGGGCCGCGTTGCTCGACCAGAAGGTGGTCGCCGGGATCGGCAACGTGTATCGGTCCGAGCTGTTGTTCCTTGCCGGGATCCATCCGTTGACCGTCGCGAAGTCCCTCGAGCCTTGGGCCATCGACGACATCTGGCGTCGGTCGGTGGTCGCACTCACGGACGGCGAGAAGATGGGCAAGATCGTGACCGTTCTGCCTGACGAGATGGGCGTCGAATCGCCCCGCGAGCTCAAACGTGGTGACCGGCTCTACGTCTACAAGCGCACCGGCGCGCCATGTCGTCGTTGCGCGGAGCCGATCGAAACGGCGAATGCCGACGGGCGCAATGTCTGGTGGTGCCCGGTCTGCCAGCCTGAGACCATGGACCTCGTCGAGCGCTAGTTCGCCTCGCTGCCCCTCTGGTGTCGGTGCTGCGGCGGTACGGTTCGGACCGTGAGCGACGAGCCCGATCTCACCCCACGGAACGGTCTGGAGCGCATGTTCCGTCGCGACGGAGCGGAGCCGACTCCCGAGCGTCTGCTCCGCGATGCGGGTCTGAGCGCACTGTTCACCGTCGCCGGATTCGCGATCGGTGCGGGCGGGGAGTGGTGGGGTTGGGCGGGAGCCGCCATGTTCGCCCTCGCCGGCATGGTCGTCTTTCTGCAGTGGTTGCGCGTTCGCGACTGACACCCGCCGCCGGGCTGCTCACCGACAGGGGCGGCCCATCACAAGCGCGCACATCGGACAGCATGGGAGCTTCCCTGCGTCGGGGCGGGGCGTGATCCGGAGTCCGCACAGCGTTGTGAACGAACCATCAGACCCCTGCGGATGTTCGTCCCCGACGCGTGCGTGGTGGTGCACCCGATCGTTGGCGTCGTCGTCGAGGTGCGTCTCGCCGTCGAGTCCGAGGTCGGTGTCACTCATGCTCGCCGGATCCTGATCGGGCCCTTGGCGGACGATGGGTCGACGACCGCCCCCTGTTGCGTGATCACGACGTCGCCGGAGGCGACGAGTCGCCGGGCTGCGGACCGGGCGGGTTCCATCAGCGATCGCCAGTCGTCGGCCTCGACGGCCTTGGCCGCTTCGCTTGGACAGATCGTGGCCCCGCCCGACCGTTGAGAGAGCAGGCGGAGGATGGCGGCTTCGAGGTCGTGGTCGACCGCTTTCAGCTTGCGACTACGGCAGGCGCTCGAGCAGTAGCGGACGTCGGCCCAGTTCTTTGCCCACGCCTTGCGCCAGGCCATCGCCCGTCCGCAGGAGGCACAGATCTTGATGTCGCCGGGACCCCCACTCATCGCCGATCGACCTTCTTGCGCCAGGCGCTGAACGACCGCACCGACCCCGGCCTCGGCTTTCGAAGCCACGGCCACGGGTGAACTTCGGCGGGGCGGATCACCGATGCTCGATCAGCAAAGCCGGGCACGGGGGCATGGGTGACGGCGAGGCTGCGCCCGACGAGTTCGTCGACCGGGTCGCCGAGCCGGAGCTCCAGATCGTGACCCTCGGCGAGTTCAGCGAGCGTCTCGGTGAGGAACACCAGTCGCTTGCTGTCGAGGCGCAGACGGGCGAGCAGCGGCTCGTCGAAGACGAAAACCGCCGGCAGGCCCGCATTGAGCGAGAGGGCAGGGTCGGCCGTGCCCAACGACTCTGCCGTCAGCCAGACGGTGTCGGGTGCTGCGTGGGTGACGATCTCGTCTGGTCCGGTGAGGTCGACTTCTGCAGGCCAGTCGACCGAGACGAACGACGGCTCGTCGGGCCAGTCGTCGATCGGGCAGGCGTCACGGTGCGGGCAGCGATGGCACAGCCCCGGTGCTCGCTTCTCGACCTGCCAGCGGCTGAAGCCATAGGGCTTGTTCGAGCCGACGCCGGTGGTCCACTGCCAGCCGAGCCGGTTCGCCGCCCGGGAGCCGTCGAGCAGATGGCGAAAGAAACGGTCTTCGCCTCGACGCCAGTCCTGACCGTGGCGCACGGTCCAGTCGCCAGCGAGCCACATGCGGGTCTGGTTGACGAGCCAGCCGTCCTGCTCGAGCTCGCCGACCACGGCGTTGAGGCACGGCAACATGCGGTCCCATCCGTCGCCGGGCCGGACGTCGGTCGGAGCGTTGCGGACCGGATCGGCGGTGGCTCGCCCCAGGCGGGCGTACCAATGGCGGCTGTACTCCTGCCATAGCAATTCGTCGCGGAACTTCTCCACATCGCGGTTGGGTCTGCCGGCGACGGCCCTCCAGACCTCGGGTAGCGGTAGCAACCCATGGCGGATGTAGGGAGAGAGACGGGAAGCGCCCCGGCGCTCGATCGGCGCGACCTCGTTTCGACTTGCGGCGTACCCGCGAACATCGAACGCGGCGAGGGCCGCATCAGCGGACCGTTGACCCCCACGAAAGGCAGGAGAGCCGATCGCCGGACCGTCGAAGAGGTGGCCGAGATGGTCGTCAATCCAGGTCTCGACCGCGTTGCGCGTCGGGGAGGGGAGGGGGAGTATCGCCACCTGATCACAGTGGCAGCGCAGGGTGGCCTGTGCCCACTGCGGCGGCTGGAACCGTCGGCGGACTTCGACGTCTCCGAATCAGTTCTGTCGGGTTGCGCGTTCGATCGCGTCGCAGACCGGCGCCGCGCCGCTTGTCGGCCGCTCTCGTCGCTGCCATGGCGCCGTCGCGGTCGACGCGCATCGCTGCAGAGTCTGGCTGATCGTGCGGTCTGAGCCTTGCATCGCGCGGTCGGGCCGGGTGGACTGACGCCGTGAACGACTGGACCGTCACGCCGCTTGCTGCGTCGCTCGGCGCGCGCATCGACGGCGTCCGCCTGACCGACGCCGGCGACGTCGAACTCGGCGCGCTGCAGAATCTGCTCGACGAGCACCACGTCCTCGTCGTGTCTGGACAAGACGAGTTCTCGGTGGCCGACCATGTTCGTGTCGGTGAGTCGTTCGGGGACCCGTACGTGCATCCGTTCATCGACGCCATCCCCGAACACCCTGCGATCCTTCAGGTGATCAAGGAGCCCGAAGAAACGGAGACCTTCGGTGGCGAGTTCTGGCACTGCGACATCTCCTTCACGTCGCCCCCTGCCGCCGTATCGATCCTGCATGCACGCGAGCTGCCGCCGATCGGGGGCGACACGCTGTTCGCAAATACCGCCCTCGCCTTCGATCGGCTGTCACCGCGTCTCCAGGCGTGGGTTTCCGAACTCACCGCTACGCACGTCTACCCGGAGAACGAGGAGGGTCCGTCGACGGCCGCGACGCACCCGGTCGCCCGCGTCCACCCTCGCAGTGGTCGCCGGGCGCTGTACGTCAATCCGGCGTTCGTAATCCGAATTGAGGAGCTAGAGCGCGAAGAGAGCGATGCCCTCCTCTCGTTCCTCTTCGCCCACCAGACCCGACCCGAGTTCCAGGTCCGGGTCCGTTGGGAAACCGGCCAGGTGGTGCTGTGGGACAACCGCACGACCGTGCATTACGCGATGAACGACTACCCCGGTCACCGTCGTCGGCTCCAGCGGGTCACGGCCATCGAACAGCCGGGCTGAAGGGCGGAAGTGCGCCGACCTGGGGGGTGTTCTGCGACGCGTCCGACTCGGTGCAGATCGTCACCCCGAGTTGGCCCACGGCCAACTCGTCAAAGCCTTGACCATCTCCGATCGGGACACCTAGATTGCTCACCGCCTACGTCGACCGGGGGGAAGCACGAATGGCCGCAATGATCGAGGAAATGTCCTCGACGACGACGGGAACGAAGACCGTCGCATCACTCGCACGGAACTGGGCGCTCACCATGCCCGGCAAGGTCGCGATGCGAGAGAAGGACTTCGGCATCTGGCAGGAATACAACTGGGCACAGACCTGGGACCTGATCGAGACCGCCGCCCACGGCCTGCTCGCCACCGGCCTCGAGGTAGGGGACCGAGTCGCCATTCACTCCGAGGACAACCCCGAGTGGATCATCCTCGATCTCGCCACGGTCGCCGTTCGAGGGATCACGGTCGGGCTGTACCCGACCAACCCGTCCGCCGAGGTCGAGTACCTGGTCGGCGACTGCACGCCCAAGGTCTTCTTTGCCGAGGATCAGGAACAGGCCGACAAGGTCCTGGAGATCGGTCCCGAGGTCGGCAGCGCGATCCAGCGCATCCTCTACTCCGAGCCGCGCGGTTTCGGCGACTACACCGACGAACGCCTGATGTTCTGGGACGACTTCCTCGAGCTCGGGCGTCAGCATCGCGAGGCCAACCCTGGTGCTGTCGAGAAGCTGATGTCGGAGGCCACCCCCGATGACATCATGACGCTCGTCTACACCTCGGGCACCACCGGTCCGCCGAAGGGCGCCATGCTCTCCAACGCGAACGCCGCGTACGCAATGGAGAAGATCATCAACAACTCCGATCGCGTGCCCGACGGCCGAAGCCCTGGCCCCGACGATCTCATCCTCACCTACCTTCCGCTGTGCCACGTCGCCGAGCGCATCTTCTCGACCTGGAACATGTGTACAGCTGGCCCGTCGCTCAATTTCGCGGAGTCGATCGACACCGTGACGTTGAACCTTCGGGAAATTCAACCGACCGTGTTCTTCGCCGTTCCCCGTATCTGGGAGCGCCTCTACGCCGGCGTCCACATCCGTGGCAATGACGCCACCCGGTTCAAGAAGGCCCTCTTCAACCTCGGGATCCGGCTGGCCCGAACGATCGGCAAAGAGAAGGCCAGAAACGGTGGCAACCACACTGCCAAGAGCCGGGTGCTCTCGTGGATCGGCGAACCGCTGGTCTTCCGGGCGATCAAGGAGCGCATCGGCCTGCGCCGCTGCCGGTATTCGGCGTCCGGCGCGGCGGCCATCGCCCCCGAGGTTCTTGAGTTCTTCATGGGTATCGGTGTGCCCGTCTTCGAGCTCTACGGCATGACCGAGAACTCTGCCGTTGCCACCTGCAATTTTGCCGGCCGCAACAAGCTCGGCACCGTGGGGGAGCCCTATGCCGGCATCGGGCTGCGTCTCGACCCCGAGACCGGTGAGATCCAGACCAAGCACCCCGGGGTGTTTGTCGGCTACTGGAACAAGCCCGGCAAGACCGCCGAAACCTTCACCGAGGACGGCTGGCTCATGACTGGCGATGTCGGTGAGTGGGTTGATGGCACCCACGTCAAGATCGTCGACCGCATCAAGCACATCATCATCACCTCGGGCGGGAAGAACATCTCGCCGTCGGAGATCGAGAACTCACTGAAGACGTCGATGTTCGTCAAGGAAGCGATGGTGATCGGTGATGGCCGCAAGTTCCTTTCGGCCCTGATCGCCATCGAGATGGAGACCGTCGGTGACTGGGCGTTGCGCAACAACATCCCGTACACGACCTACCGCGATCTCACCGAGAAGCCGGAAGTGATTGAGCTGATCCAGGGTGTCGTCAATGAGACCAACGAGAAGTTCGCCCGAGTCGAGAACGTGCGGAAGTTCCGCATGATTCCGAAGGAACTCGATCACGAAGACGGCGAACTCACTGCCACGCAGAAGCTCAAGCGAAGCGCAATGGACGAGATGTTCGGTGACTTGATCGAGGACATGTACACGTGAACAACTTCCTGTTGAAGCTCCGACAGGAGCCCGCCTTGATGTTCTTGTTCGGGATCATGGTCCCGATCACGATCTTCTTGGTCATGCAGCTCTTCAACAATCCGGAGATTTTCTTTGCGACCTTGATGCGATCACTCGGGATGGGCTCGACCTACGCCATCGTGGCGCTCGGCTTCGTGCTCATCTTTAAGGCCACGCAGACCGTCAACTTCGCCCAAGGCGCACTCGCGGTGTCGGGCGCGTTGTTTTTGTCATTCGCCGTGGCCGACGATCACATCCCGTTCACCACGATCGACAACCCGATCAACAGCCTTCCCGGCCCGGACTGGTTCCACTGGGGCGTGAGCCTCGTTCTCGCCATGGTCTTCGCCGCCATCCTCGGCTTGGTGATTGAACGCCTGACGATCCGTCCGATGGTCGGTCAGCCGTTGTTCTCGGTGGCGGTGATCACACTCGGGCTCGAGATCGCACTCCGCGTGTTCAACAACGACACGGTGAAGGTCGAGTTCCGCAACGTCAAGGTTCCCTGGGGCATCGACGGATTCCAAGTCGGCAAAGAGACGATCAACTACTCGATCATCGCTGCGATGGTCACGGCGGCCATTGCCTTTGTGGCGGTCTTCATCTTCTATCGAAGCCGCCTCGGCATCGCGATGCGGGCCGTGGCCTTCGACCAGGAAGCAGCCATGGCCCAAGGCATCAATGTGGGTCGGGTGTTCGCCATCGCCTGGGCCGCAGGCGCAGTGCTCGCCATGATCGGCGGTGTGTTCGCCACCCAGCCACCGGTGAAGCAGTCGCTGGCGGTCGACAGTGAAACGGCCAACATCGCCTTCCGAGCGTTGCCGGCCGTGATCCTCGGCGGTCTCGACTCCGCAACTGGTGCCCTGTTCGGCGGTCTGATCGTCGGCGCTGCTGAGATCTTCGCCGGCCAGTACGCCGCCGGCGAGACCGACATCCTCGGTGCTGGCTACCCCATCATCGTCCCCTACGTCGTCATGATGATCGGCCTGCTCATTCGGCCCTATGGCCTGTTCGGTACGCCCGAGATCCGCCGGGTCTGAGGAGGGACGGACTCATGTACAAGCGACCCAATCTCTACACCTCCTACGAATCCGAGACCCAGATCCTGCCGACTTGGACGCAGAAGGCGCTCATGGCCTTCTTCATCGTCCAGCTCTTCCTCCTGCCGTTCTCGATCCCCGTTCTCAACGACGACATCCCCGGGCTCAGCTGGCTGCCGCTCATCGGCGACGGTCTCCCGCTGTTTCGCTTCCTCGGCGATGGCGAGTGGATCCGCGCTTCCACAAAGGTGCTGATGCTGGTCATCGCCGCCCACGGCCTCAACCTGCTCAGCGGTGTGGCTGGCCAGGTCTCGCTCGGCCATGCCTTCTTCATGGGGGTTGGTGCGTGCACCGCCACCTACCTGGGCAGCGCCTCGGGCAGCACCACCTGGGGTCACAGCCTCCCGATCTGGGTGTGGTTGCCCGGAGCAGGTGTTGCCGCTGCCCTCATCGGCATCCTCGTCTCACCGGTGGCAGTAAAGCTCCGAGGTCTCTATCTCGCGATCGTGACGCTCGGCCTCGTTTTCCTCGGTATCCACCTCGGCAACACCAGCTGGGGAGCAAAGATTGCCGGTCCGCCGGCCCTCGGCCGGAAGGCTCCCGAGCTCGATATTCGCCTCTGGAAAGAAGAGGATCCGCTCATCAACATGTCGGACGACGGCCGCTGGCTGTGGTTCGACATCGCCGAAGAGGGCAAGCGCTACCTGCTGTACCTCGTCCTCGCAATCGGCTTCACCCTCCTCGCCAAGAACCTCATCCGCACCCGCACGGGCCGGGCCTGGCAGGCGATCCGCGATCGCGACATCGCCGCTGAGGTCATGGGCATCGCCGAGTTCCGCTACAAGGTCCAGGCCTTTGCCATCAGCTCCTTCTTCGCCGGCGTGGCGGGCGCCCTGTTTGTCGGCCTCTCCGGCCAGACCCTGGCCACCGACTTCGGCCTGTTCTTGTCCGTGGAGTTCATCGCCATCCTCTTGATCGGCGGCGCTGGCACCACGTCAGGCGCCATCGTGGGTGCCTTCCTAATTTACATGATGCCCCAGTTCGTGGAAGAGGCCACCAAGTGGCTGTCGGATCAAGAATCCGGCGTCACCGGTGTCGTTGGCGACACCATCCTCACCGAAGGCGGCGATCTCGGCTTCATCAATACCTCGACGGTGACTCCCGGCTGGACACTTTCCGTGTTCGACTGGAACATCGTCCTCTTCGGTGTCCTGATCATCGTGTTTTTGATCTTCGAACCGCTCGGCGTGTTCGGCATCTGGGTCAAGATCCGCAACTACTGGAAGCGCTGGCCGTTCAGCTACTAAGCGGCTTTTGCCCACATTCGCTCGTCAACCACAACAGATCTCGGTCCAATTAGGGATCGTGAGTCCAACCAACTGGAGGAAAACCCCATGAAGCAACTGCGCCTTCTCCTTGCGCTGTTGCTGGCGTTCTCGCTCGTTGCCGCTGCCTGCGGTGACGATGAGGACAGCAGCGACAGTGGCAGCGACTCGGCCTCGACCGACTCGGCCTCGACCGACTCGGATTCGGGTTCCGACGACGACACGGCCGACGCCGGTGACGGTACGGCCGATGCCGGCGGTGAGATGCTCACCGGTGCCGGCGTTGACGTTGAAAACAAGGTCATCCGCGTCGGTCTCAACGCCGACCTCTCCGGCACCTTCGCCGCGCTCACCACGGTGATCGTCGAAGGCCAGCTGGTGTTCTGGGAGCGTTACAACGATCAGGGTGGCTACAACGGCTGGACCGTCGAGCCGGTCGTGCTCGACAACGCCTACGACGTGCCGACCCATCTTGAGAACTACGACGCCTTCGCCGGTGACGGCGATGATTCGGTGGTCATGCTGACCAACTCGACCGGTTCGCCGCACACGGCGGCGATCGCTGAAGCGCTTGTCGAAGATGATCTTGTGGCCGTTCCGCTCAGCTGGTACTCGGGCTGGACCGATCCGGCGATCGGCCAGAACGTGCTCGAGGTGCAGGCCAACTACTGCATCGAGGCCATGAACGGTGTCACCTACATGAGCGAGACCTTCGGCAACAAGATGGCCATCGCCTCGTTCCCGGGCGACTACGGCCAGGACGGTGCCATCGGCGCCAAGATCGCCGCGGAAGCGCTCGGCCTCGAAATCGTCTACGACGGCGAGGCTGCGGTCATTCCTGGTGCTGACCAGACGCCGGTCGTCACCGGCATCGCCGAGTCCGGCGCCGACTTCGTGTGGCTGACCACCGGCCCAGGCCAGACCGCCGAAATCATCGGTGGCGCTGCTGCTGCGGGCTTCACCGGTCAGTGGGCCGGCAACAGCCCGGCGTGGAACCCGGCCCTCCTGGCTACCGGCCTCGCCGAGGTGTTCGACGCCTCCTACACCCACAGCACGTACACCACGCTCTGGGGTATCGGTGACTCGCCCGGTATGCAGGACCTCATCGCCACCATGCGTGAGTACGCCCCCGACAACATTGCCGACGACGTCTACATCGTCAGCTGGATCGAAGGTCTCATCGCCCAGCAGGTGATCGAGAACGCCATCGACAATGGTGACATCACCCGCGCCGGCATTGTGGCCTCGGCCAACGAGGTCACCGTCGACCTGCAGGGTCTCGCCCCGAACCAGAACTGGGGCGTGGAGGCGAACGAGGCGATCGTTCGTGGCACCTACCTGTACGACGTCGATCTCGCTGCCTTCACCCCGGACGGCACCGTCTCCGACGACGACGCCAACCGTGGCTTCACCCTCCTCGAGGGTGACTATGTCTCCCCGACGGCTGCCGCCTGGGAGTACGAGCCCTGCTTCAAGGCTTCCTAAGCCTGAAGCGATTGGGGTCACGTCGCTCGACGTCGTGACCCATTGATCGAACGAGCGG
>JAKMFW010000006.1 GCA_022425325.1 Acidimicrobiales bacterium | reverse complement strand
AAGGCTACGGGCTGCCCGATGCGACATGGGTCATTCGCCGCATGCGGGAGGCCGCCTAGGCTCGGCGCTCATGCAGTCCGAGCGGGATCTCACAGAGGTCGAAGCAGCGTGGGGCACGACCATGAAGGGACACGCCGAACAGGGAATCGAGCGTGCTCACCGCGATTCTCATGCGTCGGTTGCGCCGGGCAAGGCAATGGAGCGGGAAGCCCGAGAGGTGATCGAAGAGGCAACACTGCGGCCGGGGGCGACCCGCTCACAGGGCGCCGGCGACCGACTCACGGAAGAAGCGCCCGACCAGACCCGCACCTGCTTTGAGCGCGATCGCGACCGGATTCTGCACGCCGCATCATTTCGACGGCTCGCCGGCAAAACCCAGGTCTTCGTGTTTCCCGACGATCACCAACGCACTCGACTGACGCATGCGCTCGAGGTCACCCAGGTCGCCCGATCGGTCAGTTGGGCGCTCGGGTTGAACGTGCCGCTCACTGAAGCGATCGCACTCGGACACGACTGTGGTCACGGGCCCGGGGGCCACGCCTCCGAGGATGCGCTCGCCCCGTATGTCGAGGGCGGGTTCAACCATGCGGTCTGGGGTGCTGATGTCACCCTGAAACCACTCAACCTCTGCTCCCAAACCCTCGACGGCATCCGAAACCACTCGTGGTCACGTCCGGCACCGCAGACCCCCGAGGGTGAGGTCGTGTCGTGGGCCGACCGCATCGCCTACGTCTGCCACGACTTCGAGGACGCAGTGACGGCCGGCGTCGTGCGAGCGAACGACCTTCCCGAGGAGGTCCGGTCGTTCTGCGGCACGTCTCGTCGCACACAGCTGGCGGGTTTCATCGGATCGATGATCGAGGCAGCCGAGCGCACCGGGTTGATCGGCATGACCCCCGAGGGAGCGTCGGCGCTCTCGGCGTTCCGGGCGTTCAACTACGAGAACATCTACCTCCGAGACGAGTCCCGCGATCAGGCCCATCGGGTCGTCACCGTGCTCCAAGCACTGGTCGAACACCTGAGTGCCGATCCGAACCGTCTGCCAGCAAGGCTGCTCACCGACGACAGCGAGGCAGGCGTGCGGCATGCGGCGGTGCGATGGGTCGCCGGCATGACCGATCGCTATGCGATCAACTGTGCCCAGGACTGGTTGGGTTTCGATGTGGAGGCCCTCCCCCGCGGTATCGACGCTCCGGGCTAGGCGCGCCGACAGCACCCGGCTCGGCCTCCGAAAACGACAAACGCCTTCGCCGAAGCGAAGGCGTGGTGCCGGGATCGACCCTGCTCAGTTGGGCAGGACGTCGACCAGCTTGCGTCCCTTACGGGAACCGAACTTGACCACACCGTCGGCCTTGGCGAACAACGTGTCGTCGCCGCCGATACCGACGTTCTCACCCGGGTGGAACTTGGTGCCACGCTGACGGACGATGATCGAGCCGGCGGTCACGACGGTGCCGTCGTAGACCTTGACGCCGAGGCGCTGGGCGTTGGAGTCACGCCCGTTCTTGGTGGAGCCGCCACCCTTGGTCTTCGACATGGTTGATCAGCCCTTCGTGATGCCGGTGATCTCGATGGTGCTCAACGCTGCGCGATGGCCCCAACGCTTCCGGTTGTTCGACTTGTTCTTGTAAACGAACCCGTTGATCTTCGGGCCCTTGGCATCGTCGACGATGCGAGCAGTGACGGACGCGCCGGACAACTGATCCGGGGTCGCGAGCACGGTGTCGCCGTCAACGACGAGCACGGCGGGAAGGGTCAACTCGGCGCCAGGCTCGCCAGCCCGGTCGACCTCGAGGGTCTGGCCCTCTTCCACGCGGTACTGCTTGCCGCCGGTCTTGACTACTGCGTACATAGGTGCCTCAGGTTAGCGGGTCGGTGTGGAAATCCGGCCCGAGGAGCGGGCCGAATTCCCTGGGCTGGCATCAGTCGAGGATGCCGTCGATCATGACGTGGCCGCGGCCATCACAGGAGTCACACGCCGTCGTGACGGACTCGAGAAGCCCCTCCCCGATGCGTTTGCGGGTCATCTCGACCAGGCCGAGTTCGGAGATGTCAAAGACCTGAGTGCGGGTCTTGTCGCGTGCCAACGCCTGACGGAAGGTCTTGATGACCTCGTCGCGGTTCTTGGCGACCTCCATGTCGACGAAGTCGATGACGATGATGCCGCCGATGTCGCGCAGACGCAGTTGGTTGGCGACCTCCTCGGCTGCTTCGAGATTGTTGCGGAACACCGTCTCTTCAAGCGACGACTTGCCGACGTTCTTCCCCGTGTTGACATCGATCACCGTGAGCGCCTCGGTGCCCTCGATGATCAACGATCCGCCGCCCGGGAGCCAGACTTTGCGGTCGAGCGCCTTACGGAGCTGCTCGTCGATGTGTTGCCGCTCGAATAGGGGAAGCCCTTCGGCTTCTTCGTCGTAGTACTCGATGCGATCAGCGAGCGCCGGGGTGATCGCCTCGACATAGCCCTTGACCTCTTCGTAGAGCTCCTTGTCATCGATGATCACGCCGCGGAAGTCCTTGGTGAATTCCTCCCGGATGATCCGGACCGCCGCTTCGGGCTCTCGATAGAGCAGCGCCGGGGCCTTGGTCGACTTCGAGAGCTTCTCGATGTCGTCCCACTGGGCAAGGAGGCGAGCCACGTCGGCCTTGATCTCCTCGGCGGTGACGTTCTCGGCCGCCGTTCGAACGATCACACCATGCTGCTTCGGCTTGGCCTTGTCGAGAATGTTGCGGAGCCGTTTGCGTTCACCATCGGGCAGCCGCTTGGAGATGCCGTAGGTCGAACTGTTCGGCACGAGCACGACGAACCGGCCCGGGAGCGAGACCTCCTGGGTGAGACGGGCGCCCTTGTGGGCGATCGGGTTCTTCGTGACCTGGGTGAGAATCGACTGCTTGGCCTTGAGGACGTCCTCGATACGGGGCTGCTTTCCGCCTCGCTTCTCGCCCTTGCCTCCGTTGTCGAGATCGTCGGCGTCGTACTGGACGTCGCCGGCGTAGAGCACGGCGTTCTTGGGCGTGGCGATGTCGACGAACGCAGCTTCCATGCCAGGCAGAACGTTCTGGACCCGTCCGAGGTAGATGTTGCCGTGGATCTGGCTGATGTCGTCGGCAGGACGCGAGACCTGATGCTCGAGCAGTTTGCGTCCCTCGAGGGTGGCGATCTGGGTGGCCTTGGGGCCGACATGGACGCACATCAGGTAGCGGCCGACGGCCTTGCCCTTGCGGGTACGGCCACGTCGACGCTTCAACGTCTTTTCGTCGAGCTCGACCGCGTCACCGGAGGTGATGGCCTCGACGGGTGCCGGACGGCCTCCCTGTTTTTGCTGGCCACCCCGGTTGTTCTGGTTCTGGCCATTCTGGTTCTGGCCGCCGCCACCCTCGCCGCCACGGCCGCGACCACGGCCACCACGCCGGCGCCGACGCTTCTTGGGCTGGCCGTCACCGCCCTGGTTCTGTGCGCCATCGCCGCCGTTTTGGCGATTCTGGTTGCCTTGATCACCGTTGCCGCCATTGCCCTGCGGGGCGGGGCGGGAATCGCCGATCTTGGGGGCCGGCCGGCTGTCGCCGATCTGCGGCTTGGACTCAGCGGAGGGCGAGCCTCCCTGGCCTGCTCCCCCGCCGCTCTGGCGGCTGGGGGTGTCGTTCGGAGCCTGTTCGTCGGCCATAAGTTTCGTCTTTCGTCGTAGACGCAGCGGCGGAGATCATGCGACCCCCACCGGTGCGGACGCGGCTGCGGCGACACTCATTGGGTCGTAGCGCTCGCCGTCGTCGGTGGTAATCCATTGGTGAACCCGGAGGACTCGTGGCTCGTTGAGCAAGGGCTCGGCGAGCGGCGGGTCGAGGGCTGACAGGAGCTCGGTGACCCGAACCGCACGGGGTTGGGTGCCGAGTTCAGCGATCAGCCGCACTCCGTTTTCGATCGGCTGATCGACGGCCAAACCGAACACGAGGGGGCGGATGTCGTCGGTGACTTCCTTGCCCTTGCGTTCGCGCGTGATCATGAGTTCGTCCGCCGCAAGGGCCGCATCGATCGCGGCTTGCGCCGTGGACTCATCAACGTCGCGGACGTCGATCTGCCAGGTACACGAGGTGACTGCCTGCTGCAGCGACGGCATCCGGCGGTCGATAACGACCACTCCGGTTGCGGTCATACCCACCGGCAGCTGAGCACTGAGGTGGGTGGTGAGCCCTGCGAGATCGAGATCTGCTCCCTGTTCGGGATCGAGATCGACATCGAGGTACTCCCCCTCGGACTCATGGCCGGTGGAGAGCGCGAGGCCGAACGAGAGCTTCGGACGAGGCGTAAACCCCTCGCTGTAGGCGACAGGGAGTTTGGTCCGGCGCAGCGCACGTTCCCAAATCCGAGCCACATCGCGATGCGACGTGAACCGGATCTTGCCGTGCTTGCTGAACGCGATTCGCAACCTCACGAGCCACCGACTCCGATCGGCTTGCTGGTCTGCAGCGTGACGGGAACCGCTCCACCAGCGGACAGGTCGACGCCTGTTCCCTGGCTTCCGCCCGCAGGCGGCGTGGCTGATGCCACCACGTGTTCGATCCCGTAGCCGGTGCACGCGCCGCAGTCGTAGCACGGTGTCCACCGGCAGTCCTCGAGGCCGAGTTCCTCGAGCGCATCACGCCAGTCCTGCCACAGGAAATCCTTGTGGAGACCGGCTGAGAGGTGATCCCAGGGGAGCAACTCGTCTTCGGTGCGGTGCCGATACACGTACCACTCGACATCAAGACCGTTGGCGGCAAGCGCCTCGAGCCAGAGGTCGATGGAGAAGTGTTCGGACCACTCCTGGAATGTGCCGCCGTGGCGCCACACGTATTCGATCACGGCACCGAGTCGTCGGTCGCCACGGCTGGTGATGCCTTCGGCGAGCGATGCCCGGGTGTCGTGCCACTTGAGCTGCACACCCTTGGTGCCGCGCAGGTCGTTCTTGAGCAGCTCCACCTTGCGGCGAAGCTCTTCCTCGGTGTTCTGCCCGAACCACTGGAACGGGGTCTGCGGCTTCGGAACGAAGCCACCGACCGAGACGGTGACCGAGGCAGAGGAGTTGTACTTCTTCCCCAGCTCGACACAGTTGCGACCGAGCTCGGCGATGCCGAGGGTGTCGTCGTCGGTCTCGGTGGGGAGACCCGTGAGGAAGTACAGCTTCATGCGACGCCAGCCCTGGCTGTAGGCCGATTCGACGGCGCCGTAGAGGTCTTCTTCACGGATGAGCTTGTTGATGACCTGACGCATGCGCCAGGAGCCAGCTTCGGGGGCGAAGGTGAGGCCGGTTCGACGGGCCCGCTGGAGTTCGGCAGCGATACCGACGGTGAAGGCGTCGACTCGCAGCGACGGCAGCGCCACCGACACTTGGCCCACGCCTTGATCGGACACGGTGTCGGCGACGACCTTCTCGATCCCGGAGAAGTCAGCGGTGGAAAGCGAGGTGAGCGATACTTCGTCGTATCCGGTGCGCTGGAGGCCCTCCGAGATCATGCGGCTGACCTGCTCGGCGGGGCGCTCACGCACGGGACGGGTGATCATGCCCGCCTGGCAGAAGCGACACCCGCGCGTGCAGCCACGGAAAACTTCGACGGCGAGGCGATCGTGGACGACCTCGGTCATGGGGACGAGCTGCTGCTTGGGGTACGGCCAATCGGCGAGGTCGGCGACGGTGCGCTTCTCGACCTTCTCGGGCACGTCGGGGTACCGGGGAGTGACAGCGGCGAGGAACTCGCCGTCGTACTCGACCTCGTACATCGACGGGACATAGACGCCCTCGATCTTCGAGAGCTCCCGGAGCAGACCTTCGCGGGTGCCGGCGTTCTTGCCGTTGCGCTTCCACTCGCCGACGAGGTCAGTGATGTCGCCGATGGCTTCTTCGCCGTCGCCCAGCACGACCAGGTCGACGAAGTCGGCGATCGGTTCGGGGTTGTAGGTGCAGTGACCGCCGACCGCGATGAGTGGATCGGCATCCGAACGTCGAGCCGAGTGGATCGGCACACCGGCGAGATCGATGCAGTTGACGAGGTTCGTGTAGGTCAACTCGGCCGAGAGGTTGAAGGCGATGATGTCGAACTCGCCGGCCGGTTTGTGGGTGTCGACCGAGAACAACGGCAGCCCCTCACGGCGCAAGAGCTCTTCCATGTCGACCCAGGGGGCGTAGGAGCGCTCGGCAGCGGCATCCGGGCGTTCGTTGATGATCTCGTAGAGGATCTGGAGTCCGGCGTTGGGCAGCCCGATTTCGTAGGTGTCCGGGTAGGTGAACAGCCAGGAGGTCTTGTCAGGCCCGTGTTCGGGGGTCTGCATGCCGTCTTCACACCCGATGTAGCGCGCCGGCTTTTGCACCTGGGGCAGGAGCGGCTCAAGGCGGGGCCAGAGATCGGTGGACGGGGCGCCGGATGGCATCGTGACAGGCTACCGGCGCGCTCCGACCGCCCGGTGAATCCACAGCCGGGGCCCGGAGGCGGTCATCGCCTCTCGGCGCCGCCTATGGCCGCATGTCCCGTGAGGCGCACTCCGGTGCGCTCCGGATTCCCGCTCAGGCTCGGACGTAGTCGAAGCGGCGGCGGTAGACGCCCAGAATCAGGCCGATTGCGATCATCGAGGTGAGCATCGACGATCCGCCGTACGACACGAACGGCATCGGAATACCCGTGACCGGCATCATCCCCATCGTCATGCCGGCGGACTGGAAGACCTGGAACACAAACATCGACATCACACCCACCGCGAGGAGACGGTCGAACTCGTCGGAGGCCCGGACCGCGACCCGCCAGATCCGCAGGACGACCACGGCGAACAGCACGAGCAGGATGGCTGCGCCACGGAAACCGAGCTCCTCCCCCGCCACCGAGAAGATGAAGTCGGTCTGCTGTTCAGGTACGAGGTTCGAACTGGTCTGTGTGCCCTGGAACAAGCCGGTGCCTGTCAGCCCGCCGTTGCCGATGGCGATCTGGGATTGTTCGGCGTTGTAGGCCACGCGCACGGCATCGGCGCCCAGTTCGGCGACGGCCTCGTCGTCGAGCACGAAGACCGTCAACCGGTCCTTCTGGTAGTCCTTGAGCACGTCGGAGGTGAAGATCATCGTGATCGCCGTGATCGCAGCGAGCACGAGGAGCAAGATCAGCCGCATCGAGATATTGCTCATCGTGATCATCACGGCGGTGATGACGATGTAGACGAGCACGGTGCCGAGATCAGGCTGCAACAAGATGAGGCCGATCGGTACGCTGGCCAAGAGCAGGCCGGCCGCCATGCGCTGGAAGCCGACGCGGTCGCCGGAGAACACAGTGGCGAGCGCGACGATGAGCACGAGTTTGCCGGGTTCCGACGGCTGGAACGTGAAGCCACCGGCTCGATACCAGGCCTGAGTGCCGTTGATGTTGGCACCGAAGAGCACGACGCCGAAGAGCAGGCCCAGCGTGGCGATGTAGGCAACACTCACGAGGCTCCGGATACGTTCGATATTGATCAGCGCAGCGAAGAGACCGAAGCCGGCGCCGACAACGGCGAAGAGGACCTGCCGGGTGAGAAACGATGTATCGGCCGGATCGAGTTCGGTGGCGGGACCCCGGGTGGCTGAGTAGACCAGCAGTGCACCCATCGCCGTGATCGCCATGACCGACAGGATCAGGAGCGGGTCGACGACGAACCACCACGGGTCGCGCTCTTCGCGGAAACGACCGCCGGCAGCCGGGAACGTGGTCATCCGTTCGCCCCTGCGCTGGTCGTCGTCTGGCCATCGTCGTCGATCAGGCCGAGGGCGTAGCGGGCCGTCTCGTTGAGTGATCGGGCGACGGGCACGGTATCCGTGGCGAGGTGTTCGAAGATCGCCGCAGCGACGGGCGCCGCTGACGCGCTGCCGAATCCGGACTCCTCCATCACCACCGAGAGCGCCACCTCAGGCACCGTGTCGAGCCCGACCGCCGACCCCGGACGGTAGACAGGGCCGTAGGCAGCGAACAACGACGTATCCGCCTTCAAGTCGACCTCGGCGGTGCCGGTCTTGCCGGCGACCGGCCAGTTCCACACGTTGAAGTCGGCCTGCCCGAAGACGCGGGCCGCGGTACCTCCGGTGTCCATCGTGGCACCAAGCAGGCCTTCCTCGATCGGCGCCTGGAACTCCTCGGGGATCTCCAGGTCGCGCAGCACACGGGGCCCGAACTCACGCACCATCTCCCCGTCGGGATCGGTGACCCGCACCGCAACATTCGGCTGGTGAAGCGCACCGCCGTTGCCAAAGGTCGCATAGGCGTTCGCCAACTGCAGCGGCGTGACCAGCAACTCACCCTGACCGATCGAAAGGTTGATGGTGGCACCGGCGAACCACTGGCTCCCGTCGACAGCAAACACACCGGCATCGAACTGGCGGTCGTAATAGTCGCGATCGGGGACGCCCCCGGAACGCTCGTACGGGATCTGCAATCCCGAATCGCTGCCGAAACCGAGCGCCCGGGCCCACAGCTGGATTCCCTCGTCGGGACGAAGACCGTCGTCGTCGGGCTCGCTCGAGCGAGTCCAGAAACCCTCGCCGGCGATCTCGTAGAAGTAGGTGTCGCTCGAGACCCGCAGCGCAGCCGGGAGGTCGACCTGACGGCCCCCGCCGGTGTAGGGGCTGCTGAACAGACAGGTACTCGATTCCTGGAAGCAGTTCGAGTACGTGTAGGAGCCCGTGTCGAGATAGAGGTCGGTCGGCCGGCGAAGACCCTCGTCACCCAGCACCCCCTCCTGTAGCGCAGCGAGCGCAGTGACCAGCTTGAACGTCGAACCCGGCGCATACGTACCCTGGATCGCCCGGTTGAGGATCGGCGAGAAGTTGTCCTCCGACGTGAGCTCGCCGAATTGGGTAGCGGTGATGCCGTTGACGAAATCCGCAGGTTCGTAGGTCGGGAACGACGCCATCGCCAACAAATCCCCGTTTCGGGGGTCGATGGCGACGACGCTGCCCGCTGCTGCGACATTGGGCGGAGCCCCGTCCTGCGGGGTACGCGATCGGGCGGCGGCGAGGCCGGTCGCAAGTTCCTGTTCGGCGAGCGCTTGCAGATCGAGATCGATCGACAGCCAGACGTCGTTTCCGGGGACCGGCGGCACGTAGTCGTATTCGCGCACGACCTTGCGGCTGGCGTCGACCTCAATGAAGCGAGTGCCGGGCACGCCGCGCAATGCATCTTCGAAGATGAGTTCGACGCCGGTCTTCCCGATCTCGTGGTTGAGCTGGTACGTCTTCGCGGCAGGGTCGTCCGGATCGATCAGCTGGTTGCGAGCCTCCCACTCGGTTCGGGTGATCGGACCGACATAGCCGAGTAGATGCGCAGCCGTCGTGCCGTAGGGATAGCTCCGCACGGTGCGTTGCACGACGTTGACGCCGGGAAACTGATCTTGGCGTTCGCCGAGGAACACGAGCAGCTCGGGGTTGACGTCGACCGCGACGGGCACTCGCTCGAACGGACCGTAGGAACGGTCGCCGTATTGGTCGACGATGTCATCGACCTTGGTGAGCCGACCCGAGCGACTGATGGCGATTGCGAGGCGCAGGAACATCGCATCGCGCTCGACGGGGTCGAGGTCGTCGACGATCCCGCGATCGATCGTGACCACCTCGACGACCTTGTTGTCGACGATGACCCGGCCGTTGCGGTCGAGAATGCGACCCCGCGGTGCCTCCTCGTAGACCTCTTCGAGCACATTGGTCTGGGCCCGCTGCTGGAGTTCCTCGCGCTGAGCCTCGAGTCCCTGCAGATACCACAGGCGGGCGACGAGCCCGACGAACAACACGAGCGCGATGAAGGCGAAGACCCGCATTCGGAGGGCGCCGTCGGTCATCGACGATCGACCTCCGCAGCGAGCGCCCACGCCATGATCGGCGCGGCGATCGGCGCGAGCACGGCATTGAATGCGCCGACGACGAGGGCGATCACGATGAGATCGGCGGAGATCAGGCCTCCCTCCCCCACAATCGCGCCGAGCAGGGCATAGCCGATCACGCTGGCGGCACTGCCGACGGCGACCACACCGACGAGCTGGGCCCGGGTGTCGTGGAACAGCCCCTCATTGAGCGTGGCGACGACATAGGCGACCACGGCGAAGATGACCGCCGAGACGCCGAGCGGAGTCGGCAGGTAGACGTCCCACAGCAGGCCGGCGACGAAGGCGATGACCGGGCCCCGCTCGGGGCCCACGAAGAACGCTGCGACCACGGCGACGAGGGCGAGCAGTTCCGGCGCGACGCCAAAGATTCGCACATCGACGAAGACCGTCAGTTGGATGACGAGCGCCCCGACGAAGACGATGCCCAGCCGGACCGGGGTGTTCACGATCCCTCCCCAGCGGAGGTCGTGGTGGTGAGCGGGATCGACGTGCTCGGGACGGGCTCGTCGAGCGGCACTTGGTCGACCCCTTCGGCGAGCAACACCGAGACGAAGCCGAGGTCGGTGATGTCGTTGGCGAGAGCGACGCGGACGTGCATGGTGAGCATGTCCTCGTCGCCAGGCAGGATTTCGACAATACGGCCGAGCGGAATCTCTGCCGGGTAGCGACTGGTCGCCGCGGTGACCACAACGGTGTCGAGCGCCGGCAGCAGCGACTCGTTGCCGTCCTCGGGCCACTCCAAGCCGGTATCGACGATGAAGATCGAGACATCGTCGGGGTCGACGTGGCCGAGTCCGACCTCGTCGGTGTCGGCGAGTCGCACACCGACGATCAGATCGGTGTCGGTGAGCAGCAGCACGGCCGAGGTGGTTGCGTCGACGCGCTCGACCCGGCCGACGAGCCCTGCATTCGTGACGACGGCCATGCCAGCGCGCACGCCGTCCTGACTCCCTCTGTCGATCGTGATGACGTCGTCGTCGAAGTTGCCGACCCCGCCTCGAACCACGGTCGCCGTCACCCGGGCGAGGTCGGGGCGAACGTCGACGCCTGTGGCGGCACGCAGCCGTTCGAACTCGGCTCGCTCGGCCTCGACCGCCAGTTCGTTGCCCTCGAGTTGTTGAATTCGCTCGGTGAGCAGCCGGTTCTGCGCCTCGAGGTCGTCGTAGTCGAAGACGGCGTTCCAGGCATCAGAGAACGGCGAGACGATTGCGCCCGCCACCTCGGTGATCGGGTGCAGAAGGTCGCGAACAAGCCGCTGCGCTGTTCCGAGCGGGCCGAAGCTGCTGAGATCAAGCGAGAGCAGGGTGATCGCCGTCAACACCAGCAAGATCATGCGGTGTCGGGATTTCCCGATGGAGCGCTGGGTCAGCGCCATGGTGCGACGACTAGAGCTCGCCCGAGCTCAGGACCACACCGCGCAACGCTTCGAACTCTTCCAGCACCTGGCCCGAACCGGTCGCAACCGCGAAGAGCGGATCCGAGGCGATGCGGATGGGCATGCCGGTTTCGTCGTGGAGACGTTCGTCGATGCCCTTGAGCAGCGCACCGCCACCGGCGAGCGTGATGCCACTGTCCATGATGTCGGCGGCGAGTTCGGGCGGGGTCTTGTCGAGGGTCGACTTCACGGCATCACAAATCGCAGCGACGGGCTCTTCGAGCGCCTCGCGGATGTCGTTGGTTGAGACGACGATCGTGCGAGGCAGACCGCTGACAAGGTCGCGGCCGCGGACTTCGGCCCGGATCTCACGCTCGAGCGGCCACGCCGTACCGAGCTGCATCTTGATCTCCTCAGCCGTCCGCTCGCCGAGCGCCAGGCTGAACTCCTTCTTGATGTACTGCATGATCGCATCGTCGAGTTCATCGCCACCGACTCGCGCCGATTGGCTGGCGACCACGCCACCGAGTGAGATCACGGCGACTTCGGTGGTGCCACCGCCGATGTCGACGATCATGTTGCCGGTCGGGTGCTGCACCGGGAGACCAGCGCCGATCGCTGCCGCCATCGGCTCTTCGATGATGTAGGCGGGCTTGCGGGCGCCGGCGAACTCGGCGGCCTCTTGCACCGCTCGCTGCTCGACGCCGGTGATGCCCGACGGAACGGCGATGACCATACGGGGCTTGGCCCACTTGCGCTGATGCACCTTCTGGATGAAGTAGCGGAGCATCTTCTCGCAGATCTCGAAGTCGGCGATCACGCCGTCCTTCAGGGGGCGGATCGCCTGGATGTTCGAGGGTGTGCGGCCGATCATCCGCTTGGCTTCGAGGCCGACCGCAAGCGGCCGCCCGTCGTTGGTGTTGATGGCGACCACCGACGGTTCGTCGAGAACGATGCCTTCACCACGCACGTACACGAGCGTGTTCGCGGTGCCGAGGTCGACGGCCATGTCCCGTCCGATGACGGCGCCAAAGCTCGAAAGCAGGGAGTCTGCAACCATGAGAGTGCCTCGAATCGAGGGGAGCGGGAGCGGGTGTGCGGCAGCGGATGCCGCCGGTTTCCACCACGTGGGAAGGAAGTCTACGCCGGAAAGGTCACCAAACTGCAACAGTCCGACGGGCCGTGTCCATACGACTACGGACCGTGAGGTCTCTCGCGCGGTGGGCGCGCCCTCCCGGTGGGATCTCGCCCGATCCCAACCGAGGTCAGCCCAGTTCCGGGAAGAAGATGCCGATCTCGCGGGCGGCCGACTCGGCGGAGTCGGAACCGTGGATCAGATTTTCGGTGAACTCGGTGCCGAAATCGCCGCGGATCGTGCCGGGAGCGGACTTCATGGGGTTGGTGGCGCCCATCATCTCGCGAACGGTCTCCCAGGTGCCCTCCGGGCCCTCGATGACGGCGACGAGGGCCGGACCACGGCTCATGAAGGCGACCAGGTCGTCGTAGAAGCCCTTGCCGACATGCTCCTCGTAGTGACGAGCGAGCGTGTCGGCGTCGAGCGTGCGAAGCTCGGCGGCAACGATCGAGAATCCCTTGGTCTCGAAACGGCTGAGGATCTGGCCGACGAGGCCTCGTTCGACGGCGTCGGGCTTGCAGATGATGAACGTGCGATTCATGGCTGCGAGGCTATCGGTGAGCTGACGCGGCTCGACGTTCGATCGGCCAGTGCCCGACGACAGGCCTAGAGATCTTCGGCAAGAGCACGCACGATGCCGACGACCGGATTCGAACCGGCGACGACGATCAGATCGTCGTCCTCGGCCTGGTTGTAGACGTGATCGAACGCCGACTCAACGTCGAAGACGGCGTCGGCCTGACCACCGGCCTCCCGCACCGCATCAGCGAGCGTCTCTGCGTCCAGGCCGCGAGCGGTGGGCGCCGTGCATGCCGCAACCAGCTGGTAGTTCGCCACCTGCAGCGCGCGTGCGACGTCGACAGGCACTCGCCCGTCTTGCATCCCGAGGACGAGGTAGCGACGGCCGCCCTGACCGAAGTCGTCGGCAATCGACTCGGCAAGCGCCGCAGCCCCCGGCACGTTGTGTGCAGTGTCGACCACGACCGTAGGGCCGCGGTGCACGACCTCCAGACGGCCGGGGACGACGGTCGTGCCGAAGGCCTCCTCGACCACATCGTCGGGCAGCGGCGAATCGAAGAATTCCTCGACGGCCGTGAGCGCCAACGAGGCATTCTCGGCCTGGTGGGCTCCATGCAACGACAAGAACACCTCGTCGTAGAGGCCCCGCGGCGTGCGCACGCCGAGCAGGCGGCCGCCGACAGCAAGGCGATCGTCGGTGAGGTCGAATGCCTCACCGCGGACGACGGCTCGTGCGGGCCCCTCGGCGAGGAAGATCGGTTGCAGTGACGCATCGAGTTCGCCGAGCACCAGGGTGGACGACGGCTCGATGATGCCCGCCTTTTCGGAGGCAATTGCTCGACGCCACTCCCCTGCTCCCGAGGTGTGGTCGAGCCCGATGTTGGTGACGACAGCCACCTGTGCGGACACGACATTGGTGGCGTCGTAGCGGCCGAGCATGCCGACCTCGACGATCGCAACGTCGACCGCCTCGTTGGCGAATTCCAGCAGCGCGGCAGCGGTGACGGTCTCGAACCAGGTCATGGGTTCACGGCCGCTCGCCTCGATCGCCGTGAGGACGGTGCCAATGGCCTCACCGAACGCGTCGGCACTGATCGGATCGCCGCCGAGCCGGATGCGTTCGACAACCGATTCGAGGTGGGGGCTGGTGTAGGTGCCGACCCGAAGCCCCATCGCCTGGAGGAGCGACTCCATCAGGCGGGTGGTCGAGCCTTTGCCGTTGGTGCCGGTGATGTGGATCACCGGATAGGCCTGCTGCGGGTCGCCGAGCAGGCTCATCAGTTCCTGCATGGGCTCGAGCGTGAGGCCGTCGATGGCGCCGGCCCGCGGAACGGTCTCGTAGTTGATCAGCGCATCGAGCCGAGCGAGCGCCTCGTCGAACTCCACGGGGTGCTAGCTGGCGCGGCGGTCGGCGCCGAGCGTGACGACCTCGGGAGCGACGTCGTCGTCGACCACACACTCGCGGGTGACGACAACCTTGGCGACGTCGTCGCGGCCAGGGATGTCGTACATCGTCTCCAGGAGGGTTTCCTCGAGGATCGACCGCAGACCACGGGCGCCGGTGTTGCGCTTGATCGCCTCTTCGGCGATCGCGTCGAGCGCGTCGGGGGTGAACTCGAGGTCGACGTTCTCGAACTCGAAGATCTTGCGGTACTGCTTCACGAGAGCGTTGCGCGGCTCGGTGAGAATCTCGACGAGCGCATCAGGTTCGAGGTGGTTGACTGCGCCGACGACCGGCATGCGGCCGATGAACTCGGGGATCAGGCCGAATTTGGCGAGATCCTCGGGCTTGACGTCGCTGAAGATCGCCCCGAGATCCTTGTCTTCCGGACGACGGATGTCGGCACCGAAACCGACACCCTTGGCACCGATTCGGTTCTCCACGATCTTCTCGATCCCCGCGAAAGCGCCACCACAGATGAACAGCACGTTGGTGGTGTCGATCTGCAGGAACTCCTGATGCGGGTGCTTGCGTCCGCCCTGGGGCGGCACGGCAGCCGAGGTGCCCTCGAGGATCTTGAGCAGGGCCTGCTGCACGCCTTCGCCCGACACGTCACGCGTGATCGACGGGTTTTCGCTCTTGCGGGCGACCTTGTCGATCTCGTCGATATAGATGATGCCGGTCTCCGCCTTCTTGACGTCGTAGTCGGCGGCCTGGATCAGCTTCAGCAGGATGTTCTCGACATCTTCGCCGACATAGCCGGCCTCGGTGAGGGCGGTGGCGTCGGCGATCGCAAACGGCACGTTGAGCATGCGGGCGAGGGTCTGGGCCATCAGGGTCTTGCCGCAGCCCGTGGGGCCGATCAACAAGATGTTGGACTTCGACAGCTCGACCTCGCCATCGAGGCTGTTCCCCAGCTCAACGCGCTTGTAGTGGTTGTAGACCGCAACGGACAGGATCCGCTTCGCCTGATCCTGGCCGACGATGTAGTCGTTCAGGAAGGCGTAGATCTCGCGGGGCGATGGCAGCTCACCGAGCGAAACGTCGGAGGTGTCGGCCAGTTCTTCTTCGATGATCTCGTTGCAGAGATCAATGCACTCGTCGCAGATGTAGACGCCGGGGCCGGCGATCAACTTCTTGACCTGCTTTTGCGACTTCCCGCAAAACGAGCACTTCAGGAGTTCTCCACCCTCACCGAACTTGGCCACGCAGTCGCCCCCTCAGACTTCAGCTGATGGCCGTGATCGGCCCGCTGTTGTCCACCACATTACGCGTTTCGATGACCTCATCGATGATCCCGTACTCCTTTGCCTCGTGCGCGGTCATGACGAAGTCACGATCGGTGTCGGCGGAGATCTTCTCAACGGTCTGGCCGGTGTGGTGGGCCAGCACCTCTTCGAGGCTGGATTTCATTCGCTGGATCTCAGCGGCAATGAGCTCAATGTCGGATGCCTGACCCTGTGCGCCGGCGTACGGCTGGTGGATCAGGATGCGAGCGTGCGGGAGTGCCAGACGCTTGCCCGTGGCGCCGGAGGCAAGCAGGACTGCGGCGGCAGACGCGGCCTGGCCGAAGCAGATCGTCGTGATGTCGGGCTTGATGTAGGACATCGTGTCGTAGATCGCGAACAGGGCGTTGATGTCGCCGCCCGGGCTGTTGATGTAGAGGTTGATGTCCTTGTCGGGGTTCTCCGACTCGAGGTGCAGCAGCTGGGCGCAGATCAGGTTGGCGATCTGATCATCGATCGGCGTACCGATGAAGATGATGTTCTCCTTCAGCAGCTTCGAGTAGAGATCGTAGCCGCGCTCACCACGGTTGGTCTGCTCGACGACGGTGGGGACGAGATAGTTGCGGGGGTTGATGTCCATACCTGTCACTCTTCCTCTTCTGAGTCCTCTTCGGCACCGCGGGCGGGGAATTCCAGAGCCTCACGATCGATGGCCTCACCATCCTCGTCGACGAGTTCGACATTGTCGGTGAGCCATTCCATAGCGGCCTGCTTGGCGAGATCGGCACGAAGCGCGGAGATCTGACCGACCTCGGCGAGACGAGCCTTGAGCTCGTCAGGGTCCTGACCGCTCGGGCCAGCCATCTCGGCAATGACTTCATCGATGCGGTCGTCGTCGGGCACCAGACCCTGGAGATCAGCGACCGAACGAAGCGCGAGATCGACTTTGACGGCCTGCTCAGCAGGCTCACGGAATTCCGCAGCCAACGTCTCGGCGGTCTGGCCGACCGCGTCGAGGTACGCACCGACGTCCATCCCCTGCTGCTGCAGGCGCTGGACGAGATCCTGAATGCGAGCGTTGATCTCGTTTTCGATCATTGACTCCGGGATCTCGTCGGTGACCAGCGCAGCGAGCGCCTCGGCGGTGTTTTGCTGCACCGCCATGTTGGCCTGCTGGATCCGCATCGTGTTCATGCGGTCGGCCATGTCGGCGCGAAGGTCCTCGACCGTCTCGAACTCGGAGTTGGCCTTGGCGAACTCGTCGTCGAGGTCGGGAAGGACGGCTTCCTTGACCTCCTTGACGGTGATCGAGAACTGCAGCGGCTCTTCTTCTTCGGGATCCGGGTGGTCGGCCGAGAACTCGATCTCGTCGCCGGCGGAGGCGCCCCGGAGGTTCTCGTCGATCTCGGGCACGACGGCGCCCGAACCGAGGAGGTAGTCGTAGTCCGTGGTGGTGAGACCGGGGACGGGTTCGTCGCCGTGGGTTGCCTCGATATCGATCGTGACGTGATCTTCGTCAGCGGCAGCCCGCTCGACCGCGGACAGTTCGGCGAAGTTGCGGCGCAGGTTGTCGATCTGCTCGTCGATCTCTTCGTCGCTGGCGACGGGGTTCGGGATCTCGACCCGCAGACCGTCGTAGCCGGCAGCGCTGACGGAGGGCCGGATCTCGACGACGGCGTCGAACTGCACGGGGCCGTCCTCCTGGCCGCCGGTGATTTCGATCTCCGGTGGAGCGACGACGTCGACGTCGTGCTCAATCACGGCCTGGGCGTAGTACTCGGGCATCGCCTCGCGCAGGGCCTCTTCGCGGCCGACTGCGCTACCGAACTGCGCCTCGAGCAGGCGACGGGGCGCCTTGCCGGGACGGAAGCCCGGCATGCGGACCTCTTTCGCAATGCGCTTGAACGCAGCGTCGACGGCGACGTCGAATGTTTCTTCGTCGACTTCAACCGAGAGCTTCACCCGGTTGTCGTCGAGGGTCTCCACAGTGCTCTTCATCGGGTCGAAGCCTAACGGGATGGGATGACGCTCCGGTCCGACGCCGACCACCGAGAACACCGGCGACGCAAAGCGGTTTCGTTCCGCTCTCACTCAATGTTCATCGCAGACCCGGGAACGAGATCGGCCGGGCCTCGAGGGCGACGAGCGACATGCAGACAACCCGACGCGACACCATGACGGCGACGCCGCTACCCTGACCTCACTCGCGGGTGTAGTTCAACGGCTAGAACCTCAGCCTTCCAAGCTGATGATGGGAGTTCGATTCTCCTCACCCGCTCTGAAAAACACCGGAATCTCAAGGTTCAGAGTGTGCCACAAGCGGTCTCTCGTCGGGGATGATGATCCAAACAAGCTCGCCGCTCACCCAACCGAGAAACCGTGCGCAGAGAAGCGACAAAGCGACTGTCCTTGCGCCATTGCATTTTCTGTTGTCTGAGTTCTTCGCAGGCTCAGCGTGCGATCAGCGGCCGTCGGCGCAGATGTCGTCGGTAGCGCCCGCCTGACACAGCCAGTCCACAGCGTCACCCAGGGTCTCTACTGAAACTACGAGGACCGTTGTCCCTTCATCGCCCAAATCATCAAGGTTCGTAGCAGGAATAAAAAACACGTCGGTGTCGGCGTCCTCTGCGGCTTGAAGCTTCAACGTGGTGCCGACGATGCCCCCAACATTGCCATTGGCGTTCATCGTCCCTGTGCCAGCGATATCAAGCCCGGCAGTGAGATCGCCTGGCGATGCGGCATCAAGGAACGCCAGGGCCATCAGCAGTCCGGCGGACCAGCCGCCAACGCCAAATGTCGGGACATCAAAGCGCGGTGTTTCCCCTGCACCGGGCAGGGAATTGCTGATCTGGGCGCCAAGCGGTCCTTCGTCGTCGAGAGTTGCGGACTTTCCGACGCGTCCGTCTTCGGCAAGCAGCAACGGTTGAACATCGGATGCGCTCGCGCTCGTACCTCGCTCGTTGGTAAACGCTTGACCGGAGGGGTCGACGATGTCACCAACGCCATCGATCACGTTTCTGGGCACGCTTCCGGCTTCGATTCCTGGCGACTGTTCGGGCTCGGCTGCAAAGGCCGCTCCGCTCTTCGGGGAGGTTTCGCGCCTGAGGTGCTGGGTCGCTGCAACGCTGGCTTCCTCACTCGCCCTTGCCATTGCGAGAAGATCTGTGCCGGTGTTCGGAATCAGCCGGACAATGTCGTCGCTGCGGAGCTTCGCCCAGAGGTATTCGGCTCCTGACAGCTCCGTTGTGCGAACGGTAGTGAAGGAGAACGATCCGGCGCCACGTTGTGCTCCTTCAACGGCAAGCGAGCCAGACACTTGCCCAGAAAGGCTGTAAAGAGGGCCCGGCTCCGAACGGCCAAACCCTGACGGAAGCAGGAGCACAGAGAGTGTGATCACTATCGGGATCACCACGGCGAGCCCGACCAGGCTTCGAACAATGAACTGCGGTCGCTGCCGGCGGAGGGCAGCCGACTCATCTCGCTCTGTTCCCTCCCCCGCCGCTACCGCGACTGCGCCGAGTTGGCCGTATCCGAAAGTTGAACCTGCCGTCTGCCGCCTGACTGACGCAGTCGTTGCCATGGACCGCTTCGCGGTCTGGCACGCGAGCGCCCGGGCGCTCGCCTTCGGCGCGATTACTGGTTTGATTCGGCCGGCTGTGGCCGGTCGGGTGCCGCTCAGAACAGCCGCAGAAGGCGATTTCAACTGTCTGTGACCGCCAGCTGGCCTTGGGCGGGAAAGAGTCGATGGTCGGTTTCGTTCGAGCTTTAGGAGCCGCGTGGTGCTGTGGCGCATCATGACGATTTCGTGCAACAGCGGCTGTCAGATCCGGACGATCTGCACCGGCGTTCCCGCCGGCAACATGGCCTTGAGTTGGGTGACGATGTCATTGGTGACGCGAACGCATCCGTTCGAATGCGCGCCGTCGATGAGGTCGGGGCGGTTCGTTCCGTGGATTGCGATGACAGGTACACCGCCGTTGAACGTCTCAAGCATTTCGGAGTACGCCGACAAGCTCAGAATGTGTGGGCCATACGATCCGCTTCCAGCAACATGGTCATTGACGAAGAACGTGCCGAGCGGGGTCGGGGTTCCCGGCGCACCGATCGTCGTCTGGGTTTCGAGCACCAACGTTGACCCGTCCCACACATGCATCGTTTTCGTCGTGAGGTCCACCCGGACCGACATCGACGTCGACGACAACGTCGCCTGCGACGCCGGGATCCAGCCGGTCATGCGGTTCGGACGAACCGGCAACTGCACCCGCAGCCACTCGCCATCATCAGAGCGCTGCACCACCCGAAGCTTCAACGAACTTCCGAAATAGGTCGGGTTCGTGATCCCCCACGCCGTCGTCGGGTCATACGCAACAAGCTCGGTGCCGCCCGGCTCAGTCACCGGCGCCAACAAGGTCACGTCGGGAACGATCGTGGCGACCAACGTCGACAAGTACGTCGGCGAAACAATCGGCGCGGGCTCCGGTTCAGGTTCGGGTTCGGGTTCCGGTCCAGGTTCGGGTTCAGCAACCGCCGGGGCGGGAACAACAACGACAGGCGTCTCGACCGGCTGCGTCGAACTGACGCTGGCTGCTTCAGGCACGCCAACAACATCAGGTACGACCGAATCCGGCGTCTTCAGCGCAGCAAGGAGTGCTGCTTCTCCGTCGACGTGCGGAATCGAAACAAACGACGCGGCCAGATCCGGAGGAGTCGTCGATGCTCCGCTCTCCGGTTCGGTCACTGCCGTCGCGATCTCGACGGGCAGCAGCCGTGACTCAACTCCAAATCGAGGCGCAGCCGACGCAATCGCAACGCCGCTCGCAGTCACCGCCAAAGCAACACCGACGCGAACAACGCCACGCTTCACTGCAAAAAATCTCATGGGTGCCTATCGGCGGTGGCACCGGTGCGTTGAGGGAAACGGGCGAAATGCGACTCAGGGTTGCGCTTCTCGCGTAACCAGAACAGCGCTCGTCAGGGCGGCCTGCTGTAACCCGATCGCAGGCCGACCGGCTCAAGAAAAGCGCTTCTCAGCCCAACTCGGACAGGCGCACGACCGTGCACTCGGGCTTCGGAGGGTCGGTCTCGGGCAGAAGAAAGCGCCAGAAGATCGAACCTCGCTGATGCCCGTCGGTGCAGAGCCAGTTCGGCAGCCCCGGATCCTGGTGGCTGATGATGATCCGGTAGGAACCATCTGGTTCGTACTCGATCTGGGCCTTGTTGAGCGCCGTTGGCAGATTTCGGTAGTCGAGGGTCTGCATGTGGACGTTCCAGAGCATCACGTTGGCGAACGGCCCCGCAGGCAGCGTGCCGGTCATGACCAGCGCTTCGTCGTCTTGGAGGTCCCAGCGGCCCATCGAATAGAAGATGTCGGCCGCCCCCGGCACCGGCAGGCCGGAATCACGGAAGCTGAACGGTGTGGCGACGTCGTTGGGGGTGTTGGAGACGAACGGCACGGGCGACGGTTCATCCGACGGCACGCCCTGCCCCAGCGTGGCTTGCCGAAGGAAGGCGACTCCTTCCGCCATGCGGGCGGCGATCGTCGCGTCGTCGAGCGGTGGTGGCGGCGCTTGATCGTCGGCCCGAATATCGAGGTCGACATGGATCGAGGCGTCGTTCTGCGCCGATGTCGACAGTTCGTAGTACGTGCGGACGACGATCGAATGCGCGTCGGGATGCAGCTCGACCCAGTCGCCGTCGTGGGGTGTTGCGCTGAAGATGATCTCGTACGTGCCGTCGTCGGCGATGGTGAAATCGCGATCGTTTCGGTCACCGAGAAGCGGGCCGGCCATCCCGCCGTCCGCGGCCTGCCCGTGGACAGTGAACGAGGCGTAGCACTGCTCGCGGATCCGGCCGCGCACGCGGTAGGTGCGGTCGCCGCGGATTCGGGCGAAGTGGTAGATCGCATCCGGATTGTCGCCCTGCAGTTTGCGGGCGGGCGAGACGATGGACGCGAAGCGTGGATGGTCGGGGTCGCCTTCCCAGAACAGCTCTGATGAGGCCGAGAGCACCTGGCCGACGTAACGGAAGGCTTCGGCGATTTCGGTCGGGTCGGTCCAGCGCTGCTCATCGAGCACGTAGCCGTCCCTGATCTCGGTAAGCGCAGTGATCAGGTCGTCGAAGACGGCCGCTGCGGCGGGTCGATCACTCATGTGTGCTCCAGTTCGACGTCATAGTGCTCGATGTAGTCGGAAAACTGTGCTCGCAGGCTCGACTCGTCGAGGCCGAGGCGAGCGGGGTCATAGCGATGGATGCCGAACTTTCCCTTGGGCTTGGACTCGAGATACGCCGGAATCGACGAACGCATCGACTCGTCGAAGGGCACGCCGAGCGCGGCATAGGCCTGTTCGATCGTGGCGACCGGGTCGGCCATGAGCGTTCGGAAGTGGACGTCGGTGATCTGCTCGGCCGGGACTGCGCCGGCGATGCGTTGTTGCATGGCGCCGCCGAGCAGGATCTCGTAGACCGCCGCCATGATCGGGCCCCGAATCGACAGGTCGACGTCGTCGGATCGCATCCAGTGCAGGACGCCGGTGAGGTTGGCGGACGATCCGATGAATTTGAGTGGATCTCGATGCGTGAAGATGACGCGGGCATCGGGGTACGTCTCGAAGAGTTCCGGGAGAAAGCCGAGATGCGCGGGCGTTTTGAGCAGGAAGCGTGACCGGTGCCCGTCGCAGTGCTGCAGGGTCTGCAGGAACTGCCGGTGGAAGCGGTAGATCGCCTGGTTCGCTTCGGGGGTGGTGCGCCCGGGCACGTCGTTGAGATCGAACATCATCGACCAGTGCCACGACCGGAATTCGGGCTGGACGAAATGAACGCATTCGCACGGGAGGTCGGAACGCAGTTCGTGCATCGCCTGGAAGTCGGGGTGGATGTCGGCCCAGAACTCTTGTTCCGGCTCGGAAACCTCTGCGGCAACCCGGTCCACGCCGGGGAGTGGGCCGAGCGGGAAATGTGCTTCGTGGGCGACGATGGGACGGAGCCCCGGATCACGGGCGAGCAACTCGAGCAGGATCGACGTGCCGGTTCTCGGTGGTCCGACGATGAACACCGGTTCGACGATCTCTTCATCGAAGACGTCCGGATGTGCTCGCCAGTAGTCGGCGAGACGGAGGCGGGTCTGGAGGTTTCGGATGATCTCGGCTCTGGCCGAGAGGCGTCCGAGGACGGTGAGCCCGGCGCGTGCGTCAAGGTGTTCGACCAACTGTCGGTAGCCGGTTTCCCAGTCATCGTCGCTCGACAAGTCGGTGAGGCCGGTCGACTGCTGGGCAACGGCGAGCAGTTCGTCGGCATCTAGTGAGATCAGGTGGCTGGGATCACCGACGGTGTCGCCGAAAAGATTGAGTCGTCGCACCCAGTCGGGGTGGGCGAGTTCGGTTGCGGTCTCCCGAGGCTGCTCATTCACAGGAGCCATGGCAGCACACGTACGTCATTACGGCCAAAACTTGCGACACCGCTGCTGACGGGGCCGGCATGACGGGGGCTGGACGCTCGTCCAGCCGCTGCTACGGTCGGCGGCCATGGGTGCCGTGGTTGATCTCGAAGCGATCGTCGTTTCGGTGCCGGCGGAAGGCAATGCCTTCACCGACACCGACACCGAGGACATGCTCTTGGTGATCGTCACCGACGAGGACGGTCGCACTGGTATCGGCGAGTGCTCGTGCGCGCCGAGTGTGCTGAAGGCGTTGCTCGAGTTCCCCACCGAGCACTTCTGGGCCAACGGCATCCGCGAGCACGTGATCGGCAAAGACCCGATTGAGGCCCGGGCGATCTACGACACGATCTACCACTCGAGCTTCTATCACGGCCGCCGCGGCCTGATGATCAACGCGATGTCGGCGGTCGACATCGCCCTGCACGACCTCGCTGGCAAGCAATTGGGCAAGCCGATCTGGCAACTCCTCGGCGGTGCCCGTCAGCAGGGAGCCCGCCCGTGTGTGACGGTCTACCCAGGCGACACGCGAGGCAAGCCCACCGCCGAGATCATGGCGATGATGTCGGACATGGTCGAGATCGCTCGCGGTCAGGGCTTCACGGCCATGAAGGTGCCCTTCGTTGGCTTCACGGAAATGCCCGACCGTCAGGTTGTCGATCTGCTCGGTGCGATGCGTGAACTCGTAGGTGACGACATCACCCTCGGCATTGATCCGGGGTACCGGTGGACCCACTGGCAAGAAGCGCTGTGGGTCCTCAACCGACTCGACGAGCACCGCATCTTCTTTGCCGAGGCACCGCTGCGCCACGACGACATTGAGGGCTATCGCCAACTCGCAGCTCGTTCGCCGTTGCTGATCGGCGCCGCCGAGTTTGCAACGGGCCGATATGAGGCCCGCGAGTGGTTGGAGACGGCAAAGGTGCCGCTGTTGCACTGCGGCGTAAGTCGAGCCGGCGGTTTCACCGAAGTCACACGCATTTCAGAGATGTGTGAGCTCGCCGGGGCGATGCTGATGCCTCACAGCTATGCGTCGGCGATCTCTGACTTCGCCAACATTCACATGCAGGTGGCGAGCATGCAGGTGCCGCTCATCGAATTCCGCACTCTCGAACCGGTCACCTCGATCCTGCGGCGAGAACTCGTGAGTCCGGCGATGCCGAAGATCGCCGACGGGTGGATCGCCGCACCGACGACGCCGGGGCTCGGTGTCGAACTCAACACGGAACTGGTCGAGCGGTTCAGGCTGAGCTGACCTGCCTCGGCGTCTGACCAACTGCGATGCTGGCAACCCAGCCGCACGGTCTCGGGCATCGAGTAAACCTGCGCTCTGAGCTGCGCCTCCGATGGCTCGCAGTCACTCCCCGCTGCCGGCGGTTTCGGGATAGAGGTGACTCATTGAGCCGGGCTCGACGCGGCACGACTCGATGTAGGCGTCAACGTCGAGCTGCTTGAGGCGGATCACCCGGCCGAACTTGTAGGCCGCCAAGTGCCCCTCATCAATGAACCGGTAGAGCGTGCGGGGCGTGATTCCGAGCCGGTCCGCAGCTACCGCAGTCGAAAGCCACGTGATTTCGTCAGACATGACAATGGACTCTAGCTCCCTTTCGTAACGTTCAGTTACTTTTGGTGATTCACGACGCGGCGTGGCTGCACGACCGCTCTCCGTGTGAATTTGCGCCCCTGAACGCATGGACGCTCGACCCAAGATGGAGACAACCCAATGACGAAGCCGCCGGCAGATGCATCTCCGCAACGCTCCACGCGCCGCATCACGCCGCGAGGATCCCTTCCATCGGGGCGGGCGCTTGTCGGTGCGTTCCTCATCACCGCGGCCGCACTCGGCGCGTTCGCCGTGGCCTCCGGGGGCGAGAACGGACCGACAACCCGCTACCTCGTCACCACCCGCGCCATCGAAATCGGTGAACGACTCTCGACGACAGACGTTCAATTCGAGGCAATGACATTGAGCGACGAACTCGCTGATCGCTCGCTGAACAGCACGAACGGACTTGACGGCGCAACCGTGCTTCGAACCTTCCGGGCCGGCGAACTGATCGACATCGCCGACGTGATCCCCGCCAACGCAGCGGCAGCGATCGACGAGACCATGCACGAGGTGACCTTCGGCGTTCCGCTTGAACGCACACCCACTTCGCTCATCCCCGGCGACCGCGTCACGGTGCTCGCAACGACCGACGGCCTCACCCACCTCACGGTGGAGGACGCCATTTTGCTCGAGATCGACCGACAGCCTGATCAGATCGGCTCCTCGGGTCGAGGCACCCTCACGCTCGCGATCGACGCACCCGAGACCGTGATGGACATCGTCCACATGACCCAAACCGCCGACATCACCATTGTTCGCTCGACGCGCGCGCTCGGCGACACGTTCCCCGAACGCACCAACGCCGGGGTGGAGGTGGTCCGATGAACAACGATCGCTGGGTCGTCCTCGGCCTTGCCAGCCCGCGGGCCGGTTGGTTCAGCGAACTCGCCCGGTGGTCAACCGCCGCTGCCGTTCCGATCGACTTCGTCAAATGCGTCTCGGTCGAAGAAGTCCGCGTACGTCTCGCCACGGGTCGGCCCTACTCTGCGCTGCTTGTCGGCGGCGACGCCACCGGCCTCGACCGCGATCTGATCGACACGACACGGGCTACCGGGGCGGCCGTCGTCGTCATCGGCCCGACGAGCCCTCGCGACTGGAACGATCTCGGCGTCGACCGTTTGCTCCCAAGTTCGTTTGAGCGAGCTGATCTCATGGCGGTTCTGAACGAGTGCGCCCCACCAATCAGTCGCGTTGCGGCCACCGTTGAAATCGACGCCGATGCAACGACTGACACCACCTGGCGAGGGCATCTCGTTGCCGTGACCGGGAGCGGTGGCACCGGCACCTCTACGGTCGCGATGGGTCTCGCTCAGTCGTTGGCCAACGACGCATCCAACGCCGGAATGGTCGTCCTCGCAGACTTCGCCCGCAATGGCGAACTCGCCATGCTGCACGACGCGCAAGCGGTCGTCCCGGGCTTGCAAGAACTCGTCGAAGCTCACCGAAGCGTTCGACTCAGCTCCGATGAGATCCGCTCAATGGTGTTCGACGCCTCCGTTCGGGGCTATCACGTTCTGCTCGGTCTTCGCCGACAGCGCGACTGGACTGCGATTCGTCCCCGTGCACTCGACGTGTCGATCGACGGACTCAGGCGTTCGTACCGCCATGTGGTGGTCGATGTCGATGTCGACATCGAGGGCGAGTCGGAAAGCGGCTCACTCGACGTGGAAGAACGGAACCTCATCGCTCGCACCACGCTGAACGCCGCAGACATCGTGATCGTCGTCGGCACGGCAACGACCAAGGGCGTTCACTCGCTCTGCCGAGATTTCCGCCAACTGCACGCGTTCGGGATCCCCCTCAATCGCCTTGTCCCAGTCGTGAACCGATCACCGCGCTCCATCCGCAAGCAAGCCCAGGTGAACTCGGCGCTCGCGAGCCTGCTCGGCCAGCTGGACGAGCTCGACGGAGTCCGTCCGCCGATCCATCTTCCTGAACGTCGGGAACTCGACGATTCGATTCGCGACGGTGTGCGACTCCCGGCCGTGATTGGGGAGACGATTCACGGTTCGGTCATGGCGCTCCTCGACGAGCACGGCGCGCGGCCCATGAACTTCACGACTCGGGCACCGGTCTCCGTCATTCCAGGCTCCCTTGGTTTCTGGACCGACGAAGAAGACGTTGCATGAACGATCCCGCGCCGACACCCCTCGCCGAGATCGAGAAGGCCGTCCAACGTCGGGCGAAGGACGAAGCGCTCGACCTCGACTCAATCGCCACGCAACGGGCGCTCTCCACCCTCGTCGACGATGAGATCGCCCGCTGGAACGACGAGTTCCACCGAGGCCTCCGGCCGTACCACTTGCCCGACGCTGACCTCGTCAGCGAACGGGCAATGCGGAATCTCACCGGCTACGGGCCACTCGGGCCGCTCCTCATCGACGACGACGTCTGGGAGATCATGATCAACGCCCCCGACGCCATCTTCGTCAAGCGACACCGAGGGCCGTCGGGTTACCACGACGAGGTCTTCCACGACGACGAGCACGTCATCCGAACGCTCACGAAGATCCTCGACGAAGCCTCCACCGCGCACCGCAAGCTCGATCCGAGTGAGGGGCTTCAAGACGCTCAGCTCGACGATGGTGCCCGTCTCCATATCGTTCATGGCGATATTGCTCATGGCGGTCACGTCATGGTCAACATCCGAAAGTTCACCGGTGTGGCCTTCAGGAACCTCGACGAACTCGTCGACCGGGGAATGCTCACGGCGCCGGCCGCTGCCTTCCTCCGTTCGTGTGTCAAGGCTCGTCAGACCATCGTGTTCGCTGGCGAACCCGGCGCTGGGAAGACGACCATGCTCAACTGCTGTGCCGCTGAACTCGATCCGTCGCTGCGTGTCGTGGTGGCAGAGGAAGTCTTTGAGGCCGATATTGCGCTGCCGAACGTCGCCAGCATGCAAACTCGCGCAGCGCGAGCCGACCGTCCCGCGGTCGACCTGCGGCGCCTGGTGGCTGGCTTCCTCCGGATGGCCCCCGACATCGCCATCGTCGGCGAGGTTCGCGACCGCGAGGCGCTCCCGCTGCTGCTGACGCTCTCGTCGGGAGTGAAGGGCTTCACCACGATCCATGCCGGTTCAGCGCGACAGGCGCTCACCCGCCTCCGTTTCATCTGCCAGTTGTCCGACACCTCGAACGAGTTGCCGATGTCGGCACTGAACAACTTGGTGAGCGAAGCGATCGACGTCGTTGTCCATTGTGTCCGCACCCCAGATGGCCCCCTCGTTAGCTCGATCATGTGTGTCGAGGATTCCTCCGCCGGCACCGACAGCACGAACTTCGCCGCAACTGCCGTCTTCGCGCGGGGGCCGCATGCAGAATCGCTCACATGGACCGGTGACCTCCCGGCGCGTATTGGGCAGGCCTTCAGCGACAACGGCCTCGACCTGCGGGCAACGCTCGATGTCGGAGTGGACTCGTGATTGCGCTGTTGGTCACGGCCGCTGCAGCGCTTGGCGTTCACTGGCTCTACACCGCCGTCGCCTTCGGCTGGCGCGGACTCGGGCTCGGGCCCCTCGTCGAGCACCGACCAGCCGCTGCGCGATTCGACATCGATGCGTGGCTTCGGCAAGCCGGACTCGAGGACATCGTTCGCAGCGAGTTCATCGCCGTCGTCATCTCGCTCTTCGTCCTCGGCTCTCTCGTCGGCTTCGCCACGTTCGGCGGGCCCTTCCCTGCGATCGTTCTGGGCGGGTTCGTCGCATCCTTCCCGGTTGCGTCCTACCGAGTCCGTCGAAAAGAACGCAGGCAACGGGCCCAGGAGGCCTGGCCCCGAATGATCGAGGAAATCCGTATGCAGACCTCGTCGATGGGGCGTTCGATCCCAAACGCGCTCTTCGATGTCGGTCGCCGAGGCCCGGAAGAGCTTCGCTCCGCGTTCGAGGCTGCTCACCACGAATGGCTGCTGACCACCGATTTCACGCGAACGGTGACTGCCCTCAAACATCATCTTGCCGACCCCAGCGCCGACATGACATCCGAGACGCTACTCATCGCGCACGAACTCGGAGGCGCCGATCTGGACCGTCGGCTGGAATCCCTCGCCGAGGACCGTCGCCAAGACACACAGGGCCGGAAGGACGCCCGATCCCGGCAGGCCGGCGCCCGCTTCGCTCGGCTCTTCGTGCTGGCCGTTCCCGCCGGGATGGCGCTCGCAGGAATGAGCATCGGCAACGGGCGGACCGCCTACCAGTCGTCCACCGGCCAAGCCGTCGTTCTGGTCGCGCTGACACTCATCATCGGCTGTTGGAGTTGGGCCGGCCTCGTCATGAGGCTGCCGGAGCAGCAGCGCGTGTTTGTCGAATGAGTCGACCAGCCGTCCTCCTCTCGCTGGCTGCCTTTGCAGGGCTGACCCTCTTGCTATCGGAGTTTCGTTGGTTCCGGCGGGTGTCACTGACCGACCGTCTTGCGCCGTATGCACCCGGCCCGCCGCAAGTGCCTCGGCTCGGCCTCTTGTCGGTGGCATCGTTCCGGGAGGTTGTTGCACCGTTCGCGCAAGCCGTTGGCGAAGCAGTGGCGACGGCTTTCGGGGTTCGCGAGGAGGCAGGCACGCGCCTTCGCCGGATTCACTCCCCGCTCGACGTCTCAACGTTTCGAGCCCGGCAGTTGTCGTGGGCCGCCGCCATGCTGGTCGCCAGCGCGCTTCTGTCAGTCGCGCTCGACACACCAACCCTCCTTGCCGTTCTTGCCGTTCTCGGCGCACCGATCCTGACCTTCTTGGTGTTGGAGCAGCAGCTCGCAGCGGCGTCGGCGGCGTGGCAACGGCGAATCTTTCTTGAGCTTCCGGTCATCGCCGAGCAGCTCGGGATGTTGACGTCGAGTGGGTGGTCGCTTGGGGCGGCGCTGCAACGAGTCGCAGCCCGCGGAAATGGTGCCTGTTCAGCAGATCTTGGGCGGGTCATCCAACGCATACGGCAAGGACTCAGCGAGGCCGATGCGCTCCGAGAGTGGAGCGACCTGGCCGACGTCGAAGAACTGACGCGGCTTGTTGCGGTGTTGGCTCTCAACCGCGAAGCCGCTGACCTCGGGCGGCTCATCACCGAGGAGGCTCGCTCGATTCGGCGCGAGGCCCAGCGGGAACTCATCGAAGCAATCGAGAAACGCAATCAACAGGTCTGGATCCCCGTCACTGTCGCCGCCCTCGTTCCGGGCGTGTTGTTGATGGGCGTCCCCTTCGTTGATGCGCTGACGCTCTTCAGCGATTGACACGGAACTCAGGAAAGAGGAACCAACATGAGCAGCACAACCCAAACCTGGATCGAGATCCAGATGATGGCGACCTGGATGAACAACCGCACGGGCCGGAGGTTCGACGACCGCGGCGAAGGCGTGATCAGCACGGCAATCGCCGTCCTGATCACTGCCTTTATCGGCGCAGCGATGTGGGTTGCGTTCGACGAGATCTGGAGCGATGCCGAGTCGAATATCGAAGGTGAAGTCAACATGATTGGCCGCTGAACCCATGAGACGACGCGCCCGATGTCACCCTGATTCCCTCCGCGAGCGCGGTGCCGGGATGGTCGGAACGAGCGCAGGATTCCTCGTGTTCCTGCTGCTCTTGCTGGTGGCCGTCCAAATCCTGTTCAACCTGTACGCCAACACCATGGTGACGTCTGCGGCCCATACCGCGGCCCGGAGCGTTGCCGGGCACCGTGCGTCCGACGATCGCTGTGCGTCCGTGGAGGCGGCGAACAACCGCTTCGTCGAGACGCTCGGCGACTATGGGGACGGGGGTCACGCCACGCTCGAGTGGACGTGCAGCGATCCCGATGCCGTGACCATCAGGATCTCCGCCAGGCACCCCACCATCCTCCCCGAGCGCATGTCGGGCCTCCTTGGTTTGGGACGCCTTGAACGGACGATTGTTGTGCGGGTCGAGGCATTCGTCGAGTGAGGTCGAGGCAACGCTGCAGCGGCGAATGTGGGCAGGTCGGCGGGATCGAAGTCCTGCCGCTCGGGTTCCTCGTCTTCGTTTCGCTCACGCTCTTCCTGGTGAATGTGTGGGGTGTTGTCGATGCCAAGCTCGCCGTCACCTCGGCCTCTCGGGAGGCCGCTCGAGCCTTTGTCGAAGCCCCCGATGCTGACGCTGGATTCGCCAACGCCCAGCGTCGAGCGAACGAAACACTACGAGCCTTCGGGCGACACGGTGATCGAGCCAGCGTCGGTATCCCGGAGCTCCCCGACGGCTTCACACGCTGCGGTCGGGTCTCGATCGATGTCACATACGACATTCCGGCGTTGTCGATCCCATTCATCGGCGGCTTCGGTCACGTGACGACGGTTCAGTCGAGCTACACCGAGCTCATCGATCCCTTTCGGGACGGACTTCCGGGGGCGGCGACGTGTTGAGGTCCGATCGCGGTTCGGTGATCATGCTGTTTCCTGCCGGCTTTCTCATCATGATGATTCTTGGCGCAATCGTGATCGATGTCAGCCTGAGTCAGGTCCGCGCCCGTGAGCTGGAGGTGGTGGCGTCGTCCGCTGCGAACGATGCTCTCGGAGCCCTCGACCTCACCGAACTTCGGTCGGGAGGCGAACTCCGTTTCGATCTTTCTCGGGCCCGATTCATCGTCGCCGAGTCGATCGCTGGCGGGCCTCTTCCTGACGCCGAGATCATCGACGTGGTTGTCGTGGGTACCAGCGACGCAATCCCCCAGCTGCGTGTGACACTCCGACTCAAGGTCGACTTCATCATGGCGCCGGCCCTTCCCGGCGACCTCGACTCCACAACAATCACCCGGACGCGGTCGGTATCGATCCTTGGCTAGACGGAGGCGACCTCACCGTTGATGATCCGGTGGGAGCGGATCTCGCCGGTCGTCAGGGCGATCACGACGTGGAGGAGCATCCCGAACGGGTCAAAGCGGCGTGCATCGTCGATATCGACGGCCGATGGCGCGGGTTCACCATTCGGGTGCGAGTGGGCAATACCGATCACCTGCTCCCCTGCAGCATCGATCGCCTGCTCGGCGGCGAGCTGTTCATGCGGCTCGAACACGAACCGAGTGGGCGACCGAGCGGCGTTCGTGATTGGCACAAAGCGTTGAATTCGCCCGGCCGGAGAGTCGCCGACGAGATAGCCGCACGCCTCATTCGGCAAACACGCCTTCGCATGAGCGAGCATCTCGGCCCGCACGGTTTCGGGGATCTCCGACACGAAGCGACGCTACCGCCACAGGTACCGTCGGCTCATGTTGTTCGAGACGTGGGGCGCCACCCAGGCAGAGATCACGGAACCCGTCGTCGGAGACGAGTTGATCCCCGACGCAACACTCGTGGCCACGCGCGCCATCGACTGCGATGCGCGCCCTGCCGAGGTGTACCCGTGGCTTGCCCAGATGGGATTCGGAAAGGCCGGCTGGTACAGCTACGACTGGCTCGACAACCTTGGCCGCAAGAGCGCCGCCGAGATCGTCCCTGCGTGGCAAGTGATCGAAGGCGAACCGGTCCCTGGTGGCCCGATCGCGTTCACCGCGGCGATCGCTCGTCCCGGAGAAGCATTCGTGCTTGCCATCCAACGCAACCTGCTCGACTTCACGCTTGCGTTCGACCTGCGACCCGACGGTGAGGGGACCCGTCTTGTCAGCCGGGTGCGGGCACGGCTCCGCTTTCCCGGAGGCCGGGTCGTCGAGCGCTTCGGGCTTGGTCCCGGCGATGGAATCATGGTGCGTAAACAGCTCCTCGAACTGCAGAAACGCACCGCTCGCTGACAGCCCGTGCCGGTACCGTGATCGCATGGCTAAGTCGCAAAAGAAGCGTGACATCCCGGCAGGGGCGACCGCCGTCGCCACCAACCGTGTCGCGCGCCGCGACTTCGACATCCTCGACGAAATCGAGTTCGGCATCATGCTCAAAGGCAGCGAGGTGAAATCGCTGCGGGAAAGCAAGGTGCAGCTGCAGGACGCCTACGCCGTGTTCTTCCAGCGGGAGTTGTGGCTCGTCGGCCTCAACATCTCGGCCTACTCCCACTCGGGCACGGCCTTTGCCCACGACAACGACCGACGCCGCAAGCTGCTCGCCCACCGCCACCAGCTCGAAAACTGGTCCAGCCGAGTCGACCGAGAGGGTCTTGCCATCATTCCACTTGCCCTCTACTTCAAGGACGGACGAGCCAAGATCTCGATGGGCCTCGCCCGCGGCAAGAAGCAGCACGATCGCCGCCAAGACATCGCCAAGCGCGACGCCGACCTCGACGCCCGCAAGGCGATGTCACGCGCCAACCGCGCCGATCGCCTCGCAAAGTACAGCTAGCCGCCGTCACGGCCCCGTTTGACGACGCGCAGCGAAGTTCGATTCAGCGCTTGGTGCCTGCGGGGAACTCGAAGGGCATGACCCGCGGCCCGCGAACCTGACCGCCGGCCCACTCCATCGGCTCACCTTCTCGCAGCGAGAACTCCGGGATGCGCTCCATCCAAACCCGAAGCGCAGTGGTCATCTCGAGCCGAGCCAGGTTCGAACCAGCGCATCGGTGAATGCCCGAACCGAACGCCACATGACGATTGCGGGCCCGGTCGATGATGAAGGTGTCGGGATCCTCGAAGTGTTCGGGGTCGTGACATGCCGCCGGGAAGTTCATCAAGATCTTGTCGCCCCGCTCAATGTGGACGTCCTCGTTGAACTCTACGTCGTGCTCTGCCACGCGAGCCATCGTCACCGGCGCGTAGAAACGCAGGAACTCTTCGACAGCGATCGGCAGGATTTCCGGCTCGGCAGCGAGACGTTCACGGTCCGCTGGGTGGGTGGCGAGGTGCCACAGCGACGACCCGATCGAACTCCACGTGGTGTCGATGCCGGCGATGATCAACAGGTTGGTGATGCCGACGACGACCTCCGGCGTGATCTTCGCATCGGGGTGATCGAGCTCCATGAACAACAGCTCGGTCAGGAGATCCTCCCGTGGATCCTCCATCCGTTTGGCCACCTCAGCCCCGATGAAGCCGAGCAGCTCTTCGCGAGTCTTCAGCCGCAGCTCCGGATCGTTGAGCCCGGCGCCGAGCACACCGTTGACCCAGATCACGAACTGGTCGGCCATGCCGGGATCGACGCCGATCATGTGAGCAATCACCCTCGGCGGGATCTGCTGGGCGTACTGCTCGGCACCGTCGCAACGGCCAGATTCGATGAACTCGTCAATCAAGGAATGGGCCAGTTCCTCTGTGTAACGCTCGTACTGAAGCACCGCTTTCGGCGCAAACGCCGGCAGCAGCATTCGACGAGTCCAGGTATGGATCGGAGGATCGGCCGTGATCGGCGCCGCGGCGATCATCTGCTCGTAGCGAGACATCTCGGCCGAACCCGGCGGGGGCGGCATAACCAGCACCTGCCGTGACGACAAAACGTCGGTCATCTTGGCCATCTCACGCACATCTTCGAAGCGGGTCGGGTTCCATGACCCACCGAGGCGATCGGTGTGTGCGACCGGGCACTTCTCGCGCATTTCGGCCCAGATCGGCACCGGGTTCTCGACATAGTCCTTGTCGCGGATGTCGTAGTCGGTCGTCCAGTCCTCGACCGGCCCTCCCTCGGCCCAAATTTCGGGCGAGGTCGCAAGGCTCATTTTTTCGTGCAGATCCGGCGTATCTGTCATGGGCCGAAGGTAACACCCCAGCCCCACGGACCGTGAGGCGATGGGGCCTCAGGGCTGAGCCGTCACACTGGACCGCTACGATGGGCTACACGGCGAGTAATCGTCGGCGCTGTTTGACAAGAGAACGGCACACCAGGGGCTGATCGGTTTCGACGTTGGGACCAGGATGCGGCGGCGTGCGACCGGAGTTGCTCAGACTCCAAAAACGGGGCACCCAAAGAGACGCCAATACGGACGATCTCACTCTCGCTGCCTGATCTGATCAGGGAACAGAGAGTCATTGTGGCGCAGCAATGCGTCACGGGGCCTGATCACTGCAGCCTGTCACCAGAAGCAGTGGTGGACGGTGGGAGAGACCACTGACCGCAGGGAACAGACCGCTGACCTCGAGGAAAGACTCGGCGGCTGAGCTTGCTCAATCGACCCGGCGAACCCACAGCCGTAAGTGGGACTCACGGGAATGGTCGTAACGCGTCACGTGACCACCTGACGGACGAGGGTTCGATTCCCTCCAGCTCCACTCTGGGGGACTCGTAGAATTCGGCGGTTTCTCTCGTAGAAATCGACCGGGTTCTGCGCGTTCCGATGCTGTTCTCGCTACGTGGCGCATCAAGCGTGAGAGACGCCGCCCATGAACAGACGTGAAGCGCTCACCGCTCCGTAACAAAACCTCTTCCCACCGACAGGCTCCGAACTGCTGGGGTACGGTGCGCACGTCGGCAAACGGGAAGATCAAATGACCGCAATCAAGAGCATCAGTACGTTTGCCAAAAAAGACGCGGCGGTGACCGCAGGTGTGTCGTTGGCTGTGCTCTTGGCGTTGGGTTCGTTCGTGCGTTCGTGCGACTCAGATGCTCCCGAGGTGACGCTCGGTGAACAGGCAGCAGCTGGTGAACCAGGACCAGCTGGGGCAGAGGGCGAACCGGGACCGGCAGGAGAACCAGGACCCGCAGGTGATCGTGGGCCTGCGGGAGAGCCAGGACCTGCCGGTGCAGATGGTGAGCCGGGACCCGCAGGACCGACGGGACCCGCTGGTCCGGTAGGACCGGCCGGTGCGGATGCGAGTGACCAAATCGTTACCCAGACCCAAACGCTTGCCCCGGGTGAAACCCTGACCGTTACCCACGAGCTAGCTGCGTACCGCAGCGATGTGACGTTCTACTATGGCGGCAGGACCTTCGAAGCTGATGAGTTCTCGTCCGTTTATCAGGCGGTAGATCCGGCGAGTTCGGTGGTTGTGCTGCCAGCCTTTGATCCCGTCTCGCCCTACGACGATTGGGATTGGAGCGGTGTCACATTGCTGGAGACGGACAGCGGCTTCACGGTCTTTGCGAAGTTGTTCAACGACACCGACGACGTGTACTCGTTCGTTATGGCGAGCCTTGATGAAGACGGTGCACGATCCGGAGATTTTGATGTCGTTCAAGACTCGACAGAGGTCACGAGCACAGACGAAGACCACGAAGTGGTGGCGTTGTCTGACGGCAACTATGTGCTCGTCTACGCCTCCTCTCGCGAAGGCACCGCCGGCGACATCAACATCGTGGCATTTGATGACAGCGGCGCGACGCTGGCTACACGGACGCTGACAGACCACTGGCTGAACTCGCGTGACTCCGACACAGCGAACGTCGTCACACAAAACGACGTGCTGGTGAGCTGCGTGTACAACTTCGAAGACGACCCCGACCTCCAGAGCCCGAGCCAGGGTTTCTTGCAGCTGCACATCATCCCGATCGGGGACGGAGGTGCGCTGGGAACCAGCAGCACCGTTGATCTCTACGACAACACCACCCCGACACAGACCGCTACGCAAAACGAGATCACGAACGATAAGTGCATCCTTCGCGCCCTGACCGGAGGTGGCGTTGTCGTCCTCCATGAGACCAGCGACGGGACACGCACCAACCAGCACGTCACCTTCTTCGATGAGGACTTTGCGGTCACGTCAACGACACAGGTCGCCGGCAGCTACATCTCCGAGTCGAACATTGCCTGCAACGCCAACGACGACTGTGTGTTTGTGATCGAAGTTGGCGGCCCTGACGCATACGTGTACTTCAAGAGCAACCCTGACGGCAGTGACACGTTCGGGCCGCATCCGCTCACAGACCAGGAGTACGACGAAGACCCCGTCGTGGCCGCGTTCGACGACGGAACTTTCATGATCATCGCCGGCGAAGACGATTCGATCATGTCGTCGACGTGGCTCATCGGCGAAACCGGCGCGGTCGAATCCAACCAGTTGTTCATGCCGTTGCGCTCGCCGGGCTACGGCCCTCGAGCAGCCATCACTACCGGCCCACACACCGTGAAGTGGCTGTATCGGGCGTACGACGTCGACGAGCTCGCGGTCATCGACGTGCACAAGAACCAGCTGGAAATCACCGAAGCAGCAGGATCGTTCACGGTGACGAACGAAAGCGCATACGCCGTCGAAACGGCCGTCGTGCTCACGGGTGCCCTCGCTGACAGCTAATGATGCGGCACCCGTGTGAGCAGACATGCGGGACCGATTGCAGATTCTGCTCGGGCGGAGGCGAAATGGATTTCTTCGCCTCTATCTGGGCTCTGCGGGTGCGTCACGCCGTTCTTGGCAATACCGGAGCTGACCTTCCTGGAGAGACTCGCAAGCTTTGAGCGCAAGACACAAGCGATGAAGTTGTGGACTTAGTCGGCGAAGTACGGTCTGGGCCATGACCGAAGACGAGTTCACGGACCCGTATGGCTTCACCGGGGCCTTGCCGGTAACCAGCACCCAGCGGATGATCCCGACCGGCGAGTTCAAGCCGGGGCTCTCGATTGGGCAACCTGCACCCGACTTCGAACTCCCAAACCATCTCGGCGAAACGGTCTCATTCCATGCCGATCGTGATGGGGCGCGAGCTGCGCTCTTGTTCTACCGATCAGCAGTGTGGTGACCGCCATGCCTTACGCAGCTGGTCGAGCTGCACAACAGCCTGCCGGAACTGGCCGCTGAGGGCATCAAGCTCTACGGCGTCAGCTACGACGATGCCGAGGCGCTGGCAGCGTACGTTGAGGCGTCAGGTGTCGAGTTCACGCTCTTCTCCGACGTCGACTCGGCCGTGATCCGGCAGTACGAGGTCCTCAACACGATCGTGCAACCCGACGACGTGCCGTTCTATGGCGTGCCGTTCCCCGGCTTCTTCCTCCTCGACGAGGACGGCGTAATCGTCGACAAACTCTTCAACCGACACTTCGCCCACCGCGACGGGGTCGAGGCCATCCTCGACAGCTACGCCGGCCGGGTATTGCCAGGGGCCGGCGACCCACTCACGACCGCATCCGAGGATGACGGCATCGCGGTGACCGCCTTCGTGCGGGGCGGTGCTGGCGTCCTTCGTGCTGGCCCCCGTCGGCGGCTGATTCTTCGGGTCGCCATGCCCGAGGGGCTGCACATCTACGACGACCCCGTCCCGGACGGGATGGTCGCCACCTCGATCACAATCGACGGTCCCGACGGCTTCCGCAACGACCCCGCCGAGTGCGAACCGACGCACCCATTCGAGCTCCCCGGCGTCACTCAACCGCTCCAGGTCTGGGACGGCACCGTCGACTTCACGATGAACGTGTGGGCCGACAGCGTCCTCGGCAAGACCATCGCCGATGGCGCGGAGTCGATCGAGGTCGACGTCACGATCCGGTACCAGGCCTGCGACAACGCCCAGTGTTTCATCCCTCGGACCCGAACCCTTCGGCTCGAGATCCCGACCGGGTTGAGTACCCGACCCAACTTCAGCCGTGCGCGTGCGATGGTCGGCGAGGTGGTCGACATGGATTCAGCCACGCACATGAAACGGCTGATCGAACGACAGACCGCCGACTGAACGTCGAAACCTTTTCGCACACCACACAGCCCCAACGCTCGGCGGTTTCTCTCCAAGAAATCGACCGGGTTCTGCGGGTCCCGATGCCGTTCTCGGCCTCGCCAAAACCTTCTTCCCATATGCCGGCACAGGCGCCGCAATTGCTTGTGGCGTCACGGAAGCCCTCCGTCGTCATGCCATCAAGGGAGCTCACCTGCTCGACAATGGGACGCGCCAAACACGCGCTCGGTCGAGCGTGCCATGGCTCTCGTGATCAGGCCGAGTCTGGCTTGATGGTGCGCCGAAGCGCCGCTTTGGCTTTCGCTAGCCTTCCATCGCCGAACCGGCAACGGGAAGCCACTCGTCAAGAGCCATGAACTGGCCCGAGGACTCAAACTCAATGAGCTGCTTTGCCGTGAGTTCGACGATGCTCTTTGCAGCCGAGGCGGCGTCCGGGTACGTCGTAAGTGAGACGTTCACGCCTCGAGCAAGATCAGCGCCGGCAACGACGCTCTCGCCCCCATTCGCCGTAACGACGGACCACACCTCGACCATCAGCGCTTCGACCTCTGCTTGGGTCTTGGCTTCCTGAAAACGGGCTCCGGGCCGATTTGTAGAAATGCTTGTGTAGGTCATTTTGACACTCCCCTTTGGGCTTCCAGTCATACATGTGCGCTCGCATGGAGCGCAAGGGACTCGTTCGCTGACGACAGCTAACCGTCAGGTCAACGCCGAACCTTCGCCGCCCTGCTCGAAAACAGAACCGCAGGCCGGTCCGGCGGCGAGATTGCGGAACCCACCACAACAGCGGAGCAGCGTCTCGCTCCGAACGAGGGGGACTCATGCACAAGATCCTGATGACGATCACTGCGCTCGCACTCGTCGCCGCTGCGTGCGGTGGCGGTGACGACGAGATAACGGCGGAGGCAACGACCACCACCGAGGCACCCGCCACGACGACAAGTACAACCTCGACGACGACCACCGAACCCCCGCTCGCATGGCGACAGGTCCTCGCCGGCGACGACTGCGTCTGCTCGGACGGCTCCGACTACAGCTACTGGGTCCGCGAGGGCGATCCGAGCAAGGTGATGCTGTTCTTCGACGGTGGTGGCGCCTGTTTCTCCGCCGAAACCTGCGACCCGAACGGATCCCCGACCTACAGCATCCGAGCCGACGACAACCCGAACGCGGCAGCCAACGGCGTCTTCAATCTCGACAACCCGGAGAACCCTGTCTGCGACTGGACCATGATCTTCATGCCGTACTGCACCGGCGATGGCCACCTCGGCACCAACGCCGGCCACGACTACGGCGACGGCATCGTCATCAACCACACCGGCTACCTCAACGGCCTCCAGGGCTTCGACGAGGTCGTCGACAACTACGGCGCGGCAGACCAGATCCTCGTCACCGGCTCCAGCGCCGGCGGAATCCCCACGCCGCTCTTCGCCGGGCTGCTCGCCGACGCCCTGCCCGACGCCGAAATCCTCGGCCTGGCCGACGCCTCGGGTGGCTACCCGAGCACCACGCTCATCAACGGTTACATCGGCGGGCTGTGGGGCACCGAAGGCGCGGTCCCTGACTGGTCAACCACCGAGGGGTTCGCCGCAGCTGAAATGGGTATCCCACATCTGTATCGGTACGCAGCCCTCGAGTTTCCCGAGATCCGCCGGGCCCGCTTCGATCACGCCTACGACGGCACACAGGCGTTTTTTCAGGCCTTGCTGGGTTGGAGGATTCGTCAGTGAAAGCCGTGCTCGATCTCAATGAGGAGCTCACCGAGGACGCCGGCGTCGACCTGCCGGTCTACATCGCTCCGGGCACGGAGCACACGATCATGGGCC
>JAKMFW010000077.1 GCA_022425325.1 Acidimicrobiales bacterium | reverse complement strand
CGGCTGCCCGCGTCGTTCTCGCCGAGCTGGGCCGGTGCCAGCCGGGCGAACGATTGGTTGTGGGCCGGCGCCCGCCCGGGGGTCGGGTCGAGGACCACCCATCCGACGTCGGCGAAGAAGACTTCGGGCCAGGCATGGGCGTGTTCGCCGCGCACGACGTAGGCGCCACGGGCGGCATCCCACTCGCCCCACGTGAAGCCGACGGCGACTCGGGTGGGGATGCCGATCGAACGGGCCATGGCGGCGAAGGTCGAGGCGAACTGTTCGCAGTAGCCCTCTCGCACGTCGAAGAGAAAGCGCTCCATGCTGTCGATGTCGTGGTCGAGGGCGACCTGGATGTTGTACGTGAAGTTGTTGGGGTCGACGAAGAAGTTCTGGAGCGCCACGACCCGCTCGTAGTCCGTCGAAGCGCCCGCCGTGATCGCCTCGGCAGCCCGAGTGATGTCCGGATTCCAGCAGGCATTGACGGTGGTCTGACCGTCGAGGCATTCCTCCGGAAGCTGCGTGTGTTCGGCGACGAAGTCGGCGCCGAGGCCGTCGGTCGCAGTGGTCGGCAGCGCCGCCGGGTCGTAGTTGGGCACCTGAGACTCGATGACGTAGGTGAAGCCTGCTCGGGCCCGCTCCTCGGACTGGCGTTTCACCACCAACGCACCGGTCTCGACCTCGTACTCCAGTTCGACGTCGCCCGAGGTCAGGACGTTCGAGATCTCGTAGGCGGCCGGAAGATAGATGCCGCCGAGCGCCGTCGTCGTGATCTCCTGTCGGACGGCCGTCCGGTTCACGGTGGAGGCGATGTTGGACCGCACCCGACCGTCTGCGTCGTCGAAGCTGCTCGAGCGCCGCCACTCCCGCCCGTTGAACTCGGTGAGCGCCATCTGGCGCCAGTAGTGACGGTCCATGGCATCGTCGACGCCCACGGAGAACAGTTCACGCTCGGTTTGGTTGAGGAGGCTGGCACTGATCTCAACGAGAGGACTTGTCACCCGACGCGTCTCGGGACCGTTGTCCCACTCGGAAGGATCGAGGAGTTGCTCGCCCGCGTCGGGCAGTGCCGGCCCGGCCACTACGCCGACCGAGAGGGCGATGCCTGCGGCGACCACGCCCGCCCGCATCGTGGACGAGAGGCCAGCCGCCGCGCCGGAGGCGACCCACACGTCGTCGCGTGCCTGACGCGAGAGGCGCAGGCTCAAGATGACGGCGCCAACAGCTGCGACGAAGAGCGCAGCGTGGATCACCGGGTGACTGCCGTCGCCGAGGAGCACGGTGAACACGAAGATCGTGGTGGCCGGGGTGATGGTCTCGGGCATCGACCGGAGTCGGAACGCAGCCCAGTCGGCGAGCACTGCAGCCCACCAGAGCGCAAGCCCTGCCGTGGCGACGAAGCCCCGGAGGGGCTCGACCGGTGCCTGCTGGAGTTCGAAGGCGTTCCACGCCGCTTCGAGGTCGGAGCGCAGCAGATCCAGCGTCTCGCCGGTCGGGACGATCGATCCCGATGTCTCGGCAAACAAGACCACGTTGCCGACGACCAGCATGCCCGCCGCACTGACCACAGCCGAGATCCCCATCCCGAAACCAGCGCGTCGCACAACGAGCGCAAGGAGGTGGGAGGCGACGACGAGAGTGACCAGGTCGGCTCGCCAGCGCAGGTCGACGAAGAAGCGAGCAAGGCCGAAGGTGACGACGAGTGAGAGGGCGGTGACAGCGATTTCGGAGGCGACATCGGTGATTCGACGGGGACTCACGGTGTCCCCAAGGTCGAAGCCGATCGACCGAGCAGCCCGTGAACTGCGAGTTGCCCCGGGCCGGTCAGGTGAATCCACTCGCCGGTGCTGACCGGTCCCGCTGTCGTGGTTCCCCAGGAGTCGGTATCGAGCGTGATGACGATGGCCGCTCGGAGTCGCATAGCGAAGCGGCGGCGAGCGGCGACATCAGAGGCGAGGATCGGGTCGGCTGACACGGCGACGACCGTGCCGGCACCGCTTGGGATGGCTGGGTTGATCTGTTCGGCACCACCGTCAAGGAGGGCGAGGAACTCCAGCAGCGACTCGAGTTGCGGATTGCCCGACACGAGCGGGGTCGATCGGCCGTCGGTCGTCTCGATGCGCGTCGCATCGCCGGCAGCGAGGACGGAAGCGGCGACCGAGCCGGCGATCGACGTGGTGCGATCGAGGGCACGGGCGGTGTCGCCGGGCGGTCGCGTGTCGATCACGACCGAGAGGCGGCCGTGCCGCGGAGGCCGGAACTGTCGAACCTGGAGTTCGTCGCCCCGAGCCGAGCTGGGCCAGTGGATCTTGCGGAGGTCATCGCCGGGCACGTAGGGCCGAAGCCCGTCGAATTCTTCATCGCTGAGACCGAGCGATTGGCGGAGTTCCTCGCCGAGCAGGGGGTCATCGCCGGCCGGGACCCGGATCGACGGAAGGGCCTCGATCGGCGGGTGAACGATCAGCCGAACCCGGGTGTCGATGCGATGTCGCTTGCGTGCGAGCCCGAGTCCTTCGACGTCGTCGATCCTGATGGGTCCGAGATCGAGCACCCCTCGACGGGTGGTGGGCAGACGGTAGGCGCCGTGGATCGAACCGTTGCCGGCGACCGGCGCGAGCGCGAGGTCGACGCCTCGGGTTCCGGCAACGGCGTCGAGGAGTCGCAGAACGGGAGACCGGCTGCGACCTCGGTTGATCACCTCGAGGTCGACTCGAGCCGGTTCGCCGACCGGCACCTGCGGGGGCGTGAGTTGGCGGACGACCGAGAGTCGGCTTGGTCGGAGTTGACGCAGCAGCACCGCCATGACGACCGCCGCGACTGCTGCGATCCCGACGACGAGGAACTCGATCGCACCGAACAACCGGCCGGAGACCACGAAGACGACCCCGGCGACCAACAGCCCCCAGCCGGTGCGGGTCGGCATGTCAGCCCCCGCCGGGGCGGGGGACGGGAACGCCGTCGAGAATCTCCGTGACGATGTCGATCGGTCGCGTGCCTCGCATGCGACTCTCGGGTGTGACGAGCAGCCGATGGGGGATGACGTACCGGGCGAGCTTCTTGACATCGTCGGGTGTGGCATACGCACGGCCCTCGGCTGCGGCGTGGGCCCGAACGATCCGTTGCAGAGCCAGCACACCGCGGGGTGACATGCCGAGTGACAGCGCAGGGTGGCGACGGGTGGCGTCCGCGAGGTCGAGGAGGTAGCTCTGCAGCGCTGGAGCCAGGTAGACGCGTTCGAGCGAATTCGACATGGCGTTGACCTGGGCCGAGGTCAGTACCGGGGCGAGGTGGTCGGCGGGTTCACGGGTATCGCCGTGCGATTCGAGGATCTCCAATTCGGCCGCGCGATCGGGGTAGCCGATCTCGAGACGCATCAAGAACCGGTCGAGTTGCGCTTCGGGCAGGGCGTAGGTGCCTTCGTGCTCGATCGGGTTCTGCGTGGCGATCACCATGAAGGGCGACGCCAACTGGTGCGTGACGCCGTCGGACGTGACCTGCCGTTCGGCCATCGCCTCGAGGAGGGCGGATTGGGTCTTCGGTGATGCCCGGTTGATTTCGTCGGCCAGCAACACGTTGCTGAAAACCGGACCAGGCCGGAACTCGAAGGTGTCGGATCCTCGGTTCCAGACGCTTACTCCGGTGACGTCGGTCGGGAGGAGGTCGGGGGTGAACTGCACGCGACCGAAGCGGCCGTCGACGCTGCGAGCCAGCGCTTTGCCCAGGCTGGTCTTGCCGACACCCGGGACGTCCTCGACCAAGACGTGGCCGTCGGCGATCAGGGCCAACGCCATGAGGTGGATCACGGTGCTCTTGCCCTTGATCACCGTGGCGATGTTGGCGGTGAGCGAGGAGAAGTCGGCGGCGAAGTTCGTGCTTGCTCCGTACGAGCCTTCGGTGTCGGGCTCGCCGGCCGGTTGATCGGTTGTCGTCACGCGGCCTCCACCATCGGTACTGCCGAGTCAGCGTAGAGCGTCTGACGTTTCTCTGGCGTTCGGCCTACGGTCCGTGGGGGCTGATCGGATGCGGCTCTACGATGCCGTTCGTGGAGCACGTCCTGGCGGTCGATATCGGTGGCACGAAGATCGAGGTCGGCATCGTCGGTGTAGACGGGACGATCGTTGATCGACGGCGGGCACCTTCGACGGATGTTGCCGACGCCGAGGCCCTGTTCGTTCGACTGACGGAACTTCTCGACGAGGTCGCAGCACATCCCTCGATGTCGTCCGTGCGTGTCTGCGGTGTGGGCTGCGGAGGCCCCATGCGGCAAGCCGGCGAGGCGGTGTCGCCGATCAACATCCCCGTCTGGCGAGGCTTTCCGCTTCGCACCCGACTCGCTGAGCACACCGGCCTGGCCGTGCACGTCGACAACGACGCGAAGGCGCTTGCGCTCGGTGAGGCATGGAAGGGCAGGGCCCGCGGCGTGGCGAACTTCATCGGCATGGTCGTGTCGACCGGCGTCGGCGGTGGCATCGTCCTCGATGGCCGACTGCTCGACGGCGCCGACGGCAACGCCGGCCACATCGGTCATGTCGTGGTCGAACCCGAGGGCACCCAACTCGACACCCATGTGCAGGGCGTATTGGAGGCCGAGGCCAGCGGCACCGGCATCGCCGCCCGCACGGGTCGTCCCGCCGAAGCGGCCGACGAAGCGGAACGCATCCGGGCCGGCAGGCTCGTCGGCCGAGCCGTCGGTTCGATTGCCAATCTGCTCGATCTGCAGCTCGCCGTCGTCGCCGGTTCGGTCGCCTTGGGGTTCGGTGACACGTTCTTCGCTGCTGCCCAAGTCGAGATCGACAGGGTGGCCGATCTGCAACACTCGAAGGGCACGGTCATCGCACCGGCCGAACTCGGCGCCGACGGCCCGCTGATCGGTGCTGCCGCGGTAGGTCTCCGCGGTGAGGGTCACGACGTGGGGGTCCGATGAATCCGATCAAGACGATGATGGTGGCGATTCGGGTTCTGGCCGTGCGCCCGTGGCTGTGGCCGACGGCGCTGCGCCAGCTTCGCAACTTCGCCCCCGATGGCTGGTGGCGGCGAGCGCCGTTCCTCCCGATCCCTGATCGAGCACTCCTGGAGTTCCGGGGCACCACCCAGTACGGCGACCCGAACCATGCCGCTGACGCCGACGATCTGCTCGCTTGGCTCGAGTGGTGTCGCGCCGAGGCGCGCCGGGTGGCGTGACCGGTCGGTTCCACGTCGAGCACGTCACCGCCGACGCCGCCACGCTTCACGACTTCCGTCCACCCGAGACGCCCCACCCGACGCTTGTCGTCGGCGAGGTCACGGCACCAGCTCTCGTGCTCGGTTCGACGCAACCCGACACCCACGCCGATCCGGCCAGGGCCGTCTCCGGCGGGTATGAGATTGTCCGACGGCGGAGCGGGGGAGGTTCGGTGTGGCTCGCTCCTGGCGCCCAGGTGTGGGTCGACGTGTGGCTTCCCGCCGGTGACCCGTGGTGGGACGACGACGTCGCCCGAGCCGCTGTGCCGGTCGGCGAGGCGTGGCGCGCAGCGCTCGAGGTCGTCGGTCTCGGTGACGGCTTCCACGTGCACCACGGGGGGGTCGAGTCTCGGCCGTGGTCGGCGCTCGTCTGCTTCGCCGGCATCGGTCCGGGCGAGGTCCTCGACCGTGATGGACGGAAGTGGGTCGGTATCAGCCAGCGCCGGACCCGCGACTGGATTCGGCTGCAGACGATGGCCCATCGCCGGTGGTCACCCGACGACGCCGTCGACGGTCTTCTCGGTCACGAGGGACCCGATGCCGTCCTCGCCGACGCTGTCGGGGAGATCCACGGCGCCGACGTGCTTGCTGCGCTGATTCCCGCACTGGGCTGAGCTCGAGCGACGCCGGGCTCGGTTGTCGCCGGGGGAGCGGAGGGCGGCGCGTCGCGCCCGAAAACGGGGCTGAGCACTCCCTTTGCGGCACGAACAGGCGTTCGGGCCGGTATTTCGTGGAGGAAAGGCTTGCGAGATGGAGGGAAGGGGAGTACTGTGGAGCGCTATGGAGGACAAGGGGGATTCCAGGGGCGACCAGGAGCCCATGGGAGATCCCGAGTCCGAGCGTCACCCGACGCACCAGGACGCAGCCGATTCACACACCGAGAGGGGGAACGCCAATGGCCCGATTCGTGGGCAACTTCGAGCACACGCTCGACGAGAAGGGTCGACTCATCCTTCCCTCGGCCTTCCGCCCGAAGTTGGCGGAGGGGGCGTTCATCACGCCGCTCGACCACTGCCTGGCGATCCTTCCGGCCGAGGAATTCGACCGGATGGCGGATCGTCTGGAGTCGCAGGTTGCTGCCGGCGGGGTCGACGTGAACGCACTCCGACACTTCGCCTCCCAGGCCGACGAGGTCACGCCCGACTCGCAGGGGCGGGTTCGACTGCTTCCGCATCTGCGGGAACTCGGCGGGCTCGACCGCAACGTGATCGTGACCGGCGCGCTTCGGCGCATCGAGATCTGGTCACCGGAGCGTTGGAACCAACTCGGTACCGCTGGTGCCGAGTCGCTGACCTCGGCGATCGAACGAGGTCACGGCCTCGGCTGAGGCCCGACGCCGGCATCTGATCTTCCCCCACATCCACGACGACACGAAAGGACCCGACCCACAACCCCAGCGATCTCGACCATCTGCAGTCTTCCGATCAGCAAATGGAAGACCCGTACTCCGCCCGCTTGCCATTAGGACGACCGGGGAGACATCCCGGCGTGCGCCGCGGATCGGGAGACTGCAGACGGCCGAGGTCACCGGCACCACAGGTGGGTCGCTGCAATGGCCGAACACGACACCCCAACGGCAGAAAGCGGAGCGCACGGCGATGCGACCGGATTCGCCCACGTGTCGGTCATGCTCGACGAGATCGTCGAGGTTCTCTCCGATGTGCCGGACGGCATCGTCGTCGACGCCACGCTCGGTGGGGCCGGCCACGCCGCCGCGTTGTTGGCGGCAAACGACGGCATCTCGATCCTCGGTCTTGATCGCGACGAGATGGCCCTGGCCGCCGCCGGGGCTCGACTCGCAGCGCACGGCGACCGGTTCGCGGTTCGCCACACCCGCTTCGACGGTCTCGCTGCGGCGGTGCAGTCGCTCGGCGCCGAACGGGTGTCGGGCGCATTGTTCGATCTTGGCGTGAGTTCGCCGCAGCTGGATCTCGCCGACCGAGGGTTCAGCTTCCGCAACGACGGGCCGCTCGACATGCGGATGGATCGCAGCCAGGGTCGCACCGCCGCCGATCTCGTCAACACCAGCGACGAACGAACCCTTGCAGGAATCCTGCAGCGCAACGGCGACGAGCGCCACGCCCGTCGCATCGCCCGCGCGATCGTCGCCGCGCGCCCGATCTCCACGACGGGTGAGCTGGCCGAGATCGTACGCGATGCCGTTCCCGCCGCAGCTCGCCGCCACGCCGGCCATCCGGCCCGCAAGACCTTCCAGGCGATCCGCATCGAAATCAACGATGAACTCGCGATGCTCGAAGGTGCGCTCACCCAGGCCCTGGATCTGCTCGCCCCGCAGGGCCGGTGCGCCGTGTTGAGCTATCACTCTGGCGAGGACCGCATCGTCAAGCACGTCTTCCGCGACGCCGCCGGTGAAGCGCCGCGGCCGCGACCTGATCTCCCTCCGCCACCTGGTCACGAGGCGTCGGTGTCGTTGCTGTGGCGCGGTGCTCGACGTCCGAGTGACGCCGAGGTCGAGCGCAACCCTCGTGCGGAAGCAGCCCGCTTCCGCGCGGTCGAGAAGCCCGGGGCGGTCGCCTGATGGTCGCCACCCAGCCCCTCCGCCGCCCTGCGGTCCGGCCCGCCCGCCCGGCGCAGCCACGGCAGGCAAACCTTCGTGTCGTCCGCCCGGATCATCGGATCCGGGTCGTCGGGATGGTCGGTACCTCGGTGGCCGTCACCCTCTTCGTCGTCTTGTTCATCGTCGCCGCCCTTCACGCCGTTCTCGTCCAGACCCAGGCCCAGATCGATGCCCAGCGTGCCGCCAATGCCGCCGTGCAGGCTGAACTCGCCGTCGTCACGGCCGATCTGGCTCGTGTCGACTCGCCGGAAGGCCTCGAGCAGTGGGCGATCGATACTGGACTGGTACTGGCCCCCGAGGTCGTGATCCTCTCGCCGGTCGCTCCGGGCACACTGGCCCCGCCGATGTCAGGCGACCCGTTCGCGGAGGCGGTGGGGTGAGTCCGGCGGGTCGCCGACCGGGCCGTAGCCGCTCGACCACCTCGGCCCGTCCCTCAGTGTGCCCGAATCGACTCCGCACCCTCTGCGCAGTCTTCATCATCGTGATCGGCGGGTTCGGGTACCGCCTTGCCGACCTCCAGTTGACCCCGGACCAGGCGCTCGCCGAACCGATCAGTCGCACCCTGCGCACAGAGGACTTGCCCGCTCAACGCGGGTCGATCGTCGACCGCCTCGGTCGACCGTTGGCCTACTCGCGTCCTGCCCCGACGATCGTCGCCGACCCCCGGCTGATCAGCACGGAGCAGGTGCCGTATGTCGTCGGCCAACTCGCTTCCTTGCTCGACACCGACCCCGAGGTCATGGCACGTCGGCTCATGAGCGACAGCCGCTTCGTGTATCTCGATCGTCAGGTCGATCCGGAGATTGGTGATGCGGTGATGGCCTTGGGCCTTCCCGGCGTGTGGAGCTACGAGGAGCCGCGCCGCGAGCATCCCAACGGCGACTGCACGGGCCTCTCGCTGATGGGACGCGTCGACATCGATCATCTCGGCATCTCGGGTCTGGAGAAGATCCACGATGACACCCTCACCGGAACGCCCGGCACTCGTGCGGTCGAGGTCAGCGCCGACCGGAGCGCCACCATCGTCGGCGGACAACAGGTCCTCGAACCGGCGATCCCCGGCGAGGATGTGGCCACCACCCTCGACCGCGACATCCAGTTCAAAGCGCAGGAGTTGATCGAGGCCACCGTCGCCCAGTTCGACGCCGATCTCGGCATGGCGATCGTCACCCGCATCGATGATGGCTCGGTGCTCGCAGCGGTCGGTGCGATCGTCGACGAGGAGACCGGCCTCGCTCGATGCACCTCGAACAACCTCCCGTTCACCCACACCTTCGAGCCGGGCTCGACGATGAAGATCGTCTCGGTTGCCGCCGCGCTCGAGTCCGGAGCCGTCGACCCCTACACCCGCATCGAGGTGCCGGCGGAGAAGCCGTACCCGGTGGATGGCGGGCGGGTCTTTCTCCTGCGGGACACGGGACGTTACGAAGATCGTGAATACACGACGTCCGAGATCCTCATCCGCTCATCCAACGTCGGCTCGTCCACCCTTGCCGAAGTCGCTGGCCCTGATGCCGTCTGGGATCTCATGCACGCGTTCGGCTTCGGGTCGACGAGCGGTGTCGACTTCCCGGGGGAGAGCATCGGCATTCTCGAACCCTTCCTCTCGACGGTCGCATTGCCCACTGCCAGCTACGGCCAGGGCGTCTCGGCGACCGCCGCTCAGGTCATCGAGTCGTTCAACACGGTCGCCAACGGCGGCGTTCGACTCCCGCTGTCACTGACGAGTGCCGAGCTCGGGACCAAGGCGAGTGAACGGGTGATCAGTGAGCAGACGTCCGACATCCTCATGGACATGATGCAAGGTGTGGTCGAGCACGAGAACGGCACCGGCCCCAACGCTGCTGTGCGGGGCTACACGGTCTCGGGCAAGACCTCCACGGCCTGGCAGCCCTGTGAAGGTGGTGTTGCCTACCAGTGCGGTGAAGACGACCCCGACGGCCGGGCTCATCACTACACTTCCGGATTCGCGGGCATCATCAGCAACGACCAGGGACCCCAGTTCTCCGTGTACGTCATGATCGACAACCCGAAGGGCGCCAAGTTCGGCAACGAGGTCGCCGCTCCGGCCTTCGCCGAGATCGCCGCCTACACCGCCCGCCAACTCCAAGTCCCACAGGTCACCTCGGGTGTGACCACGACGGCTGTGCGTGCCGAAACCGCCGTGACGACCACCACCACGACGACGCTCGCTCCGGAGTCCCAGGACGGCTGACGTGCGGCTCGACGATCTCTGCGCCTCGCTGCCAACGGTGGTCGAGGCCGACCACTCGATCGTCGACATCGTCGACGTCGAACACGACTCGAGGCGTGTCGGCCCGGGCCACCTCTTCGCCTGTGTTCCCGGCCAGACAACCGACGGCCATGACCACGCGTCGGCGGCCATCGAGGCCGGTGCCGTCGCCGTGCTCGTCGAACGTCGCCTCGACGTGCGAGTGCCGCAACTTGTCGTGCCGAACGTCCGTGAAGCGATGGGCCCTGCGGCCGCTGCCGTCCACGGCGACCCGTCGTCGCACATCCCGGTCGTCGGCGTCACCGGGACCAACGGCAAGACCACGACCGTTCGGCTGATCGGTGATCTACTTGACCGACTCGGCGCCTCCGCAACCGAGATCGGCACGCTCACCGGCGTACGAACCACCCCGGAGGCGCCCGAACTGCAGCGGGCGCTGGCCGAGGCCCATCGGCAGGGCCATACAGCGGTGGCGATGGAGGTCTCGAGCCACGCACTCGACCTGCATCGGGTTGACGGCACCCGCTTCGCCGTCGGGGTCTTCACCAATCTCGGCGTCGACCATCTCGATTTCCACGGTGATCTCCGAAGCTACGAGGCGGCGAAGGCGCGTCTCTTCACGCCGGAACTCACCGATCTCGGCATCGTCTCGACCGACACGGAGGCGGGTGAGCGGATCACAGCAACCGCTGGAATCCCGATCATCCCCGTCGACACGACCGCTCGCGAGGCCGCCTCCAATGGCCCGAGCGGCAGCCGTTTCCGGTGGCGAGGCCACGAGGTGTCACTTCCGTTGGCCGGCCCCTTCAACGTCACCAATGCCGTACTGGCTGCCGAAGCCGTCGCTGCCCTCGGGTACGACGACGGCGATGTCGCCGCCGCCCTCGGACGAGTACGGGGCGTCCCCGGCCGTTTCGAGACCGTGCACGCCGGCCAAGCGTTCACCGTCGTGGTCGACTACGCCCATACCCCGGACGGTCTGGAGGCCGTGCTCGCCGCAGCCCGGGAGATCACCGAACGGACACTCATCGTCATTTTCGGCGCCGGTGGCGACCGAGACCAGGGCAAGCGGCCCCAGATGGGCGAGGTCGCCCGCCGACTCGCCGACCGGGTCGTCGTCACAAGCGACAACCCTCGAGGTGAAGCCCCGGAGGCCATCATCGATGCGATTGTCTCCGGAATGGATGCACCCCCGGAGCTCGTCGAAGTCGACCGTCGCCGCGCCATCCGCCACGCGATCGCCGGCGCCCGCGAAGGTGACGTTGTGCTGATCGCCGGAAAGGGCCACGAGACAAACCAGACGATCGGCGACGAGGTCCTCGAATTCGACGACCGCGTCGTCGCCCACGAGGAGCTCCGTCGACTCGGAGGTTTCGACGCATGACCCGCCTGCTCTTCGCCGGAGCGATCGCAATGCTGATCTCCCTGATCGGCACCAAGGCATTGATCAACTGGCTGACCACCCATCGGATCGGTCAGCCCATCCGCGACGACGGCCCGGAGGGCCATCACGTGAAGGCCGGCACTCCCACGATGGGTGGTCTCGCGATCGTCGCCGGCGCGACGGTCGGCTACGTCGTCTCCGACCTCGTGGGCGCCATCTATACGCGCACCGGCATCTTCGTGATGCTTGCGATCATCGGCGGCGGTGCGGTGGGGTTGGTCGACGACTGGATCAAGGTCGTGGCCGCTCGCAATCTGGGCCTCAACAAGCGGGCGAAGATGCTCGGCCTGTTGATCGTCGGTGTCGGGTTTGCCTTTCTCGTGACCCAGTACACGAACGTGCCGACGTCGCTGTCGTTCACGCGCTTCGACAACCCGGGCTGGGATCTCGGGCGCATCGGCTGGATGGTGTGGGCGTTGCTCTTGATCACGGCCACCACCAACGCCGTCAATCTCACCGATGGGCTCGACGGGCTCGCGGCGGGCGCCGGGGCCTTCGGCTTTGCCGCCTTCACCATCATCGGGTTCTGGCAATTCCGCCACGCCGACTTCTACGACAACCCGCACGCCCTCGACCTCGCTGTCGTGGCCGCGGCAATGGTCGGCGGCATCATCGGCTTTCTGTGGTGGAACGCTGCGCCCGCCCAGATCTTCATGGGTGACACGGGGTCGCTCGCGATCGGAAGTGGCCTCGCTGCGCTGGCCCTCACGACCAGTACCCACCTCCTGTTGCCGATCATCGGCGGTCTCTTTGTGATGGAGACCGTCTCGGTGATCCTGCAGATCGCCGTGTTCCGCGGCTTCGGTGGGAAACGGCTCTTCCGGATGGCACCGATCCATCACCACTTCGAACTCTCCGGCTGGCCCGAGACCACGGTGATCGTGCGCCTCTGGATCATGTCGGGCCTGTGCACTGGCGTTGGCCTCGGCCTGTTCTACGCCGACGCCATCAACCTCGGGATCACCGCCTGATGGTGGCTCCGTCTCTCGACGAGGTGCTCGCCTCGCCGACGTCGGCGCTCCTCGTCGGCATGGGCGTCGCGAACCGAGCGGTCGCCGGCGCCCTCGCCCGCCGCGGTCACGCTGTTGTGGCCGTCGACGACAACCCGTCCGACCAGCTGCGTGCCGATGCGGATGCACTCGGCATCACGCTCGGTTCGAGCGACGAACTCGCCGAGCTTGTCGCCGCTGCCGCGTTCGTCGTCCCAACCCCCGGTCTCCCCGAGCAGCACGAGGCGTTCGCCATCGCCGACGCCGCCGGTGTGGCGGTCGTGTCCGAGTTTGATCTTGCAGCGGTCTGGGACGATCGGCCGATCGTCGCCGTCACCGGCACCAACGGCAAGACGACCACGGTCGAGCTCGCTGTCGCCGCCCTCGCAGCTGATGGTCGTGTCGCCGTCGCCGCCGGGAACACCGACATCCCGCTCGTCACGGCGATCGACGATCCCAACACTGACGTCTTCGTCGTCGAGGCATCGTCGTTTCGACTTGCCCGCGCACGCCGGTTCCGCCCGACCGTCGCCACCTGGTTGAACTTCGCGCCCGATCATCTCGACGTACATCGCAGCCTCGAAAGCTATGAGGCAGCCAAGGCGCATCTCTTCTCGCTCGCGCGAGGCGGCACTATCGTCGCCAATGCTGCTGATCCCGTCGTGATGCGCAATGTCCCGGCTGATGCAGCGGCGGTCACGTTCGGATCGAGCGGCCACTGGTACCTCGACGGCGACGTACTCGCCGGCCCCGACGGTCCGTTCGTTGTGACCGGCGAGCTCTGGCGGGCGTTGCCCCACGACATCGAGAACACACTGGCGGTCGCCGCCTCGCTTGCCCCGCTGGGCGTGCCGCCCGAGGCGGTCGCCCGGGCGGCGAGCACCTTTGCGCCGCTGGCGCACCGGGTCACCCCAGTCGGCGAACTCGACGGACAGACCTACTACGACGACTCGAAGGCCACGACCCCGCACGCAACGCTGTCGGCGCTCCGCGGGTTCGACCGTGTCGTCTTGATCGCCGGTGGCCGCAACAAGGGCATCGATCTGACCCCGATGGCGTCGGCGTCGGACCGTGTCGTGGCCGTCGTCGCGATCGGTGACTCGGCCGACGAGATCGAGCGGGCCTTCGCTCCGGACACGCGGGTCATCATCGCCGGCGATATGGGAGGCGCGGTTTCCGCCGCCCGTCGACTCGCCGCATCCAGCGTCCCTGTCCTGCTGTCGCCGGGCTGCGCCTCCTTCGACTGGTACCGCAACTACGGCGAACGAGGCGACGATTTCGCCCGGGCGGTCACTGCGGAGGCGGCCCGATGACCGCCACCCAGCCCAGAAGCAAGAAGGTCCAGCAAGGCGCGGCGCGTCGGCGGCACCCGACGGCCCGGTCGACTCCCGACGGACGCGGTCCTCGCCGCCCGGTCGGTCGCCGCACCACGGTCTTTCTGACCCTGTTCGGTGCCACCTCGTTCCTCACTGCGCTCGGCGCCGTCATGGTGCTGTCGGCGAGCGCGGCATCCAGCATCGCCGAGACCGAGAGCGCCTGGAGCTTGTTCCAGCGTCAGCTGATGTGGGTGGCGATCGGAGCGATCGTGATGTTCGGCACCATGCGGGTGGACTACCACCGGTGGCGCATCCTCGCCGCCCCGTCGATCATCGGGTGCGGCGTGCTGCTCGTCGTCGTCCTCATTCCGGGGGTCGGCCTGTCAGCCAACGGCGCGACCCGTTGGCTCGGTGTGGGGCCGTTCACCATGCAGCCGTCGGAGTTGCTCAAGTTCGCGATCGTGCTCTTCGCCGCCGATCTTCTGGGACGGCCGGGCCGGCCCATCGAGAACACAAAGATCACGGTGCGTCCGATCCTGTTCGTGACGGCCGTCTTCGCCGGCCTCCTCATGCTCCAGCCGCACCTCGGTGCCGTGCTCGTAATCGGCATCATGGTCTTTGCCATGCTGTTCCTCGCCGGAGCGCCCCTCGGCCATCTCGTCGGCACGGGCGCCGCCGGCGGCGGGTTTGCCGCAGCGATGGTGCTTGCCACGCCATGGCGCCGCGACCGTTTCCTCGCCTTCCTCGACCCGTGGGCGGATCCGGCTGGCGTCGGCTACCAACCACTGCAGTCGCTTCACGCCATCACCAAGGGCGGATGGAGCGGAGTCGGCCTCGGCGCCAGCTATGCGAAGTGGGGCTTTCTCCCGTTCGCCCACACCGACTTCATCTTTGCGATCGTTGCGGAGGAACTCGGCATGCTCGGTGCCGCCTCGGTGATCTGCGGCTTCGTCGCCATCGGTGTCGCCGGGATCATGGCGGCGCTGCGGGCGCCTGATCGCTTCGGCATGCTCCTCGCCGTCGGCATCACGACCTGGATTGTCGTGCAAGCTCTGCTCAACATGGGCGCGGTCATGGCGGTACTCCCGGTCATGGGCGTGACCCTGCCGTTCCTCTCGTTCGGTGGTTCCTCGATGGTGATGACCCTCGGCGCGATGGGCGTGCTGATGAACGTCGCCCGCCAGGGACACTGAGATGACAAAGACCCATGCGATCATCGCCGGAGGCGGTACGGCGGGCCACGTCGTTCCTGGCCTGGCGATCGCCTCCGAACTCGCCGCCCGCGGCGTGCCGCCGGAGCAGGTGCACTATGTCGGCTCGGCCCGCGGGATCGAGACCCGCCTCGTTCCCGAGGCGGGCTTCCCGCTGACCGTGTTGCCGGGCCGAGGGATCCAGCGCCGCCTGACTCTGGAGAACGTCCGCTCAGTCTTCGGTCTGCTCGCCGCCATCGTCGCCGGTATCCGCCTGGTACGCCGTCTTCGACCGGCCGTCGTGGTCGGCCTCGGCGGATACGCGTCGGTTCCGTGTGTGATCGGAGCGGTGCTGTGGCGTGTGCCCATCGTGGTCGCCGAGCAGAACGCCGTACCGGGCGCTGCCAACCGATTGGCCGGGCGGTTCGCGAAGGCCTGTGCCGTGTCCTTCGAGGGTGTCGACCTGCCGAACGCGATCTGGACCGGCAACCCGGTCCGCCCCGAGGTGCGGGCGCTTGCCACCCCTGATCCCGATCGCCGGGCGGGTGCTCGCCGGGCTCTCGGGGTGCCGGACGACCATGTCTTCTTCGCGATCTTCGGAGGGTCGCTGGGCGCCCGTCGGATTAATCACGCCGTTGCGGATGCCGCTCCCCGGTGGAGTGATCGAGTTGCGATGACGATCCGACACGTCTCCGGGACTCGAGATCATGCCGCCATCGTCGAGCGTCTCGATCTGCCGGCGGACGCAGCCTTCACCCACCAATTAATCGAGTACGAAGACGACATGCCCACGGTCTACGCCGCCGCTGATTTCGTCGTCTGTCGAGCCGGGGCGTCGTCGGTCGCCGAAGTGGCCGTCGCCGGTCTTCCCAGCGTGCTCGTGCCCCTGCCGGGCGCACCCGGCGATCACCAGACCGCCAACGCCCGCGCACTCGTCGACGCAGGTGCTGCGGTGCTTGTCGCCGACGGTGAACTCGACGCCGACCGGTTCGCCGCAGAAGTCGACCGCCTCGTGGACGATCCAGAACGACTGGCGTCGATGGCGGAGGCCGCCTCGTCGGTCGCCCGTCCCGACGCAGCGGTCGCCGTGGTCGACCTCCTCGATCAGCATGCGTCGCGACCTCGACCCGACGCCACCTCCCCGGAGGGAACACGACGATGACCCCGGACCTGAGTGAAGCCCGCCACATCCACCTTGTCGGTGCCGGTGGGGCGGGCATGGGCGCGATCGCCGATGTGCTCCACCGCATGGGGCACACCGTCACCGGCAGCGATCTGAAGGAGGGCCCGGTCGTCGAACGCCTGCGGGTCGCCGGCATGGAGATCCGCGTCGGTCACGACGCCGCCAACGTCGGCACCGCCGATCTCGTGGCGATCAGCACGGCGATCCCCGAGCACAACCCCGAGGTTCGCGCGGCGAACGAACGCCGGATCCCGGTGCTGCGCCGCAGCGACATCCTCCCGGCGATCTCGGCCGAGCGTCGCTCGATCGTCGTCGCCGGCACCCACGGCAAGACCACGACGAGTTCCATGCTCGCCATGGCGATGGTGGAGGCCGATCTCGATCCATCCTTCATCATCGGTGGCGACGTTAACGAGATCGGCTCCGGCGCCGTCTGGGCCGACGGTGAGTGGTTCGTCATCGAAGGCGACGAGTCCGACCGCACGTTCTTGTCGCTCGGAGCGGAGATCGCGATCGTCACCAACGTCGAACCCGACCATCTCGAAACCTACGACAACGACCCCGAGCAACTCATGGCGGCGTTCGTCCAGTTCGCCGATGCCGGCACGACACCGATCTACTGCGCGGACGATGCCGGAGCGATGCAGGTGGCGAGCGCCGTACCGGGCATCACCTACGGCACGGCTGAGCACGCCGACTACCGCATGGTCGACATCGAGACGGGTCGGGCGTCGGTGGCCTTCACGGTCCGCCACGACGGGGCGGATGTGACCCGCGTCGAGTTGCCGACCCCGGGCATGCACAACGCCCGCAACGCAGCGGCGGCCCTGGTGGCGACGATCGCCGCCGGAGGTTCGGCCGCCGCCGCTGCCGCAGCACTCGCCCGGTTCGGCGGTGTCGCCCGGCGCTTCGAGTTCCGAGGCGAGATCGACGGGGTGACCTTCGTCGACGATTACGCACATCTGCCCACCGAGGTCGAGGCTGCGCTCGCAGCTGCCGCCGACGGCGGATGGGAACGCATCGTGTGCGTGTTCCAGCCGCATCGCTACAGCCGAACGGCGGCGCTCTGGCAGGACTTCGCTCACGGGTTCGGCGGGGCTGACGTTCTCGTGGTCACCGACATCTATTCGTCGGGGGAAACCCCGCGTCCCGGCATCACCGGCAAGCTCATCGTCGATGCCGTGCTCGACGCACATCCGTGGTCCGCAGTGGCCTGGATGCCGCGTCTCGACGACGCGGCCGGATGGCTGGCCCACCGACTGCGCCCTGGTGATCTCTGTCTCACGCTGGGCGCCGGTGACCTCACCGGCCTGCCGGATCAGGTGATCGGACGACTCGAGCATCGGGGCGCGGCATGAACCCCACCCTCGTTGCGGTGATCGAACGATTGATGGACGAAGTCGGCGACAAGATCGCGGTCGACGTGCCGATGGGTGCACTCACGACCTATCGGGTCGGGGGCCGCGCCGCCGCCATGGTCGTCGTCGACGATCACGAGACCTTGAGCGCCGTTGCCGCCGCCGTTGCCGGCACGGGCATTCCCGTCATGACACTGGGTCGTGGCAGCAACATGCTCGTCGCAGATCGAGGGTTCGACGGCCTGGTCGTGCACATGGCCGGCGACTATGCGGCGATCAATGTGGTCGACGAGACGATCGTGATCGCCGGCGCATCGGCGAAACTGCCGGTCGTCGCTCGAACGACGGTCGGGTACGGCCTCACTGGCTTCGAGTGGGCGGTCGGTGTGCCGGGTTCGATCGGTGGCGCTGTTCGCATGAATGCCGGTGGCCACGGCGCCGACATGAGGGACGCGCTGCTCGACGCCGACATCGTCGATTTCGCAGCGGGGGAGCGGCGCATCGTCCCCGCCGAGGAGCTCCATCTGTCCTACCGCCACTCGGCACTCCGCACCGATGAACTCGTCGTCGGCTGCCGGTTGTCACTGAGCCCGGGTGATGAACGCAAGGGCAAAGCCGAGATGGCCGAGATCGTCCAGTGGCGCCGCGACAACCAACCCGGGGGTCAGAACGCAGGGTCGGTGTTCACCAACCCCGACGGCGACAGTGCCGGCCGGCTGATCGACACCGCCGGCGGGAAGCGTCTCCGGGTCGGCAGCGCAGAGGTGTCGGAGAAGCATGCGAACTTCATTCAGGCCGACGAGGGCGGCTCTGCGGCCGATGTACTCCAGGTGATGATCGAGGTCCGAACCCTGGTCGAGTACGCCCATGGTGTCGTGCTGCAGCCCGAGACCCATCTTGTCGGGTTCACCGACGACGAGGTCCCCTGGTCGTCGTGACATCGATCGACCCTCGGCTCAGGCAGCGGAGAATTGCCGTCCGTCGCGCCGAAGGGCGGCGCCGTCTTCGCGTCCTCGTGGGCATCGTCGTGCTCATCGCCCTCGCGGGTGGCGGGTACGCACTGAGTCGGTCGGCCGTCTTCGACCTCGACACCATCGAGATCGACGGTGCGTTCGGTGCCGAGGCTGATCAGGTTGCCGACGCATCCGGCCTGGTCGTCGGCACGCCGATGCTCGATCTCGACCTCGATCGCGCCACTGAGGGGGTTGCCGCGCTGCCTTGGGTCCGGACGGCTGCCGTCGATCGAGCGTGGCCCGGCACGGTCGAGATTGTGGTCACCCGCCGCATCGGTGTTGCGTTTTTGCCCGTCGGTGACGGCAGCGGGGTCGTCATCGACGCCGAAGCGGTGGCGATCGCCCGCTCGGAAACCTCTGCAGTCGGTGATCTGCCCGTCATCACGCTCGGGCCCGCAGGCGATCTCGGCGATGTGCAGACCCTCGCCCTCCCGGCCATCGACCTGATCGCCGCCATGCCGCTCGACCTCGCGCCGTGGATCGAAACCTTCGACATCGACTACGCCGGAACCGGTGCGCCGCTGTTCCGGCTCGATCTGGTCGGCGATGTCGTCGCCATCATGGGCGACGATCGTGATCTCGAGACCAAGTACGAGGGCGTTCGCTCCGTGCTCGACCAGGTCGACCTGGCGGGGATCTGTGAGATCGATGTGCAGGTCGGCGACAACCCCGTCCTGAAGCGTTCACCCGAGTGCGCTGAGCCTGTGACGACTGCCTTGACGGGTTAGCGGGGGTGGGCGTCCCCAAAAACCGTAGGGTCCGGGTGTACGGTCTCGTCACTCCGGCACGTACCGTTGCGTGCCTGGGCACTGCTCTATTGATCTCGCACGGGGGATCCCAAGGTGATGTCTGATCCGCAGAACTATCTGGCTGTCATCAAGGTCGTCGGCGTCGGCGGCGGCGGTGTCAACGCCGTCAACCGCATGATCGATGCCGGGTTGAAAGGCGTCGAGTTCATCGCTGCCAACACCGATGCACAGGCGCTGCTCATGAGCGACGCCGACGAAAAGCTCGATATCGGCCGCGACCTCACGCGTGGCCTCGGTGCGGGCTCGGACCCGGAGGTCGGGCGCCAAGCCGCAGAGGAACACGTCGATGAGATCCGCGAGTCGCTCGCTGGCGCCGACATGGTGTTCATCACGGCCGGTAAGGGCGGTGGCACCGGCACGGGCGCCGCGCCGGTGATCGCCGAGGTCGCAAAGAGTCAAGGTGCGCTCACCATCGGTGTCGTCACCCGCCCGTTCGCCTTCGAAGGTCGTCGCCGTTCCGTCCAGGCCGAGCAGGGCATTCAGAAGCTCAAGGAAAAGGTCGACACCCTCATCGTCATCCCTAACGATCGACTGCTGTCGATCTCGACGAATGACACGTCGATGCTCAACGCGTTCAAGATGGCCGATGAGATCCTCCTGCAGGGTGTGCAGGGCATCACCGATCTCATCACCACACCCGGTTTGATCAACACCGACTTCGCCGACGTTCGCGCCGTCATGGTCGACGCCGGTTCGGCGCTTATGGGGATCGGTCACGGCAGTGGTGAGGGCCGAGCGATCGCCGCCGCCCGCGCGGCGATCTCGAGCCCGCTGCTCGAGGCATCGATCGAGAACGCCCGGGGCATTCTCCTCAATATCTGCGGCGGGCCGGATCTCGGTCTGCTCGAAGTCAACGAGGCGGCCGAGATCATCCACGGCGTGGCCCACCAGGACGCGAACATCATCTTCGGCACGGTGATCGACGACGAGATGGGTGACGACGTCCGTGTCACCGTGATCGCTGCCGGCTTTGATCGCTGGGATGAGTCGATCGCTCGTACGGGGCAGGCGCCGGCCCGAGAGCCGGTGCTCGAGAGCGGGGATCCCACCGGCGAGGTGCCGATCGTCGACGTGTTCGCCACCGATGACGAAGGCGATCTTGATCTCGGTGATCCCGACTTCGACGTCCCGTCGTTCCTGAAGTAGCCCGATGCGCTTCCGGCGACTCCCCGCAGGCGCCGGCACCGCAGTCGAACTCTGCGTGACCGACCGCCATGACGGCGACTTTCGCGTCGACGCAGCTGCCGACGAACTCGCCGAGCGACGACGCGGTGTCTTCGATGGTGCGTGGAC
>JAKMFW010000074.1 GCA_022425325.1 Acidimicrobiales bacterium | reverse complement strand
GAGCGAGCGCCAAGCGGTGCGTACGTCGAGGAGTGGCACCGCGTTCCCGGGTCGGCGGACCGCCTTGTCGAACATCGGACCGATTCCCGGCATCGGCTGTACGCCGCCGGTGATCTGGCCGTGGTGGTGACCGACGAACGCGGCGAAGACCGGTCGCCGTTCGAGGTCGAGTTCGCGATCTGTGAACCGACCAACGACCGATCACGATGGCGGATCGTGGCGTCGACCCTGCCGGGTCGAATCGGGGAGGGCCTCGATGTCGGTCTTTGATGAGCTCCGAGCGCATGCCTCGCTTCCGTTCGAACAGGCACGCATGCTGCCCCTCGAGGCGTACGCATCGGCGGAGGTGCTCGATGCCGAACTGGCGACGGTGTTCGCCCGCGATTGGCAGTGCGTCGCCCGGACCGCCGACCTGGGTGATGTCGGCGACTACGTCTGTGTTGACCTGCCAGTCACCGGTGGCGGGGTGCGGCCAATCGTGGTCATTCGCGGTGAGGACTCGATTCGGGCCTTCGACAATGTCTGCATCCACCGCGGCGCCCAACTGCTCACCGGATGCGGCAACGAGACCCGCATCACCTGTCCCTACCACGCCTGGGTGTACCGCCACGACGGTTCGCTCGTTGGTGGTCCGTACATGGCGGAGAGCACTGAGGTCGACGGTTCGCCCTTCAGTCCTGATCGCCATCGTCTGCCCGAGGTACGGGTCGAACTGTGGAACGGCTTCGTGTTCGTCAACCTCGACCCCGATGCCGAGGCGCTCGGCCCCCGTCTCGCCGGCCTCGACGACATTGTCAGCCGGTTCGACATGGGGAGCTATGTGACCGTGCGCGACGAGGTCGACGTGTGGCCGACCAACTGGAAGCTCCTCGTCGAGAACTTCATGGACGCCTACCACGTCTTCAAGGTGCACAAGGAGAGCTTCGGCGCGAACGGCGACAGCACGGGCGCCACCGAGATGTATCCAGGCACGCTCGACTGGGCCCACCATCGCGTCGTCGAGGCCGATGGCCCTGGCCTCACCGCCGACCTCGATGACCGTCTCGACGGCGAGTGGCGTCGCACGATCGTGCTTGCGGCCGTCTTTCCCGGCTTCGTCATCCAGCTTCAGCCGGATTGGCTGTGGTTCCTTCGGATCACGCCAATCGGCACCGATCGGGTTCGGATCGCCTGGCAGGTTGCCGTGGCCCCAGCGACGCTCGTGGCGGCCGATGACCCCGACGATCTTGTCGCCGGGATCAATGCACTCGTCGACCAGGTCAACAGCGAGGACCACCCAATCGTCGCCGGGATTCGTCGAAGCGTCGACCGCCCGCAGTTCGACCGGGCACCGCTGTCGTATCTGGAGCGCAACGTCTATGACTTCGACCGCTACCTCGCCACCCGCCTGAGCAGGTGACCGTCAGGCCGACCCGTTCACACCGTTTTCGAGTCTGGGCCGACGGTGGCGGTCGATCAGCCCGAGTTCGGTCAGCGCGTCGGCGCCTCGGCGAACGGTCTCGTGCCCCATCCGTGCGAACGACGCGATCTGGCGGCTGCTCATCGGGAGTTCACGGTCGAGCATGGCAAGGGCCATTGCGACGGCGCCGGTGCGGCGCGGGACCGCGTGATCGACGTACTCGAGTTGGTGAACGTGTTCGATCCAGCGCAGCTGCTCCTCGGAGAGGGGAGGCTGGTGACTCACGTTCATGGTGTCCATGGTGACAGACCATGGCGAGTTCTGCTGAAGAACCCTGCAACCACAGCTGCAATACTCGCCGAATGACTGGGGATTCATTCGCGCCCGATGACTCGTTCACCATCGTCGGGCCAGAGGGGCAGCGGGGCCATCGGGATCTGGTGGAGCACACCGAGCGGTTCACGCCGAAGCTCTGGTCGGTCACCGATGGTGTCTGGTGCTTTGTCGGCAACGGCCTCTCCAACCAGACGTTCGTCGAAGGACCCGAAGGCGTCATCGTCATCGACACGGGTGAGTCCAACGAGGAGATGACCTCAGCGCTCCGTGCGCTGCGGGAGGTCACCACAGCGCCGATCGCCGCCGTGATCTACACCCACTTTCACTATGTCGCCGGCACCCAGGCCGTGCTCGACGAGATCGGTGGCGACATCGACATCTGGGGACATCACGGGATCGTCGGCAATCGCCGTCGGGTCACCTCCGAGGTCAGCGCAGCGGCGAGCCGAGGCCTCGTCCAGCAGTTCGGCATGCTGCTCGACCCCGATGGGCCCGACGGTTTGATCAATGTGGGGCTCGGGCGGGAGTTCCGACGCGCCGAGCACTCACCGTTCACGCCTGGCTTCGTGGCACCGACTCGGACGATCACCGACGCCATGTCGGTCAAGGTCGCCGGACTCACGTGCGAGTTCACTCCCGCACCGTCGGACGCTGACGACTCGATCACCATCTGGTTCCCGGAGAAGGGAACCTGTGTGCACAACATTGTCTGGCCTGCCCTCTTCAACGTCTTCGCCATCCGGGGCGAGGAATACCGAGATCCGCGCATCCTGCTCAGCGGCTTGGATCACATCGCCGGACTCAATGCGGAACATCTCGTCGGCGCGCACGGACCGCCGCTGAGCGGCGCCGAACAGATCGCTGTCGAGGTCGAGACGTATCGAGACTCCATGCAGTTTCTGTGGGATCAGACCGTTCGAGGGATCAACCGAGGACTGACGGCCGACGAGCTCACGAGCTTCGTGCAACTTCCCGATGACTACGGCCGCAGCTATCTCACCCGGCAGTTCTATGGGCTTGCCGAACACCATGTGCGTCAGATCTACGCAGGGCTTCGGGGATGGTTCGACGGCGACGACGCCAAGCTGCTGCCGCTCGACAAGGCCGAACGCTGCCGGCGCCTGATCGAGGGCTTCGGGGGAGTGGAGGTCGTCCGCCAACGGATCGCCGATGCCATCGATCAAAACGATCTGCGCTGGGCGGTCGAACTCGGCTCATGGTTGATCCATGTCGAGCCCGACGACACCGGTCGACTCGACGGCGGAACGGCCGAAGACCGCAACCTGCTCGCACGCGCCTGGCGAGCGATCTCGCAGCGCACGACCTCGGCGAATCTCCGGAACTGGGCCTTGACCCGCGCGCTCGAACTCGAGGGGCACGTGGACATGCGCCGTTTCCGGATCCACCGCTTCTCTCACCGCGACATCACGAGCAGTCCACCCGACGTTTTCGTGTCGACCCTCCGGGTGCTGCTGATCCCGGAACGGGCTGCCGGGATCGAGGAGCACCTTCGCTTCGTCTTCGATGACGGGACCCACTCCGGCCTTCATCTGCGCCGGAGTGTCGCTGTCCCGACCGATGGTGCAGATGCCGAGCTCGAGATACGGCTTGATCTCGAAACGTGGGCGGCGCTGCTGACGAATCGAGTGTCGCTCGCCGACGCGATCGACCACGGGAGCGTGCACCTCATGGGCAACGCAGATCGGATTCGCCAGGTCATGCATTGCTTCGATCTCGCCAGCATGGAGTCCGCATGAGCGGTGATCGCCTGCCGAACCCGACGCCGCCGTTCGCTGGCACCGTCGGCCGCCTCATCAACGAGTCCGAGGCCGTACCCCTTCAGGGACTGCGGTCTCCGGCCGGCGCCCCCAATGTCGTCTTGATCCTGCTCGATGACGTCGGCTTCGGCACCTGCAGCACGTTCGGCGGCCCGGTGCCCACCCCAACAGTCGATCGGGTGGCCCGTGCCGGGCTTCGCTACAACCAGTTCCACACGACAGCGTTGTGTTCCCCCACGCGGGCCGCCCTTCTCACCGGCCGAAATCATCATGCGGTGCACATGGGCGGCATCACCGAGATCGCGAACAGCTTTCCCGGGTACGACAGCGCAATCCCGAAGGAGGCGGCCACCGTCGCCGAGATCCTGCGGGGGCACGGCTACAGCACGGGCGCCTTCGGCAAATGGCATCTCACGCCGTCGTGGGAGCAGAGCCCGGCGGGGCCCTTTGACCGATGGCCCACCGGGATGGGCTTCGATCGCTTTTACGGCATCATCGGTGCCGAGGCGTCGCACTGGGAGCCGGCGGTCTATGACCAGACCACGCCGATCGAACCCCACCTCGGTCGTGACGACTACCACCTGACCGAGGATCTCGCCGACCAGGCGATCACCTGGATCCAACGTCAGCAGGCGTCAGCCCCGCATCGCCCGTTCTTCTGCTACTTCGCTCCTGCTGCGGTGCATGCGCCGCACCATGTCGCGCCGGAGTGGATCGAGCGATTCGAGGGCACGTTTGACCAGGGCTGGGATCGGCTTCGGGCGGAGATCTACGAGCGGCAGATTGCGCTCGGCGTGATTCCTCCGGACACGACGCTGACCCCTCGGCCGGCGCAGGTTCCGGCGTGGGAGGACTACCCCGACAAGTACAAGCCCGTTGCCACCCGGCTCATGGAGGTCTTTGCGGCGTTCATGGCCCACACCGATGCCCAGGTCGGCCGAGTGCTCGACGCCGTCGACCAGCTCGGGGTGGGGGAGAACACGCTCGTGCTGTACGTCACCGGCGACAACGGGGCATCCGCCGAGGGCACCATCCACGGTGCGTGGAGTGCGCCGTCCTTTCAGAATGGTGTGCCGGAAGATCCCGAGTGGCTCCTCGAGCACATGGATGATTTCGGGTCGGCTCGTTGCGAGAACCACTTCAACGTCGGCTGGGCTTGGGCGCTCGATGCTCCGTTCCAGTGGATGAAACAGGTCGCCTCGCACTTCGGCGGCACACGCAACGGGTTGGCGGTGTCGTGGCCGGCTCGCATCACCGATGCGGGCGGTTTACGAACCCAGTTCCATCATGTCGTCGACATTGCGCCCACGATCCTCGAGGCTGCAGGCGTGCCATGGCCCGATCAGGTCGACGGGATCGAACAAATGCCGGTGCACGGGACACCCATGGGGTACTCCTTCGACGACGAGACAGCGTCGAGTCGGCGCACCACGCAGTACTTCGAGATCCTCGGCAATCGCGCTGTATACCGCGACGGCTGGATGGCTTCGTGTTTCCACGGCCGAGTGCCGTGGATCAGGCTTGCGGCCTACGAGTTTGACGGCCCCGACGAACACTGGGAGCTGTACGACATCACCAACGACTTCTCTCAGAGTGTCGATCTCTCCGAGACATTTCCCGAAAAGCTTGCCGAGCTCCAATCCCTTTTCGAGCGCGAAGCCGGAGCCAACGGGGTCTTTCCCCTGCGAGATGCAGGCTCGCCGCGGGGTGGTGCGCTCCGCGTGCCGCACAGTCTCGATGGGGTCACCAAGATGATGTACACCACCGCACATGTGCGGATGCCGGAGAGCTCGGTCGTCAATCTCAAGAATGCCTCGCATGAGATCACCGCCGAAGTCATCGTGCCCGAAGGGGCGCCAGCTCATGGCGTGATCGCCTGCCAGGGCGGCAACATGGCGGGCTGGTCGATGTATCTCGACACCGAAGGGGTCGCGTCCTACGTCTACAACCTCTTCGGCCATGTCGTGACGACGGTTCGGGATCACCAGCCACTTTCGGCTGGACGTCATGTGCTTCGGCTTCGCTACGACCACGACGGTGGTTTCGGCGCAGGCGGCGATCTGACCTTCGCGGTGGACGATGTTGAGGTCGACCACGCTCGTCTCGATCGCACCGTTCCGATCATTTTCTCGATGAGTGGCGAAACGTTCGATGTCGGTATCGACACGGGTGCGCCAGTCGGGCCCTATCCCGCCGGCTTCCCGTGCAGCGCCGAGATCATCGGTGTCACGCTCGAACGGCTCCGACGTCCAGACGATGCCACTCGTGCGGCGATGGCCGACGGTGCAATCACGGCGGCGATCCGAACCCACTGAGTTCGAGCAACGCAGGAGTGCTCGACCCGACAGACCCCGGCGCTCGCCGTCGCCTGAAGGGTCAATCCTCAGAGCGATCGGGGCGTGACCAACTTCGAGTGCGGATCGCGCGAAGGCCGACGTACCCGACGGTGAGACCAACGACCCAGACAACGATTGTCGTGAACATGTCGTCACCGTAGGGCACGGCACAGCGTCTCGCTGCGGCCGAGCTGACTTGGCAGGGGGTAGGGCAGCGGTGGCGGGGAGTCGACCTGTAAGCGGGGTTCTGTCCGGGGCCTTGCGGCCCGTGGATGACCATCCATCTGTGCAGTCGACCCGGGAGTGTCGACGAGCGGACCGCTCTCTCCCTGCGTGACCTTGCTCCGGGTGGGGTTTGCCGAGCCATCCCCGTCACCGGGAATGCTGGTGCGCTCTTACCGCACCGTTTCACCCTTACCGGCGAGGCGAGCCTGCCGGCGGTCTGTTCTCTGTGGCACTTTCCTGCGAGTCACCTCGACTGGCGTGAGCCAGCACCCTGTCCTGCGGAGCCCCGACTTTCCTCAGCCCCGAAGGACCGCGGTCATCCAGTCGGCTCCCCGCCACCGGCTTTAGTGTGCCACGGTCCATGGCGACCGCGACGGGCGCTCGACGAGGTCAGTTCGACGAGGCGTCTCGCAGGGCGCGCCACACGCCGATACCGGCTCCGACCACGCCGATGGTGGCGGCCAGCAGCCCGTTGAATATCAGTCCGATCGGCGAAAGGCCGTCACCCTGCGCGAGGCGCACAATGCCGAAGATCACCTGCACGACGACAAAGGCGCTGAGCGTGGCTGTTGCCCCGTTTGCGAAGGGGGCAGCGGTCGCTCGTCGTCCTGCAGCGGCACCACCTGCGAGATAGGCGATCACGACGGCCGCCAACGCGATGAAGACCCAGTTGGATTGGTTGGTGCTGCCGCCGCTGTCGTCGTCGGCGAGCAGGCTGCTGACCACGGCAGCGGGCGCCGCAATCACGAGACAGATGAGGGCACCGCGGCGGACGGCGGCAACGTTGAGGGCGCTCAGCACAGGAGCCCTAGAGTACCGCCGATGAGTGATGTCGAAGGAAGCCCGGCGATCGACGCACTGCGCGCCGGTCTCCGCCAGATCACTGCGGCGGTAACCCGGGCCGAGTACCTCGCCGAACAGGCCGATGTCGACGGTGAGCCGGGTCTCGCCGGGGTGCTGCGGGGCATGGCGGAGCGCAACCGTGGGCTCGCCCAAGGGTTGTACGCCCTGCTCGCCGAGGAAACCGACACGGCCGACGCGCACCCCGGCACCGACGATCTCTCCGGACGGCTTCCCATCGAGGCAGCGATGTACGAGTCGCTCGCCGACGAGATCCGAGGCCACGCTCGCCCCGACCTCGCCGCGTGGATGGACAAGCTCGCTGCTGCGCAGCACGATCACCTCCGACAACTCGACGAGGCCCGTCACTGGGTCGAGGGAGAAGCATGAGTCTCGACGAACACGGCGGCTGGAGCGGCGTCCTCGGCCGTCTCACCGCCGGAGCCGACCTGAGCGCAGCCGAGTGCACCGCCGTCCTGAGCGAGATCCTCGCCGGCCATGCCACCGATGCGCAGAAGGCTGCCTTCATCGTCGGTCTCCGGCTCAAGGGTGAAACGGTCGAGGAGCTCACCGGGCTGCAACGAGCGATGATCGCAGCGGCCGAGCCGCTCAACGTGCCCGACACCACGATCGACATCGTCGGCGTCGGAGGCGCCCCGAGTCGGCGCACCCACGCACTCAACGTCTCGACCATGGCAGCGTTCGTCGCCGCCGGCGCGGGCGCCTCGGTGTGCAAGCACGGCAACCGGAAGGCTTCGTCGACGTCGGGAAGCTTCGACTTCCTCGAGGCGATCGGTGTCGACATCGAGATCTCGCCGGAGCAACTCGAAGCCCAGGTTGCCGAACACGGTGTCGGTTTTGCGTTCGCCCGCACCTTTCATCCAGCGATGCGGCACGTGGGTCCTGTGCGCGCCGAACTCGGTATCCCGACGGTGTTCAACATCCTCGGGCCGCTGTCGCATCCCGGAAAGCTCACCCGGCAAGTTATCGGTGCCTCCGATTGGACCCTGGCCCACCGCATGGCGGAGACGTTTCGGGCAACCGGTTCGGTGCGCACCCTGATCGTGCACGGTGAGGGTGGCCTCGACGAGCTCACCACCACCGGCCCCTCGCGAATCGTGTCGCTCGAGGCGGGCGAGATCACCGAGATCGAAGTCGACGCAACCGACTTCGGACTCGCCCGAGTCCCCGACGACGATCTGGCTGGCGGCGATGCCCTCGCCAACGTCGAGATCAGCCGTCGCGTGTTCGCCGGTGAGGCGGGCCCCGCTCGCGACATCGTCGTCCTCAACGCCGGGGCCGGGTTGGTCGCCGCCGGTATCGCCGACGATCTGGGCTCCGGGGTAGAAGCTGCTGCGGCGGCGATCGACGATGGTCGCGTGGCGGCGAAGGTGGCGGCCCTCCAGGTGTGAGTCAGCGTTTGCGGGGCACGAAGCTCGGCAAACGGGGAAGTGGTTCGGCGAGGAGACCGTCGACCGCTTCGAGTTCGATGCGGTGTGCGTTCTCGTCGAGCCAACGTGCCACCGTGAGGAGTTCGTCGGCCTCCGACCGGCTCGGCGGCGGTAAGGGAGCGTCGAACACCCCAGTGGGTGACGACGGCGTGCGAAGATCGAGAAGCGACGGCTGATCACCGACATCGCCGCATCCGGCGAGCCGGCCATCGTCGAGCTCGGCCCACGCAGCACCGAACCGGAATCGGACCCGCCCGGCGCGTCGCAGCAGATCAAACCGGCGTTGGCGCCGAAGCGCACCGCTCAACGCGTCGGCGCGGTCGCGTACATCGGCGGCCTCCTCGAAGCGCTCTTCGTCAGCAAGTTCGGCGATGCGATCTCGCAGCGGAGCAAGAAGACGGTGAGGATCGCAGGTCAGGCCGTCGACAAGATCGGCCACGATGCGGGCGTAGCCATCCTCGCTGGTGTGGCCCGAGCACGGACATGCGGCAACCCCGATCTGAGCAGCAGTGCACACCGGCTTGGCGGTGCGCGAGGTCGAGGTGGCGGTGCAACGACGGACCGGCGATGCCGTCTCGATCGCTTCGATCAGGCGCCGGGCTCGCCGCGTTGACGAGATCGGCCCGAGATAGAGCGCACCGTCGTCGGCAACCTTCCGCACGACCGAAAGCCGGGGGAAGCGCTCGTTGAGCGTGAGCTTCACATACGGGTACGACGAACTACGGGTGCCCTGAGCGTTGAAGCGGGGGAGGTGGCGGTGAATCAACCGGAGTTCGAGCACCGCCGCCTCGAGGCCGTTGCGGCAGACCTGGTGATCGATGCGGTGCGTCTCTCGCAACAGTTGCCCAACCTTGCGGCGCTCGTCGGTGGAGAAGTAGCTGCGAACTCGGCTGCGGAGGTTGGACGCCTTGCCGACGTAGAGGACGTCGCCACTGCGGTTCCGGAACAGATAGACGCCCGGCTTGCGGGGAAGGCGATCGGTGAGACGCAGTTTGGAAGCTTGTGGGTTGCCCGCCATGGTCGGCAGGGCCAAGAGGTCGTCGAGGCCGACGACGCCCATGGCCCCGGCACGCTCGATCAGAACGTGGAGGAGATCGCCGGTGGCGAGTGCGTCATCCAGGGCCCGGTGGCTTGGAGTGTGGCTGAGCCGGAGCCGATCAGCGAGCGTGCCGAGTTTGCAATTGGGGACCTCGTCGCGCAGGAGCCGCCGCGCGAGTGGGAGCGTGTCGACCGACCGGTTGGCGAGGCGAGCTCGGCCGTCGCGTTCGAGCGCGGCGTTGGTGAACGAGAGGTCGTAGCGGATGTTGTGGCCCACGAGCACGGTGTCGTCGCCGCCGACGAAGTCGAGGAACGAGGGCAGGATCGCTTCGATGCGCGGCGCTCGATAGACCATCTGCTCGGTGATGCCGGTGAGCACCGTAATCTCAGGTGGAATCGCTCGACCGGGATTCACGAGGGTCTGGTAGGTGCCGAGACAGTCGCCACCGCGCAGCTTCACAGCGCCGATCTCGGTGATGCCACCGTCGGCCGCCTTGCCGCCGGTGGTCTCGATATCGAACACGACGAACGTGACCTCGTGCAGGGGCGTGCCGAGATCGTCGAGGGTTCGTTGACGAGGTTCGGTGGGCGGAGCTTCAGGGGTGGCCTGCGGCGCCGCGAACAGGTGTTCGGTCACAGGAGTGCGACTGTGCCCGAACGGACGTTCGACGTCAAGTTTTCCACAGGCGTGTCACACCCCCTTCGTAGGGTGCCATTCATGTCCAGCACGACTCCCGTTCATCGCCGCCACCTTCATCTGGTGCCGGACCTCCCCGAAACCGAATCGCTGTCGTTCGCCTCGCTCGAGCCGGCACTCACTATCGACTGCGACGCCTGCGAGATGCAGCACACCACCGAGTGCGACGACTGCCTTGTCAGCTATCTCGTCGGGCACGAGGAGGGAGTGCCCGTCATGCTCGATCAGCATGAGAAGCATGCCGTCGACCTTCTCGCCGACGCCGGGCTGGTGCCGCCCTCCCGCTTCCAGGAGCGCACCGGTATCGCCTGAGCCCGTGCCACGATGGTCTGGTGCCGATTCCGCCGATCGATGAGCTTCGCGCCCTCGGGCTCGCCGCAGGCCTGTGCGCGGTCGGTGCCGCATCGGCCGAGCCGTTCGACGAGGTGCGGTCCGAGCTCGAACGCCGGCGCGACACCGGGCTGGCCGCCGACATGCAGTTCACGTTCCGCAATCCGGCCCGCTCCACCGACCCGGCTCGCACCCTCCCCGGAGCAGCCTCACTGATCGTCGGCGCCTACGACTATCAACGCACGGCCCCACCGATGCCCGCCGACGTGCCGGTGGCTCGAGTGGCGGCCTACTCGTGGGAGGACCACTACGCCGTTCTGCGGGCGGCGCTGGAGCCCATCGCCGAAGCGCTGCGCAACGCTGGCCACCGTGCGACCGTCATCGCTGACCAGAACCATCTCGTCGATCGGGCCGCGGCGCACCGAGCCGGCATCGGCTGGTGGGGCAAGAGCAGCAACATTCTCGTGCCAGGCATCGGCTCCCTGGTCGTGCTGGGTGCCGTGCTCACCGACGCATTAATCGAACCCGACCACGAGTCGACGGCCGCCGACGGCTGTCGCACCTGCACGGCATGCCTCGACGGATGCCCGACCGGGGCGATCATCGAACCGGGGGTGATCGACGCCCGCCGATGTCTGGCATGGCTCGTGCAGGCCGAAGGCATGTTCCCGGTCGAGTACCGCGAAGCGCTCGGCGACCGCATCTACGGCTGCGACGATTGCCAGGACGTCTGTCCGCCCAACAAGATCCGCATGCGTCGACCCTCGCCCGCCGGTGCCGACGAGGCGTGGGTCGATGTCTTGAGCGTCCTCGACGCCGACGATGACGAACTCCTGGCTCGACTCGGGCGCTGGTACATCCCTCACCGCGACCCTGACTACCTGCGTCGCAACGCGCTTCTCGTACTCGGCAATGTGGCCCGACCGACCCCAACCGTCACGGCAGTCGTTGAGCGTTACCTGCGGCACCCGACGGCGATGCTGCGGGCTCACGCCGTGTGGGTCGCCCGTCGGCTCGGTGTCGCGGTGCCCGACGACCTCGCCGACGACGAGTCGCTCGAGGTCCGCAACGAAGTCGCACGGGCGTAAGGTCCGAGCGTGGTCCGGCACCTGCTTGTCACCAACGACTTCCCTCCGAAGATCGGCGGCATCCAGAACTACCTCTGGGAGCTGTGGCGACGTCTGCCTGCCGACGACGTCGTCGTGCACACCACCCCGCACGACGGGGCCGAGGCGTGGGATGCCGCGCAGGACTTCACCGTGGTCCGCAGCCGCGAACCGTGGCTGCTGCCACAGCCGATGCTCGTTCGTCGAGTCAACCAGCTCGCCGAGTCCTACGACGCCGAGGTCGTCATCATCGATCCGGCCGTGCCCGCCGGCTTGATCGGCCCCCACCTCGATCGGCCCTACGGCGTCGTTCTGCACGGAGCGGAGGTCACGATTCCCGGTCGCATGCCCGGTACCCGTCGTTTGCTCAACCGTGTGCTCGCCGGTTCGGTCGGCGTGATCGCAGCCGGCGGTTATCCGGCTGCCGAGGCCGAACGATCGCTTCGCGCTTCGCTGCCGCCGTGCACGATCGTTCCGCCCGGTGTCGACGTCGAACGCTTCCGGCCTCAGACCACCGCCGAGAAGACCGCCACCCGGGCTCGCCTCGGTCTCCCTGCCGACGGCCCGCTCGTCACGTCGGTTTCTCGCCTTGTGCCCCGCAAAGGCATGGACACGCTCATCCGGGCGAGTGTCGAACTGCAGGCCGATCACCCCGACCTGACCGTCGCCATCGCCGGCAAGGGGCGCGACACCGGCCGTCTTCAGAAACTGATCGACCAACTCGACGCACCAGTCACCTTGCTCGGCCGCATCGGCGACGACGACCTCGTCGACCTCTACGCCGCCGGCGACGTCTTCTCGATGCTGTGCCGCACTCGATGGGGCGGCCTCGAACAGGAGGGCTTCGGCATCGTGTTCCTCGAAGCGGCGGCATCGGGTGTTCCCCAGGTTGCCGGGCGCAGCGGTGGCGCCCACGAGGCCGTCGAGCACGACGAGTCGGGGCTCGTGGTCGACGACCCTGATGATCCAACCACTGCCGCCGAGGCGATCGGGACGCTGCTGGCCGACCCCGACCGCCGCGCCGCAATGGCCGACGCCGGTCGCTGTCGCGCCGAGGCCGAGTTCAGCTACGACAAGCTCGCCGAACGACTCGGTCGTGCGATCGATGCGATGGTGACCCCATGACCTTCCCCGAGCCCGGCACCCGCTTCTTTCAACTGGGCTGGGTCGGCACGATCGCCTTCGTCGTCACCGCCGGCGTAGCCGCCGCGAGCCCGTCGACCTTCGAACTCGCCGCAGTCGCCGTCTCCCTCACCCTGTTCTTTGCCGGCATCGTCACGATGCTTTGGGCGTTCTTCATCGCCGTGAACCGCAGCCGAGTCGACGCCATCGGCGTCGGCGGTCTGTATTTCGGAGCCGGCAGCACCCCCAAGGTGGTGCGCTGGCACCTCCTCGGCGCCACGACGATCCAACTTGTCGCAGGCATCGTCACCGCATCGATCCGCCCGTTCACGCCGCTCGCGTTCGGCACCCTCGTGTGGATCTTCGGCATCGGCATGATGGGCCTCTGGACGGCGCGCTTCGGCGAGTTCGAACCCACCGACGAACCGGTCGACAACGGCGACGACACCGAACCCGACACCCCTGACTCCGTCGACGAAGGTGACGGCACCGACGAGGCGTAGTTGTTATCGTTCCGACAACCCGATCGAAGGTACCGACATGGTTGATCAGACCACCGAACGCACGATCATCGCCGCTGCGCCCGATGCCTGCTACGCAGCAGCGATCGACTTCGAGCGCTACCCCGAATGGGCCAGTGACGTGAAGATGGCCCGCATCCTGAGTCGTGACGACGACGGCCGCGCCGTGGACGTCGAGTTCCGGGCTGCAGCGATGGGCCGGTCCACCACCTACACGCTGCGCTACTTCTATGGCGCGAACCCCCGACGCCTTGCCTGGCGGCTCCAGAAGGGCGACATCACTCGTCGCCTCGACGGTGAGTACGAGTTCTTGCCCGTCACCTCAGATCCGTCGTCGTGTGAGGTCGTGTACCACCTCGCCGTCGATTTGTCGGTACCGGTTCCGGGCTTCGTGAAGCGACGAGCCGAGGCCCGGATCGTGCGCACTGCGATGAGTGACTTCACTCGCCACGTGGAGTCGATGGGCTGATCGCCAACCGGGCCAGCGCCGAAAGAAACGGCACTCCTTGGGGTGAAACTGCCAAGCGTCGGGTTGTCGGCTGACTAGCCTTCCCGTATGGAATTCCGTCGAATCACCGGGCTCCCCCCGTACGTCTTCACCATCATCGATTCGTTGAAGGTGGAAGCACGTCGCGCCGGCGAGGACGTGATCGATCTTGGGTTCGGCAACCCGGATCTTCCGTCCCCTGAGATCGCCGTGGAAAAGCTGGTCGAGGCTGCCCAGAACCCGAAGAATCACCGCTACTCGGCAAGCCGCGGTCTTCCCAAGCTCCGAGCGGCGTTCGCCGATCTGTACAAGCACCGTTTCGATGTCGATCTCGATCCCGACACCGAGGTGATCAACACGATCGGTGCCAAGGAAGGGCTCTCGCACCTGATGTGGGTGTTGTGCCAATCCGGTGACTCGGTACTCGTGCCCGCACCGTCGTACCCGATCCACATCTTCGCTCCGATTTTTGCCGGAGCGAATATCCGCGAGATGCCGCTCACGTCGAACCAGGACGAGTTCTTCGAGACGATGAAGGAGCGGTTCACCTACTCGTGGCCGCGACCCCGGGCGATCCTGCTTTCCTTCCCGCACAACCCCACGACGATGTGCGTCGATGCCGAGTTCATGCAGCGCGTGGTCGACTTCGCTCGTGAGCAGGAGGTCGTGGTCGTGCACGATCTTGCCTACGCCGACCTCGGTTTCGACGGCTACTCGCCGCCGTCGATTCTGCAGGCCGAAGGGGCCAAGGAGGTCGCTGTCGAGCTGTACTCGATGACCAAGTCGTTCTCGATGGCTGGATGGCGTGTCGCCTTCATGGCCGGAAACCCGGAGATCGTCGCTGCGCTGGCAAAGATGAAGTCGTACCTCGACTACGGCACCTTCCAGCCGATCCAGATCGCCGCAACCGTCACGATGAACGAGATGCCCGACTACCCGGCCGAGGCGTGTGCGATCTACGAATCTCGGCGCAACGCCCTCTGCGATGGCTTGGCTCGTATCGGCTGGGAAGTCGAGCCCCCCAAAGGCACGATGTTCACGTGGGCACCGATCCCGCCCGAATACAGCGACATGGGCTCCGTCGAGTTTGCTTCGATGCTGGTGAAGGAAGCCAACGTGGCGCTTTCCCCGGGCGTCGGTTTCGGTCCCGGCGGCGAGGGCAACGTCCGCTTCGCGCTGATCGAGAACGAGCAGCGCATCGGTCAGGCGGTGCGCAATCTGCGCGAGGCGCTGACCCGCCTCGACGCCTAGCCCTCGAGCTCCCAATTCCGGCTGCGCTCGACCGCTCGCTGCCAGCGGGCGAAGTCGGCGTCAGGTCGCGCCCGGTCGGTCGCTGGGATGAACTCGCCATCGGCCGCCCAGTTCTCGGTGACATCGGCGGGGGAGTCCCACACGCCCTCGGCAAGGCCGGCCAGGTAGGCCGAACCGAGCGCTGTCGTCTCGGCGACTTTCGACCGGATGACGGGCACGCCGAGCTGATCGGCCTGGAACTGCAGCAGGAAATCCATGACCGACGCGCCACCGTCGACGCGGAGGTCGCGCACGCCGGTACCGCTGGCCTTCGCCATGGCGTCGACGACATCGCGAGTCTGGTAGGCCATGGCCTCGACCGTGGCCCGAACGAGTTCGGCCCGGCCAGTGCCTCGGGTGATGCCGATGATCGTGCCGCGAGCCCGCGCATCCCAGTAGGGCGAACCGAGGCCGGCGAGTGCCGGGACGAAGACCACGCCGCCGGTGTCGTCGATGGATTCGGCCAGCGGACCGGTCTCTGCGGCGTCGTCGATGATCTGAAGGCCGTCACGCAGCCACTGGATCGCGGCGCCGGTGACGAAGATGGCGCCCTCGTAGGCGTAGGTGGTCTTCCAGTCGCCGCCGTCGTCGAGGGTCCAGGCAACGGTGGTGAGCAGCCCCTCGACTGGTGCAGGGCAGGTCTCGCCGACGTTCATGAGCACGAACGAACCGGTGCCGTAGGTGTTCTTCGCCTGACCGGGCGCAAAGCAGGCCTGGCCGAAGAGCGCAGCCTGCTGGTCGCCGGCGATACCGCTCACGGGGACACCGCTCGGGATCGGGAGGTTGGTGGTGGTGACCCCGAACCGGCCCGACGACGGCCGGACCTCGGGCAGGGCGGACATCGGCACGTTGAACAGGGCGCACATCTCGTCGCTCCACCGCATGTTCTGGATGTCGAACAAGAGGGTGCGGCTGGCGTTGGTGGTGTCGGTGATGTGCACCCCGCCCGTGAGCTTCCAGACCAGCCACGAGTCGATGGTGCCGAACGCCAAGTGTTCGTCGCTGTCGACATTGCCCTCGGTGAGCAGCCACTCGAACTTCGAGCCCGAGAAGTAGGGATCGAGAACGAGGCCGGTGGTGCTGCGCACCAGATCGAGGTGGCCATCGGACTCGAGTTGTTCACAGCGGGCGGCGGTTCGGCGGTCCTGCCAGACGATCGCCCTGTGACGCGGCACACCGGTGCGCTTGTCCCACAGCACGACGGTCTCGCGCTGATCGGTGATGCCGATCGCGGCGATGGGCTGATCGAGCGAGGCCGTCAACTCGGCAAGCGTGCCGAGGACCGCCTGCCAGATCTCCTCGGCGTCGTGCTCGACCCAACCCGGTTGGGGGAAGTACTGGGTGAATTCCCGATAGGCGAAACCGAGCGGCGAGCCGGACTCGTCGACGGCGAACGAGCGCACACCGGTGGTGCCGGCGTCGATGCTGATCACGATTCCCATGGGCGGCGACGATAGCGTCGGAGGGGTGACCTCCCCCGATATCGAAACGATCGGCGTGCTGACCAGTGGCGGCGACTGCCCGGGTCTCAACGCCGTCATCCGTGGCGTCGCCCGCAAGGCGGAGCGCGAGTTCGGCTGGCGCACGCTCGGTTTCCACGATGGGTACATGGGGCTGATCGAGGATTCGTTCGAGGAACTCACGATCGAGGGCTGCCGGGGCATTCTCCCGCGAGGCGGCACCGTCATCGGCACGAGCCGCTACACCCCGTTCATGTTCGACGACGGCATCGACCGAGTACGGGCCACGCTGGAGCGTCATCGCGTCGGTGGGCTCGTGGTGATCGGCGGTGAGGGCAGTCTCTCGTGTGCCAACGAACTCGCCGAGATGGGGATGCCGATCGTCGGCGTGCCCAAGACGATCGACAACGACATCGGTCTCACCGAGCGCACCTTCGGCTTCGACACCGCCGTGCAGATCGCCACCGATGCGATCGACCGACTGCACACCACGGCGGAGTCCCATAACCGGGTCATGGTGGTGGAAGTGATGGGCCGTCATGTCGGCCATATCGCCACGTGGGCGGGAATGGCCGGTGGTGCGACGATGACCCTCACGCCTGAGGAGCCCTTCGATATCGACGAGGTCTGTGCGTCGTTGACCCGCCGTCATGACCGCGGCAAGTACGCCTCGATCGTCGTGGTTGCCGAGGGCGCCCTACCGAAGGCGGGCACGCTCGAGGTTCCCGAGCCCGAGATCGACCAGTTCGGCCACAAGCGTCTCGGTGGCATCGTCAATCTTGTCGCCGCCGAGATCGAGTCACGGACGGGCTTCGAGACTCGGGTCACCGTGCTCGGGCACGTTCAGCGCGGTGGCACCCCAACCTCGTTCGATCGTGCGCTCTCGAGTTGGTACGGCATCGAAGCCGTCAATGCGATCGCCGAGCGTGATTTCGGCTCGATGGTGGCCTTCCAGGGCGGCACGATGGTGCGGGTGCCGCTCGTCGACGCGATCGCCGAGTTGAAATACACCAGCCCCGAGCTGCGCGCCGCCGCTCGGGCGTTCTTCGCCTGAGTCAGTCGCCGTTGTTGGTGGCACCGCCACCCTCGGGAACGGTTCCCTGCGTCGTGCTGGTTGGCGCGACCGTGGTGGTCGGCGGCACCCACTCGGCGGTGTAGTTCACGAAGTCGTCTCGGTTGACGACCTCTTCGGTGTCGCCCTCGAGCGTCGGTACGAAGGTGCGGGCCCCGTTCGACAGGATCCGGACCGCCAGGATCGGCTCGTCGAGTGGGAAGCCGGTGGCGGTGAAGACGAGCTGGGCAACCGCATCGGCGAGAACTTGGGCCTCGACCGTGATCGGTTCCCCGTCCTCGTCGAGGGCGACCATGTCGATGATCGCGACGCGGGAATCGTTGACCGACGCCTCGATGAGCTCGAACTCGCGGAGCGCATTCGACCAGCCGTCCTCTTCCTCTTGCTCGGTCCGGACGAAGTTCTCGCCGAAGAGCAGCCCGATGCGTTGTTCGAACCCGGCGATGGCATCGATCTCGCGCATCACCTGCACGACGACGTTGCGATCGCCGGCAGCGGCCAGGAGATAAAGCTCGATCGGTTCGCTGCGCGGACCGGGGTCGACGGTTGTCGTGGTGGCGAGGTCCGAGCGAAGGGCGTCGGGGAGGTCTTCGGGTTCGATGATCGCAGCCTCGTCGTCGGTCGGCAGCGAACACGCCGCTGCGGCCAGCATCGTGGCGAGGACGACGGCGACATGATGAAGAAGCGGCCTGCGGTCGCGCCTCATGCCCACTCCTCGTCGTCGGGAATATCGCCGATCGGGATGCGCACCGTGAAGCGAGCACCTTCGGAACCGTCGAGGCGGTCGTCGACCCAGATGTCGCCCCCGTGCAGCCCAACGTGTTCCGCGACGAGCGCAAGGCCGAGACCCGATCCGGTGCCATGGCCGCGCCGTCCACCGGCACTGCCTCGAGAGAAGCGATCGAAGATCACGCCCCGCTCGGCTTCGGGCACACCCGGGCCTTCGTCCTCCACGGCGATGATCGCGAAGTCGTCTTCGTGCCCGACAACCACGCGGATCTCACCGGCGCCGTACTTTGCGGCGTTGTCGACCAGATTGGCGACGACCTGTGCGAGGCGACGCTTGTCGCCTGCGACAACGAGATGCTGGAGCGCCCCGACGTCGATGACGACGTCGTAGGGGGAGTGATCCACCGATTGCCGAACGAACTCGACGAGATCGATCGGTTCGGCTCGCAGTGACGCCGTGCCGACGTCGTAGCGACTGATTTCGAGG
>JAKMFW010000067.1 GCA_022425325.1 Acidimicrobiales bacterium | reverse complement strand
CCCCACCACCAACCGGTGAACCGGTCCGGCACGTCGCCCGCCTCGTCGACGGCGGCGAGGTGATGGTCGAGGCCGTCGGCGTGACCAAGTCGTTCGGCGACGTGGTTGCCGTCTCCGACGTCACCTTCCAGATCGGGTCGGGGATCACGGCCATTCTCGGTCCGAACGGCGCCGGAAAGTCCACCCTCTTCCGGATGCTGTGTGGCCTCACCCCGCCGTCACGCGGCACGGTCAACGTGCTCGGCGAGAACCCCCGCACCGATCGCGAGGTCCGCGGGCGCATCGGTCTTGCACCGCAGCAAGACGCCCTCTTTGACCGGCTCTCCGTGCTCGACTTCGTGACCTTTGCCGCCCTCACCCATGGGCTGACGCCCGCCGAGGCCGACACCCGATCCCGACGGACGATTGCCTGGGTCGATCTCGATCCCGACGACCCCAAGCCCGTCGGCTCGTTCTCGAAGGGCATGCGGCAGCGGGCCAAGCTCGCCGCTGCCGTCGTCAACGACCCGGCCGTGCTCGTTCTCGACGAGCCGCTCACCGGCCTCGACCCGGTCCAGCGACAACGCATGATCACCCTCTTCAACGAACTCGCCGCGGAGGGCACCTGCCTGCTCGTCTCCAGCCATGTGCTCGACGAGGTCGCCCGACTCGGATCCAACGTGCTCGTCATCGCCCAGGGCCGGCTCGCAGCCGCCGGCGACTACCGCACCCTGCGCGATCAGATGGACGACCGCCCGCATCGGGTTCGGATCGGCACCGATCAGCCGAAGGAGCTCGCTGCGGCCCTGATCGAGCGCAGCCTGGCCGAGGGTGTCGCCGTCACCGCCACGGCGGTCGAGGCCAAGACCACCGACGTGGACTCGTTCGGCCGGGCGATCGCACCGCTTGCGGTCGAACTCGGCGCCCGTCTCAACGAGGTTGCACCGCTCGACGACGATCTCGAATCCGTCTTCCGTTACCTCGTGGAGCGTCGCCGATGAGCGGCTCGGTCCCGTTCGTTCGTGCTGCGGTGCTCACCCACCGCCTGCTTCTGCGTCAGCTCGTCACCCGTGGTCGGATCATCGCCCTGCTCGTGCTCGGCGGGGTGCTGATCCTCGCCGCGGTCGGTGTGGCGGCAAGCGCCGAGATCGATAATCAGGTCGAGGCGATGGTCGGCGTCATCGACGGCCTCGGACTCGTGTTGGTCGTGCCGGTGGTGGCCCTGGTCTTCGCATCGGCGTCACTCGGCGACGGCCGCGAAGACGGCACCCTCGTGTACCTCTGGCTCCGGCCCATGGACCGGCTGCCGGTCGTCATCGGCGCCTTCCTTGCGTCGATCACCGTGAGCCTGCCCCTCACCGTCGTGCCGATGGCGATCGCCGCTGCCGTCGGCGGCTCGGGAAGCGATGGCATCACCGCCACGGTCGTGGCGAGTGGTGTCGGCGTGCTCGGTTACTCGGCCCTTTTCGTCCTGCTCGGCCTGCTGGTAAAGAACGCCATCATCTGGGGCCTCGCCTACGTGCTCCTGTGGGAGGGCTTGTTCACCCAGTTCTCCTCGGCGATCGGGCGCGTGTCGGTACGCGGCTATCTGCGGGCGATCGTCGACAACATGGCCGGGGTCCGCCTCAACGGAGCGCTCGACATCTCGACACCGATCGCCGTGATCGTGTGTCTCGGCATCGTCGTCGCCGGACTCCTTCTCGGTGCACAGCGGCTCCAGCGGATGGAGATCGACTGACCCAGCCGGCCGTCGCCGGTCCGTGCTGTCGGTGCCGCGCTAACGGCCGGAGAACGTGGCCTTCCCGGGACCGTTCTCCATGAAGCTCTGCACGCCGGTGCGGCAGTCGTCGGTGGCGAAACAGGCGCCGAACTGTTCGGCCTCGACCTTGACGGCCTCGCCAAGCGACAGTGCGAGGCCATCGAGGATCGCCCGCTTGGCCATGCGCAACGCCGCCGGGCCGGTGGCGTACTCGGCGGCCTTGGCGATTGCCGCGTCCTGCAGTTCGTCGGGGTCGTGAATCGACGACACGATCTTATTGGCAAGGGCTTCCTCGGCACCGACGTGGCGACCGCTGTACACCATGTCCTTGGCCATGGTGACGCCGGCGAGACGGGCAAGACGCTGGGTGCCGCCACCGCCCGGAATCAGACCGAGCTGGATTTCGGGCACGCCCATGCGGCCGTCCTCGGCGATCATTCGGAAGTCGGTCGCAACCGCGACTTCGAGGCCGCCGCCGAGCGCAAAGCCGTTGATGGCAGAGATCGTCACCTGCGGAAGGTTCTCCAGGGCGAGAAGCGCATCGTTGAACATGTTCGAGAACTGCTGCGCCGTCTCGGCCGTGAAGCTCGGGAACTCGGAGATGTCGGCGCCGGCTGCGAAGTTCTTTCGGCCACCGGTGACCACCACGGCCCGGGTGGTGTCGTCGACGGCGAGCTCGTCGCAGATCGTGTGCAGGTCGCGCATCATGTCGCTGCTCAGCGCATTGACCTTCGGACGGTCGAGGCGGATGATGGCGACGCCGTCGGCGACGTGCTTTTCGAGGTGGATGTTCTCTCCCATGCCCGGGAAGCTAGCCCAGGTCGACCCGTCTCCCCGTGGTGGCGCCTCAACCGGAGATCAGCGGCTGAACTCGCCCCCCGCCACCGAGACCGAGGTGCCGACGAGTTCTTCGGTGACTGCCGCGTGGAGGATTGCCGGATCGGACGAGTTCGCCCAGAGCCGCCCGCGCCCGTCAACGAACCGGCAGATCGCCACGGCCCGGGTGGGCCCCGATCGTTCGTACTCGACCGTGATCCCGTCGATCACGGCGTCGCCGGCTGCGTCGTCATCAGCACGGAGTTCCTGATCTCCGACGGACTCGGCGGTTCGGGTGAGCACCAGTTCGTCGGGCGGGGTGGTGCTGAACACCCCGAGTGCGTGCTTGGTCGCATGCCCGCCGTTGCCCTGCACGAGCCCGAGTTCGCCCGGATGCTCGCGAAGCCGGCGGACCATCGCGATCAAGGCTTGCCCGGCGGCGAAGTTGAGCGGTGCACCCATGAAGCCGAGACCGCCCGCCACGGTCAACTCCCGTCCGGGGTCAAGGCTCATCGCCTCGGCGGTGTAGGCCACCATCGAGGGGAAGCAGCCGTAGAGGTCGATGTGATCAAGGGTGGCGAGATCCCCCCAGCGCTCCCGGAGTGCAGCGACGGCGTTGTCGAGGCCGGGCACGCGAGCGACGTCGGCCCGGGTCAAGAAGGTGTCGGAGTCGGCGGCGGTGACCAGGTCGCGCAGATACACCCGGTGGTCGGCGGGTACGTCGAGCGCCTCGGCCCGTTCGTGGGTCGTGAGGATGAGGGCGCCACCGTGGTCGACGGTGTTGTTGGCGCACATTGCCTTCGTGTACGGCCACGACACCATCCGATTGGTGGGGGAGGGTTCGCGGATCTCGTGGGCGTTCATCGCGTCGACGTCGAGGTCGGGGTTTGCGGCAGCGACTGCGGAATACCCGGCCCAGAGTGCCGCCGCAGTGTTGCGGGCCTCGTCGAGGGTGTGACCAGCTGCGGCACGGCGGGCACTGTCGAAGACGGCGTAGGTGTTCCGGGGCAGTTCGCCGCCGCGAGCGACGTCGGCGTTGGCGCCCATCGTGAGCGCAGCCCCCCACGACGCCGGCTCCTCGATCGGTGATTCCCGGATCACCGCAGGGCTCGGAAGGCCGGCCTTGCGGAGCGCGGCGCGGGTGAGACCCGTCTCGCCGCCGACCATCACGATCATGTCGGCCTCGCCCCGAGCCAACCGGTCGCCGAGTTCTCCGACGAACGCGATCGGCGTATTGCCGCCCCAGGTGGTGAGCACCGAGGTCGCCGAGGTGGGGACCCCGATCGCATCGCCGATCGCCCGGCCCGGGTTCGGGTGGCGGAACAAGCCGGCGACGACTCCGACGAGATCGATCGAGGAGGCATCGATCCCGGCGTCGGCGACGGCGGCGGCCGCGGCACGGGTCATCAACTGGATCGGGTCGGTGGGGTTGTCGAGATCGGGTTCGGTGTCGACGATCTGGGCGCGACCCACGATGACGGGCGTTCGAGCGGGAACGGGCATTCGCGTAGGGTAGGAGCGTCTGTTCTCCTAGAGGAAGTCTCGTGCCTGTCTCCGCCGACCAGTTGATGCTCACCGACCGAATCGCGGTCGTGACCGGCGCCGCCCAGGGCATCGGCGAGGCAACGGCACTCGCGCTTGCGTCGCTCGGCGCCCACGTTGCGATCTGTGACCGTCAGGCCGATGGGCTCGCCGAAACCGTCGCGGCGATCGAAGCCACCGGCCGTCGGGTACTCGCCGACGTGTTCGACGTGCGCGACGCCGAGTCGGTCGAGTCGTTCATGGCCCGAGTGGCCGATGAACTCGGCCCGATCGACATCCTGGTCAACAATGTCGGCGGTGGTTTCCACGCCGAGTTTGCCGGGGTGTCACCAAAGGGCGAGGCGGCGCTCATCGCCGAGAACTTCGGCACGGTCACCAACAGTGTGCGTTCGGCGCTGGACCGTCTGGCCGACGGCGCCGCAATCGTGAACGTCACGTCGGTCGAGGCCTACCACGCCGCCCCCGGCTTTGGGATCTACGCCGCCATGAAGGCTGCGGTCGAGCAGTTCACGAAGACGTTGGCCCTCGAACTCGGCGGCCGCGGCATCAGGGTCAACTGTGTCGCGCCGGACATGATCCCGACGCCCGGCGACGCCGGCCTTGCTGCGGACAGCTCCGCCATGTCGACCGAGCACCATCCGACACCGCTCCGCCGGATGGGTTCGACCGACGAATGCGCCGCGGTGATCGCGTTCCTGGCGTCGGATCTGGCGTCGTTCGTGACGGGTACATCGATCCCAGTCGATGGCGGCACCGTCGCCGGTGCGGCCTGGAAGGTCGGCCTCGACGGCACCTTCCGGATGTAGTCGACCCGGCCGTCGCCGAGGTCAGCGCTTCCGGCGATCGCGCACCACGACCGACTGGCTGGCGATCGCCTGGAGATTGCCCTGATCGTCCCAGATCCGGAGCTGACCGTGGCCAAAGCCATTGGCGATCCCGCCGGCCTCGATGTCGAGCAGGTACCACTCGCTCGGCCGGACATCGATGATCCGCAGCGTGTTGTCGAGGCTGTTCGACCCGACCGGCTGGGACGCGACGTTGGAGATGCCCATCGGGACGAAGTCGCCGAGCACGGCGAGGGTCGCAGCGCTGTTGCCGACACCGTCGGGCGGCTTGGTCCAGACGCACAGCCGGCCCGGGCCGTGGCCGGTCGGACCGCCCAGCTTCTCGCCGGTGGTCGGTGCGAACCGTTGGTCGAGGTGCTTGCCGAGCGAATCCTGGTCGTAGTCGTACTCTCGGGGCCGACACGCATCGGGCGGCCGGACGTCGGGAGGGGTCGGCCACGTCTCGGTCAGGTCGAGTTCGCGCCTCCCGAGTGCAGCGTTGACCGTGATGATCTCACGATCGCCGACGCGCCCGATCACTCGAGCCTGGGTGGTGTAACGGCCCGAGACCGAGACGTGGACGTCGAGGTCCATCGTCTCGCCGACCTTGGCGAAGTCGAGGTACTGGGCGGTCGCCCAGACGACCGGCCGGCCGGTGGTCTCCTCGAGTGCGGTGGTGGCCGCAGCGAGGCCGGCCCCACCGAACAGGAAGATCTCCCGAACGCTCAGCCGGGGGATGACGGGTAGATACCACCGATGCGGATTGTGGGTTGCCTCGAGGCCGAGCCACTCGCGCGGTGTGAGGTCGCTCATCGAAGGTTGGCCCGAATCTCGGTGGCGGCACGCGCCGGATGGGTGAACGGCCCGAAGTGGGTCTCGCCCTCCCAGGTGACGAGGCGAGTCGACCCGATGCCGTCGGCCACCATCGGGGCGATCGTTGCAGGTGGCGCCCCATCGGTCGACGCGATCACGGTGATGTCGGCATCAAGAGCGCCGAGGCGCCCATAGACCTCGTAGTCGACGCTTTCGAACGTGCGGGCCTCGCTCTCGGGCGTGCACTTGAGCGTGACCCCCTCCGGCGACGGCGTGAAGCCGTGACGGACATAGTCGTCGAGCACCGCAGGGTCGACCGCGGAAAACGGTGGGCGCGATCCGTATCGCTCGAGCACGGCCTCGATGGTGTCGAAGCTGGCCCGACGGTTGCGGGCAACGTCGGACATGGTGCTCGGGTTGTCGCCCATCGGGGGAAAGACGATCGGCTCGAAGAGCCACGCAGTGCGGATCGTGCCGGGCCGACGGAGCTCGGTGGCGATCACGGTGGCGCCGCCCATCGAGTGACCGACGAAGTCGACCGGCTCGTCGATGCCGAGTGCGTCGAGCACGGCGCAGAGGTCGTCGGCCATGCCGCTCCAGTGGAAACGGTCGTCCGCAGGAATGGTGCTGTCGCCGTGGGCCCGAAGGTCCGGTGCCCAACAGTGGCGGATGTCGCCGAGTTGCTCGGCGATCCGGGCATAGCACCGGCCATGAAAGCCGGTGGCGTGCACGAAAAGAAGCGGTGGTCCTTCGCCGCCGAGATCGTGGATGGCGAGCTCGACGCCGTCGCTGGAGCTCGCGCGGAGTGTCACCGTTCGCCCTCGTTCACGAAATAGTGCCCGTCGTCGTCGGCCTCCACGCCGAGCACGGTGAAGAAGCGGCCATTGCCGAGCGTCATCGCGCATAGCGCAGTGAGCTCGATCACCTCGACGTCGGTGAAGTGATTGCGGAGATCCGCCATGAACGTGTCGTCGAGTCGGTGATGATCCGACGCGAAGCGGTCAGCGAATTCGCCGGCGAGACGTTCACGTTCGTCGAGATCGCCGAGGGTGTGCACGCCGCCGAGATCACAGGCGACGACGGCTTCGACCGTCGCCTCGTCGAAGCCATCTTCCGTCGCATGGGCGGAGCGGGTGTTCAGACAGACGGGACAGCCATTCGCAGCGGCGATGCGAAGCCGCGCCACCTCTCGAACCCGAGGCGGAAGCGACGTCTTCTCGTAGATCGCGGCCGAATAGGCGCCCATGCCCATGGCGACGTCAAGCTGCATCATCAGGAGGCGCTCTCGCTCCAGTCCGGAGCCGTCGGGAACATCGATGCGAGCCATCGGGCGAGCCTAGGTCGCTGCGTCGCCTCGTCCACGATCGAACACGAGGGCGACCCAGCCGTCCTCGCTCAGTCGCTCGGTAGGGCTCTGGCCGTGGAGCCGTGCCGCCCGCTCGGCCTGCTCACCATCAAGGATTCCGGCGACGATCAGCACGGGCACGTCGAGCCGTTCGACCGCAGGGGCGACGGATTCATGGATGTCGATCGTGACGTTGAGCAGAGCGGCATCGAAACGCTCGTCGTCGCTGATATCGCTGATGTCGCCGATGCGCACGTCGATGCGTTCGCCGACACCGTTGGCCGTGGCGTTCGTTTGGACCGCTGGCGCCGCCGCCGGGTCGAGGTCGATCCCGAGCACGTCGGCGCCGAGTCGGGCTGCGGCGATTGCGAGAATGCCGCTCCCGGTTCCGAGGTCGACGACGCGGTCTCCCGGCCCGACGTGCTCGGCGAGTGCCGTCAGCATCAGACGGGTCGTCGGGTGACTGCCACTGCCGAAGGCATGCCCCGGGTCGATCACCAGATCGATGAACCGGCTGCTGGAATCCGGGCCGATCCAGGGTGGACGTACGTGGAAGCGGCCCGCCCGGTAGTCGGCTGCGTGGTCCCGCCAGCTGTCGAGTCCGGTCGTGTCGGCGACGTCCTCCACCCGTCCGCCGAACCGAAGGGCCACCGAGGTGGCGGTGTCGGTGTCGGTGAAGGCCGCCCGGATCGAGCGGTCGATCTCCTCCACGCCGACGGCACCAGCACGCCAGAGTGCGTCGACGAGAAGTTCCGTGGTCGAGTCATCGTCAGGACGGACGATCGTGACCAGGTGATGCACCCTCAGTCGTCCTGTTGACGCAGGAAGCGTTCGAACTCGGCGGCGAGATCGTCGGCGTTGGGGATACTCGACTCGGCTCGGCGGTCGTAGTGCTCTTCGAGTCGTCGGACGTACCCCGTGACATCGTCGTCGTCGGCCATGGCCTCGTCGACGCGGCGCTCCCAGGCCCGAGCCTCATCCTCGAGGTCGGCCCAGGAGGTCGGCAGGCCGGTGATGCGTTCGAAGCGTTCGAGGAGGGCCCCGCTGGCCTTGGGGTTCGGTGATCCCGACACGTAGTGAGGGACCGATGCGCGGAGTGACACGGCGGGGATACCAGCGCGTTCGAGGCGTTCGTGGAGCACGCCAATGACCCCAGTTGGCCCCTGGTAGCTCGGACGGTCGAGTCGCATGACGGCGGCGAGGTCGGCATCGGTCGTCGAACCGGTGATGGTCGGTGGGCGGGTGTGGGGCACCTCGGCGATCATGGCGCCGAACGTGACCACCATTGCGGCGTCGACCGCGGTCGCAACCTCGGTGATGGCGTCGCTAAAGGTTCGCCAGAGCAGGTGGGGTTCGACCCCTTCGACCAACACGAGATCACGGGACTGGTCGGGCAGCGCCAGGACGTGGATCCGGTGATCGGGCCAGTCGATGACACGACGGCCGTCGTCAGCGATGCGGATCTCGGGCCGGCGCTCGCTGAAGTCGAAGAACGGGTCGGCGTCGATGACCCCGACCTCGATCCCCCCGGTGCCTCGCAGGGATTCGATCGCTCCGGTAGCGGCGCCGCCGACGTCGAAGAGGCCCTCGAACGCGGTGACAAGGATTGGAGAACGCAGGGAGGGCAGATCGGCGGTCCACTGGAGCACGGTCACCAGCCCAGCATGCCCGCACACCATGGCTTCGGCACGGTCGGCCGATGAAACGAGCGCACACCTCGTGATGGCGGCGCCGATCAGCGGCCGATTCAGTCGAGCTTCAGCACCCGACGGGCGTTATCCCGAAGGAACTTCGGCCAGACCTCGTCCTTGAACGGGACATCGCGAAGCTGCTGGAAGATCTTGTCGAGCGACAGGCCCATCGGGAAATAGCCGGCGTAGATGATCTTGTCGGCACCGCGAGTGTTGGCGTAATCGATGATCGCCTTCGGGTAGTGCTTCGGCGCGAACGCCGACGTGGAGTAGTGAAGCCCCGGCCACTTGAGCATGAGCTTCACCGCAAGGTCTTCCCACGGCTCACAACCGTGACGGGTCACGAAGGTGAGCTCCGGGAAGTCGTACATCACCCGATCGATGCGCTCGACGTGCTGAGGCGCAGCAGGCACGCGCGGCCCGGGGATGCCGGCGCAGCAAAAGATCGGGATGTCGAGTTCGCAGCACAGGGCGTAGATCGGATACATCAGCGGCGCGTCGATCGGCACCTGCGGCATACGGCCCGACGGGAACGCCGTGACCGCCTTCAGGCCGAACTCGTCGTGGAGCCGCCGGATGGTGCGGATCGCCTCGACGCCGTCGTTGGGGTCAGGCTCATGGCACGGGATGAAGCGATCGGGGTGCTGGGTGACGCACCGAACGCCCTCGCCCTCACCGGAGGCGGCAATGCCGACCATCGCGATCTCGACATTGCAGCGATCCATAAACGGCAGCAGCAGATCGGGGCCCTGCGGCGGTTCGTCGAGGTTGCCGTTGGCATCGCGGGCCTGATCGGAGAACGGCACGTCCTTGAACATGTACTGCGCAGGGAAGTTCATGTTGGCCGACTCGGCGTCCTTCAGCGCCCGCTCGAGGAAGGCGTAGCGGTTCTTGCCGGTCGTGCCTGCGGTCGTGCCCATCATCGTGTCGATGACGCCGATGTCTTCCGGAAAGCCCATGAATCCCCCTATCGATTCCGAGCGACCCTAACGCGGGGGCTACCGTCCCTTCGAAATGGAACCGACCCCCTTGCGTTTCACCACCTCCGACGTCGTGATCGCGGTCGACCGCCGTGGCGATCCATGTGACCCGCCGGTGTTCTTCCTGCACGGCGGCGGTCAGACCCGTCACTCATGGGGCGCGGCCGCCGAGGTGGTGGCCGAACGCGGCTGGTGCACCTACACCCTCGATTCGCGGGGGCACGGCGAGAGCGACTGGTCGGCTGAGGCGAACTACTCGCTCCAGGACTTCGCACTCGACCTGATCGCCATCGCCGACGCCGTCGGATCGAACCCAGTGATCGTCGGGGCATCGCTCGGCGGACTCACCAGCCTGCTCGCGATGGGTCGGGAACGCCCGGGACTCGGCCGCGGGCTGGTGCTGGTCGACATCGTCCCCGAGATGGAGCAGGCCGGCACCGACCGCATCGGTGCGTTCATGATGCGCCATGTCGAAACCGGGTTTGCCTCGTTGCACGAGGCCGCCGTCGCCGTCGCCGAGTACAGCCCCCGTCCCGGCCGAACGATCGATCCCGACAGCCTCCGCAAGAACCTCCGAGAGCGCGACGGTCGCTGGTACTGGCACTGGGACCCGCGCTTCATGTCGTCGATCAAGCGGAGCAACGGCGACTCGGAGGTCTTCGCCCACGAGGTCCTGACCGAGTGCGCCCGCGCGATCGATGTCCCCAAACTGCTCGTGCGCGGCCGCATGAGCGACGTCGTCACCGAGGAGGCCGCCCGCCGCTTCGTCGCCGCCGTGCCCGGCACGGGCTATGTCGACATCGCCGATGCCGCCCACATGGTCGCCGGTGACAAGAACGACGTGTTCCGGTCGGCCGTGCTCGACTTCCTCGCCGAACTCGACTGATCAGCGCAGATAGACGTACTGGTCGTCGTTCAAGACGGCGTCAATCCCAGCGTCGCGGAGGGCACCCGCCAGGTCGAACGGCTCGGCGATCGCAAAGCGCTGCATGCCGTGGTCGGCGAGCACGATGACCGCAGTGCGGTCGAGCTTTCCGGCGAACTCGATCTCGGCGAGCACATCGCGCATGCGCGCATCGGTGTCACGAATGGCGGCGTGAAGGATCTCCGAATGCGGCCCACCGGCGTGCCCGCAGGCGTCGGTGAGGTTGAACGTGAACCAGCTGTAGCGGGGGAGCGCCCCGAACTCGCCCCGCCAGACATGCAGGGCCTCGTTGCGGGAGTGGGCGTCGTAGATCGATGCATTGCGGAACTCCTTCACCCCCATGAAGTCCTCGGTGCGGTGCAGACGGCGGTCGGCGTCGGAGAGGGTGGGGATCGGACCGTTCGTCGTCATCTGGGCATAGGTGGAGTAGTCGGCGCCCCGGTCGCCGTATTCGTAGGTCGTGGCGGTGAACGCCTCGGGCTCGTGACGCTTCAGCGCCTCGTGGATCGTCTCGACGCCGGGGGCCAGGTGATCGCGGGCTCGGATCATCTGGTGGTAGTCGAGCAGGTCGACATGGACGCCCCGGTTCCGGTCGTACCAGGTGTTGTGGAGTACCCCCGATCGTCCCGGGAACACACCGGTGCACTGTGTCGTGTGGTTGGCCAGCGTGGCGGTCGGCAGCGCCGAGATGCAGCCGTGTCGGTAGGAGGTACCGCGTTCGATCAGCGAGGCGATGCCGGGGGCCTCACCTCGGTCGACGGCGTCGTGCAGGGCGTTGGGGTTCACCCCATCCCACAGAAACACGACGACATGGTCGGGACGCTCGTCGGGGTCGAGGAGATCCGTGATCTCGTCGCCGTCCTGCATCTCGAGCCGGACCCCGCTGCGGGCGCGACCTCGGCCGTCGACCCCATCGCCGGCCGGAATGCCGAGCAGGGCAGCGATCGTCGGCGCGACATCGACGGTGCGGAGATGCTCGGGCACGATGCCGCGGGGCCGGATCCCGGGCCCGGCTGCAATGAACGGCGCCCGGGCCTGGATGCCGCCGAGCGAGCCGTGGTTCCCGACACAGTCGTGGAACATCTGCTGGGGCGACCACATGACGGCGGCGTCGGGTGCGTGCTCGGCGTCGAAGTACTGCACGACCGATTCGTACGCGAGGGGCGTGGCGAGTTCGCCGAGGGACGCCTCCTCAACTGCGATCTCGGCCTCGGTCCCGATGCCCTGATCGAGCGCCTGGTTCCGCAGCGGGTGGTCGCCGGACTCGGCGAGGATCTCGATCGACCCGTCGGGGGCTTCGCGGAAATCGACGGCGCCGTCGGCCGACGCCGCTCGGAATCCGTCATCGGTTCGCATGACCACGGTGTCGACGTAACGGGTCATGGATGAATCGGTAAGGAACGATTCGAGCCGGGAGATGGGGGTGTCGGCGAGGGTCACGGACGCGACCGTAACCCGTGCCGCTCACCACCGCCGGTTGACGCTGCTGGTTGACGCTGCTGGTTGACATTGCCACCGAACGGGTTACGGTGATGCCCGTGAAGTCCTGCAGCAACACCCTGCTTCTTCTCGTGTAGGCGAGCGCCACATACCGGCGCTCGCCGAACCCTCCGTGCCCGAGTGGCCCGGAGGGTTTCTTGTTTTTCCGTACACTTTCCATCTGACCGACTCCCTGGGAGCGACCCATGAACCCGGCATCGTCTGACAACCAGACCGCACATGCTGCGACCGCCTCACCGCCGCGTGGGGGCACCATGCCCTTCGAGAAGTACCGGCCCTACCCGGCCGTGGAACTTCCCGATCGCACCTGGCCGGACAAGCGGCTCGAGTCCGCCCCGATCTGGTGCTCGGTCGATCTCCGCGACGGCAACCAGGCGCTGGTCGACCCGATGGACTCCGTGCGCAAGCGTCGCATGTGGGACCGTCTCGTCGAGATCGGCTTCACCGAGATCGAGGTCGGCTTCCCCGCTGCGTCGCAGACCGACTTCGACTTCGTGCGTGAGTTGATCGAAGGCGACCTCATCCCCGACGGCGTCACCATCCAGGTCCTCACCCAGTGCCGCGAGGACCTCATCCGCCGCACCTTCGAGTCGATCGAGGGCGCCAAGAGCGCCATCGTGCACTTCTACAACTCGACCTCGACCACCCAGCGTCGCGTCGTGTTCCGCACCGACCGGGCCGGCATCATCGACATCGCCGTCCAAGGCGCCAAGCTCTGCAAAGAGCTCCGCGATGCCGATGCGAACCCTGAGCGCATCCGCTTCGAGTACTCGCCCGAGTCCTACACCGGCACCGAGCCCGACTTCGCTGTCGAGGTCTGCGAGGCGGTCATGGACATCATCGAGCCGACCCCCGACAACCCGCTCATCTTCAACCTTCCGGCGACGGTCGAGATGTCGACCCCCAACCTCTACGCCGACATGATCGAACGCTTTCTGCGCGACGTGAAGAACCGCGACTCGATCATCCTCTCGCTCCACCCGCACAACGACCGGGGCACGGGTGTCGCTGCCGCCGAGCTGGGCATGATGGCCGGCGCCGATCGGGTCGAGGGCACGCTCTTCGGAAACGGCGAGCGCACTGGCAATGTCGACGTGGTGACGATCGCGCTCAACATGTTCACCCAGGGCGTCGATCCCGAACTCGATTTCTCCGACATCGAGGAAGCCCGGCGCGTGTACGAGTTCTCCAACCGCATGACCCTGCCGGACCGGCAGCCCTACGTCGGTGATCTCGTCTTCACCGCCTTCTCCGGTTCGCACCAAGACGCCATCAAGAAGGGCATGGCCGACATCTACGACGTGCAGCCCGGCGAGCCGCTCGAGGGCGAGTACGACACGTGGGACGTCCCGTATCTGCCGATCGATCCCCGTCACCTCGGCCGCAGCTACGAGGCCGTGATCCGGGTCAACAGCCAGTCCGGTAAGGGTGGTGTGGCTTATGTGCTGTTGCACGAGTACGGCCTCGACCTTCCTCGTCAGCTCCAGGTCGACTTCGCCAAGAAGATCCAGGCCGTCACCGAGGACACCGGCACCGAGATCACCTCGTACGAGATCCACCGACGGTTCATGAGTTCCTATGTCGAACCGGCGAGTCCGAAGGTCGAGATCATCGGTCACCGGTCGTCGAGCGACACGCTCGAGTCCGGCACGACGACGATGGAAGCCAAGCTCATCGTCGACGGCAGGGAACAGATGGTGACGGGTGAGGGCAACGGCCCGATCGATGCCTTTGTCGCAGCGCTCACCGGTGCCGGCCTCTTCGAGGGCAAGGTCGCCGACTACAGCGAGCACACGATGGGTACCGGCTCCGACGCCACCGCCGTCGCCTATGTCGAGATCGACACGGGCGGCCGTGACACCACCTGGGGGGTCGGCATGCACGAATCGATCGTGTCTGCCTCGCTCCGGGCGATCGTCTCGGCGGTCAACACCCTCCGGAGCTGAGCCGAACCGGCCGCCCTGCGCGGCCACGCTGCGCTTCGGAACTTGCTCGGCGTCGCGGAAACGTGTGGGATTCCTCTTGAAGAAGCGACCGATGCCCGCTGCCGGGTGAGGAGTCCCATGGCCTACACCGTCTTCCGACTGAATCACGTCCACCCGGACCCGAGCGACGGGTCCGAGATGAGCGACCGCTATCGGGTAGCGCTCGACATGGTCGAGTTCCTCGATCAACGGGGCCTCAACGCCGTGCAGTTCGACGAGCACCACGTCAGCAGCACAGGCTGGTCACCGACCCCGATGATGAGTGCCGGCATGGTCTTGGCGCGCACCGAGAACGTGCTGTGCATGATCGGCGCGCTCCTGCTCCCGCTCCACGATCCGATCCGGGTCGCCGAGGATCTCGCCGTGCTTGATCTCGTCGGGAAGGGACGCATCGTGGTGACGATGGGTCTGGGCTACCGGCCGCTCGAGTACACGGCGATGGACAAGGAGTGGGGTCGTCGCGGCAAGGTCATGGACGAGTCGCTCGACGTGCTGATGAAGGCGTGGACGGGCGAGCCGTTCGAACACCATGGCGAGATGGTGCAGGTGCTGCCGAAGCCGTTCACCTCGCCGCACCCCCAGATCATGATCGGAGGATCGGCGAAGGCGTCGGCCCGCCGAGCCGCCCGCCTCGGCCTTCCCCTCTACATGAACGGCAATCCGCCGGGGATCAAGGAGCTCTACGAGGAGCTGTGCGCCGAGAACGGCACCGTGCCGTTCTGCATCGCCCCCGAGGAGGCGCCGCAGTTGTTCATCACCGAGGACCCCGACCGCGCCTGGGCCGAACTGGGCGAGCATTTCATGCTCGAGGCCCGCACCTACGCCGATTGGCAGCCCGAGGGTCAGAACTCACCGGTGCACTCGCATGCGATGACGGTCGACGATCTGCGCGAGGAGGGCATCTACCGTTTTCTCACGCCGGATGAGGCGCGCGAGTTCGTCGCCGGTGCGGGGTCCTGCACGCTTCACCCACTCGTCGGGGGGATGCCGATCGACGAGGCATGGCGTTCGGTCGAACTGTTCGCCGACGCCGTGCTCAGCGGCGACGCGTGACCGACTGGAACGATCTCTCCGCCAGAGGAGGCCGCGTCGGCCACGACCTCGTCGGGTGGGTCATGTGGGACGAACGGGCCAAGGCCGGTCTGGGTGAACTCGGCTTCCCCAACACGGGTGTCTGGATTGTGGCCTGGCGTCTCGCCGGGCTGGGCAACACGCCCCATCCCGTTGCGGCCGCCATGACCTACTCGATCCATCCCGGCTTCATTGAGGCCATTCGAGGAGCGATCGACGCCGTCACCACGAACGACGCCGTGCTCGCCGTGCTCGACGATGCCATCGTGCCCGGGCTGGAGTCGATCGTGCCCGGACTCGCTGACGATCTCGGCGAACTGGCCGACGACCTGTGGGCCGGGGTCGATGCCATGTTCCACGGCATGCGGCCGTTCTTCTCCGCCTTCCGGGCGCGTCCACGGCCCGCTGATCGGCATCCGGGCCTGTCCGCCTGGCACGCCGTCAACTGCATCCGTGAGCTGCGCGGTGACAACCACTGGGCGCTGCTCGCGAGCGAGGGGATCGACGACGTCGAGGCGGGCCTGCTCCACTCGGCGATGGTCGATGTCGACGAGTACGGCGGTGAGGAGTGGATCGCCCGCAGCCGAGGTGGCGACGATCAGTCGGTCGCAGCTGCGTGGTCCCGTCTCGAAGCTCGCGGGCTCGCCGTCGACGGGCGGCTGAGTGACGCCGGCCGAGCCCTCCGGCTCGACCTTGAACAACGCACCGACGAGCTCACCGCACCCGTGTGGCAGGCGATCGGTGAGACGGCCACGGTGAAGCTGCTCGACCTCGTCGAACCTCACCAGGATGCGTTCGTTCAGCGGATCGACGAAACGGCCGGGCCCCGCTGGATGCCGGCGGTGCGGCCGGGTGGCTCGGCGAGCGTCTGACGGTTCAGAAAATCCCGGCGGCGAGCGCCGTGATCTCGGGTCCGGCCTTGTTGACCGATCCGCTGTCGAATGGTGGCTGCGGGTCGTATTCGATGCCGAGCTGGATCGTCTTGGCCACATCGTCGCCCGCGACCTGAGCGGCCAAGGTCAGCGCCATGTCGATCCCGGCCGACACGCCCGCTGCCGTCACGTACTTGCCGTCGATGACGACCCGTTCGTCGCGCACCGGTGTGGCTCCGAATCCCTCAAGGGCGTCGACGGCGGCCCAGTGTGAGGTCGCCCGCTTCCCGTTCAGAACACCGGCCGATCCGAGGATCAGCGAACCCGTGCACACCGAGGTGGTCCATGTGGAGTTGGCGTCGATCATGCGCACCCACTCCTGGATCTTCTCGTCGGCGGCGGCGGCGAAGGTGCCGTCGACCCCGCCGGGCACGACGAGGATGTCGGCTGCGTCGACCTGATCGATCGTGTGGGTGGCGGTGAGTCCGAGAACTCCGGTGTCGGCCATGAACGGCCCCGTGGTCGTGCCGACGCTGATCGCCTCCGCCTCGGGAAGGCGGCTCAGAACGTCGTGCGGCCCGATGATGTCGAGGGTGGTGAGTCCCTCGTAGAGAAAGAAGGCGATCCGCATGTTTTGCATCGTGTCACGTCACTGCCTCACACTGCGAGCCATGGAGATCGTCCACCTTCCCTCGTCCGCCTCCGGCGCTGAGATTGCGGAGGTGCTTCGCCGCGACGGTGCGGTCGTCGTCGACGAGATGGTCGACCCCGGCCTGCTCGATCGTTTTTTCGACGAGATGCAGCCCTTCGTCGACGCCACCCCCAACGGCAGCGACGGCTTCACCGGGTTCACCACTCGACGCACCGGTGGCCTGCTCGCCCGCTCGGCGACGGCGCAGGAACTCGTGATGCACCCCTCGGTCATCGCCACGTGCGACGACTTCCTCGGGCACGTCACCAGTTACCAACTCCACCTCACCCAGATCATCGACATCGGACCGGGCGGCGAGGCGCAGCCGATCCATCGGGACCAGTGGGCGTTCGACTTCTTTCCGTTCCCCACCGGCTACGACGTGCAGTGCAACACGATCTGGGCCGGCGACGACTTCACCGAGGAAAACGGTGCGACCCGCATTGTTATCGGCAGCAACCAACTCGAAGACGGGCTGCGATTCACCCTTGAGGACTCGATCCCCGCCGAGATGACGAAGGGCTCGGTGCTCTTCTACAGCGGCAGCGTTTACCACGGTGGTGGCGCCAACGACTCCGATGCGAATCGCCGAGCGATCAACATCACCTACAACGTGAGCTTCCTCCGTCAGGAGGAGAATCAGTACCTGTCGGTGCCACGCGAGCAGGCGGCCACGTTCCCGGAGCCGCTCCAGCGGCTGATGGGGTACCAGATGGGGGCCTACGCACTCGGCTACATCGACGATCTGCGCGACCCGATCAGCGTGCTCACCGGAGATCAATCGACTGAGGTGTCGTTCGCCGGCGAATCCGAGGACGCCCGGGCGACGGTGGAAGCGCGCCAACAGGGCTAGCTCCAGCACGCTCCGAGGTGCTCACCAGCGCGGCTCGGACCCGTGCCGTGCCGCTTCAGATCTTGCGGTCGTGGCCTTCCCAATACGGGTCACGCAACGACGCGAGGTAGAGCTTTCCGTTCGGCTGGCGGGGGAGTGACTCGTGAACGTCGATCGAACGCGGCACCTTGTGACGTCCGAGGCGTTCGTGGGCGAAGTCGATGAGCTCGGTGTCGGCGACGGTCTCGCCAGCAGTGAACTCCACCGCCGCCTTGACCTGCTCGCCCCACTCCTCGTCAGGAATCCCGAACACCGCGACGTCAAGTACGGCCGGGTGTTCGAGCAGGGCCTGCTCAACCTCGGCCGGATACACATTGACCCCACCGGTGATGATCATGTTCGTGGCCCGGTCGGCGAGGAAGATCCACCCCTCGTCGTCGACGTGGCCCATGTCGCCGAGGGTGAAGACCCCGGGTCGGAGATAGCTGGAGGCCGTCTTCTCCGGGGC
>JAKMFW010000045.1 GCA_022425325.1 Acidimicrobiales bacterium | reverse complement strand
GTAGTGGACTGACGACACCGATCACCGGGACCGGTGGTCGGTCACTCCTCCTCGTCGGCAGCCGGAGCAGCGGGCTCGGCGGCGGCCGGGGCGGGCTCGGCGGGAGCAGGTGCAGCCGACTGCGGCGGAGGTGGCGGCGTCGGGCGCTTGCCCTTCCCACGCGGCTTCTGCGCTGGCGCTTCGATACCGAACAGGGCTGCGATCTGCGGAATGCGGCCGGCGAGCTTGGTGATGGCCTTGGTGAGCTCGGCGCTCGGGTTGGCGGGAACACCCTGGGCCGTGACCTGGGTCCGGACGGGGGAGAAGGCCACGGCGTCGATCACGGTGGCGTAGCGATCGCTGGTGACCTCGCTGGTCAGCGACTCTGACGCCGCAGTGGCCAAGCGTTCCGCCATGTCGACGGGAAGCGGAGCACCGGCCTTCGGCGGACGGCTGCTGAGGCGCAGCGCACGCACGGTGCGGCCCTCGGCGATGGTCTGGGCGAGTTCGTCCCGCCAGGCGTTGTGCTCGGCGTCGACGCGGCTGGTGAGACCTTCTCGCAGCTTCTCGGCAAGCGCCCGGGTCTCTTCGTCACGGGCGGCTCCATCGGCCGCCACCACCACGGAGCGGATGTCGCGGAGGTCGACGGTCTCCATGCCCGCAACCGCGGCTTCGGCGCGATCGCGCCATTCGGCAGCCTTGAGGGTCGGTGCCAGCTTCTCGGCGAGGGCGACGAGCGGCTCGCGCTTGATCTTCGGCATGCCTTCGGCGGTGGCCTTGTCGTTCATGCGGTCGATGGCCTGACGCACACCGGGCACACCGCCTTTGAGGACTTCCTCGGCAAGGGGCTGCTGGATCGTCGGCAGTGCCTTGAGGGCTGCTTGTCGATGGGTGCGAGCGGGACGCAAGCGCGGCGCCTTGGGACGGGCCGGCGGCTTCTGTCGCTCGCGGCGCGGCCGCTCATTGCGTCGGTCGCCTCCACCACGGCGTTCGCCGTCGCGACCACCTCGGCCTCGACCACGGTTGTCGCCGTCACGGCCTCGCCCGCGACCTCGACCACGTCCACGATCGTCGTCGCCACGACTTCGACCGCGACCCTTCGGCGCGAGCACCTGGGTGACCAGGGGTTCGTCGCGTCCGCTGCCGAGCACTTCGAGCGTCTCGGCTTCTTTGCGAGCGCCCTTGGGCGCAAAAACGGTGGTGACGGTGAGGCCATCGAGGTCGGCATCGGCCTCCACCTTCACGACGTCACCGACCGAGGTGCCGGCGGGCAGCAGACTTCCGTCGAGCGTGCCCTTGGGCTGCTTGGCTCCGGCTGCGCGCCAGGTCCATTGCCCGTCGCCGCGGTCGGAGGTGAGTTCGATGTCAAGCCGTCGTGCCACGGCGAAAACGGTATCGCCCTGCGAGCCAGGCGCCGACTCCAGCAGGGGAACGATCAGTTGACGAACAGGTCGGCAGGATCGGTGTTCCCGCCACAAACCACCGCCACGACGCGCTCGCCTGGCTCGGGACGGTAGGCGCCGGTCTGCAGCGCAGCGAGCGTTACGGCCGCTGCGGGCTCCACTGCGAGTTGGTAGTGCGACCACAGGTTGCGGCGGGCGGTGGTGACCGATGCGTCGTCGACGACGATGGAGTCGGCCGTGTCGGCCAGGATCGACCAGGGGAGTTCGCCGATCCGGCGGGCGCCCAGCGCATCGGCGCCCACGCCGGCGGGGGAGACGTCGACCGGCTCACGGGCGGCGCTGGCGGCGTGAAATGCGTTGCAGGCCTCGGTCTCCACGGCGATGACACGGACCGAGGAGGGGAGTGCAAGGCGGAGGCCCGCCGCGAGTCCCCCACCTCCGACGGCGGCGAGCACCGTGTCGAGATCCGGCACCTGCTCGACCAATTCGACGCCCAGCGTGGCCTGCCCTGCCACCGTGAGTGGCGCATTGTACGGGTGGATCTTCAGTGCATCGATCGAAGCGGCACGTGCGTCACAGGCTTCCTGGGCATCGTCATAGAGCTCACCGACGATGTTGACCAGTGCACCCTGAGCCCGAAGGCGGTCGATCTTCGCTGGGGACGAGACGCCGGGAACAAAGATCTCGGCCTTCACGCCGAGTACCCGGGCGGTACGGGCAACAGCGATCCCGTGGTTGCCGCCTGAGGCGGCGATGAGCCCGTCAGCAGGCACACCGAGGCCGAGGGCGGTGTTCAGGCTGCCGCGGGCCTTGAAGGAGCCGGCGTGCTGCAGCGACTCGAGCTTCAGCGTCACCGACTCGGAGAGCCCGAGGTCGCCAGGCGTCGTCCGCAGCACGGGCGTTCGGCGAAGGAGTGGCGTGCATCGCTCGACAGCGGCGGCGATGTCAGCGCTGGTCGGCACTGGGATCGTGGTCATGGCACCCTGTCTAACCCCTGCCGGAATGCGCGGAACCGCCGGAAATGTTCGTTATGTAAAGTAATGGAGATAGAACTCTCGGGCATCAGCGCAACCGGCATTCGGGTTGCCGTCTGCACTACCGATCCGTCGTAGCCTCGCAGGGTGCCTACCGAGTCGCTTCGAGCTGGACGCCGCAACCTTGCGGTGCGGATCGCTCCCTCGGCACTGCGTCACGTCCGCCGTGGACACCCGTGGATCTTCGACCAGTCCATCGAACGGATCTCCCACGACGGCCAACCGGGCGACCTCGCCGTCGTCTTCGACGACAAACGTGACTTCGCCGCGATCGGACTCTGGGATCCGACCTCGCCCATCCGGATCCGAGTCCTTGCAACCCACCAGACCTCGGTGGGCCCCGAGCTGTGGCGAACCCGCATCAAGGAGGCGATCGAGCGTCGTCGAGAGCTCGTCGACGATGACGAGGTCACCGGGCTGCGCTGGTTGCACGGCGAGAACGATCATGTCCCGGGTCTCGTCGTGGACGGCTACGGATCGACGCTCGTCGTGAAGCTCTACACGTCCGCATGGCTCGCGCATCTCGATGACGTCGTCGATGCGTTGGCCGAGCATCTCGAAGCCGAGCGAGTGATCCTCCGGCTGGCCCGTGCGGTCCCGGCGACTCCCGGGCGAGCCGACGGCGACGTCATTTTCGGCGAGCCTGCCAACGGAAGCGTCGCCTTCCTCGAGAACGGCCACATGATGACCGCCGACCCGGTCGAGGGCCAAAAGACCGGCTACTTCCTCGACCAGCGATCCAACCGGCGGTCGTTCGGCGATCTGGCCGAAGCAGGTGACGTCCTCGACGTCTTCTGCTGCCACGGCGGCTTCTCGGTGCACGCCGCCGCCGGTGGCGCCCGCTCCGTCCTCTCGACCGACCTGTCGCCCTTCGCCACCGAATCCGCCCGCCGGCACCTCGCTGCCAATGCCGTCGGTGTCGACCACCAGACCATGACCGGCGACGCGTTCGAGATCATGGAACAGCTCGCCGCCGACGGCCGCCGGTTCGATGCGATCGTCGTCGATCCGCCCTCGTTCGCACGCCGCGCTGACGCCGTGCCGGGTGCACTGCGGGCCTACACCCGCCTCACGCACCTCGCGCTCGATCTGCTCCGTCCCGGCGCGACCCTCATGCAGGCGTCGTGCACGTCGCGGATCGACACCGAGATGCTCAGGCAGACGGTGTTGGGGGCCGCTGAGCGGGCGGGACATCCGGTCGACGTCCTCGACGTGAGTGGCCACGATCTCGACCACCCGGTCGGGTTCCCCGAGGGTTCGTACCTGAAGGCCGTCACGATCCGGTCCCAGCGATGATCCGGGCCGGACGAAAGCGATAGCGTTCGGCCGATGGGTCCGGATTCCCAGATCGAGTTGACCGTGCGTCTCTGGAGCACCGGGGCTGGCGAACGCTTCGCCGAGTACCTCGATCGCCTCACCTCGCTCCTCCCCCGTCACCGGGGTGAGATCGCGCGCCGCATCGACAGCGTCGAGGGCGGCCCCGGCGAGCCCGACACCGTGCTCGTCCTCGCCTTCCCGGACGCAACCGCCATCGACGGCTTCCTTCGAGACCCGGCCCGAGCCGACTTCGAAGAACTCGCCGGTCAGGCCATCACCCGATCGCTGATCACCGACGGTCGCACCCGGGTCGATCCGGACGAGCTGGCGACCCTCCACGAACTCCGTCCGGATCAACCATGAGCCTCGATATGCCGGACGGCATTCCGGTCGAGGGGCGCCCCTCCCCCATTCACGGCAATGGTGCGTTCGCCACCCGCTCGATCCGCGCCGGCGAGCGCATCGGCGAGTACACCGGCAGCCCGAGCGACGAGGACGGCACCTACGTCCTCTGGGTGGAAGGCGACGATGGCGAGTACCGCGGCATCGACGGAGACAATGAGCTGCGTTGGCTCAACCACAGCTCGTCACCCAATGTGGAGTTCGACGGTCCCGAACTCTTCGCGCTGGTCGACATTGAGCCCGACACGGAGCTCTGCTTTCACTACGGCGAGGAATGGGAGCACGTCGACTGAGGCACGTCCGTCGAGTCGCCGAGCACCGGACCACTCACCCGGTGATCCAGTGGGCAACCGGGCCGGCGCCGTCGAGATCGGCCCACTGGGAGGCCCGCAGCCGATCCGCGACGAACGCCTTCGCCTGACGGATCGCGTCGACCGCATCCTCGCCGCGAGCAAGGGCCGCAGCCGTTGCGGCTGCGAACGTGCACCCGGACCCGCGAACATGCACGGTGTCGATCCAGGATGACTCGAGATGGTCGATCGTGCCGTCGGCTCGGACCAGCACATCGACCGCTGTCGCGCCACGATCGGATCCGCCGGTGACGACCACATTGGAGGCGCCGAGACCGGCGAGTTGACCAGCGACCGCATCGACGTCGCCGAAGCTCGCCAGCGGACGCCCGGCGAGCAACGAGGCCTCACCGAGGTTCGGCGTGATCGCCACCGCCGCCGGAAGGAGCCGCTCGCGATACGCCCGCTCGATCTCCTCGCCGACGAAACGGTGGCCGCGACCATCGACGAGTACCGGGTCGACGACCGGTGCCGGCAACACGCCCGCGTCGATCCGATCAGCGACGACCTCGACGATCGCGGCCGATCCGAGCAGACCGGTCTTGACCCCGGCAATCGAAAAGGTGTCGGCAATCGCGTCGATCTGATCGGCCACGAGGCCGGAGTCCATCGGCTCGACCCGGTCGACGCTTCGCAGGTGCTGGGCAGTGACGGCGGTGACCGCCACCGTGCCGTGGACGCCGAACGCGGCGAACGTCGTCAGGTCGGCGGCCAGACCGGCTCCACCCAGCGGGTCGTGGGCGGCGATGGCGAGGACGACGGGTGGAGTGGCGGCCAACACGGCATTGATCGTGACACACGCGAAGATGGGACATGTCCACCCGCGGACGACATCTCGTCGCCAGCCCCTCGCTCAACGACCCGAACTTCGAGTTCACCGTTGTGTTCATGCTCGAGCACAGCGATGAAGGGGCGCTTGGTGTCGTGCTGACCCGTCCGAGCGAGCTGCCGGTCACCGACATGTTCGACGGATGGGTCGATCACGCAGCAGCGCCGTCGGTCGTCTTCCGCGGCGGGCCGGTCTCGCTGTCGTCGGTGATCGCACTCGGTGTCGCTGCATCCGCCGGCCCCTCCGGCGGGTTCAATCCGATTGCGGCGGGGATCGGCACGGTCGACCTCGACACCGATCCCGCTGAGCTGATCGCACTCCAGGGGGTCCGTCTTTTCGCCGGCTATGCGTCGTGGGCTCCCGGACAACTCGATGCCGAGCTCGTCGACGACGCATGGATCGTGCTCGACGCAGCAGAGACCGATCTGCTCCACCCCGAACCGGCCGAGCTCTGGTGGACCGTCGTGGGGCGTCAGCGAAGCGACATCAGGCTGCTGGCGAACTACCCCTCCGAACCCTGGGTCAACTGAGCCCGGCATCACGGCGGGAACGTGAAGCGGACGTCGAGTTCGGCGAAGACGAGATCGGCCACCCACGACGCCGCCGGTCGCGACAGGTGCACACCGTCACTGATTCGAGCGGTGATCGTGTTGCCGTCGGGTCCAGCCAGTCGGTCCTGGTACGCACCGTCTCCACCGAAGAGATCCCAGATGTCGATCGCCGTCACCTCGGAGGCCTCCGCGAGCACTTCTTCCGCCACCTCGTTGATCACCCGAACACCGGCGTCGAGCGCACCGTCGCGCATCGGCGGCTGCGTGACCCAGTAGACGATCCGATTGTCGGTTGTAAGGATGTCGAACGCAGCGATCAGACGGGCTCGCCATTCATCGCGCCAGGCTTCACTGCCCTCGATGAGGCGCTGCCCGGCCGCATCGACCATGTCCTGATGGTCGTTGGCGCCGATGAACAACACCACGACCTCGGGGTCGAGTTCGACCATCTGGTTCGTCCACTGCGCCGGCCAGTCGAAGTAGTCGGGCCGGGCGAGGCCAGTCGAGATCCGGTCGTCGAGCTCGACCTCGAGTGACCGGACGCCGCTCTCGCTCGTGATCGCTTGGCCGAGGTAGGTCGCCTGGCTGTC
>JAKMFW010000040.1 GCA_022425325.1 Acidimicrobiales bacterium | reverse complement strand
CTCCGGCGCGAACCCCCGCCGCTCCGCCGTCTCGCCGTGCTCCACACCGAGCCACGATCGGTCCGGATGATGCGGGTCGTCGTCGGAGGGGTCGAACTCGAGGGACTCGAGCTGCCGGAACCGGCGGCGAGCGTGCGACTGCTCGTTCCCTGGCCGGGCGAAACCTTCGAGCTGCCGACGTGGAACGGCAACGAATTCCTCCTCGCCGACGGTCGCCGGCCCGCGCTCCGAACCTTCACCCCGGTGCACCTCGACGGCCACGAGCTCACCATCGACATCGTTCGGCATCGGGGCGGAGCGATCGCCGACTGGTCCGAGACGGCGTTGCCCGGCGACCCGTGTGCGATCTCGGGGCCCGGCCGCGGTGAGACCATCGACGAATCAGCAGACCGCTACGTGGTACTCGGCGACGAGACCGCCATCCCGGCAATCGAGCAGCTCCTCAGGGCCATCCCGGCATCGATGGAGGTCGACGTCCATCTCGAGGTCGACCATCCCGATGCTCGCCTGGTGTTGCCCGACCACCCGGCGGCGACCGTGGTGTGGCATCCCGCCGTCGATACCGAACCACCCGGAACCTCGTTGCGTCGAGCGATTGCGGGCACCACCGTCACGGGCGGTACTCGGGTTTGGGCGGCTGGCGAGGCCGCCTCGATGCAGGCGATCCGCACACACCTCTTCGACGAGCGGGCCACTCCTCGTTCCCACACGACGATCCGTGGCTACTGGAAGGTGCCCCGCTCCTGATCGACCGCAGCGGCCGGCGAGACGAATGCGGGTCGGTCTGCAATGCCGCCGTAGGCTTCTCGTGATGAGCGTCTCCCCCGAGCACCTCGACGTCGTCGTCGTCGGCGCCGGCATCTCCGGCATTTCTGCGGCCTACCACCTGCAGACCATGTGCCCCGACCGCGAGTTCGCGATCCTCGAGGGACGGTCGGCACTCGGCGGCACCTGGGACCTTTTCCGCTATCCCGGTGTCCGCTCCGACAGCGACATGCACACGCTGGGCTTCAAGTTCAAGCCGTGGAGCAACCCGAAGGCGATCGCCGACGGTCCTTCGATCCTCGACTACCTGAACGAAACGGTCGACGAGTTCGGGATCCGGGAGAAGATCCGATTCGACCACCGCATTTCACACGCACATTGGTCATGGAGCGACCGGCGATGGACACTCACGGTCGATCACGGCGACGACACGTTCGAGATCACGACCAACTTCGTGTTCATGTGCACCGGGTACTACTCGTACCGAGGGGGCTTCACCCCCGAGTTCGCCGGCGCCGACACGTTTGGCGGCCAGATCATCCACCCCCAGGAATGGCCCGAAGCTCTCGACTACGCCGGGAAGCGGGTTGCGGTTATCGGGTCGGGGGCCACCGCGATGACCCTCGTTCCGGCCATGACCGACCGGGCCGAGCACGTGACCATGGTGCAGCGCACACCGACCTGGGTCGTGTCTGCGCCGTCGCAGGATCCGATCGCGAACGCCCTTCGGAAGGTGCTGCCCAATGGCCTGGCGTTCGAACTCACCCGCCAGAAGAACCGGCGCTTCGGCGAGTACGTGTATCGCCAGACCCGCACCAACCCCGACCGGGTCCGTCGACGACTGCTGAGCGAGCTCGCCAAGCACCTACCGCAGGAACAGATCGACGCCCACTTCACGCCGTCGTACAACCCATGGGACCAGCGGGTCTGTCTCGTGCCCGACGCCGACCTGTTCGAGGCGATCAACGCCGGCAAGGCCGACGTTGTCACCGACACCATCGAGCGTTTCACCGAGACGGGAATCCAGCTCGATTCGGGCACGCATATCGATGCCGACATCATCGTCACCGCCACGGGACTCAACCTGGTGACAATCGGCGAGATGGACCTCGACATCGATGGCGAGAAGATCGATTTCTCGGAGCTCTGGACCTACAAGGGCCTCGGCTATTCCGAGATCCCCAATCTGATCTCCGTCTTCGGGTACATCAACGCATCGTGGACCCTGCGGGCCGACCTGATCGTCGAGTACGGCTGCCGCCTGCTGAACCACATGCGCAACACCGGCACCGACACCGCCACCCCGCGTCTCCGCCCGAGCGATCTTGACATGTCGCGTCGCCCGTTCATCGACGACTTCCCGGCCGGCTACATGCAGCGAATGATGCCGATGCTGCCCAAGCAAGGCGATCAGGCCCCCTGGCTCAACACCCAGTCGGTGAGCGAGGACATGAAGCTCATCGGCAAGGAACCCGTCGACGACGGCGTCATGGTTTTCGGTTAGCCGAGCACCCGTTCGAACATCTCGGTGGTGGCGTTCCAACCGACCGTCGCCGCTTCCTCGTGATACGTCGGAGAGACGGGCCAGGTGTAGCCGTGGTCCGCGCCGTCGAAGATTCGCAGCGTGATGTTGTCCAGCCCCTCGGTGGCGTCGAGGTATCGCTGGTGCATCTCGATCGACTGGACCTTGTCGGCGGTACCGATACCGATCCAGAGTTCTCCGATCGCGTCGACGCTGAGGTGGGGTGACGCGTCGGTGTCGTCGGTGAGAAACGATGGATGCCACATCGCACCGGTCGGGAACCGGTGCGGCAGTTCCTGCATGGCCTTGTGCACATACCGGGCGCCGAGACAGAACCCGATGGTCGCCATGGGTCCATCCGTCCAGTCGAGCGCATCAAGTGCAGCGTTGCGATCCATCTGCACCTGACCGTCGTCGAGGGTGCCGAGCATTTTCATGATCTTGAGCCGGTTGGCCTGATTCGCCTCGGCGTCGTCGACCGGGTCGAAACCGATCATGCGGCCGTGGCGATGCCACAGGTCGGGGATCGCCGCCTCGTAGCCGGCCTCAGCCAGCCTGGCGGCGAAGTGCGTGAGCGACGGGCGGATACCCGGCGCGTCCATGAAGATCAGCACCCGCTTCGGGCTGCCGCCTTCCGGGGACGCGTGCACGATGGCCATCGGGCCGTCCGCTGTCTCAGTGTCGATGATCTGCTCGGTGATCGTCATGGGACCTCCCTCGGTGGTGGGACCGTACCCGCCGTTGTCAGGTCGAGGCCCGCAGCGGAACCGAGCAGGTCGACCCGCACCATCGGGCCGTGCTCGACGAGGGCATCGAGAGAACCGGTCTGGCGGCGATACCACCCGGTGACATCGGCGCTGAAGACGCGGCGTCGCTCGTCAGGATCGGTGACGATCACGGCTCGGGCATCGAGGGTCTCCTCGATCGACTCCTTGAGCACGAAGCGGAACTCGGGATGGGCCTTGAGGTTCGCGATCCAGTCGCGAGGTGCGTACTCACGCTCGTCCTCGCCAGCCCCGGGCGCGCCACAGAGGTAGATCCGGCCGTCGACGACGACGAACCAGATCTCGGTGGTGCGCCACTCGCCGCTTCGCGCCCCGAGCGTGACGATGTCGATCGTCATGTCGCGCAGAAGGGCGGTGCGAACAGCGGCCAGTCGCTCGGGCGTCATTGCGCGGAGCGTAACCCCGGCGAGTAGGTCTGGAAGAGCCACCCATGACGCGATTACACTGTAAGTCTGAGCTGAGGAGCACCACCGATGACCGACATGGCCGAAGAGACACGTCAGATCTTCAACCCCGACGTGGTCACCCCCGAGATGGAAATGGCAGAGAAGGGCCGCAACGCCCCCGGCGCCTACGACGTTCCCATCGAGGAAGTCAACCCACTTAACGCCCACCTGTTCCTCGAGGATCGCTGGCAGGAACACTTCGCTCGCCTGCGCGACGAGGACCCGGTCCATTTCAACGAACTTGAGACCTCAGGTCGTTACTGGTCGATCACCAGGTACGACGACGTCCGCGCCGTCGACGGCGACTGGGAGACCTACTCCTCAGCCAGCGGCATCACCCTCGGGCTGTCGGTCGAGAAGATGCAGGGAGAAGCGCTTCCCCAGGAGCTCACCCCGTTCATCGCCATGGATCCGCCCACCCACACTGAGCAGCGCAAGACGGTGCGTGGCGTGTCGGCGCCGAGCAACCTTCGCAACATCGAGCCGATGATCCGAGAGCGCACCGCGGCCCTCCTCGACTCGCTCCCTGAGGACGAGGCGTTCGACTGGGTCGACACGGTCTCGATTGAGCTCACAACCCTCATGCTCGCCACCCTCTTCGACTTCCCGATGGAGGATCGCCGCAAGCTCACCCGCTGGTCCGACATCGTGTTCGCCATCCCCGGTCCGGGCGGCGTCGTCGAAACCCAGCAGCAAAAAATCGATGAGCTGTTTGAGTGCGTCGCCTATTTCGAGAAACTGTGGGACGAGCGTCGTGGCCAGGCCGGCTTTGATCTCGTCACCATGCTTGCCAACGGTGAGCACACCAAGGACATGTCGGCCTTTGAGCACCTCGGCAACCTGCTGTTGCTGATCGTCGGCGGCAACGACACCACCCGTAACACGATGACCGGCAGCGTCTACGGCCTCCACAAGTTCCCCGAGAACTTCGAGAAGCTGAAGGCCGACCCGTCGTTAATCGAGAAGTTCGTCCCCGAGGTCATCCGCTGGCAGACGCCGCTGGCCTACATGCGCCGCACGGCCACCAAGGACACCGTCCTGAACGGCAAGGAGATCAAGAAGGACGACCAGCTCCTCATGTGGTATATCTCCGCCAACCTGGACGAGGACGTCTTCGACAATCCCGAGGTCCTCGACATCGACCGGGAGAACGCCGACCGCCAGTTGTCCTTCGGCTACGGCATTCACTTCTGCATGGGGAGCCGCGTCGCCGAACTTCAGCTCCGAGTGCTCTGGGAAGAGATGCTCAAGCGCTTCGAGACAATCGAGGTTTGCGCCGAGCCCGAGCGGGTCTTCTCGTCGTTCGTCCACGGCTACGCGAGCATGCCGGTGAAGGTGACTCGCCGCTGAGCGAGTCGCCGACCACCGATCCCCCGCCGATCCACGGCGTCGATTCGGCGCGGTCGTGGGTCGTTGTGGCATCCGCCTTCTTGGCGATGTTCACAGTGTTCGGGGTGGCGTACAGCTTCGGTGAATTCTTTGGCCCAATGGCCGACGAGTTCGGCTCCGATCGGTCGGAAACGGCGCTGTTCTTCGCCCTGACGACCTTCGCCTACTTCGCGCTCGGGATCGTGACCGGGCGGATCGCCGATCGCCATGGCCCTCGCCGAGTCGTCCTCTTTGGTGCGACAGCGATGACCATCGGACTCCTCCTCACTGCCGAGGTCGGGTCGATCCAACTCGGATACCTCACGTACGGCCTCGGCGTCGGGTTCGGCGTCGCATGCTGCTACGTGCCGATGGTCGCCACGGTCGGCGGCTGGTTCGAAGCGAGGCGAACGCTCGCGCTGGGCTTGGCCGTGGCCGGCATCGGCACCGGAACCCTCGTCATGGTGCCGCTGGTCGAGTGGGTCATCGACAACCAGGGCTGGCGTGACGCCTATCGACTGCTTGCGATCATGACCGCCGTGCTCCTGACCGTCGCTGCCATCGGGGCTCACCGTCCCCCCACCTCGGCGGCGTCACCCGTACCGATCCGAGAGGCGATTCGGGGCCGCGTGGACTTCTGGATTCTCTACGTCTCGTCGATCCTGATCTCGATCACCTTGTTCACCCCCTTCGTCTTCCTCGCCGACTACATCGACACGGTCGGCGGCACCGGTTCGGCCGCGGTCTTGCTGGGGTTGATCGGCATGAGTTCGATCGCAGGCCGGCTCGGCTTCGGTGCGGTCGCCGCCCGCATCGGCATCACCGGGCTGTACCAACTGTCGTTCCTCGTGCTCTCGCTCAGTGTGCTGCTGTGGATCGTCGCTGATACGAGCTACAGCCTGCTGATCCTCTTCGCCGTCGTCCTTGGGGTCGCCTACGGCGGCTTCATCGCCCTGTCCCCGGCCGTGGTCGCCGTGCGGTTCGGTGTCGTCGGGATGGGCGGCGTGCTCGGTGCGCTCTACACGGCCGCCGGCGTGGGCGGCCTCGTCGGGCCACCGACCATCGGAGTGATCATCGATGCCTCGGGTCACACCGCGGCTCAGATCACCGCGCTCGTGAGCGGCCTGCTCGGCACCGCACTGCTCCTCACGATGCGTCCGCCACCCACACCGGCGTGAACACCGGCGGTGTCGACGGCTAAGGAAGCCGCGACATCGGTCTAATACAACTTCAATACAAGGTACGATGATCCCCGTTTCCGGGGATTCCCGACGACCACAGCAGCAAAAGCGAGACCGACGTCATGAGCCTGTACGACGACTATCTGAACGAGATCGAGGACCGGAAGGCGCACGGGCTCCACCCGAAGCCGATCGACGGTGCCGACCTGCTGACCGAGATCGTTGTGCACATGTCCGACCCCGACAGCGCCCACCGGACCGACTGCCTTGACTTCTTCATCTCCAACGTGCTCCCCGGCACCACGAGTGCTGCTGGCCTCAAAGCCGCTGTGCTCAAGGATGTGATCACCGGTGCTCGCGCCATCGATGGCATCTCGGTCGAGTCGGCGTTCGAGCAGCTTTCGCACATGAAGGGCGGCCCGTCGATTGCGGTCCTGCTCGACCTCCTGCTCGGCGACGACGAGGACTCGGCCCGAGCCGCCGCCGATGTGCTCAGGACTCAGGTCTTCCTCTACGAAGCGGACATGGCCCGCCTGGCCGAAGCGCACCAGGGTGGCAACACGCTCGTCACCGAGGTGCTGCAGAGCTACGCCAACGCCGAGTTCTTCACCGAGCTCCCCGACATCGACGAAGAGATTGAGGTCGTGACCTTCGTCGCCGGCGTGGGCGACATCTCCACCGACCTGCTCTCCCCCGGCGCCGATGCCCACTCCCGTTCCGACCGGGAGTTGCACGGCCAGAGCATGTTCGAGCACAACAAGGAACAGCAGCAGGCGCTACTCGACCTCCAGGCCGCCCACCCCGACAAGCGCGTGCTGCTGGTTGCGGAGAAGGGCACGATGGGCGTGGGTTCATCGCGTATGTCCGGCGTGAACAACGTCGCCCTCTGGATCGGCAAGCAGGCCAGCGAGTACGTGCCGTTCATCAACTACGCCCCGATCGTCGGCGGCACGAACGGCATTTCCCCGATCTTTCTCACCACCATCGGCGTCACCGGCGGAATCGGCCTCGACCTGAAGAACTGGGTGACCCAATTCGACGCCGACGGCGAGCTCATCGTCGACGACGACGGTGAAGCGATTCTCGAACAGACCTACTCGGTCGATACCGGTTCGGTCTTCACGATCAACACCCGCACCCGGAAACTGATCGACGCCGACGGCAACGAGGTCATGGACATCTCGTCGGCGTTCACCCCGCAGAAGGTCGAGTTCATGAAGGCCGGAGGCTCCTACGCCGTCGTCTTCGGCAAGAAGCTGCAGACCTTCGCCGCCAACACGCTCGGTATCGATACCCCGGCGGTGTTCGCCCCGTCCGACGAGGTCTCCCACGAGGGCCAGGGCCTCACGGCTGTCGAGAAGATCTTCAACCGCAACGCCGTCGGCACCTCAGGCGCCACGCTCCACGCCGGGTCGTACACCCGGGTCGAGGTCAACATCGTCGGCTCGCAGGACACCACCGGCCTGATGACCTCCCAGGAACTCGAGATGATGGCCTCAACGGTCATCTCGCCGATCGTCGACGCCGGCTACCAGTCGGGCTGCCACACGGCCTCGGTGTGGGACACCAAGGCGCAGGAGAACTTCCCTCGCCTGATGAAATTCATGAACGACTTCGGGCTGATCACCGCCCGCGATCCGGAGCACAACTACGCCCCGATGACCGACGTCATCCACAAGGTCCTCAACGACATCACCGTCGACGACTGGGCGATCATCATCGGCGGCGACTCCCACACCCGCATGTCGAAGGGTGTGGCGTTCGGCGCCGACTCCGGCACGGTCGCCCTCGCCCTCGCCACCGGCGAGGCATCGATGCCGATTCCTGAATCGGTCAAGGTCACCTTCAAAGGCGACATGCCCGCCCACATGGACTTCCGCGATGTCGTGCACGCCACCCAGGCACAGATGCTGGAGGAGTTCGACGGCGAGAACGTCTTCCAGGGCCGGGTCATCGAGGTTCACATCGGCACGCTCGCCTCCGACCAGGCATTCACGTTCACCGACTGGACCGCCGAGATGAAGGCGAAGGCCTCGATCAACATCTCCGACAGCGAGACCCTCGTCGAGTCGCTCGTGATCGCCCGCGATCGCATCCAGGTGATGATCGACAAGGGCATGGACAACGCCAACGCCGTGCTCCAGGGCCTCGTCGATCGCGCCAACGCCCGGATCGCCGAGATCAAGAGCGGTGAGCGCCCGCCGCTGGCTCCCGACGCCGACGCGAAGTACTACGCCGAGTTCACCGTCGACCTCGATCAGATCGACGAACCGATGATCGCCGACCCCGACGTGAACAACGACGACCCGTCGAAGCGCTACACCCACGACACCATTCGTGAGCTGTCGCACTACGGCGGGACCAAGAAGGTCGACCTCGGTTTCGTCGGCTCGTGCATGGTGCACAAGGGCGATATGAAGATCCTCGCCCAGATGCTGCGCAACCTCGAGGCACAACACGGCGAGGTGGAGTTCCAGGCGCCGCTCGTGGTCGCACCGCCGACATACAACATCGTCGACGAACTCAAGGCCGAGGGCGACTGGGAACTGCTCAGCCGCTACGCCGGATTCGAGTTCGACGACACCGACCCGAAGAGCGTCGCCCGAACCGGCTACGAGAACATCCTCTATCTCGAGCGTCCGGGCTGCAATCTCTGCATGGGCAACCAGGAGAAGGCCGAGCCGGGCGACACGGTGATAGCCACCTCTACCCGGCTCTTCCAGGGCCGTGTCGTGCGCGACTCCGATGAGAAGAAGGGCGAGTCGCTGCTCGCCTCGACACCGGTCGTGGTGCTGTCGTCGGTGCTCGGGCGCACGCCCACCATCGAGGAGTACAAGGCCGCCGTCGACGGCATCGACCTGACCCGCTTCGAGCCGCCGACCGAAGAGTTGACCGCCACGCCGGTCAGCATCGGCCGCTGATCGACACGTCCACCGGGTTCGACCAGTGCACGGCCTGACCCGCAACGACGACACCTTCGACCGCTGGTTGGCGGGGCGTGGGATCAAGAGCGGTCTCACGAGCCGCCGCCCGTTCCGAACCTTGATGGCGGAGCTCGGTGACGCCGAGGTGGTCGTCGAGGCGGCCAAGGGCAAGATCGGCAACGGGCTCGGCTACATCGTGATGACCGAGACTCGAGTCATCCTTGTCGGCCAGGCCGTCCGGGC
>JAKMFW010000038.1 GCA_022425325.1 Acidimicrobiales bacterium | reverse complement strand
CGCCGACGGTGGCGCCATCGAGTGACGTCACCGACTCGACCTTGCGGACAATGCGATCGAACTGCTCGTCATTGGCCTGGATCACACCGCGCATGAGCGCGAAGTCGTACCCGGCATCCTCGGCGATCGAGATGATCGCCTTGGAGTCCTTCGGGAAGCAGGAACCGCCCCAGCCGGGGCCGGGACGCAAGAACTCGCGACCAATGCGATGGTCGTAGCCCATACCGAGCAGCACATCGTTGACGTCGGCACCCACCGCCTCGCACACTGCGGCGATGGCGTTCGTGAACGAAACTTTCGTGGCGAGAAAGGCATTGGCGGCGTACTTACACGTCTCGGCGGACGCCGGATCCGTGACCATGATCGGTGCACCACAATCGACATAGAGCGACGCCACATGGGAGGCCGCCGCCTCGTCGTGGGAACCGATCACCACCCGATCGGGATGGAGGAAATCGTCGACGGCGCTGCCCTCACGCAGGAACTCCGGGTTCGACACGACAGGGATGTCGGAGCGGCCGAGGGCCTGCTCGACCAGCAGGGTCGAGCCGACGGGCACGGTCGATTTGTTGACGACGATGGTGCCGGGCTGGAGATTCGGGCTGATTTGCTTGGCGGCGGCGGTCAGATAGCGAAGATCAGCCGAGCCCTCAGCTGTCTGCGGCGTTGGCACACAGAGGTACACGAAGTCGGCATCCCGAACCGCCTTCTCGGAGCCAAGCACGAACGACAGGTTGCCATTGCTCATGCCCGCCCGAACGAGCTCTTCGAGGCCAGCCTCATGGATCGGGATTTCACCCCGCTGCAGGGAGTCGACCTTCGCTTCGACGACGTCGGCACATGTGACCTTGTGGCCGAGATGCGCGAAACACGCTCCCGTCGTGAGTCCCACATAGCCCGCACCGATCACGGCGATCGTGCTTCCCATGAAGACTCCTCTGCGGGTTGCATCGATCCAAATTCGGACCGAGGCGACGTCGCCTCAAACGGCGGGCCGCTCCATGACGTGAGTGTAGAGCCCCACCGACGAGACCCTGGCCTACCCGCAGCTCTCCCCTTCCGGCGGCTTTCCGATGCCTTCCGTCGGGATGGTCGTGGTCGTCGTCGGAACGACCGTGGTTGTGGTCGTCGTGGTGGTTGTGGTTGTGGTTGTCGTTGGGGCGATCGTTGATGTCGTCGTCGAACTTGGAGCCGCGGCCACCGTGGTGGTCACCACGGGGTCGAGTGCCGGGATGGCGACCACACCGAGCGCGTCGATCGCCGCATGTGTCTCTGCCTCGTCTTGGGGAAAGAACGACGCGATGCCGTCGTGGCCGGTGCCGAGCACCAACGTCATCTCCAACGCCGAGGTGTCCTCGACCAGCGCTGGCACCGGCACGACGTAGCGGGCAAGAAGCTCGGCCTCAGCTCGTGTTCCCGCTGGGTAGGCGATGACACTGTCGGAACCGGTCGACTCGATGACGCGTTCTCCGCCGACGGAAAAGCCCAACGATCGGAGTTGTTCAGTGTCGGCGACCACGGTTTCGGCGTCGGTGCCGGCAACGGAGACCCGCACGTCGGAAAGAGCGATCGCATCACCGAGACCACGGAAGATCTGGAACATCTCGGCGTCAAGATCCTCCGCTAGGCCGAGCCCCTCCCACCGGCCCGTGTCAGGATCAACCACGTCGACAACGCGGGGCGAGAAGTTTTGTAGCGTCGAACTGTCGAAATCGGTGAACGCTTCGGCGAGTCGCACCAGTTCGGCCGTGGTGAGGTCTTGGTCAAGAATGACGCTTTCGGCTGCCGAGCTGATCAGACCCGCCAGGGTGGTCGGATTGCGAGCGCCGCGCGCAACCGCTCGGTCGATCGCCGCCGAGATGAAGACCCGCTGACGTTCAATCCGACCGAAATCGGAGTTGCCCACGGTGACAAGTTCGCCGTCCCGCAGCTCCTGGTAATTTCGAGATCGAACGAAGCCAAGCGCCTGCTCTCCATCGAGCACATGGCAACCCCGCTCCCCAATAGCGAAGTGAGCACGCTGATCTACGGCAGGCGCCGGGAACCACATCGGGACACCGCCAAGCTCGTCGACCACGCTCCGGAAGGCGAGGAAGTCCAGCTCGACATAGTGATTGATCCTGATGTCGAAGTTCGACGACACCGTCTCGACCAGCAACGGTGCCCCACCGATGAGCGACGAGGCGTTGATCTTCTGCACCGGGACCCGAGCGTTCGGGATCTCAACGAGGAGATCTCTCGGGAGAGAAAGCGTCCATGCCTGCCCACCGACAGGATCGATCCGAAGGATGGCGATCGTGTCGGCGAGACTGTTGCCACGTGGATCGACCTCCCTCCCAAAGGAGGCTGGGTCGTCGGGATCAAGCCCAAGCGCCGAGTCGACACCGATAATCAAAAAGTTGACCGGCTCAGATGAGCTGGTCTCAGTCTCGAGCACATCGCCAGAGAACTGGATCCGTCCAAGATCCGCGACGCTGTTGTACAGCTCATCAAAGAGCAGCGACGCACCGATCGACGTACCGATCAGGCCGACGCACAGGAGGATCATCAATCGTTGCGGCCAACTTCGCCGCAACACCACTGTCTCGTCGTGCACCACGGCGCTAGAGCGTAGCGCCAAGCATGCGCCTGCCGAGATCAGTCCCCGGGCCGGAGATGGATCACGTCACCCACCGAAACCTCGACCGGTGCCCCATCGACGGTGAGCAGCAACCCACCGTCGGCGGTGAGGTCGGTCGCGATCCCAACGAGGTCGCCGCCGGAACGCTCGACGCGCACGCGACGACCAAGCGTTGTCGATCGGCGGCGCAACTCGGTGCGGACAAGATCGGGGTTGCCCAGGAGCTCTGGCAACCGCTCGAGCAGCGTCGCGAAAACCTCGTCCCGGGTGACGGAGCCGCCATTCGCAGCCAGCGAGGTTGCGTCCGCGACCGGCGCCGACGTGACGTTGAGGCCGAGACCGACCACGACGCACGGAGGTGACGAGTCGACGTACTCACTCAGCAGGCCGGCGAGCTTGCCGGGGGCATCGCCATGTTCGACGACGAGATCGTTGGGCCACTTGATCCCTGCGTCGACACCAGCAGCGGCCACCGCCTCATGGGCAGCGACCGCAATCGCCCCCGGTACGGCCTGAAGGTCATCATCGACCGGCGTCCGGAAGCTGAACATCAGCTGACCCGAGCGGTCGTCCTCCCAGCTCCGGTCGAGCCGGCCCCGACCCGCTGACTGATGGTCGGTGACCAGCAACTCGATGCCGGTCGATCCCGCCCGAGCTGACCCGGCAAGGTCAGTGTTCGTCGACCCTGTCGACGACACGTGCGTGAAACTCCAGCCGTTGGCGATCGCCGCAGCCCGACTGTTCGGAAAGATTCCAGGGTGTGGTGTCGCATCGGAGGGCATCATTCGGCTAGTCAATAGCACGTGTTCTCCAAAGTCCTGATCGCCAACCGTGGCGAAATCGCCGTCCGTGTCATCCGCGCCTGCCGCGAACTCGGCATCACCTCCGTCGCCGTGTACAGCGAACTCGATCGAGACGCGCTGCACGTCCGACTCGCCGACGAGGCCTACGCGCTTGGTGGCCAGACCGCCGCAGAGTCCTACATCAACACGGACGCCATTCTCGATGCGATCGAAAAGTCCGGTGCCGATGCCGTCCACCCCGGCTACGGCTTCTTCTCGGAGAACGCCGACTTCGCCCGAGCGATTACCGAACGCGGGGTCGCCTTCGTCGGCCCGCCACCCGCGGCGATCGAGGTGATGGGCGACAAGATCAGCGCTCGCGAGGCCGCCGAGAAGGTCGACGTTCACGGTGTCCCCGGGAGCACCGCCATCCTCACCGACCCGGCCGAGGTCATCGCCTTCGGCGACGAGTACGGATGGCCCGTGGCCATCAAGGCTGCCTACGGCGGTGGCGGACGCGGCATGAAGGTCGTCCAGAACGCCGATGAGGCCGCCGACCAACTCGCATCCGCCCAGCGCGAAGCGCTCGCGTACTTCGGGCGCGACGAGTGCTACATGGAGCGCTACCTCACCAAGCCGCGCCACGTCGAGGTCCAGGTGCTCTGCGACACCCACGGCAATGCCGTCTACCTCGGTACCCGCGATTGCTCGGCTCAGCGCCGTCACCAGAAGCTCATCGAAGAGGCGCCCGCCGCAGGTATCCCCGACGACATCATCGAGCAGATGGGCCAGGCAGCCGTGGCCGTCGCCAAGGGCTGCGACTACACCAACGCCGGCACCGTCGAGTTTCTCTACGAAGACGGCGGCTTCTACTACCTCGAGATGAACACCCGGCTTCAGGTGGAGCATCCCGCCACCGAGCTCATCACTGGCGTGGACCTCGTCGAACAGCAACTTCGCGTCGCCGCCGGCGAGCCGCTGCCGTTCACCCAGGACGAGATCGAGATCCGCGGTCATGCCATCGAGATCCGCATCAACGCAGAGGACCCTGCCGGTGGCGCGTTCCTCCCGTCCCCCGGCCCGATTACGGCGCTCACGCCACCCGACGGTTTCGGCACCCGCTGGGACACCGGCTATGAGGCGGGCGACGAGATCAGTCAGTTCTACGACAACCTCGTCGGCAAGCTCATCGTCTGGGGCCGCACGCGGGAGGTCGCCATCAACCGCGCCCTCCGAGCACTCGGCGAGCTGCATATCGAGGGGGTCGCCACCACCATCCCGGCCGACATCGCCATCCTCGAGCATGACGACTTCCGCAACAACGAGCACTCGACGAAGTGGGTCGAAGAAGTCCTCGACCTCACCGACGTGTCCGCTACCAGCGCCGAACAAGCTGACGACGACGAGCCCAAGATCAAGCGTGAGCTCGATGTCGAAGTCAACGGTAAGCGCTTCAGCGTCGCCATGTGGGTCCCTGAATCCGCGGGGGCACCTGCGGCAGCCGGCGGAGGCGGTGCCGCGCGACGACGCAGTGGTGGCGGGGCGAGCGGAGGCGGCTCCGGCAGCGGCGACGTCACCGTGCCGATGCAGGGCACCATCGTGAAGATCAATGTCGCCGTCGGTGATGAAGTCGAAGCCGGCGACGCAATCGTCGTCCTCGAGGCAATGAAGATGGAGAACAACGTGACCGCCGAGAAGGCGGGCACGGTCACCGAGATCCGCGTCAGCGAGGGCGACTCTGTCGGGGGCGGCGATGTCGTCGCCGTCATCGAATAGACGGCGCCTCAGCGCGCCTGCGCCTACTCCGCCGCTTCCGTAAGCGCCTCGGCAAGGGTCGGGTGGACCAGCATCGACTCGTGGATGTCGGTCACCGTCAGACCGTTCGTTGCGGCCACCGCCAACACCGAGATCAGCTCGGCCGCATGGCGCCCAACGATCGACCCACCGAGAATCACGCCCGTGGCCGGATCCGAGATGATCTTCACAAACCCGCGCGGATCATCGTTGATCAGCGCCTTCGCATGCGTCGCAAACGGCACCTTGGTCACCCGGACCTTGCGGCCCTCAGCGAACGCATCGATCTCGGCCAAGCCGACATCGGCGATCTCGGGCTCGGTGAAGATCGCCGAAGCGGCCTTGTCGTAGTCGATCTGGCGACCATTGCCGCGGGCGGTAAGGCCCATGGCGTGTTCGGCAATCTTGCGTCCCTGCATTGTGGCGACCGACGAAAGCGGCAGGCGCCCTGAGAGGTCGCCGGCGGCGTAGATGTGCGGGATGTTCGACTGCATATGGTTGTTGACCGGCACGTACCCGTGATCGGTCTGCACACCCACGTCGTCGAGACAGAGACCATCGGAGTTCGGCACAGAACCGATGGCAAGCAGGGCGTGCGAACCCCGGGCGATGCGGCCATCGTCGCAGGAGACGATCACCTCGTTGCCTTCCCGAACAATCGACTCGGCTCGTGCACCCTTGAAGAGCTTCACACCGCGCCGGAGAAAGTCCTCCTCGAGCGCAGCAGCAACCTCGGGGTCCTTTTGGGGAAGCACCTGCTGGCGACTCACGACGAGTGTCACCTGCGCCCCCATCGACTCGAACATGTGCACGAACTCCACGCCTGTCACACCCGAACCGATCACGATGACGTGCTCAGGCATGACCGATGGCGGGTATGCGTCACGGGTCGAGAGCACGCGTTCGCCATCGGCCGGCGCCCACTCGGGAATCCGAGGACGGCTGCCGGTCGAGAGCACCACCACGTCGGCGTGAAAGGTCCGCTCGGTACCGTCGGGCAGGGTCGCGACGACCGTGCGAGCATCGACCATCCGGCCAAACCCGTCGACCAGCTCCACTCGCTGACTGTCGAGGAGACCGCGAACCGTGGTCTCGAGCCGAGACTCGATGTGCTTGAGACGGTCGCGCAGTTGGTCGAGATCGACGTCCGAGCCGACCTCGGCGAGTCCCATCCTCGCCGACCGGCGCAGGAACTGGCGGGCGTTACCAGTGGCGATCATCGCCTTCGACGGGATGCAATCCCACAGATGCGCAGCCCCGCCGATCGTGTCGCGCTCGATCACGACCACGTCCGCACCCAGGCGAGCCGCAGTGCTTGCGCAACTGTGGCCGGCCGGTCCCCCTCCGATGATCACCATGCGTGTCGTCATTAACGATCAGCGTACCGTTCCTCTTCGCACGGGGAAGCTCCTTCATGACCCTCAAGGGGCAGCGCAGGTGAACGGATTAGGGTCCCATCCCGATGTCCAGATCCACCGGACGGGTCGCCGTCTTGCTCGTGATCATCGCCGGAAGTGTTCTCCGGTTCGCCACAGCGTCGCCGCTGTGGCTCGATGAGGCGCTCTCCGTCCACATTGCGACCGGCGACGCTTCACTCACCGAGGCCCTGCGCCAAGACGGCCACCCGGCGCTCTTCTATTTGTTGTTGGGGTGGTGGATCGACGTATTCGGCGATGGCGACACCGCCGTGCGGGCGCTATCAGGCGTGCTGTCGCTCATCACCGTGCCGGTGATCTGGATGGCAACCCGGCGCTACGGGCGCGACGTCGCAATCGCCACCCTCCTCCTCGTCGCCACCTCCCCCTACCTCATTCGCTACGCCACCGAGACCCGCATGTACGCACTCGTCGTGCTGATCATCGCCCTCGGCTGGTGGGCATTCGAAGCGGCATGGGAACAACCAACCGCTCGCCGTCTCCTTGCTGTCGCCGCCATCACGGCCGCTGCAGTGCATACCCACTACTGGACCTTCTATGCGATTGCCGCCGCCGGACTCATCGTGGTCATGGCAGGCCGTCGAACGAACAAGCACAACACTGCGGCCCGTCTCCTCCTTGCGATGGCTGCCGGTGCAGCGACCTTCATCGTCTGGCTCGGAGTCTTCATCGACCAACTCGCCGAGACCGGCACCCCGTGGGCCACTCGGGCTCGACCCACCGAAGTCTTCATCGAGACGCTGCAGGGAATCGGGGGCAATAACCGGTTCGAAGGCGAGTCGCTCGGCGTTTTGCTCGGGTTCTCCGCAGTCCTCGGAATGCTGACGATCAGCCCGGCCCGAGACAAGGTGCTCCAGCTGCGGTCGTCGATCCACCCATCGATGCAGGTTCCGGCGGCGGCCGCCGGCCTGGGCCTCGGGATCGGTGCTGCCGCTGCCGTCGTTTCGGGAAGCGCATTTGAGGCTCGCTACGCCGCCATCGCCCTTCCCTTCATCTTGCTGCTAGCCGGGCGTGGTATCGCCATGCTCGACACCCGTGCCCGAATGTCGCTGCTTGCAGTTCTCGTCCTGCTCGGAACGGCAATCAGTATCGATGAGGCCCGTCGGACTCGATCGCAGGGCGAGGAAGTAGCGAGTGCCATCGATGACGTGGTCGGACCCGACGACGTCATCATCTTTTGCCCCGATCAACTTGGGCCGGCCACGACGCACTACCTCGAGACCGATGTCGAGCGGCGGGCGTTCCCAAGCGGCGACGGCCTCGTCATCGACTGGCGGAGCTATCTCGACCGGATCGCTTCGACCGACCCCATCACCTTTGCCACCCACGCCCACGAGGCAGCGGGCGACAGCGCCGTCTGGTTCGTGGGTAGCCCCAGGTACCGGGGTTTCGACCTCCCGTGCAGCACGGTCGAGGCCACGCTGCAAGAACGGCGCAATTCCGAGAACGTCGTGGGGTTGGAACAGATCTTCGAGGGCATGTACGCCACCCGGTATGGCGTTCGCTGAGACCCCTTCGCTCGCCCGTAACCGGCTTGGTTGCCAACCGCGACCACACATCGCCGACATCGTCGTTGAACACACCGACCCGATCCGGGCAGTCCACCAGAGCACCCGTGCTCGTCGAACCTGACGAGGCATCCCGTTCTTCCCTAGATGGCGGGCGTCGGACCGGCGATCCGGGCCCGTGCCATAGGATCCCCTCGTGCCTGCGCCACCTGCCGAACTCGACGTCTCGATCGTTTTGCCGGTCCACAACGAGGCCGGACACCTCCAGGCCGAGATCGATCGGATCGCTCACGCCATGGACGTCTCGGCCTACTCGTGGGAGCTGATCATCGTTGATGACGGCTCGGACGATGGCTCCGATGAGATCGCCACCGCCGACCAACGCACCCGGGTCATTCGGGCCGAACGATGCTCAGGCGCTGGCGCTGCCCGCCGGATCGGCACCGAAGCAGCGAGGGGCAGCGTCGTGGTGTGGTCAGACGCCGACATGTCGTACCCCAACCACGAGATCCCGCAGTTGGTCGACGCACTCGGCGATGCCGACCAGGTCGTGGGCACCCGCACATCCGAGCAAGGCACGCTCAAGTTCTTCCGGGTTCCGGCCAAATGGTTGATCCGCCGGCTCGCCCAGTACCTCACCCAAACCACGATCCCCGATCTCAACACGGGGTTCCGAGCGTTTCGACGCGACGTAGCGCTCCAGTACACCCACGAACTGCCGGTGGGCTTCAGTTGCGCCACCACCATCACCATGGCGTTTTTGATGAACGGCTACCGGGTCGACTTCGTACCGATCACCTACGAGAAACGGGCGGGAAAATCAAAGTTCCATTGGTGGAGGGACACCCGGAGCTACGCCCTGCAGGTCATCCGGATGATGCTGTCCTACGACCCACTTCGGGTGATGCTGCCGGTCGCATCGCTGCTCGGGCTGATCTTCATCGGCAAGCTCGGCTATGACCTCGTCGACAAGGACCTTCGCCCGGCAGCGAACACCTTGTTGCTCGGCTTCGCGGTGTTGCAGACCCTCGTGGTTGGCCTCCTCGCCGACCTTATTGTTCGGGTCAATCGGCCGTTCCATCGCGAACTGCCGTCGGACGTGCGCGAAATCGGTGACGCCGACGAAAGCGCTCGCCTACCCAAGGCTGACGGCGTCCCCGAAAAAATCACACCGGGTCCCGATGATCCAGCGAGTGTCGACCTGCCACGACGGGACCGCTGAGGAGCCAGGCGAGCACCGTCATTGCGATCAGCGCCAGCCCTAGCGTCAGCCCAGGCGGTCGATACCGGATGTCGACCTCGCTCACCCCCGGCGGCACCCGCACACCGAGCACGACATCACCCTGCAGCTCGCCAGGTGCTCCGTTGACGAGCGCTGTCCATCCCGGCCGATGGACGATGTCGGTCCACACCTCAACGAACTGCGTGCTTTCGACGGTGAACTGCAATCGACGATCATCGACGCGGTCGATGACAACGTCAGCATCGCCGGCATCGGTGACCGCAGCAACGGGTTGATAGACGATCGACAGTCCATCGGCAGTAACGAGCGTGCCGTCACCATCGGAACCGATCACACCGACAACCACCACGCCGTTGTCGTCGACGCCGAGCGCCGCAGTGCCTTCCTCAGCGAGCACCCGAACGGTCACGCTCGCTGGCCCCGCCAAGAGATCGCCTTCGATGGGGACGACCACCGGTGATTCAGTGAGTACCAGCGCTTGACCAACGACCAGACGGCCGGCGACGACGACATCGACCTCAACCGGCGTTGCGAACGGCGCCAGAAGGTGGAGCTCGACCGCACGGAGACCGGCAATGAGTTCGACCGTCGCCGTGAACGCACCACCAGCGGGATCGATCCGGTCGGTCGCCTCGGCGAGCGGGGTGGTCACGACTCCTGGTGGGCGGCGGCCAGGCGCGATCACAAAGGCATCGACGCCGAACCGTCGCCACGCAGGATCGCTCACGTCGACTCGACTCAACGCTGGCTGGTCGGCACTGGCGCCACCGCGAACCGCTCCAGGGTCAAGAGCGGCCAGCACATCGATTTCCTCAGGGGAGCGAGGGCGAGGCACTCGGACGTCGTTCGGGCCGAAGCGGGCGGCAACGACAGGAGCGAGGACTCGCCCCTCCCCCACGACGAGCCCGTCCTCACCCACAAGACCGAGAAGTTCGGCGTGGGTCTCAGTGGCGACGAGTCGCTCGGCTCGGTCCGTGACGGTAGGGATCGCAACCCCGAACGTCAGCGCCTCCACGGCGACAAGCAGCCCTGCGACAAGCCCAACCGCCTCTCGTGCGAGCATGCCACGGCACCAGGCGCCCACAACGGCAGCAAACACCGCCGCGGCGAGCAACGAGGTGGTCGACTCAGCGAGCGCTGTTCGGGTTACGCCGGCGGCTTGCGCTGCAGCAAGCCACTCGGCCCCGCTCCACCCCATCACGACAACGACCGCCAACCCGACCATCACGGCAAACCGATCCGGCCGACGAAACCCATCTCCTCGCTCGATCACATCGACGGTCTGCGCAGCCGCGACCACTGCGCCAAGAACGAGCAGGACGCGGGCGTGGGTCATTTCTGCCCCGGCGCCCGCCACCACGTGCGACAACCACCCGAAGGGTCCGCCGACATAGGCGATACCAAAGCCAAGCCCGATGAGCACGAACGGCAGTCGCCGATCGTCAGGCGCAAGCACCGCAACGAGAGCGAGCATCCCGGCGACAAGGCCAATGGTGGCGACCGACAGTTGTGCGGACAGCGAACCGATCCATGGATACCCAACCGCGTCAGCTCCCCATAGCGGACCGAGACCGAGCGTGATGACGCTCGACACGGCAGCAGACGAATCGCCGATGGACGTGGCCGCTGATGTATCCGCCCACGACCAGCGAGTCATCGAGGCAAGCAAGTGCGGTGCCGCAAAGGCAAGACCCGTCGCAGTGCCGGCGACGACGGCGAGCAGCCCACGAGGACGGCGACTCCTGAAGCCAAGAACGGCAACAAGGCCGACGAGGGTGTAGGCGGTGATCGCCCAAACTCCGCACCACGCCAGCAAGGCGATCGAACCACCAAGCCGCAACGTCGTGCGCCGGTCCGCGACGGATACGGCATCGAAGCCGCTCGAGAACACCCACGGCACCAGCGCGACTGCAGAAGCCTGGGGCCAACCAATCCAGACGAACATGAGACCCGACAGTCCGTAGGCGAGGCCACCGACACTGGTTGCGACCGGACCAAACCCGAGCCGTTCGAGCAGCCGGGCCATACCCGTCATCGCAAGCAGCATCGCAAGGGCGGCGATCAAGCCGGGGGCGAACCAGGCCGGAACGACGGCGTAGACGAGATGAGTGAACGGGACACCATCAGCGAGCACGGGAGCGCCCGACCGTCCATCTCCAAGCTGGGTAAGGGACCCCGAACGAACCTCTTCACCCCACCGCGACCAGGCCGAGTGCACGGCAGCTGCATCCGGCTCTGCAATCTCAATCGAGAGTTCGGACGGGGCATCAGCGCTGAACGGAGCCGTTGACCAGACCTGATCGTCGGGGGCGAGCGTGCCACCGGCGAACAGCGGACGCCAGAACGCAAACGCTACGACGGCGACAAACACGAGCGTTCGCGTCGTGCCAGCCGAGCCCGATCGTTCCATGCCGGGACGCTACCGTCGGCGGCAAACCGGGGTCGCGCTCGTGACCCCTGCCAGCTTGCCCCGCCCACCCGAATCGGAATCGATCCCGGCAAGCGGTCGCCCGTCAGCCGATCGCTGACGTACTTCGGAGCCAAATCGCAACGCTGCGGCGGTGAGCAGGACCCAGTTGTAGGAAAACCAAAGTACGAAGCTCTCCGTGAGGTTTTCGACCACCAAGAAGGTGACCACAGCCAGCCACAGCCACGCCTCGGTGTCAGGCTGACGCCACGCCCGCGCGACCACACCTGCGATCGCCATTGCGACGACCAGCGACCAGAGCAGCAGCCCGACCGCGCCGAGTCCGAGCAAAAGCTCCGGGATCGAACCATGCGCGCTGCCTCGCCGGAGCAGTTCATCGGTGTGGAGTTCGGGCGCATACCAGAACGCCTCCCAACCGTGGCCGATGAACGGTTCGTCGCCGATGGTGTCGCCGACAAGCCGCCAGATCGCGCGGCGCTGGGTGAAGGTGGGTTCATCCCAGAAAGCCGCAAGCCCGGCTGCGGCTACCAATCCGCCCACCCCTCCAGCACCAACAGCGAACGCGGTACTGGTCCAGACGGGGCGAGCGAGATAACGGCGACGCCCCACAATCAGCACGAGCGACACGAAGAGCGCGATGACGGCCGCGGACACAGCAGTGCGGCTCCCACTCCCCCACAACCCGACAACCGAAGCGAGTACAAGCAGCCCACCAGCCTGACGGATCCCCCGCTTCCACCACGCAAGCCCGCCAAAGACAGCCAGCCCACAGATCGGCGCCAGGCTGTTGCGACTCGTCATCGGACCGCGCCAGTCATGGTTGGGGTCGAGCGCTGCGTCAGGCCACAGGACGAGGAGGGCGAGGCTGATCACAACCAGCGAACCGACTGCCCATACCAGGGCATCGACGAACCGATCGAAAGAGAGGTCCGCGATCACCCACGCAACGAACGGCAGCGCGACATAGACGATTCCCCGCCAAAGGGTGACCTCGGGTTGCAGACTCCACCACGCACTCATCGTCGCCCACACCCCGAGCAGGACAGCCGTTGCGAAGGGAAACCGGGGAACGGGAGCCAACCGGCCGCCGACGAGTCGAAACCGGTCGAGCACAACGAACGCAACTGCTGCGCCGGCGGTAAAGACGATCGCCGGTTGCACCACAGGGTCCTCCCATGCGCCAGGCAGACCAAACACACGCCGCGACAGAAAGAACAACGGCCCGTTCGTCAACACGACGAGCCACACCGCAACGACAGCGGAGCGCAGCGAACCCGCGAACACCGGTGCATCGTAGCTTTGCACCTCATCGCTAGGATTACGGAGCGCTCCACGCGCACACCGACGATGCTGACCTTGTCTCCCTCGGCGCGAAAAAGCGTCAACCTCATCATCCACTTCGCAGAGCGCGAGTCGAAGGCCCGCTATAAGCGGAGCCTGCTCGGCTGGTTCTGGTCGTTCGCAAACTCGCTCACCACCGTTGCGGTGTACAGCTTCGTCTTCGGCGCGGTCTACAACGCTCAGCCACCCATCACCGACAACGGCAGGGCCGAAAACTTCGGCCTCTACCTGTTCACCGGTCTCATCACCTGGACCGTTTTCACCGGGGTCGTTACCGGTTGCATGGGTTGGCTGCAAGATGTGAGCGACCTCCGCAAAAAGATCTACTTCCCGACCGAGACGGCGCTCCTCGGCGGCGCCGCGTGCAACGCCATCCAGACTGCGCTCGAGGCGGCCGTGCTCCTCGTGATCATGGCGCTGTTCACCAACATCTCGTGGACGGCGCTCTTCTTGGTGTTCGCGCTCCTGCTCACGATGATGTTCGCCCTCGGGATCGGATTCATCGTGGCGGTGCTCAACTCCCGCTACCGCGATATCCAATACCTCACCGGTGTGCTGATCGGAGTCGGGTTCTTCCTCGTGCCGGTCGTGTACCCGCCGAGTCTGCTCGAGCACAACGACGTCCCCGAGATCGCTCGCCAGCTTGTCACCTGGAACCCACCGGCCATCTTCGTTGAAATCGCTCGCGACGGCGTCTACTTCCTCCAAACCCCCGACCCGCTCAGGGTCCTCGTCGCAACGGCATGGGCGGTCGGCACCTTCGCCGTCGGGTGGCTCTACTTCCGTTCCCGCAGCATGGAAATCAGCGAGGAGCTATGACCACGGGCGAGATCACGATCTCTGATGTCTCGAAGCGATTTCGCCTTGATCGCGACCGGCCAAGCAGCCTGAAGGAGGCCATCCTTCGCATCGGCCAAACGGCGGATATTGACGACTTCTGGGTACTCCGAAACGTCGACTTGCACATCGAACCCGACTCGTTCTTCGGGCTCATCGGCCACAACGGCAGCGGCAAGTCGACGCTCCTCCGGCTCATCGCCAACATCCACCGCCCGACCACCGGCGAGGTCACCACCGAGGGCCGAATGTCGGCGCTGCTCGAGCTCGGCTCAGGGTTTCATCCCGACCTCACCGGCCGCGAAAACGTCTTCCTGAACGGCACCATGCTTGGGCTCACCCGGAAACACATGGCCGAGGCGATGGACGACATCATCGAGTTCAGCGGCATCGGCGACTTCATCGACGAACCGGTGAAAATTTACTCGAGCGGCATGTATGTGCGACTCGGCTTCGCTGTCGCCGTGAACGTCAACCCCGAGATCTTGCTCGTCGACGAAGTCATCGCCGTCGGCGACGAGGAGTTCCAGCGCCGATGCATGGATCACATGCATCGGTTGCGTGAGAACGGCACCACGATCGTGCTCGTGAGCCACGACGCCGCCTTGATGCGAAGCCTGTGCGATCGCGTCGGCTGGCTCGACCACGGCCGACTCGTCGAGGTTGGTGACCCCGATCATGTGATCGATGCCTACCTCGCACACGCGTCGCAGGATGACGGCGACACCCTTACCGCCCGCGATTAATCAGCGGCCGAAGAGAAAACCAGCACCCCAGGCGAGGTGCATGGTGACGAACGCCGACGCGACCCGGAGCTTCGGCGCACCGCCAGAACGAGCGGCAAAGCCGACCACGGTCACGCCATAGGCGGCTGGCAGCACGAGGCCGAGCCACGACCCGACGATCGCAAGCACCAGCGACGCAACAAGGCCGAACACGAGTCCGGGAGCGGCGACCTGGCGGGCTCGAAGCGATTGAGGGTGGCGGAGCAGCACGACTCGTTTCCAGCGGCCGTACTCGAAGTATTGGCTCCAGAGAGCCCTGAGCGAGCCCCGTGGCGTGTAGTCGACGACGAGGCCAGGATCGAGCCAAATAAGGTAACCGGCCTGGCGAAGGCGCCAGTTGAGTTCATAATCCTGATTGCGCACGAGGGTCTCGTCGTAGCCCCCGACCTCGTCGAGCGCAGCGCGACGAAACGCGCCGAGGTACACGGTGTCGGTCGGCCCTTCGTAGCTGCCACTGCGAAACTGCGCCGGACCCGCGCCGAACCGCGATCCCATGGCAACCGCGATCGGTTTCGACCAGCCGCTCGCGCTGACTGCCTGCTGGATACCGCCGACGTTGCCCGCACCGGTGCGTCCCGCTGTGTCCAGCACTCGCTGGAGATATCCCTTGGGGACCTCGGCCTGGGCGTCGACCCGGACGACAAGATCGCCGCTCGACTCGGCGATCGCTCGGTTGAGCGCCGCTGGCGTGAGCCCAGAGGGGTTCTCGATCCGGCGTACCCTCGGGTCACGCACAGCCCACGCGTCGACCCGCGCCGCAGTGTCATCACCAGACGGCCCGGTGGCAACGATGACGTCGAACTCGAGCTCGACGTCCTGGGCCAGGAGCGCTTCCAGGCAACCATCGATCACCTCGGCTGCGTCACGAGCCGGGATCACCACGGAGAGCGACAAAGGCGGTGTGCTGAGGTCGGCAGTCACCGGGCCAGTCGGCGAGCCATCACGACAATGGTCTCGAGCATGATCACGAGGTCGAGCACTGGCGACCAGTTGACGACGTACTGCAAATCGTGACCGAGCTTGTAGTCAGGTTCGGTCTCGTACCGCCCCCGGATCTGCGCAAGCCCGGTGATGCCAGGCGGTACGTCGTGACGGCGGCTGTAGCCCGGAAGCCGGTTTTCGAACTGCGACACGAACGCCGGCCGCTCAGGGCGGGGGCCGACCAGGGACATCTCACCTTTTGCGACATTCCATAGTTGAGGCAACTCGTCCAGGCGAGCCGCTCGGAACCAGCGCATCCCCGGAAGTACTCGCGGGTCGTCTTCGAGAGCAAGCGTTGCGCCAGTCGTCGCCTCAGCGTCGTGGATCATCGTTCGGAACTTGAGGACTTCGAAGATCTGCCCGCCGCGGCCGACCCGCTCCTGTCGGTAGATGATGCCTGTCCCCGCCCGGGAGAGCGCGTAGAGGGCTGCGAGACCAACGACGAGCACGATCATGGGGAGGGCAACGAGCAGCAGCGTCACGTCAAGGAGCCGCTTGAGCCGGAGCCGATAACGCGGCAGGGCGTGGGTGCGCAGCGCGACAAAGGGGATTCCGGCGATTTGGCGACTGCGCTGAAGGCCAAGGAGCGTGTCGGCAGGCTGCACCCGGTGGTACACGCCGATCAGCTGCCGCTCGAGTTGATCGAGCGGGGCGGGATAGATCTCCTCAAGCCGATCGCCACCCAACAGCAACACGTCAGTCGCATCGGCCCGCTCGACTGCTGCAAGCAGATCGCTCGTTGTGGATGTGGCACCGACGACGGAGGCCTCCGAGCCCGACTCGCTCATGTGGTGCCGAACCGACTGGACCTCCTCAGCTGGGCCGACCAGGAGCACGCGGGGTGCGCCAAAACGACGGCTGCGGATCCGTCGGGCGTACCAACGGTTGAAGGTGATGAGTGCCGGCGCCGCAATGACGAACATCAGCAGGTTGCCTCGGGGCACGAGGTAACGGCCAGTACCGAGGGCAATGGCGGCGCTGAACAGGACGGCAACACCGGTGAGGAGGGCGGCCTTTGGCAACCACGGCGGGCTCCCCAGTCGCTGCTCGTACTCGAACATGCCGCCGAAGTAGTAGACGCTGAGATGGAT
>JAKMFW010000031.1 GCA_022425325.1 Acidimicrobiales bacterium | reverse complement strand
CGTGGTCTACGTCGGCACGCCCAACCACACCCACCACGACGTGGTCACGGCAGCGGCCGCAGCCGGCAAGGCGGTGCTTTCCGAGAAGTCGCTCACCACGACGATGGCGACCGCCCACGAACTCGTCGACGCCGTGCGCGACAGGGTGTTCTTCGTCGAGGGGCTGATGTATCTCGCCCATCCCGTGATGCAACGCTTCGTCGACCTGCTGTCCGAGGAGCGGACCGGGACGGTCACGGCGGTGCACGTGCGGTATGCCGCCGACATCAAGGCGGTGGTCAACCCGCTCGGTCGAGGCACGATCTACAACCTCGGCTGCTATCCGGTCTCGCTGCTGCACCTCATCATCCAGTCCGCCTTCGGCGACGAGCTTTTCGAACAACGCGAACTTGCCGGCCACGGCACGCTCACGCCGGATGAAACGATCGGCTCGGCGACGGCATCAGTCCGATTCGCCAACGGGGTCACGGCGACCGTCGCGTCGACCGACGACTACGGGATGGCGTTCAACGTCGGGGTACTGACCACCACGGGCGAGATGCGCTTCGCAACGAATCCGTGGCTCTCAACCGCCGGCGACAACGTGATCGAGTGGCTGCCCTATGACAGCGATGTCGAGTCGATCAACGTCACGAGTGATGGCGATGCCTTCGACCATCAGATTCGACTTGTCGAGCGATGCGTGACCGACGGCCACACCGAGGCGCCGCGACCATCACCTCGGCTCCGAGACTCGCTCGAGATCATGGGTTTCCTCACCGAGTGGGAAGCCGTCTGCCTCGCCGAACATCGAGGCTGACCTACGCACAACGGGGCGGGCGCCGATCGCGGTCGAGCGCTACCGTTCGGCATGCAGCGATTCGTCCTTGCCGGGCTCTCTCACGAGACCAACACCTTCTCGCCACAGCCCACCACGCTGGGCCGCTTCGGACGATCCGAAGACGAGTCGGGCCTGCTCCACGGGCCTGAGGCGATCGCCAGGATGGCGGGCACCCGGACCCCGGTCGGCGGCTTTCTCGACATTCTCGACGGCCACGACGCCGAACTCGTCGTGCCGCTCGTCGCAAGTGCCGTTCCGTCAGGGCGAGTAACCGACGAGAGCTACGAGACGATGGCCGGGCGCATCACCGACACCGTTGCGGCGGGCGCAGACGCCGTGTTCCTCAGCCTCCACGGCGCGATGGTCACCGACAGTCACGACGATGCCGAAGGCGAGTTGCTGCGTCGCATCCGCGCCATCGATCCCGACATCCCGATCGCCGTGGCGCTCGATTTCCACCTCGGCATGTCGCCGGAACTCTGCGGGAACGCCACCGTGGTGACCGGCTTCCGCACCTACCCGCACATCGATACCTACGAGACCGCCCAGCGCGCCGGGGGCACGCTCCTCCGAGCGCTTGCCGGTGAGGTCGAACCGGTCATCTCATGGGGCGTGCTGCCGCTGATGACGAACATGTTGAACCAGACACCGTTGCGTCAGCCGATGAAGGACATCATGGATCGGGCGATCGCCGCAGAGGCCAGCGGCGAGGTGCTGACAGCCTCGGTTTTCGGTGGTTTCCCGCTGTCGGACATCCCCCACACCGGGCTCAGCGTCATCGTCGTGTCCGACGGCGACAAATCCGCAGGCGACGCCCTTCGCGACGAACTCCTCGATCTCGCCTGGGAGCGTCGCGCCGATTTCATCCACGACTTCGAGCCGATGACGGCATCGATCGGCCGAGCGACCTCGGTACCGGCGGGCCCGGTGGTACTGCACGACCACGGCGACAACTGTGGTGCTGGCGGTGTGACCGATGTGATGGCGGTGCTCGCCGAGTGCCTGGATCAGGGTCTCGACGACATCGTCGCCGGGCCGTACTGCGACCCGGAAGCAGCGGCGATCCTGACCGATGCCGGGGTCGGGGCAACGGTCACGCTCGAGGTCGGCGGCAAGGTCGACATGCCCGCTCGGGGGCTCACGGGCCAATCGATGTCCATGACCGGGACGGTCACCGCCGTTTCCGACGGCCGCTACAAGGTCACCGGTCCGATGATGACCGGCATGGCGATGAACCTCGGCCCCACCGCTGCGCTCGACATCGGTCCTGCCCTCGTGATCGTCTGCACCAGGCCGATCGAGCCGTTCGACGTCGACTTCTACGACGTGCTCGGCATCGACCCGACCGAGCATCGGATTCTGCTCATCAAGTCCCGACAGCACTTCCGGGCCGTCTTCGAGCCGATCGCCCAGGAGATCATCGGCGTGGCCGGCCCAGGGGTGTGCAGCGAGGACTACTCGGTGGTCGAGTTCGAACACATTCGCCGGCCGATGTACCCGATGGACCTCGACACCCCGAAGACCGTCATCGGGAACTGAGGCGACCGCAGCTCGGCACCGGTTCGCCCTTGCACCTCGCCGCTTCAGGCTGACGATCTAGAGTCGACGACCGTGGCAAACGGACGGCACTCGACGAACCTCGGCGAGGTCCAACTCCCGCGTACGGCGAGCTCACCTCTGCGCGAAGTCGGCCGCCGGGTCGGCTTCGCCGTATCGCTCGTCGTTTTCGTTGCGCTTATCGTGCTGCTCGGCCGAGACGGCTACGTCGATGACACGGGCGATCAGATCGGGTTCCTCGACTCGCTCTACTACGCGTCGGTGACCGTCACGACAACCGGCTACGGCGACATCACCGCCGTGTCGGACGGGGCCCGTCTGGCCACGATCGCCCTCATCACCCCTGCCCGGATCGTGTTCCTGATCCTTGTGGTCGGCACCACCGTCGAGGTGCTCACGGATCGGTCCCGGCAACTTCTTCTCATCCGACGCTGGAGGCGCCGCGTGCGAGATCACTACGTCATTCTCGGTTTTGGTTCGACCGGGGCATCCGCTGCCGCCGACCTCGTCCGCCGCGGGGTGGAACCAGACAGGATCGTCGCTGTCGACATCGACGCCGGTGCCGTTGCCGACGCTGCGAACCAGGGCTTCGTCGCCATCCGGGGCAACGCCACGAACAGCGCCGTGCTCGATCAGGCCGGGGTGCGGCAGGCGAAGGCCGTGATCATCGCTCCCAACCGCGACGACACCGCCGTGCTCGCCACCCTCACGGTTCGCGAGATCAACACCACCGCCCACATCGTCGCCGGCGGCCGCGATCAGGAGAACCTCCACCTCCTTCGCCAGGGCGGCGCCGACGAGGTCATTGACGCGACCGCTGCGGTCGGACGGATGCTCGGCATCGCAACGAAGTCTCCCGGTGCGATCGGCGTGCTCGACGAACTCCTCGAAGCGGGCAGCGGCCTCGAACTCGTAGAGATCGAGTGCACGACACCGAACGATCTTCCCGTGATGCCCGACAACGCATCGCTCGTCTCCGTCGTGCGCAACGGACGCCACCTCCGCCCCGATGTGGCAGGCGACCCGCAGCCCGGCGATCGCCTCGTCGTTCTCAACGACCGCGACGCCTGACCACCGCCGGCCGAGGTCGTCGTTTGGGAGACCTGGCATCCGCCGGGCCTACGATCACGCCATGACGGGGGCAGAAGACACGATCGACCACGAAGCGTTCGAGGCGCAGTGCCGCGCCGGTATCGAGTCGTGGATCGCCGAACACCTGGGCGGCGAGGTCGTCGCCATGGAGCGGCTCGAACGCTGGCGGCCACAGTGGAAGGTCTCGTACACGAGCGGCGGCGAGACCGGTGCCGTGCTCGTGCGCGGCAACCGGCCGATCGCGCCGGTCGACGCACTGCGCTTCGAGATGGCATGCATGCAGATCCTCGAGCGCAACGGCATCCTCGTCCCTCACATCCACGGCTGGATGGACGAACCGGTCGCCTTCGTCATGGACTGGGTCGAAACCGAAGACCGGGCCCCCGGGATGCTCCACACCGCGATGGACACGCCGTCGGAGATGGACCCCGAACGCTGGCAGGCCACGCTCGGCTACATGACCCACCTCGCTGCAGTGCATGCCGTACCGGTGAGTGAGTTCGCCGACGTGAAGCAGCTCGCCAACCCCCCGAGCGAGCCACGCGATATCGCCTTGCACGCTGTGGACCGCATGTACGCCATGGGCGAGATGGCGGGGAACATCGACCCGTCGTTGTCCTTCCTGCAGATGTGGCTGCGCCGCAACGCGCCAACCGACCGCCACGATGTGCGCTTCTTGTGCGGCGACGCCGGCCAGTTCATGTCGCGTGGCACCGACGTGGTCGCCCTGCTCGACTTCGAGATCGCCAACGTCGGCGACACCCACTGGGATCTCGCGTGCTTCCGCGGTCGTCACCCCTACGAAAACATGGGCGACATCCCTGCGCTCTATCGCGAGTACGAGCGGGTCACCGGAACACCGATCGATCGGCGGGTCGTCGGCTACTACACCGTTGCGTTCCTGCAGCTCGCCGTCATCGGCGCGACGTTCTTCATGATGCCGGAGATCCGAGGTGGGAACTGGATCGAAGGCATGCTCGAGAAGGCGAGCATCACTCGGCGCGCCTATGAGGCGATCGCCGAACTCCACGGCCTCGACCTGGATCACGACCTCACGCTCCCCGACCCGACCCCCGACTCGCTGGAGGCATCCGGCCTTCGGAAGCTGATCGCCGACATCGGACGACTGCCGACCTCGAGTGCCTTCGCCGACTGGGAGCGCGACCTGCTCGGTGCCATCCCCGACTTCCTTCTCAACTACACGCGCTACCGCAGCTGGTTCGAGATGGTCACGCGCACCGACATCGAGACGTTCCTCGGCGAATCGTTCAACGATCTCACTGCGGCGGACGCCGCACTCCAGGCCCGTATCGACACCGACGACCCGGCTGACGACGACGAACTCGTCCGGCTCATGCACCGCCGCATGCTGCGCCTCTCGATGATCACGGCCGGCACCAACCCCGACGAGACCAACCCCTTCTTCTACGTCCTCGAGCCGGTGATCGACCGCGAGCCAGGCGGGTGAAGGGGTTCAGCCAAGCCTGCGGGCCCAGACCGCGTAGAGCGGGTCGGTGCGAGCTCCCGGGTTGCGGTGCTGGAGGGTCGGCTCCCCGAATCCTTCGGTGAGATCGAAGTAGGCCCCGACAATGCGCATCCGGGTGGCATCGTCGTTCGCGAGCCAACCCCGGATCGCCTTCGTTGGAAAGCAGCGATTCGAGAACGTACACACGAACACCCCGCCCGGTTGCAGCACACGAGCAACCTCGGCAAAGACGTCGAGTGGTCGGGTGAGGTAGTCGACCGACACGGCACAGGTCACCGCTGCGAATGCTGCGTCGTCATGGGGCAGTGCCGGGTCGACGTTGAGATCCTGGACATGCCACTCGTCGGCCATCTCGTTGGCCGCCAATTCGTTCGCGTTCATGCCGGTGACGACAAGCCGATCGGGCTTGGTCGGGAAATGCGAGATCCACGACGAGCAGATGTCGAGCACCGGCCCGGAGCCGGGGTCAGCGAGCTGGAGCTCCTCGTACAGTTCGCCGATGGCGCTGATCGCACCGTCGTCGATGTGCGTCACGAAGCGGTCGAACGCATAGAAGTCGGCGTCGTCGGTCTCGTCGCCTCGAACGAAGAAACCCTCGGGGAACGAGGAGGCGTGGCGGGGGTCCATCCGTCCATCGTCGCGCCCGGACCCGGCGTCGACAGAACCGGCCGAGCCGCAGAACAGATCCTGGACAATCGTTCAGGAGTCGATACGCTGACGTACTGGACAAACGTCCAGGAACCATCACACAAGGTCCAGAGGATGAAGCCCACCGCCTTTGCCGCCACCGAGATCAACCTGAACGAGATCCTCGATCTCGACCGCTACCCGATCCACGCCATCGGTGATGCCGCACGCACGGAACTCGTCACCGAAGCGCGTGAGGCGATGCTCGACACCGGCTGCTTCCGGGTATGCGACTTCGTGCGGCCCGAAGCGATCGAAACCATGGTCACCGAAGCAGCCTCGCTGCACGACCAGACCTTCTGGTCGGTGCAGGATCACAACCCGTACTTCTCGCCCGACGACGAATCGTTCCCGGAGCATCATCCGCGTCGCACGTTCCAGCATCGTCAGAGCGGCTTCATCAACTCCGACCTCCTCTCCGAGCAGTCGCTGCTCCGCAAGATCTACGACGCCGACGTGCTCGTGCACTTCGTCTGGGAGTGCCTCGGCACCCCGCAGCCGATCTACCGCTGGGCCGACCCACTCGGCCGCAACCCCTACGGCGTCATGGAGCCCACCCACTACCTGCCGTGGCACTTCGACGGAAATGAGTTCACCGTCTCGATCCTCGTCCAGAAGGCCGACGAAGGCGGCGTGTTCGAGTACGTCCCGAACATCCGCACGCCCGAGGCCGAGAACTACGAGCACATCCAGCACATCCTCGACGGGGGCCGCGACGGCGTGCACGAACTCGATCTCCAGCCCGGCGATCTCCAACTCTTCGCCGGACGCTTCTCGATGCACCGGGTCACCCGAATCATCGGCGACACCACCCGCTACATCGGGCTCCCGACCTATGTGCACGACCCGTACCGCATGAACCGGCCGTACCACTCGGAATCGATCTACGGCCGCGCCACCGAGATGCATCGTGAACGGGCCAACGTGCTGGTCGATGGTCTCGTCGACTGACCACGCCGCGACTCAGGCGTTAGGCCACCACTCGTCGCTCTGCCGGCGAGCCCCGCGTCCTTCCCGACGATCGAGCGACAACGCCAACCGGCGCAGCCGTGATCCGGCAAGACGCAGCCACGCCCGATTGCGACGACGGGTGTAGTCGCGGGTGAACGGGCACACCCGGACACAGATCGAGCAATCGCTGTTGATCCGGGTCCAATAAGCGAAGCACCGCTCACCATCGATGGTCCACTTCTTCACGCCGACAAGGTTCGAACGGTTATGCCGTTCGGTGGTCGGTGGCCCGTCAGGGATCGCTTTCGACGGGCACCCCTTGGAGCAGGCATTGCAGATCTCGCACATCTCGCGCACGCCGAACGAGATGGGCCGATCATGGGCCAGGGGTGCATCGGTGAAGATCTTTCCGAAACGCACGCTGGTGCCGAACTCCGGGGTGATGACAAGGCCGTGCTTGCCGTACTCGCCGAGTCCGGCCTGGATCGCGTACGGCACGGCGAGGGCCGTGTCGTTCATCGACGGCACCGCCCGGTACCCGAGGTTGCGGAGATATTGGGCCACGGTGAGCAAGACGACCGCATCCTGGCTGTACCCCATCCCCGTGGCGGCACCCGACAGGGCCGATGGTGCCGTTTCGATGAGCGTCGAGTCCATCGCCTGCCCGATCACGATCACCTGATCGAGCCCGTCGGGAAGATCGTTGGGCTTGGGGCCGCCGGCCTGAACGGAAAAGCGTTCGGTGTAGGTCCAGCGATCGTCATAGGCGGCAATGCCGACCAGATCGGCACCGGCAGCATGTGCCGCGTGCTTGATCCGGGCCGCGGCCTGCTCAGGCAAGCCGAGATCGACCTGCTCCGCTGCCCCGTCCCGCAACATCGAGAGCGGGTCGAGAAAGCCGTCGCGACGATCGTCGTTCTCGTACATCTCGGCGAATACGTCGGCGACGTGCCAGGTCGCGTTGCGGAACGCATAGTCGTTCTGCTGATACCCCTTCGCCGCTCGCCAGTCGGCAAGGGGTCGGCGGTAGGTGGCGTAGAACGTCTCGGCCTTGTCGGTGTGGACATCGGGGTCGTACCGGGACCGGCTGAACACATCGTCGACCTGACTGAACCGCTCGAAATCCGGACCGACACAGAAACCGCACGACGCATCGGACGCGTCGACCGCCACCGGGATGCGGGCTCTAGTTTTCGCCCGCTGCGCGGCATCGCCTCGACCGGTGTGCATGGCGGCACCCTAGGTCGCCCGGCCCCGACAGGCCGACTGGCCTCACCCGATGTGCAGATCGTCCACCGAGGTGACGATGACCCCGTCGACGTCAACCTCGTACGTCCGGTCGGCGAGGTCAACTCGAAGTTCCGCCGACCGCCCTTCCTGCTCCCACCGCATGACGAGACGCTCCGGTGCCGTATCGCCGACCGTGAAGGCGCCGTCGAACAGCGCTGACTCGGATGTCCGCCACCGAAGCAGGTGAAGGAGTGACCGGACCACCGGCCGCTCGAGTTCGGCCTCGAGCGACTCTGAGGAGTGATACGGCCGGTTGATGTCCCGGCCGACACCGGTGCGCCGCAACAACGCCATGTCGTTGGGCGCAGCGAGCAGACCGGCGTAGTAGATCTGCGGGATACCGGGCGAGAAGACCTGGATCAGGCGACTGATGATCTGGGCGGCATCATCGCTGCCGAGCGCCTCGAAGTAGGTGCCGTTGACCTGATAGAGATCGAGGTTCGAAGCCGCCGCGCCGGTGGACTCGCGGCTGCGGTCCTCGCTTGCGTCGTGCATCGCCTCGACCAGCGCATCGACCTGCGCGGGCTCGAGAAGTCCCGGCTTGTCGCCCTCGGGCGCAACATCGACCACACCGATGCCGTCGTGGGTGTCGAGCACGGTGACACAGTTGGTCGGGCGGATATCGAGCCAGTGTCGGAGCGGCTCGGCGTCACAGGCATGAAGCGCATGCAAGACAAGTGGCGGCAGGGCGAAGTCGTAGACGAAGTCGACCCGAGAGGCGACCTCCATCTGGAACCCGAAGTACGAGTGGATCTCGACCAGCAGGTGCATGCCGCGCTTGTGCGACTCCGTGCGCAGCTGGGAGATGAACTCGAAGCAGGCCGGGAGCATGAAGCACGTGGTGCCTCGCTCCTTGATGGCGTACCCGACGGCGTCGAGACGAACGAGCTTCACGCCGTTCTCCGACAGCCGATCGAGCACCGTCATCAGATAGGCCCAGCCGGCCGGGTGGTAGACGTCGATGTCGATCTGCTCGGAGGTGAAGGTCGTCCAGACCTCGGTGGGCACACCGGCGACCTCGTAGGTCGTGAACGGTGGCCACGGTCGCGGCCGATAGATCGCCGCAAGCTCTTCGTCGGTGGCGCCGTCGGGGAAGATCATGTCTCTGGTGAGGAACATGCCGTGGAACTCCGAAGCCTCGCCCTTCTCGAGCCAGTCCTGGAACGGTTCGGATTCCGACGAGACATGGTTGACGATGAGATCGGCCATGATCTCGAAGTCCTCCCCGAGGGCACCGACCTCGGCCCAGCCCCCGAGCCGGGGGTCGACCTGGGTGTGATCGATCGGATCGAAACCCGCATCCGAGCCATCGATCGGCGGAAAGAACGGCAGCAGATGCGTACCGCCGAACGCCCCGCCGAACGGGCCGCGCATGACCTCACTTAGGCCGACGAGATCGCCGGCGAGACGATCGACATAGGTGATCAACTGTGGTGCGTTGCGCAGCGGCGGCGGAGGCACTGGCCGGGTGTCCATCGACGCGACGCTACCTTCTAGCCTGATCGACGTGACCGATCAGCCGACCCTTCCCGAGACCAGCGACGTCGTCGTCGTCGGTGCCGGTCTCGCCGGCCTTGCCGCCGCCCGAATCCTGCACGAGGCGGGCCGCTCGGTGGTCGTGCTCGAGGCGTCGGACGGCGTCGGCGGGCGGGTCCGCAGCGACATTGTCGACGGCTTCATCCTTGACCGCGGTTTCCAGATCTTGCTGCGGGCCTACCCCGAACTCGACCGTCAGTTCGACATCGATGCGCTCGATCTCCGCTCGTTCGATCCCGGTGCTCTCGTTCGGGTCGGTGAGAAGCTCGCACTGCTCGGCGACCCACTCCGCAAGCCGACGACCCTGCCGTCGTCGGTGCTGTCGCCGGTCGGCAGCCTCTTCGACAAGCTCCGGCTCTTGAAGGATCGCATTCGCCTCGGCCGCACCGACACCCCCCAGCTGTTGCGACAGCCCGATACGTCGACTCGTGAGGGCTTGGCGGCTCGTGGCTACAGCGACGCCATGATCGACCGCTTCTTCCGTCCCTTTGTCGGCGGCATCCAACTCGATCCGACGCTGTCGACCTCCAACCGCATGTTTGACGTCGTGCTGCAGCAACTCTTCCGCGCCGACGCCGTCGTCCCGGCGAAGGGCATGGGTGAGATCCCCGCCCAGTTGGCCGCACGCCTGCCTGCCGACACCATCCACCTCAACACCCCCGTCACCGCCGTCGGTGCCGGCTCGGTCACCACCGGGCGCGGCACGATCACCGCAACCGACGTGATCGTCGCGGTCGAGGGACCCGCCGCATCGGAGCTGCTCGGCCTGCCACCGGTCGACTCCAACCCGGCCACCTGCGTCTGGTTCGCCGCCGACACCCCACCGATCACCGAGCCACTGCTCGTCCTCGACGGCGAGGGACCGGCCCGCAACATTGCGATCATGAGCAACGTCTCACCGGCATATGCGCCTGCCGGCAAGGCGCTGATCGGGGGCGCCTGCCCCGGCATGCTCGACCCCGACGCCGAGCCGGCGGTCCGGGCGCAACTACGCGACATCTGGGGGGCCCAGGTCGACCGCTGGGTCCATCTCCGCACCGACGCCATCCCCCACGGCCAGCCCTCACAGCCGCCGTCGTTTCCCCCAAAACAGCGGACGGCGCTGGGCGACGGACTCCACGTCTGCGGCGACCATCGCGACACCTCGTCGATCCAAGGGGCCTTGTACTCCGGTCGCCGCTGCGCCGAAACGATCCTCGCCGGCTGATCAGATCACGCTGGGTCCCGCCGCCGGGCGGCCACTACGTTGGCGTTCGTGCGTCACACGACCGAGCAACTCGACATCTGGCGTCGTGACGGCGGCGTGATCCTTGATTCGTTCTTCACGGCCGATGAGCTAGCTCCGTGTGTCGACGGCATGGAGCAGATGTACGGGCACCTGCGCCCCGACGATCCGGCGGCCCACGAGAACTTCGACGCCAAGACCCGCTACGCCGCCCAGTTCGCGAACACCACCGACCTGCCGTTCCATGCCACTCCCGAACTCAACCTGATCGGGCTGCATCCCGCCCTCGTCGCCTGCGCCCGAGCGGCGCTCGGCACCGACGACGTCCGGATGTACCAATGCCATACGTGGGCCAAGTTCACTGGCCAGACTGACTTCGATCAGCCGTTTCACTGCGACTACAAGAACCACACACTGACGGTGCCGGGCGAGGACGAAGTCGATCGCACGATCAACTTCATGATCTATCTCACCGACGTCACCAACGAGCACGGGGCAATCCACTATGTGCCGGTACCCGAGTCGGATCCGATCACTGGCCCGATGCGCCCCCAGTTCGCAGGTGAGGCAGCCGGCTACGAAGCGCAGCTGCGGGCAATCGAGCGGAGCGGCGCTGCGCCCGCCGGGTCGGTCTTCGCCTACGGCATCGACGTCTTTCACCGGGGCACCAACCTCACCTTGCCCGACGCCCATCGCTTCACCGTCACCGCCAGCTACAAGGCCGCCGGCAACGACCAGATCGGCTGGTCGGCCTGGCCTCGCTTCTTCCGTGAGCCGTGGCACCTCGTGATGGACAACGCCAGCGTCGAGCAGCGGACCTGCCTCGGCATCCCCGCACCCGGCGACCCGTTCTGGACCGAGCTGACACTCGCACGCACCAGAGACCGCTGGCCGAACAGCGACTGGTCGGCCTACGACGAGGCGCTCGCCACCTCGTCGTCCGACCACGCCTGCTGATTCGTCGACGGGAAGCGAAGCGCGGCCGCCATCTACGCTCGCCCCCATGGCCGATGCACTGATCCTGACCAAGCGCGACGACGGCGTTGCGATCGTCTCCACCAACGACGATCCGCTCAACCGCATGACGCTCGAATACGTCGACATGTTCAGCGACGTGGTCGAGGACATCGCCGCCGACGACTCGATCCGCTCGTTCGTTGTGACCGCCGAGGGCACGACGAACTTCTCCGTCGGCATGAACCTCAAGCAACTGCCCGAGGGCTTGAAGCGGGCGGGCAGCGTCGACGCCTTCTTCGATCAACGGCTGGCGCTGATCAGCCGCATCGAGACGATGGGCAAACCATCGGTCGCCACCCTCTTCGGGCACTGTCTCGGCGGCGGCATCGAACTCCCACTTGGGTGCACCTTTCGTCTCGCAGCCGAGGAAGGCGCCAACATCGGCCTCCCGGAGATGGATCTCGGCTCGACGCCTGCGTGGGGCGGCAGCGCCCGCCTCGCCAAGACGGTCGGCCGCCAGCACGCGCTCGACATGATCCTGCGAGCCAAGACCCTCACCGGCCCGGAAGCGCTGGCGATCGGCCTCGTCAATGAGGTCTGGCCACTGGCCGAGCTGAAAGACCGGGCGATCCAGCTCGCCGTCGATCTCGCCGGACAACCCCGCCTCGCCGTGCGCGGCATGCTTGCGGCACTCCACGACGCCGAGCACAAGACCGTCGACGAACTCCTGGTCGCCGAGCGGGCGGCGGTGCACGCAACCATGGGAACACCCGACGCCGCCGAGGGGATGAAGGCCTTCCTCGAAAAGCGACCGCCGGTGTTCAACCAGCCCGTCGACTGATCAGGCGTGGGGGTAGGTCGCCATCGCCTCGGCGATCACCTCTGCGGCCGACGCCACACCGGAACCACCGAGCGGCGCGCCGACAACCCGAAGGCCTGCCTCGATGGTGCCGAGCGCCCCGAGGAGCGCAGGAGGGTTCACATGGCCCATGTGCCCGATCCGGAAACTGCCGGTGTGGTCCATGACACCGAGACCGATCGTGAGTCCGGCGGTGTTCTCGCAGACGCTCGCAAGGGTCAGTGCATCGACATGAGGGGTCAGAACGGTGGTGACACAGTCGGCCTGTGCGCCACGCTCGCGGATCATCAACTCGACCCCGCCGGGGGTCTCCCACGTGAGCACCGCTGACCGGACGGCATCGCCGAGCACCCGATGCCGTTGCCAGCGCACGGCGAGGGTCTCCTCGTCGATCATGCGCAGGGCCTCACGGAGAGCGAACAAGTGGCTGACCGGCGGGGTGCCAGAGAACTGCTGGTAGATCTGCTCGCCCTCGAGTCGGGCCTGCCAGTCGAAGTACCCGTCGCGCAGGTCGGCGTTGCGGCCGCGCTCGATCGCACGCTCGTTGGCCCAAACGATGCCGAGACCCGGCGGGGTCATGAGACCCTTCTGCGACGCGGCAATGGTGATGTCGACACCCCAGGCATCCATGTGGAATTCGTCGCACGCCATCGACGCAATGCAGTCGACGACGAAGAGAGCCGATGATCCTGATGCAGCGATCGAACGCCCGATTGCCTCGATGTCGTTGCGGACCGAAATCGCCGTGTCGACGTGGACTGCGAGAACGGCAGCAAACTCGTCGGTCGGGCCGGCGGCGAGTCGGGCCGCAACGGCCTCAGGGTCGACTGGCGAGCGAGGCGTTGCCGGCAAGGTCTCGACCTCGATGCCGGAACGCTCAAGGAACAGTCCCCACACAGCCGGAAAGCGACCCGATTCCAGAACGAGGACCTTGTCGCCTCGGCTGAGCGTGTTGGCGGCCGCCATCTGCCAACCGGAATGACCGTTCCCGATGCTCAAGAAGGCGTGGCCGGCAGTGTCGGCGATTGCCGGGAGCCGGGCGAACACCTCGTCGGCGACGTCGAGCAACTCGCCTTCGTAGATGTTGGGCATCGGGAGCCGGAAGGCGGCGAGCACCCGTTCGGGCATGACCGAGGGACCGGGGATCGCCACCATCGGGGTTCCGTGTCGCAACGTCATCGTCGGGACCGTAGTCCTGGGCGCGGCGTTCCGCTCGACCCGGCCGGGCCGTCGAAGCGCTCGTGCTCGGTTGTGAGCCGCTGGGACTCAGGCAGCCTGGCGGGACTCCGCAGTGGCGGTAACGAACGCAGCGAACGCCGGGCACTCGTCAAGCACGGTGGCGAACTCGCGGCGGTTGAATGCCAGGACATCGGCGTCGCTGAGCGCCGAGACGGTGGCGGTGCGGCGGGAGTTCTCGAGCAGTGCGATTTCGCCGACGATGTCGCCCGCGCCGAGGGTGGCAACCTCGTCACCTTCGCGGCTGACAGCGAGCGAGCCGTCGAGGACGACGAGGAACTCTCGACCAAAGCCGGCTTCGTCCATGATGATCGTGCCGCCGGGAACGGTGACACGGGTGCCGAGACGGAGCACCGTCTCGAGTTCGGCCGTGGAGACGGTCGAGGCGACCGTGGAATCCAACAGTGTGGTGGGAATGTCAATGCGACGACGGAGCAGCATTGGGGGATACCTCCGAATTTCGCTCCGCACGGAAGTTGCGGGCGTGTCTTCACTGTACGGACGAGGACCGATCCAGAGACGCCGATGCGACAACCGTCACGTCGATGCTTGACGAACGGGTCAGCGGTTCGAAACACTGCAGACATGACCGACTTGAACGATCGTTCAACCCATGTGTCGTTGCCGAGTTCTGCGGACCTCGCATCGATCGGGACCGGCTACCACGAGGACCCGGCAGCCTCGATGTCGCTGCGCGCCGACGCCTACACCGCACCCGCGTGGTTCGCCCACGAGCAGCAGGCGATCTTTGCCCGCACCTGGCAATGGATCGGCCATGTCGAGAACGTCCGAGACGCGGGCAGCTATGTCACCGCACAGATCGCTGGGATGTCGATCGTCGTCGTGCGGACCCACGAGGGTGAACTCAAGGCCTTCTACAACGTCTGCAAGCACCGGGCCCACGAACTCACCTCTGGTGCGGGCACCACCCGCAATCTGGTGTGCCCCTACCACGCCTGGACCTACGACCTCGACGGCCACCTCACCGGTGCTCGCCGCACGGGCGACCTGATCGGATTCGACACCGCTGAGATCTGCCTCGATGAGGTCCAGGTCACCGAGTTCGGCGGGTTCGTCTACGTCAATCTCGACCCGACCGCAGCACCGCTCGCCGAGCAGGCGGGCGAGCTCGGTGCAGAGATCGCCCACTGGGCGCCCGACGTCGAGCAGCTCACGTTTGCTCATCGTCTGACCTACGAGATCGAGTCGAACTGGAAGAACATCGTCGACAACTTCCTCGAGTGCTACCACTGCCACGTCGCTCACAAGGACTTCGTCTCGCTCGTCGACATGGACACCTACAAGGTGACCACCCACGGGATCTACAGCTCCCACATGGCCGAGGCCGGGAAGAGCACAAATTCCGCCTACGACGTCAGCGATGCCTCCGTGACCGACCACGCCGTCTGGTGGCTGTGGCCCAACACCTGCCTGATGCGCTACCCGGGCCGCGGCAACTTCATCGTCATGCACATCATCCCCGTCGGGCCGGAGCGGACGCTTGAGACGTACGACTTCTTCCTGGAGACCGCCGAACCCACCGAGGCCGAGCTCGACTCGATTCGCTATATCGACGACGTCCTTCAACCCGAGGACATCGGTCTCGTCGAGAGCGTGCAGCGCGGTATGCGCACGCCTGCCTTCGACCAGGGTCGCATCGTGCACGACCCGACCGGCTCCGGACTCTCCGAGCACGCCGTGCACCACTTCCACGGCCTCGTGCTCGACGCGTATCGCGCCGGCACATGAGTCGGACGTCAGTCGGGAAAGCTCACGAGGATCGCCGCACAGGCGATCGTGACCCCGCCGGTGCCGTCGGCATCGATGGGCGGAACGTTCAGGCCGCCCTTTTCGGCCCGGACGGTCACGACGCCGTAGGGCACTTCGTCGGCGACGGCGTCGAGATCGACGGCGTCGGGATCGGCGCAGCCGATCATCACATCGACGTGCATGTCGTCGCGGGACTTGCCGGCTGCATTGAAGAGGTTGAGCGAACTGTGTCGAAGGGCGTCGAAAACCGCCCGTCGGGCCGCCTTGGTGTAATCGCGACCTCGGACGTCGACGCCCATGCCCATCTCGGTGATCCAGCGCGTGGTGCTCATGGCCGAGACGGTACTTGCCGGCGGCGCAACGCCACATGGTCGTTCGGTCTCCGAAGCGAACCCGCCACCACCCGGGCCGGCATCACCGGCCCACAGTCGAAAGGAACTCCCGATGGGAATGCTCGATGATCGGATCGCCGTCGTCACCGGTGGACGCGGCGGTGTCGGACGGGCGGTTTGCGAACGCTTCGAGGCCGAAGGTGCCACCGTCTATGCCGGTGATCTGAGCGACGGCGGCAGTGTCGGTGGCGATGCGCCCGCTGGCTCCTTCCTCCCCCTCGACGTCACCGACGAGGCTGCTGTCATGGCCAGCTTCGCCCAGGTGCGCGACACCCACGGCCGACTCGACATCCTCGTGAATGCCGCCGGTATCGAGATCGAGGAAACGATCGAGACCACGACGCTCGACCAGTGGAACCGGATCTTCGCCATCAACGTCACCGGCACGTTCCTTACGTCGAAGCACGCGTTGCCGCTCCTTCGGGAAAGCGAAGGCCACGCTTCGATCATCAACTTCGGCAGCTACGACGGCTTCATCGCCGACCCTGAACTGGCGGCCTATTGCGCCACCAAGGGTGCTGTCCACGCCCTCACCAAGGCGATGGCGTGCGACCACTCCCCCGAAGGCATTCGAGTCAACGCCGTGTGCCCCGGCTACGTCGATACACCGATGCTGCAATCGTTCTTCCAGGAGAACGGCGACATCGACTCGCTGCAGCAAGCCGTGCGCGATGTCCACCCGTTGCGCACCTACGGCACACCGACCGACATCGCAAACCTCGTCAACTGGCTGGCGAGCGACGAGGCTCGCTACGCGTCCGGCCAATTGTGGGTGCTCGACGGAGGCCTGTCAGCACAGGTCCAGCAGATGCGGCTCTGATGCGCAACGACACCTCGGCCGACAAGCGGGAACGCATCCTGGAGGCGGTCCTTGCGGTGCTCGCCCGCGACGGCATCTCGGGCGTGACCATGCGAGCCGTCGCCCGGGAGGCAGAGGTCGCGCTCGGCCTCGCCACCTACTACTTCGAGGACAAGGACGGTCTCGTGGCTGCAGCGCTCGAACGGATCGCCGACGGCGATGCCGCCCTCGTCGAACCACCCCCCGGTGCCGAGCCCGGCGAAGCGCTGCGGGTCGCCCTCCACCGCATCGCCGATCCTGATTTCCTGTCCGTGCCGTACCTGGCCCTCCGGCTCCAACTGTGGTCGCTCGCCGGCGTCGACGAGCGCTACGCCGCGATCAACCAGGCGGCGCAACGGCGCTACCTCACTGGGCTGGTCGCGTTGCTGGCCGCCGCCCGGCCCGATCTCGATCCTGGCGAGGTCGAACGGCGGGCGAACGACATCCTCATCGTGCAAAACGGCGTCTGGTTGACTTCGGCCCTCATTCCCGACCCCGATACGGTCGCCCGCTCCGTTGCCAGAACCGAGGCGATTGCCTTCGATAACGGGCCTGACAGTGCAGCGACCCGCTCGGCCTGAGGATCAGGCTCGCACGGCCGCGTGCGCCGCGTGCACGACCCGGATCGACCGCATGACATGGTCGGTCGACGGGAACATCCGGTTCATCGCATAGACGACCACGAGGTCCTGCTCGAGGTCGACGACCGCCATTGAGCCGCCAAGGCCGGCCCACCACACCGTCTCGTCGTTCACCCCGACCGGCATCGATCGGGAGCTGTGTCCGAACCCGACGCCCATGCGGACATTCGTGCCCGTGACGGGGTCCGGACCGTCCCAGTCGACCGTGCGGACGAGATCAAGCGCCCGCTCGCCGAGTGGGTCGAGATCGATGACCGAGTGGCGAGTGAGGAGGCTGAGCAACTGCGCGACGGAGCGAGCGTTGCCGTGGCCGTTCGACGAGGGAAACTCTGACGCCTGCCACCGAGCCGTGTTGACGTCAGCCACACGGTCGGGACCATCGTTCGATGGCGGCATGGCGGCGTGGTCGGTCTCGGCAATCCGGGGCCGGACCGACTCGGGAACGCCCAGGTGGAAGTCGATGTGATGCGGTTCGGTGAGTTCGGCTCGGATCCAGTCGCCCATCGTCTGCCCGGTGACCCGGCGTACGACCTCGCCGAGCAGGAACCCCTGGGTGAAGGCGTGGTACGCAAACGCCTCCCCGGGGGGTCGAATCGGCGCCTGCGCGGCCAGAAGGGAGCAGCATTCGTCCCAGTCGAACATCGTCTCGTGCTCGAGTGGCGGCCGGAACTCGTGGAGCCCCGCCAGATGGGTGAGCGCGTGGCGGACGGTGACATCGTCTTTCCCGGCAGCGGCGAATTCGGGCCAATGCGCGGCGATCGGATCTTCGACCGACAGCACACCGCGGTCGTGGAGGAGCAGCACGACGAGCGCCGCCGCCGTCTTGGTCGTGCTCCACAGATTGACGATCGTGTCGGACTCCCACGGTCGCGATCCGTCGACCGACGCCGATCCACCCCAGACGTCACAGACGAGACGTCCACGGTGCACGACCGCAGCACTTGCGCCGAGTTCCGCATCCTCGTCGAAGTTGGTGGCGAGCGCCGACCGCACCGGTTCGAACCGCTCGTCGGCGTCGCCGCTGATCCTGGGTGCCATCGGCCACCTCCGCATCCGGGCGAACGACGGCGATCGTAGTCCTGACATGCGCCGCCCCACCCCCCTGCCTGCCGGGCCCGGCCAGGAGTCCGTCTGGGAC
>JAKMFW010000015.1 GCA_022425325.1 Acidimicrobiales bacterium | reverse complement strand
TCGCGTGGACGTGCTGCAACCAGCCCAAGGAGACCGGCCCGCCCCAGTCGTGAGCGACCACGACCACGTCGCCGCTGAGTTCGAGCACGTCGGTGAGCGCCACCAGATCGGCGATGCGATCGCCCAGCCGACGCAGCTCACCGGAGCGCTCCGAGAACCCCATCTCGAGCTGATCCGGGGCGATCACCCGCACATCGTCGGGCACCGCGGCAGCCAGATGGCGCCACGTGTAGGACCAGGTCGGGTTGCCGTGCACCGCCAGAACGGTGAGCCGGGTCGCGGAGGTCGCGCCGGTATCGAGCAGATGCCAGCAGCGGTTCACCCCCCGGTGATCCGGAGCGTCGACAAAACGCGACCAGGAAGCGTCCCAGCCATCGAGGTCTGCAGCCGGCCGCGGGCGCGATGCCTGCGACTCGGGCTTCACCACTCGATCTCGACAATCGCCGCGTTGATGCCCGATCCCATGCCCTGGAACATCACGCCGTCGCCCGGCTCGAGCGTGTGCTGCACACCGGCGAGCGTGACCGGGATGGCAGCCGGACCTATGTTGCCGTACTCCGGGAAGCTCCGAACGACCCGGTCACCGTCGATCCCGAGCGTGTCGATCACGGCCTGCGTGTGCACCGACGAGACCTGATGGAGGATGTAGTAGCGCATGTCGAACCACCCCTCCTTGTCGCCGGCGTCCTCCCACCCGAGCTTGGCGACCTCGGTGCCAGCTTCGAGCAACCCGCGGGTGTCGGTGCGCATGCCCTCGAGCGAACCGACGCACAGCTCGTGATGCTGCGACGCAGCCCGGAAGAAGCCACCCTTCACCCGGTGGCTACCCGGGTTCTCCGAATGGCGACCGATCACCATCGCCGCTGAACCCGAACCCAAGGTGAGGGTCGCGAAGTTCTCGAACAGATCCTCGATCGTCGCGTCGTCCGCCAGCAGCTTCTGGATGGTCGTCTCATGGATCTGGCGGGTGCCTTCACCATCGACGACAAGCGCGTAATCGATCTGGCCGGTCTCGATCATCGACCCCGCGATCTGAATGCCGTTGAGAAAGCCCAGGCATGCGTTCGAGATGTCGAAGTTCATGCAGGTCGACGGGAGCCGCAACAGGTTGTGCACGGTGACCGCACTCGAAGGCTCGAGCCGCTCACGACACACGCTCGAATCGACGACCAGCCCGATGCGGCTTCGATCGATACCCGACGACGCAAGCGCCTTCTCGCCCGCCATCGCCGCTGCCTCCATGAACGAGACACCCTCGGGCCACTGGCGGCGCTGGCTGATCCCGGCGAGCGATTCGAGCAGGCCCTTGGTCGCTCCCGTGCGCTCGTAGAACGACGCCAGACGCTCGTCGATCTCGGCCGAGGTCACGACCTCGGGGGCATCGCACGCCTCGACAGACACGATCGCGACGTCGTCGAAACTGAAGGTGGCATTCCCAAGCACAGTCGGATTTTCCTGTCTCGCCCGATGGGGGCTGTGGGCGAATTCCGGCCCTGACCCTACGCAACCTTAGGGGGCTATGCGCCCCTCAGCGAAGAATCCCCCGCACTTCAGCGACGATGAACCGACACACCGTCGACCCACACCTCGGCAATGTCGTGGGGGCCGGCGAGGCGCACGAGTTTCTCGAACCGCCGCGCCTCGTCGTCGAGCGCAAGATGACGGATCACACCACCCGGGGCGTCGAGGTCGAACACGACCGCATCGAACCGGCGTCCCGGCTCCAGCAGACCGACGGGCAGGCCGGCCGCCTCGGCGGCACCCGCCGTCGCCAGCCAGAAGCCGGTGACCGTGTCGATCGCGGCATCTGGCACGCCACGCGCATCGGGGTCCTTCCGAGCGTCGACGCCGTCCTGGCGGATCCGGGAGAAGGTCACGGCGTCATGGATCTGCTGGAACACCCCGACTCGCACGCCGGCACCGATGTCGGTGGCCAGACCGACGCGGGCGCCGCGTGCCAGCGCGTCGGGAAGCGGCAGCACGGCGTTGGCGAAGTACGCGTTGCTGATCGGACAGTGCGCGATCACCGCACCCCGCTCGGCGATCAGGTCGATGTCGCTCGGACGTACATGGTTCGCGTGCGCCAACAAGGTGTGCTCCCGCAGGAGCCCGAAGGCATCGAGCGCCTCGGTGTCGCTCGTGCCGAAGCGCTCGAACGCGTAGTTGTGCTCCCAGTCGCTCTCGGAGCAATGGGTCTGCACCAGGGTCCCGGTTTCCTCGGCGAGACGTCCGAGCCCGGCCAGCATCTCGTCGGTGCACGCCGGCGCGAACCGGGGCGTGATGATCGGCCGGACCAGGCCTCGACCAGCGTCGATCGCAGCGATATCGGTGATCGACCGACGGCTCGCGTCGATCCCCGAGACCGCATCGTGATCTCGGTAGAAATCCGGCGTTCCGGTCGGGTGATCCATCGCCACGCGGCCGACGAACGCCCGCTGACCCTGCGCGACGCAGGTCTCGGCCAGGATCGCAGTCGCCTCGTCGTGAACCGACGAGAGGTAGGCCGCTGTGGTCGTGCCGTGCCCGAGCAGGGTCGCCACCAGATCGGGGTACACCGCCTCGGCGACGGCCCGATCAGCGAAGCTCGCCTCCAACGGGAACGTGTAGGTGAACAGCCACTCGTCGAGCGGGAGATCGAGCGCCGTGCCGTTCTGCTGCCACTGCGGCGCATGGAGGTGCAGGTCGATGAACCCCGGAGTCAGCACCTGGTTGTCGCCGAGCACCCGGTGATCGGCTGACGCCTCGGCGAGTGCCCGCGCCGCCTCGGTTCCGGCCCGCTCGACCCCCGTGATCTCGCCGTCGACCACCGCAATCACGACGCGGCCGGCCTCGAGGTGATCCGGGGTGGGCGTCTGGAAGCGATCGGCCTCGACGGTGAACGAACTCATGAAGCGGCCTCGTCGTCCCGGTCGCTCGCCAGGTGCCCCCGACGATGGCCGCCGGTCCAGTCCTCCTCAGCCGGTTCGGCACTGACCCCGCCGAGCACAGGTAGTTGGGGCACCTCACGCATGCTGCGCTTGATCTCCGCGAAGCCCGGGAATGACGCCAGCGTGGTGACCGCATCCCACAGGGCGACGGACTCGGCCCTCGGCGGCACCCGAGAGATCACGGGGCCGAAGAACGACACCTGCGGCGCCTCGGGGCGATGGAACGTGATGATCGGCGTGCCGACATCACGCCCCGTGCGGCTCAACGCCAGCTCGGTCTCCGCGTCGAGCTCCTGATCCCACGAGGGATCGTCGAGCGCGCTGGCATAGGAGGGGTCGACGCCGGCCGAAGCGAGCACGGCCCGGGTATGGGCGCCGGTGCTGAGGTGCTCCCGAATTCCGACCTCGCGCGCCTCTTCGCGTGAGAGATCCCAGTAACTCTCCCCGTAGGCCCGCACCAGTGACCCCATCGGCGCCCGGCCGAGATCGGCTCGGATCGCCGCCGCCACGCGAAGGAAGCGAAGACCTGCCGTATGACCCTGCTCGTACTCGGGCGGGAACTCGGTGGCGTAGTCCTTGTCCTTGTTGAGCAGGCGAAGTGAGATGAACCGCCAATCGACCGACATGCCGGTCTGCGCGGCCACATCCTCCACCCAACGAGACGTGATCCAGGCGAACGGGCACACCGGATCCCAGAAGAACTCGATGTCGTACCCGGCTTTTGAAGCGTCGCTCACGAAGCGATCAACCCATCGCCCTCGTTGCAGATTCCCCGGCGAGCATGACCATCTCGGGATCGTGACCGTTCGGTACCAAATTGAGGGTCACCCCGTCGATCCCCGCGTCGATCAGCTTCTGCATCTCCTCACCGAACGTGTCGGCATCGCCGATCGTTGCGACGCCGCGATAGAAGTCCGCAACCTCGGCCGGCCAGCCCTTCATCGCAACGAACGCATCGACGGAGGCGTGGGCCTCCTCCATGGTGCGCCCGATCACGCCCATCACCAGCTTCGTGACCTTGATCTCGGACCGGTCGCGACCAAGACGCTCACAGTGAGCGTCGAGCGCCTCCAGCTTGCGCGGAATCTCGTCGGGCTGGCAGGTCAGGTTCGACTCGTCGGCGTATTGGGCGACCATACGAAGGGTCTTCTTCTCGCCGGAGCCGCCGATCATGATCGGGATCTTGCTCAACGGGGCCGGCTGATTGATCGCCTCGACCACGGTGTAGTGATCGCCCGAGAAGGTCGGACGTTCGTCCGCGAGCATCGGGATGATGATCTGCAGCGCCTCCTCGAGCTTCTCGAACCGCTCGGTGAACGTGTTGAACGGGATGCCGAAGGCGTTGTGCTCCAGCTCGAACCAGCCCGAGCCGATACCGAGCGTGGCCCGACCACCCGACACGTGGTCGAGGGTGGTGACGGTCTTCGCGAGCACGGCCGGGTTGCGGTAGGTGTTGCCGGTGACGAGCGACGACAACCCGATCGAGCTGGTGTGCTGCGCAAGCGCAGCCAGCATCGTGTAGCACTCGAACATCTCGGCGTCGGGATCACCGATACCGGGCAGCTGGTAGAAGTGATCCATCACGAAGAGCCGGTCGAAGCCGGCCGCTTCGGCCGCCTTCGCCTGGGCGACGACCTGGTCGAAGATGTTCCCGCCTCCGGGGTAGGAGAAGTTCGGGATCTGGTAGCCGAGCTTGGTCATGGGCATCGTCCTCTCCGCGCCACCGTGGCACGCTGGCGTCACCCTAGGTCGCACCGTCTGACATTTCAGACTGATGGTGTCAGTGGCGTGCGGGGCTGTCGGTCATCGCAGGCATGATGAGCCGGTGGCCGACGAGATTCCCGAACTCAACCTGCAACGCCTCACCGACGAACTCGAGGCGGCAGTCGACTTGGCCGCCGCTCTGCCCGACGACACGCTCACGCACCTGGCCGCCGCGATACGCGATGAGATCCGTCGACGGGCCCGCGAAGGCGGCAACCACGACGCGATCATCGAGGAGGCCTTCCAACAGGCGTTCGGGCGCGACGGTCTCGGAGCCGCCCCCTGGGTCGAGGGCGATGTCATCGTGTGCCCCGGCGCCACGATCGCCAAGAGCCGCACCTCTCACCGGTCGCGTTTCATCAGTGTCGACGACACCTGGGTCTGGGATTCGATGGATCTGATCGTCGAGGAAAAGAAATCGCATCCCGGCAAGGACGAGGGGTTCAAGGCGGTCGCGCTCGTCCCCGTCATCGAGGGCATGGAACTCGACCTCGTCACCATCAAGGGCCGCAACGGCGTGCTCAATGCCGAACGCATCGTCTCCTACGAGGTGCAGCGCGGCGAACTGATCGAGGTGAGTGCCCGCACGATCGAGCTGCGCGACCTGCCGTGACGGCGGCTGGTCAGTCGGTCATCGCCGCGAACTGGCGGCTCAGCCAATCGACCTGATCGGCCCAGTAGCGGCGGGCCGGCTCGGTGCCCTGCCAGAAGCGAACGCCGTGAGGCACGCCCGGGTAGACGTGGAGCTCGGTGTCGACCCCGGCAGCCATCAGCCGTTGGGCGTAGGTGATGTCCTCATCGCGGAAGCCATCGGCGCCGCCGACACACACGTACGACGGCGGGAGCCCCGAGAGATCGGTGGCTCGCGCCGGCGCCGCATCGGCGGGAACATCGCCACCGCGGCGGCTGCCGAGATACGCGTTCCATCCGAAGTCATTCGAGGCCTTCGACCAGATGGCAAGGCCCTCCAGCTGTGAGGAGGCCGTGGTCATCGTGTCGTCGATCATCGGACAGTCGAGCAGTTGGAAACGCACAGGGATCCCCCCGTCACGGGCTCGAAGGCCGAGCGCGGCACACAGGCCACCGCCGGCGCTCACACCGGTGATGCCGATCTTGCCGGCGTCGATACCGAGATCAGCGGCGTTCGCGATCGTCCACCGCAAGGCCGCCTCGCAGTCGTCGATCGCGGCCGGGTAGGGGTGCTCGGGGGCCAAGCGGTACTCGACGGAAACCCCGACGATCCCGAGCTTCGGACAGAGCTCGTCCATGCTGGAGTCGTCCATCGCGTAGGAACCGGCCACATAGCCGCCACCGTGGATGGAGAACAGGCACGGCAGCGCTCCATCGGCATCCACCGGTCGATGGACCCGAACGACCACGGGCGGATCCTGCGACACCGTGTGCTCGGTGCGTTCGACGGCATCGCTGAGCTGCTGCTCGCCGACGAGACCGGTGCCGCGCAACTGCGACAGGACTTCCGGGGTGAAGTCCGGCACGATCGATGCGAGCGCCGGATCGAGGTCGGGGTGGAGTTCGGGAGCGTTCATCAGGTACCTCCGGTGCTGGCGAGCCGACGTGGAATCACGATCGTTGCGCACACCGCCGCCGAGCGTAGGAGAGCCCGCAGTGGCGAGCGAATGCCCGAACTATCGCGGGCTACGAGTCGCGGTGTTCGGCGATGATCGCCAGGATCTCCTCGCCATAGCGCTCGACCTTGACCGGGCCGATACCCGAGATCCGCAGCAACGCCCGTTCATCACCCGGTAGCCGCTCGGCCAGCTGCGCAAGCGTGGCGTCGCTGAAGATCACGTACGCCGGCATCTTCGCCGCTCGGGCCTTCTCGAAACGCCAGGTGCGCAAGGCGTCGGCGACCGGACCCTCGGGTCGCTCGACCTTCTTCGTGCGCACCCCACCGCCCGAATCGGAACGCTGCGGGGCAACCGGCTCCGGCTCGGGGGCCTCGGGATCGGCTTCGGTGTGGAGCTGCTCGACGAAGGGCGACGCCGGAACGCCGGCGACCACCAGCGTGCGTTGCGACGAGCGGGTGACGGCGACGTGGAAGACGCGACGCTCCTCCTCGACATCGGACGCCAGGCGATGCGGGAAGAGGCCGGCGGTGGCGTCGTGGACGATCACGTGAGGCCACTCCCGGCCCTTGACCCGATGGGTGGTGGAGAGTTGCACACCCGCAGGGTCGTGGACGCTGTGCTCGAGGCGTTCGGCGAGCCAGGACGGAAAGCGTGCTGCATCGGGTTCGAGGGCGGCGACGGCGAGCAGCGCCGCGACATCGTCGCCGTGGGCCGAGCGGTCGACCGAGCGTCGGCTGGCGTCGAGCCGATTGTCGAGTGCCGAGCCGAGCCCGACGATGTCGCGGATCGCAACGATCAACTCGGCTGTCTCCGCGCCACCCTCGGTGAGGGCACGAAGCTGCCCGAGATCGGCGACGAAATCCTCTACTCGGACCTGGTCCTTGTCGCTGTTGAGTCGATTCCCGAGCGCAGTGATCTCCCGGAGGCTCGGCTTCTCGACGATCCAGTCGACCAGGTTGGGCCGCAACCCTCGTGGGGGTCGACGGACGGCGACACCGAGATCGCGCCCGGGCAGACGCTGTGCCGGCGCCGTGGCGAGTCGCAGCCACGCAAGGACGGCCGAGACCCCGGTGCGCTCGAGAAAGCGCAGATCGACCGGCTTGGTGCTCGCCACGCCGGTGGCATCGAGGCTGAGCGCCGGCCCGAGCAGTGTGGCGTTCACGCGGGTGAGCACGGCGATGTCGCTCGGTGGAACACCATCGTCGACGAGGGCCTGCACGGCATCGCAGGTGAGGGCGGTGGGATCCGGCCCGGAAATGAGATCGAGTGCGCCATCCTCGGGCTCGCGTTCGGCAAACGAATGGATCGTCTTGGCGATGCGGTGTCGGTTGTGGCCGAGCAGGGTGCGAGCGCCGTCGACGACCGGGGCCGCGCACCGGTAGTTGACCGTGAGGTCGTGGCTGCCGGAGCCGGGAAAGAGATCGGCGTAGTCGATCAGCCACGCGGGGGAGGCGCCTGCGTAGCCGTAGATGGTCTGGTCATCGTCGCCGACCCCGAACACGTTGGCCTCGGGCCCTGCCAGCAACCGCACCAGCAGCACATGGGCAGGGGTGAGATCCTGGAACTCGTCGACGAGCACGACCTGGCACGCCCGTCGGGCGGCAGCCCGAGCCTCGGGATCTCGGCACAAGATCTCGATGGCGCCGAGGATCTGCTCGTCGAAGTCGAGGAGGCCATGGCGGGCCAGCGCCTCGCGGTATCCCGCGACGACGGCGGGAAAGTCACGGACATCGCCGCCGAACTCCTGCTCGACCACCTCCGGCGACCGCAAGCCGAGCCGGGTCGAGGTGAGCGCTTCGAGATACACCGCCATCGGATCGGCCATCGCCTGACGGCGGGTCGAGACGAGCTCGTCGAGCAGGCGGCGGACGTGAGGTTCGTCGATCACCTGGGTGCCGGGGCCGGATCGGGGCCGGGTGAACGGGGCGCGACCGGCGATGATCGCGAGCGCCAACGAATTGAGCGTGCGGATCTCGAGGCCGGGAAGGTCGTGGGTGCGCTCCTGCATCTCGGCGCGAGCACGGACGTTGAACGCAAGCAGGCAGACGGCCGCCGGATCGACGCCGCGATCGTGGATCAGGTGGCGGGCCCGTTCGGTGAGCACGGTGGTCTTGCCCGAACCGGCCGGTGCAATGATGCGGGCGCCCGCACCACCGTGCACGACGGCGGCGAGCTGATCGGGAGCGAGTCGGCTCGAGGGGGTGCCAGTGCCGAGTGGTCGCAGCGACCCGACGCGCAGATTGGCGAGCGTCACGATCGGTGTGCCGTCGGCTTCGACGGTGATCCAGTCGAGCGGACCGCCATCGCACCAGACCGGACCGTCGGGGCCGACGACGTCGCCCGGACCGTCGACGACGGGCTCGGCTCCGGCAGCGACCGCGAGGTCGACCGCGTGGATCGACGGGCGCTGCGGATCACGCGCATCGACCGAGTGGGCGAGCACGAGGTGCCGCAACGCCTCACCTTCGAGATCAGTGTCGGGCGCGAGATGCCAATAGTCGATCGTGAGGGTCGGGTCGGCAGGCGGGAGCTCGCCACGGAGCTCGATCACGATCGACTGTCGGGCGAGCCGATGGGTGCGCAGCTGGGCGACGGTGTCGGGAGTGTCGTGCTCGACGACGACCCGTGGAGCGAGCGCCCACGGTTCGGGCACCGCCTGCCCGGGTGTGATCACCAGATTGCGGCCGAGTGCTGGCGGCCCGGCGAGCCGGGCCCAGTCGACGTCGAGGGCGACGCTCGTCACCGTGGGCGCTGGAGCGGCTCTCGTGCCGAACTGCGCCGGTGGTGGCGTGTCGGCCGGCGCGCCCGAGCATCCTCGAACCTCGGCCACCGTCGGGTGGCGGCCGCCGCAGTGGCCACAACTGATCACGGCGTCGAACCTACGGCACGGGAGTGACACGGCGGCGACGCGGCAACCGCCAGGCCACCGGGATCGCGATCGTGGTGAGCGCGATCAGCATCACCATCGTCGCCTGGAGCCCGTCGGCAGGGGTGCGGGCCTGCGCGATCAGTGTGATCGCGATGGCCGCAGTGAGGGCGTTGCCGATCTCCTGGCTGATGCGGCTCATACCGGCGCCCATGCCGAGGCGCTCGGCGGGGACATCGTTGACGGCGACCGCCTGGCAGGCCGCATGAGCGAGCCCGACACCGACTGCGTAGAGCGCATTGATCGGCACCCACCGGGACCACAGCTGCTGTTCTTCGCCGATCAGCAGGGCGAAGCCGAGGCCGGCGGCGATCATGCCCATCATCCCCGGGACGATCACAATCCGATGACCGTGTCGATCGGCGATCCGCCCCGCCACCACCGTGAGCGGGCCCGCGATCGCAGGAATCGCAGCGATGGCGAGCCCCGCCTCCAGCAGGCTGAGATCCCACCCGTCGGTGAGGAACTGGAGCTCCGTCAAGAACACCCCGCCGAAGCTGCCCGCCACGAGCAACTGCAGCCCCATGCCCGATCGAAACGACGGGATCGTGAAGAGGTTGAGGTCGAGGATCGGACTTGGATGGCGTCGACTTCGCCGAACGAGTGCTGCGCCGAGCACGACCGAAGCCGCGACCGACCCGATCGTGCGGAGATCCGCAAACCCCCAGTCATCGCTCTGCACGATGCCAAGGATGAAGCCGGCCACGGCGCCGACCATCAAGAGCACGCCGGGCAGATCGGGCACATCGCCGCCGTCGGCCGGTCGCTCGAAGGTGAGGAGCCGGAGGAGTACCGCGAGCACGATCAGCCCGATGGGGATGTTGGCCGCGAAGGTCCATCGCCAGCCGACCGACTCGACCATCGCTCCGCCGATCGCCGGTCCGGCCGCCGCAGCGACCCCGCCCAGCCCCCCGGTGACGCCGACGGCCGTCGCCCGCCGATCCGGTCCGAAGGCGTCGAGCATCAGGGCGAGCATCGCCGGCCCCTGGAAGGCGACGCCGGCCGCCTGCACGACCCGGGCGGCGACCAGGAGTTCGACGGTCGGCGCCAGAGCGACGAGACCCGAACCGAGCAGGAACACCGCGAACCCGGTGGCGAACATTCGCGCCCGGCCGTACCGGTCGGCCGCCCAGCCGCCCGGCACGATCAACGCACCGATGGTGATCGAGAACGCAGTGAGCGCCCAGGACACCGTGGTCCCCTCGGCATCGAAGGTCTCGGCGATCTCGCCGAAAGCCACGAAACTGATCGAGAAGTTCAGCGCCGTGAGCACCATGGCGCTGCCGACCACCGAGAACAGCCGCCACGGCGAGGTCGGGGCGGGGGTGGCGGTGTCGGTCACCCCTGCTGGCTACACCACGTTCGGGCGGGCCGTCGAAACCGTGACGCCCTCATCTGCCAGACTTCACCCGTGAGTTGGTTGGGTTTGATCATCCCCGGACTGCTGGCCGGCGCGCTTGCTCGCCTGTTCGTGCCGACCGGTCGCCGGTTCGGCTGTCTCGGCACGATCGCACTCGGCATCGTCGGCTCGCTCATCGGCGGCACCCTCGCCTCGCTGCTGGCAGGCGACGGCCTCGACGTGTCGACCGCCGGGTTCATCGGCTCTGTCGTCGGCGCGATGCTGCTCCTGCTGGTGCTCCGCCGCAACGACAACCGGGCGGCGCCCTAGACGAGACCTGCGACGTCGTGATGCCGAAGCTGCCCTAGGCCGAACTCGGCTGGGGTGCCGACCGCTCCTTGCGACGCTCGAGCCAGCGCTGGATCGGCGCATCGGCCGCCCAGACCACCGCCACGAGGAGGGCGGCGATGATCGCATCGAGCCACCAGTGGTTCGCCGTCAGCACCACGGCAGCGGTCATCCCGGCCGGGTGGAGGGCGGCGATCCAGCGCCACTGACTCGTGCTGGCCTTGATGATCGCCCAGGCGCCGATCAGGGCCCACCCGACGTGGAGCGACGGCATCGCCGCGATCTGGTTCGCAGTGTTGGAGATCGCCTCGGCGTCGTAGATCTTCGGCCCGTGTTCCTGCAGGGTGTCGACGAAACCCATGTCGGGGAACCATCGGGGTGGGGCCAAGGGAAAGGCGACATGGATGACCAGCGCCGAGAAGGTGGTTCCGAACAACACCCGCCGGACCCGGCCGTAGTGCTCGAAGTGGCGGGTGTACATCCACACCACCCAGATGGCGGTGCCGAGGAAGTGGGCGAAGAAGTAGTAGCGGTTGAGCAACCAGATCGATGCGTCGCTCGACACGATGAGGTCCTGGAGATGCATCTCGTTGAGGATCCCCAGTGTCTGCTGGAAGTTGATGACCCGTTCGCTGTTCGCGAAGGCGACGTCGATCTCGTCCTTCACCAGAAGACGCGCGGCGCGGTACGCCGCCAGGCCCCCGATCAGCAACAAGAACTCCCGCCCGAGAAGCCATCCGTAACGAGACCACGACGGGTTGGTCGGGTTCGTCGGGTTGCTGGAGGGATGCTCTGAGTTCGGTATTGCGGTCTGCGTCATCGTGCCCTCCGAAGCGACAACCGTAGCAAAGGTCCCCGAGTGCGGTCATCCCCCCGTTCGGCGGAGGTCTGCGTTGGCGGTGAAGAAACGCTCAGCCTGCGGTGTCGTCGACCGTCGGATCGACCGATTCGTCGTCGGCCTGGGGCAGGAGGGACAGATCGCCGGAATCGTCGGCCGCATCGGCGGCGGCGAGGGCGTCGATCAGCGACTGGGTGTACTCGAGCACCTCGCGATCGGAGGCGCTGACATCGAGTTGATACTCGACGATCGCCTCGCTGATCGCGCTGCGGGTGCCGTTGCCGAGGATGCCGTCGACCGGCCCGGGATCGAAGCCGAGATCGGTGAGGTTGGCCTGCAGCAGGGCGACCTCCTCCCCGTCGAGCGGAACCACGGTCGCCTCCTCCGCGGCGGGATCGGCACCGTCGTCGGCCGCGGACTCGGCGACGATCGCCCCGTCCTCGCCGAAGGCGTCGCCAAGGACGGGCGCGGCGATGTTCGCCAACGCCAGCAGGGCGATGGCCACGCCGAGGAGGATGAAGAGTCCTTGGATGTGTGACTTCATGGGGGAGTTCTCAACGGAAAGGTTCCCCCACAAGACGTCCGAGTTCACGGGTTGGTTCCCGATCGTCATGATTCTGAAACAGACGACTCGTCGACTCAGGCCTCGGCAGCGGCGCCGAGCCGTTCCTCGGCTGCGTCGAGTGCGGCGACCACGAAGCCGGCGAGACCGTCGGTCTTGTTGGTCTGCTTGAAGTTGCGGCCGCCGATCCACTCACCGCCGAGGATCTCGGCGACATCGGCCATCTTGTCGAGCACCTTGCCCGGAGCGAGCAGATAGGAGATGAACCCGGCGACCGGCTTCCCCCATACGCCCGGCATCGCGAGCAGCTTGCCGCCATCGCCCGGGTGCTGGCCCATCACGAAGATGCCGTGGCACCACGAACCGAGGAACACCATGTCGGCGTCGCCCAGATAGTCGAGATTGATCTTTCCGGTCGGGAAGACCCCGACCTCGTGACCGAGTTCCTGGGCAGCGGCACCGATCAGCTCGGCAAGTTCGGCGGTGTGCCCCGTGCGGGATTCGTAGACGACAGCGACCTTCACTTCGTGCCCCTCAGTGGACGGTGACCCCCCGGGTTCGGTGGCTCACCGAGAGTCTCGCACCGACGGACACCGATCGCACGCCTGGCCACCGGATCCGATCGCCTGCCGGCGAGGCGACGGATGTCGGCTCAGTTGTTGCTGCGGTTGAGGAGCCGATCGCGGATCTTGGCGCACTCGGGGCAGACCGGATACTTCGACGGATCGCGGCTCGGCACCCAGACCTTGCCGCACAACGCACGGACCGGAACCCCCTCCACCGTCGCCCGCGTGGCGTCGGACTTGCGGACATAGTGAGCGAATCGGTCGTGCTCACCATCGTCGGTCACCGGGTTGGTGACGGTCTCCTCGGTCGGGGCGGTGACGAGCTCGGTGGCCATGGCCTCAGTGTGTCACGTCACCCCGGAGGTAGCGTGCCCGGATGAACCGGGGGATCGCCATCGGCCTGACGGCGTACGTGCTGTGGGGCCTCTCGCCGATCTTCTGGCGGCTCGGTCAGGGCTCCTCTGTCGACATCTTGACCTTCCGGGTGCTGTCGACCTTCCTGCTCTTGGCGGCGATCCAGATCGTGCGCGACCGAGCAACCGCCGCCCGGGCCGCTTTGGCGGTGCCCGGCGTGAAGCGAGCCATGCTCGTCTCGGCGGTGCTCCTGTCGTCGAACTGGCTCGGCTTCATCTGGGCGGTGAACAGTGACCGGGTCCTCGAAGCGAGCCTCGGCTATTTCCTCAACCCGCTCGTGAGTGTGGTCCTCGGCGTCACGGTGCTCGGCGAACACCTCCGGCGCGGCCAGTGGGTGGCGATCGTGATCGCCGCAGCCGGGGTGGCGTGGCTGTCGGTCGATCTCGGGTCGCTGCCGTGGATCTCGCTCTTCCTTGCCGTGACGTTCGCCCTGTACGGCCTGATCCGCAAGACGGCGCCGGTCGAATCGCTCGACGGGCTCAGCATCGAAGTCGCCGTGATGGTGCCGATCGGAATCGTCGCCATGGTCGTGCTGACCGCCGGCGGCGACGGGGTCCACGCCGTCGACGGTGTGCCCGGCTGGATCTGGGTCGCAGGTGCCGGGCTGATGACCTCGACCCCACTGCTGCTGTTCGCGTTCGCCGCCCGACAGATCCCGTTGTGGACCGTCGGGGTCCTGCAGTACATCACCCCGACCCTGCAGTTCCTGCTCGGGGTGCTCGCCTACGACGAGGACTGGTCCGGTGGCCAGGTCGCCGGCTACTCGATCATCTGGTTCGGCTTGATCGTGTTCGCCGCCGAAGGTGTCGCCCGAGTGCGACGAATGCGGGGGAGCGAGGCGACCGAACCGGCGATCTGACGTCGAGGAACGTCGGTCGATCAGACACCGTCGCCGACCGACGAACGCAACGTGTTGCGCACGATCGCGGCGACCATCTCATCTTGACGAGGCTCGGGCAGGTTGTGGCCCATGTCGGGGAACATGAGGAGCCGAGAACCGGGGATCGCCGCCGCCGTCGCCGTGCCGCCCGACGGTGCGACGAGAAGATCTTTGAGCCCGTGGATCACCAGGGAGGGCACCGTGACCTTGCGAAGGCCGGCGGTGCGGTCGTCGCTTCCGCCGATCGCTGCAGCCTGACGCATCACGCCTTCGGGGCACCACGAGCGTTCCAAGCCCGCCTCGGCGCGCTGACGGGTCTCGTCGGCGTCGAAGTGGTCGCCGGAAATGTGGCGCCACAGGGCGAGCGAATCCTCGACGGCGGCCTCCTTCGAGCCTGGCGGCTTCGGGAGACCCATCGCCCGGATGAGCTTCAGGGAGATCCCGCCGTTGCGACGGTCGCCGGTGTTCGACATCACCGAACACAGCGAACGGACCTTGGCCGGATGGTTGATCGTCAGTGCCTGGCTGATCATGCCGCCCATCGACATGCCCACGACGTGCATCGACTCGAAACCGAGGGCGTCCATCAGGCCTGCGCCGTCGTCGGCCATGTCGTCGACCGTGTACCCGACGCCCTTGACCGGACGCCGCATCAGCATCGAAACGACTGTCTTGCGAGTCGACGGCGGCTCCCAGTCGGTCTTGGTCGACAAGCCGACATCACGGTTGTCGTAGAGGACGACCTCGAAGCCGGCTTCGACCAGTCGGTCGACGAACTCGGCCGGCCAGTCGATCAGTTGACCCGCAAGCCCCATCACCAAGAGGAGCGGCTCGCCTGACCCGCGCCGTTCGTACTCGATCGTGATGCCAGAGGGAAGCGTGACCTGTGCCATCGGGCGAGCCTAGGCAGATCAGCCCTCGAGTTCCTCGGCGGCGTGTTCCCACTCGTCCATCAGTGCGACGGCCCTGTCCTTGGCGGCGTCGTGGAAGGTGGCGAGACGGTGAACCTCTTCGGGCCGGTCGTAGATGTCGGGATCGGCGAGCTGGGCCTGGAGTTCGGCGACCTCGGCCTCGGCCTTCTCGAGTGCCCGCTCGAGCTTCTGCACCCGTTTGCGGAGTTCGTTCGTGTTCTGGCGGGCCTTGGCCGACGCTTGGCGGGCGGTCTTCCGACCGCTGCCGGCCTCCGAGTCGGCGGTGCGACGCTCGCCGCCCGTGCCGGCGCGGGAAAGGCTGGTGCCGGCCGCCGCCACCTTGGACGGGTCGGCGGGCGTGAGGATCTCCTCGGGCACGCCGTCGTACCAGGTCGCGCCGCCATTGCGGACGTCGATGATCGCGTCGCTGACATTGCGGATCAGATGGCGGTCGTGGGTGACGAGGAGGACGGTGCCGGGGTAGGCGGTGAGCGCGTCCTCGAGCACATCGCAACTCGGCAGGTCGAGATGGTTGGTGGGCTCGTCGAGCACGAGCAGGTTCACCGGTTCGATCATCGTGCGTGCGAGCGCGAGGCGCGTGCGTTCGCCACCGGAAAGGTCGCGCACCATCCGGTCGGCGGCGTCACCGGGGAAGCCGAAGCTGCCGAGCACAGTCCGCAGGTTGCGCTTGCCGGGATCGATGCCGCCGGAGAATGCCGCGACCACGGCTTTGTCCAGATCGAGTTCGTCGGCCTGGTGCTGATGAAAGGTGGCGATCTTGACATTGTTGCCGAGCTCGGCGGTGCCGGCACTGGCCTCGAGTTCCCCGAGGATCAGCTTCAGCAGCGTGGTCTTGCCGGCGCCGTTCGGACCGACGAGGGCGACGACCTGGCCGCGTTCAACGGCGAGTGACACACCCGACACGACGGGGATGTCGCCGTAGCCGACGGTGGCATCGTTGAATTCGGCGATCACCCGCGACGACCGGGGCGGTTCGGGGAACGCGAACTTGGCGACGAGTTCCTTGCGCTCGGGCACCTTGATCTGCTCAAGCTTCTCGATGGTCTTGATGCGGCTCTGCACCTGACGGGCCTTCGTGGCCTTGTACCGGAAGCGGTCGATGAACTGCTCGACTTTGGCAATTTCGCGGGCCTGTCGAGCCGCCGCTGCCTCGATGCGTTCCAGGCGTTCTTCTCGCTGGACGACGAACTCGGCGAAGCCGCCGACGTATTCGAGGGCGGTGCCCTCGGCGAGTTCGATGACCCGATCGGCGACCGCATCGATGAAGTCGCGGTCGTGGGAAACGAAGAGAAGGGCACCGGGCCAGGCGGCGAGTTGCTGCTCAAGCCAGGCGACCGAGTCGACATCGAGGTGGTTGGTCGGCTCGTCGAGGATCAACACGTCGGGTTTGGCGAGGAGCAGGCGGGCCAGCGCCACGCGCATGCGCCAACCACCCGAGAGTTCTTGGACGGGACGATCGCCGTCGGTGTCCTTGAATCCGAGACCGGCGAGAACCTTGCGGGCGTCGGCCTCGAGCGCGTAGCCGCCCATCGACTCGTACTGGCTCTGGACCTGGCCGTACTGGGCGAGCAGCGTGTCGTAGGCGTCGGCGTCCGTCGCAGCATCCGGGTCGGAGATCGCAGCTTCGAGCCGATGGAGTTCCTCGGTCAGGTCGGCCATCTCGCCGGCGCCGGCCAACACCTCTTCGAGCACCGAACCAGTGGCGGTGTCGACGAGATCCTGCGGCAGGTAGCCGAGGGTCATGTCCTTGGGTTTGGTGATCGAGCCCCGATCGGGTTCGGCATCGCCGACGAGGATCTCGATCAGCGACGTCTTGCCCGTGCCGTTGCCGCCGACGAGCGCGATGCGTCGCCCCGCAGACAACTGCAGGGTGACATCGGCGAACAGGTCGCGGGGTCCGTAGGAGCGGGCGAGGCCCGACGCGGTGAGCATGACCGCCTCAGGCTACGAACGCGGATGCCGTCCTCCGCGTCGAGTGCCCCGACCGGTCACCGGTAGAACTCGTCCATCGCCCGTTCGGTGGCGAGCATGGTCGGGTGATGAGGCGTGAGGCCTTCGAGACGGCCCAACCAGGTGAGTGAGGCGTAGCCGGCCATCACCGCCCCGCCATCGTCGGATTCGGGGATCTGGATGGCATCGCCCCACTCCATCTCGACGTGGTACGTGTCGTGAGCGCCGGGCTTCGGTTCGAGTTTCGCCGTGGCCAGACCCCGAGGCGGCGCGTGACCGACATCGGTGCGCTTCCAGCCCGCCATGTCCTCGGCGGGACGGTTGGGCACATTGATGTTGAGCACGATCGGCTCATCGGGCATGTCCTGGATGAGGGCGCCGACGGCGATGGCGGCGACATCGCCGGCCCCTTGCCAGACCTGACTGCCGAGCGCTTCTTCCCAGCCCTGCCCTTCGACGCCGAATGCATCGACCGACTGTGAGACGGCGACGCCGGAGATCCCGCCGTTGCGCGCAGTGAGGCAGGCCCCGACGGTGCCCGAGTGGTAGACGGCGCGGCCGACATTGGCTCCCGGGTTGATGCCGGAGACGACGAGATCGATGGCGCCGAACACACCGAGGCGCCCGAACATGGCGCACAGCGCCGGCGGCGCACTGATCGACCACGCCTCGTCGATTCCCTCGACGTACTCCTTGCGGACATCGGGCTTCATGTTGTGGAGCGTGCCCAGCGCAGCGCCGTAGCCGGAGTACTCGGTGTTGGGGGCGGCGATCACCACCTCACCGAAGGGCTTCATCGCCCGGGCCAGCACATGGAGGCCGATCGAGTCGATGCCGTCGTCGTTGGTCACCAGAATTCGCACGCGAGCGACCCTAGGCGCAAGGGCGGACGAACGAGCACTCGTTCACGGTGTGTTCACCGGACGATGACCACCCCGACGGATCTGCCCGCCCGGCCCCCATGGCGGCCCATCTCACGGAATTCTCACCGAGTCGTGGAAAGGTACGAGCGTGCACCGGATCCTCATCGCCGAAGACGACCGTCGAGTCCGCTCGTCGCTCGAGCGGGCCCTCACCCTCGAGGGCTACGAGGTCGCGACCGCCGGCGACGGGGCGAGCGCGCTCCAACTCCATGCCGACCGCCCCGCCGACTTGCTTCTGCTCGACGTGTCGATGCCGAACGCCGACGGTCTGAGCGTGTGTCGTCGGCTGCGAGCGCAGGGCGACGACACACCGGTGCTGATGCTGACGGCCCGCCACGAGGTGCACGACCGAGTCGCCGGTCTCGACGCCGGAGCCGACGACTATGTCGTGAAGCCGTTCGCGCTCGACGAACTCCTTGCCCGGCTTCGAGCCCGCCTGCGCAGCGCCGCCCCCGACGACGTCGATCTTCTCGTCCTCGACGACCTGCGGATCGACCTGGCCGGCCGGTCGGTGACCCGGCAGGGTCGGGCACTCGATCTCTCTCGCACCGAGTTCGACCTACTCGAAGTGCTGGTGTGCAACGCCGGTGTCGTCCTGAGCCGCGATCAGCTCTACGACACCGTCTGGGACGGAGCGCTCGAGACCGATTCGAAGACCCTCGATGTGTACGTCGGCTACCTCCGCAAGAAGCTCGAGGCCAACGGCGCGACCCGCCTGCTGCACACCGTGCGGGGCATGGGCTACGTCGCCCGGGCAGGCGGCGCGTGACCATGGGCCTGCGTCTCCGCGTCACGCTCGTGGTGGTGCTCGTCGTCACCGCCGTCGTCGCCGTGGTGGGACAGCGCGTCTACGCAGCGGCCGAACGCGAACTCGTCGAGGAAGTCGACATCGAGTTGCAGAGCCGAGCAGCCGGGTTCGTGAACGTCGTCAGCGGTCCGCAATTCCGAGAGGCGTTCACTCGGAGCGCGCTGCAAGACGCTGCCGCCGAAGGGTTCGTCGAGCGCCGGGGTCCGCGGTCGTTCCTCGACCAGACGGCCCGGGACAACTTCTCCCGGGTGGTGGCGCCGAATGGTGAGGTGATCTTGAACGTCGGCACCCCGTTCTCGGTAGATCTGGCACCGACCGACTACCCCCGGGGCGGAGACGTACCGGTGCTCTCCGATGGATCGGTCGACGGCGGTCGGGCCCGGATCGCCACGATCGCAGCGAACGATGTCTTCGTGCAGTTCGCCCGCCCGCTGGGCGAGATCGATCAGTCGCTCGATGATCTCGCCGATCGCATCGTGTTCATCTCGGTCGTCGCCATCGTGGTGGCCGCGGTAGCCGGGTGGTTCATCTCGGGCGGCACGATCGCCCCGATCCGCCGACTGACCGATGCCGCCGAACGTGTCGCCGAGACGGGCGATCTGGAGCAGCCGGTCGACGGATCCGGTGGCGCAGAGGTCGGCCGGCTCGCCGGGAGCTTCAACTCAATGCTCGAGGCGTTGTCGGCGTCGCGACGTCAACAACACCGCCTGGTCATGGACGCCAGCCACGAACTCCGCACACCGTTGGCGAGCCTCCAGACCAACGCCGACGTGTTGCGCTCCGAGCGGGAGATCCCCGAGGAGACGCGCACGGCGATCATCGACGACATCCATGCCGAGATTGCCGAACTCGGGGATCTCGTCGCCGAGTTGGTCGACCTCGCCACCGACGTACGCACCGACGAGGCCTTGGCGCCGATCGAACTCGCCGAACTCGCCGCGCCAATCGTCGAACGCCAGGCCCGCCGCACCGAACGCACCATCGAACTCGATGTTCGACGGCGAGCCGTGATCGAAGCGCGCCCGCAGGCGGTGTCCCGGGCGATCCGTAACTTGGTCGAGAACGCGACGAAGTTCTCGCCCGACGGCACATCGATCACGGTGATCGTCGACGGCGGGGCCGTCACCGTGCTCGACGCCGGGCCCGGCATCCCGGAAGCCGACCGATCCAGGGTCTTCGACCGGTTCCACCGAGTCGAGGCAACGCGCACGATGCCGGGCTCCGGCCTCGGCCTCGCGATCGTCCGACAGGTCGCTGAAGCCCACGGCGGATCCGTCTCGGCAACCGAGGCGCCTGGGGGCGGCGCAGCCGTCGGTTTCGTGCTCCCGACCGTCGACGACTGACGGCGCGCTACCGGTCGTTCATGAAGCGGAAGGTCGATCGCACCTCGGCGACCTTCGCCGGATCGATGGTGGCCCGCATTGTGTGAACCGAACCGGGCGGCGCCTCGGCGAGCGGTTCGCCGAGCGGGTCGAAAATCCGCGAATCGCCGGTGTGGGCGAGGCCGTCACCCGCAGTGCCGACACGGTTGACACCGCACACATAGGCCTGGTTCTCGATCGCTCGGGCCCGCAGAAGGGTCATCCAGTGCTCACGACGCACGCTGGGCCAGTTGGCCGGAACGAGATACAGGTCGGTGTCCGCCGCCGCATTCCAGAAGAGGTCGGTGAAGCGAAGGTCGTAACAGATGAACGGAGTGATGCGAACGCCGTCGATCACGACCGGTTCGACCGGCGTGCCGCCGTCGTAGTGGTCGGTCTCACCGGCGAACGAGAACGGCTTGGTCTTGGAATACCGGTGATCTTCGCCGTTCGGCCCGGCGAGCAGGAAGCGGTTGGTCGGTCGATCGTGGCCGGGGGTGTGTTCGGGAAACGAGCCTGCGATCCAACAGCCGGTCTCCTCGGCAAGCTCGTGCATGGTCGTCGCAGTGCGGCCGTCGGGGGCCTCGGCGACGACCTCGGTGTTCATCGAGAACCCGCACGCCCACATCTCGGTGAGCGAGATCAGGGTTGCGCCCTGCTCGGCGGCATTGAGCACGAGTGGTCGGACGGCGGCGATCGTCTCTGTCGGAGACTCCCAGGCGATGTCGTGTTGGATGGCGGCGAGTTGGAGTGTCATGACAGGCCTGCCTTGAGCCGGGCGACGGCCTCGTCGATGACCTCGTCCTTCTTGCAGAACGCGAAGCGGATGATGGACGCGCCCTCGTCCTGATTGTCGAAGAACACCATCGACGGCACGGCGACGACACCGGCTCGCTCAGGGAGCGCGAGGCAGAAGTCGGTGCCGTTGGTCTCGCCGATCGACGTGATGTCGCAACTTGCGAAGTAGGTGCCCTGCGTCGGTAAGACGTCAAGGCCGGCGTCGGCGAGTCCGGCCGAGAGCCGATCGCGTTTGGCCTGCATTTCGGCGGTGTAGCCGGCGAAGAAGTCGTCGCCGAGGCGGAGTCCGACGGCGACGGCGTGCTGGAACGGACCACCGCCCGCAAAGGTCAAAAACTGCTTGGCGGTGCGGACCGCCGTGACGAGATCGGCCGGACCACACGCCCACCCGACCTTCCATCCCGTGAACGAGAAGATCTTCCCGGCCGACGACACGGTGAGCGTGCGCTCGGCCATTCCCGGAAAGGTTGCAAGCGCGTGGTGTTCCCCGTCGAAGACGAGGTGCTCGTAGACCTCGTCGGTGACGGCGACGACGTCGTGCTCGCAACACAACTCGGCGATGAGCGCGAGTTCGTCACGAGTGAACACCTTGCCCGTCGGATTGTGTGGCGTGTTGAGAAGGAACGCCTTCGTGTTCGTCGTGAACGCAGCCCGCAGCTCGTCGGGGTCGAAGGTCCAGTCGGGAGCGCGAAGGGTGACCACCCGGCGAGTCGCGCCGCTCAGGGCGATACCGGCGGCGTAGGAGTCGTAGTAGGGCTCGAAGGTGACGACCTCGTCGCCTGGCCCGGTGAGGGCGAGCATGGCGGCAGCGAGTGCCTCAGTGGCACCGGCGGTGATCAAGATCTCACCGTTCGGGTCGAACTCCTGGCCGCGGAACCGGGCGCGGTGTTCGCTCACCGCCTCACGCAGGGACGGGATGCCCGGCAGCGGGGGGTACTGGTTGTGTCCGTCCCGAATCGCCCGGCGGGCAGCTTCGGCGACCTCCTCGGGTCCGTCGGTATCGGGAAACCCCTGACCGAGGTTGACCGACTGTGTCTCGACCGCCAGGGCCGACATCTGGGTGAAGATCGTCGTGCCGAAGCCCTGGAGACGTTCGGTGAGGAACGGGTTGGAGGTCACGGCGGGAATCCTACGGCCGGAGCCATCACACAATCCTCACACCTTCCTCATCGCCTGAACCCGGTGGCCTCACGATCGTCTTACCCGGGAGGCCGAGTGTTGGTATCCGAGAGGCGCCCCTCTCGCACTCCATCCCCTCCAGGAAGCAGCACCCATCATGACCACCACCCCGATCAAGCGCTCCGTCGCCATCACCGCCATCGCGGCCTCCACGCTCGGCGGTGTCGCCGCCGGCGCCGCCTTCTTCACCCCGGTGATCGCCGGCGCTCAGGACGACGTCGTCGAGGCGGAGCAGGCCGCTCCCGAACGCGGCGAGCGAATCAGCGAAGCCCTCCAGGTTCTCGTCGACGACGGAACCCTCACCGAGGCGCAACGCGACGCCGTCGTCGAGACCCTCCAGAACGCCCGCCCCGACCGTGGCGAGTTCCGTGAGCGCCTCGGCCAGCGCGGTCCGCGTGGCGCCGGCGAGATCGCCGAGATCCTCGGCCTCGAGGGCAGCGAGATGCGAGAGGCGCTCCGGAACGGCTCGTCGATCGCCGAACTGGCCGAGGCACAGGGCATCGGCAGCGCCGACGTCGTCGATGCCATCGTCGCCCGTGCCGAGGAGCGTCTCGACACTGCCGTCGAGAACGGTCGCATCGACGACACCCAGGCCGCCGAGATGCTCACCCAGGCCGCCGAGCGGGCCGAGGACCTCGTCAACGGCGAGATCGAGTTCGGTAGCCGTCGTGGCCACCACCGCGGGTTCGGCGGACCCGCCGGTGACGCCGGCGTCGACGCCGAGGCGTCCGCCTGAGCCAGCAGCCGTTTGTCCGTCCGGCGGTGAGTCGACCGCTCACCGCCGGAATTCGGCTCAGCCTGCCGTGAGGCTCTCGCGCAGCTGGCGCTTCAGGAACTTGCCGTTGGCGTTCTGTGGCAGCGGTTCGTCCAGGAACCAGACATGTTCCGGAATCTTGAACTTGGCCAGCAACGGCGCCAGGTGGGCGGTGAGCCCGGCCTGATCGAGTGTCGCTTCGGGAACGAGGTGAATCGCGACACCGACGGCCTCGCCCAACCGCTCGTCCTCGACACCGAACACGGCGGCCTCGGCGATGTCGGGGTGCTCGTAGATGGCGGCCTCGACCTCAGCGCAGTACACGTTCTCGCCACCACGCAGGACCATGTCCTTGGCTCGGTCGACGATGTGTACGAAGCCGTCGTCGTCGACATAGACGATGTCGCCGGTGCTGAAGTAGCCGTCGACGATCGCCTCGGCCGTGGCCTCCGGGCGGTTGAGGTAGCCCTTCACGACCGCCGGGCCCTTCACACAGAACTCGCCACGCTCACCGTCGGGCACGGGGTTGCCGTCCTCGTCGACCACCTTGTAGTCGAAGGTCGGCATGATGCGGCCGGCCGAGGTCGGCTTGAGGTTGAAGAAGATGTTGCCGACGGCGGTGATGATGCCGTGGGTCTCCGTGAGGCCGTAGCCGGTCGAGGGCTGCACCGCCCCCTTGGCCTTACTGATCTTCTCGACGAGGTCGGGCTGCAGAGCGGCGCCACCACCACCCATCGAACCGAGCGAACTGGTGTCGCGGGTCTCCCAGTCGGGGTGAAGGAGCAGCTCACGGCTCATGGTGGGCACACCGGTGAAGGTCGCGACCTGCTCGCGCTCGATCAGCTCGAGGGCCCGACCCGGATCCCACTTGTGCATCAGCACGAGCTTGGCACCGAGGAATGTGAGCGGATGCAGCACACAGTTGTTGGCAGTGACGTGGAACAGCGGCGTGGGAACCATCGCCGACGGCGGCACCTCCTTCGGCGGCTCGATCTCGACCGCACCGGACTCGGCCACCGCAGCAGCCGCGGCACCGGCGGCGGCGTTGGCGAACGCCATGTGCATCAAGTTGTGCACCGAACCGCGGTGGGTCAGCTGGGCGCCCTTCGGGAAGCCGGTGGTGCCCGAGGTGTAGAAGATGCACATGTCCTCGTCGGGATCGATCTCGACGGCGGGGAGTTCGGCGGGCGCGCTGTCGGCGTCGACGACATCGGCCCAGCGCACACCACCTGACGGCAGTTCGCCGTCGGTGCGGACGGAGACGACGTGCATGTCGCCGGCCTCACGCAGGCCACCGATGACCTCGTTGAGTCGTTCGAGTCGCTCGCCGTCACAGATGACGACCTTCGGACGGGAGTCGCTCAGGCCGTACTCGAGCTCGGCGGGAGTCCACCAGGCGTTGACACCGACGGCGGCGGCACCGATACAGATCGTGGCCCAGTAGGACAGCGCCCACTCGGGATAGTTGCGCATGGCGATCGCCACCCGGTCGCCGGGCTGCACGCCCTGCTCGACGAGGTAGGCGGCGAGCGAACGCACGGTGGCATGCGCCTCGCCGTACGACATCTCCTCGTCCTCGAAGACGAGGTACGGCTTGTCGCCGTGCCCAGCTGACATCTCCCAAATGAAGCGCATGTCGGGTGGTGCGCTGGTGAAGACCCGCATGGGAATCCCGCGGACCTCCGTCTCGGTCATGGCGAAGGGCTGACCCTCCGCGATCATGGCGTCCCAGGTGGCGTTGAGTGCGTCGATCACGGGGCCATTGATAGTCGAACGGGCAACCGTCGGCCACCCGAGGCTCCTAACCTGAAGCCGATGTTGCAGACGATCTTTCGAGTGGGCGACGAGGTCGCCTCGGCGGTGGCCGACGGTGTGCCCGTCGTGGCCATGGAATCCACGATCTACAGCGCCTTCGGCCTTCCCGAACCCGCCAACCTCGAATGTCTGGAGCGCTGCGACGCCGTGATCCGAGCAGCCGGCGCCGTCCCAGCGATGACCGCCGTACTCGACGGTGTCGCGGTGGTCGGTATCGCCGCCGACGAGGTCGAGCGGGTGCTCGGCGGCACCACGAAGATCGCCGCCCGAGATCTCGGGCATGCCCACGCCACCGCACTCGACGTCGGTGTCACCACCGTGTCGGCGTCGGTCACGCTCGCCGCCCGCGCCGGTGTGGCCGTGTTCGCCACCGGCGGCATCGGCGGTGTTCATCGGGGCGCGGCAGAGTCCGGCGACGTGTCCCACGACCTCCTCGCCATCGCCCGTCATCCGGTCGTCACCGTGTCGGCGGGGGCCAAGGCCTTCCTCGACCTGCCGCGCACCCTCGAGGAGTTCGAGACGCTCGGCGTTCCGGTCGTCGGCTGGAACACCGACCGGTTCCCGGCCTTCTACACCCGCGACTCCGGCTCACCCGTCACGATGACCGTCCGTTCAGGCGACGAGGTCGCGGCGCTGGTGGCCGCCAATGCCGAACTCGGTCACCCCGGGGGCGTGCTGGTGGCCAACCCGATCCCCGAGACCGACGAACTCGATTCCGACCGCATCAACACCGCGATCGCAGCCGCGCTCGCCGAGGCGGAGGCGACGGGGGTGCAGGGCCCCGGCGTGACTCCGGTCGTGCTGGCGGCGATCGCCGCCGCGACTGACGGCGAGAGTGTCCCGGCGAATCTGGCGCTCGCCGAGAACAACGCTCGCGTCGGCGCCGAGATCGCCGTTGCGATGGCGGCTCGTTCGTGAACGAAGGGCGCGAATGGGTTCGGATGCAGTTCGAGGCATGCCCGGACTGCGGACTCGACGCCTCGACCAACGCCGACGCCGACCTTCCCCGCGCCCTCACCGATGTCGCCGCCCGATGGGGTGGGACCCTCGCCACCGCCGATGTTGCCGATCTTCGACGTCGGCCTGTGCCCGACGTGTGGAGTCCGCTCGAGTACGCCTGCCATACCCGTGATGTGCTCGCCGTCTTCGAGGAGCGCATCCACCGAACGGCAACGACTCCCGGCCAGCAGCTCGGCTGGTGGGATCACGATGCCGCAGTCGTCGACAGTCGGTACAACGAACAGGAACCGGTCCTCGTCGCCGAGGCGATAGCGGCCAACGCTCGCCGGTTCGGTCAGTCACTCTCGGATCTGGCGTCGGGGCAATGGGATGCGGCAGCGGAGCGCCGAGCGGGTGAACGTTTCACCATCCGAGGGATGGCGCGTTTCGTGCTGCACGAGATGGTGCATCACCATCGGGATGCCGAGCAGCAACTCAAGGCGACGGCGGTCGAGCGGCCGACGACGTGACGAGCCCCATTTGGTCGCCAAGAGATCGAACCGGCAACCTGACACCGTGACTTTCGATCCCGACGCCACACTGCTCAAGATCTTCACCGACCCCGAGACCATCTCGGATCCGTATCCGCTCTATGCCGAATTGCGGGAGCACGCCCCAATCTTCAAGACCGAACTGGTCGGTCGGTGGGTCCTCACCCGGTTCGACGACGCCCGGGCGCTTCTCCGCGATCCTCGGTGCGGGAGCGGTGCCGGCCTGACGGACGAGCGCGTCTCCCTCGACGGCACCAAGCGCAAGGTCCGCAGCGGCACCCTGTCGATGCTGATGCTCAACCCGCCCGATCACACCCGGGTGCGCGGCCTCGTCGCCCGCTCGTTCACGCCCCGCCGTGTCGAGAAGCTGCGTCCCGAGGTCGAGCAGATGTGCGATGACCTGCTTGACGATCTCGGCGGTGAGGGTGACTTTGTCGGCAGCGTGGCATTCCCGCTGCCCGCCAACGTGATCAGCGCGCTCGTCGGTGTGCCGGCCGAGGACCGTGAGTACCTCCGCCCACTCATCTACGACCTCACCGTCGGCATCGAACAGACCGCCAGCCCCGAGGATCTGGCCGCTGCCGAAGTCTCGGGGGCCAAGCTCACCGAGTACCTCCAGGACCTCGTCGCTCGTCGACGGGCCGAGCCGCAGGACGATCTCCTCAGCGGCATGATCCAGGCCGCCGACGGGGAGGACAAGCTCACCGAATCCGAGGTGCTCGTCAACACCTCGTTGATCTACGCAGCAGGGTTCGAGACCACCACCCATCTCCTCGGCAACGCAGTGCGACAGCTCGTCGCTCACCCCGACCAGCTCGAACTGCTTCGCAACGACCGGTCACTGATTCCCCAGGCGATCGAAGAGGTGTTGCGCTACGACCCGCCCGTCCAGGTCGACGGGCGTCACGTGTTCGAGGACATCGAGATCGGCGGTGTCACCATCCCCGCCGGCTCGTCGACGATGACACTGCTTGGAGCGTGCAACCGTGACCCGTCACTCGTCGAGGATCCCGAGCGGTTCGACGTGACCCGAACCGACACCCAGGTGCTGTCGTTCGGCTCCGGCATCCACTACTGCCTCGGCGCCGCACTCGCCCGACTGGAGGGCGAGGCACTGCTCGGCAAACTGCTCGACCGATACGAACACTGGGAGATCACCGAAGAGCCGGCCTGGCGCAACCGCATGACGCTGCGCGGGGTCGATGCGCTTCAGGTCCGCTTTCGCTGAGCCGACCGGTCAGTAGCCCTTCCAGACGGGATCGCGCCGCTCGCGGAAGCTGGCGATGCCCTCCTGGCAGTCCTCGGAGTTGTTGTTCAGCTCCACGGCGACGGCCTCGTTGTGCATCATCGTCTGCCGGTCGACGTCGAGGCTCTGATTCACGAGCCACTTGGTGAGTCCGAACGCGAATGTCGGGCCACCGGCGATCCTGTCGGCCCACTCCGCCGCAGTGGCTTCGAGGTCGGCAGCCGGCACGACCGTGTTGACGAGTCCGAGCTCGGCGGCCTCCTCGGCCGGAAGGTCACGAGCGAACAGCATCAGCTCCATCGTCTTCCGGACACCGATGATGCGGGGTAGCAGCCACGGACCGAGCGCATCGGGCACCAGCCCGCGGCGGGCGAACACCTCGACGAACTTGGCATTGTCGGCAGCGATCACGAGATCGCATGCGAGGGCGAGGTGGGCCCCCATGCCGGCGGCGGTGCCGTTGACGGCGGCGATGATCGGAATATCGGAGTCGAGGATCGCCGGAAAGAGCGTGTACTGCCCGTCGAGCATCATCCGTCGGGGATCGCCGGCGACCTGATCGGGCACCCCCTCGGGCCGGTTCTTCTCATAGACATGGCTGAGGTCGGCACCGGGACAGAAAAGCTTCTCGCCCGTGGCCGTGATGACGATGCACCGGGCCTGCTTCGAAACGTTGAGATCGTTGATGAGATCGCGGATGCGGTTGCGGCCGGGCGGGTTCAGGGCATTGCCGACCTGGGGCCGGTCGATCGTGATCCATGCCACCGAACCCTTCAGTTCGAAGCGGATCTGGTCCTCGATGGGGCGCTCATCAGCCATGCCCGGAATGTACTTCCCATGGTGCGTCGCGGCTGCAATCCGACTCGCTACCCTCGCCGCCGTGCCCGTCCTCCGAGGTTGCCGGAACCAGTCGTGAGTCCCGCCGCCCCGCTGCGACGCAGCATCACCCTGCGCCAGTGGCAGCACGAAGCACTCCACGCGTTCCTGCACCACCGTGAGGCAAACTTCCTCGCCGTCGCCTGCCCCGGCGCAGGAAAGACGACGTTCGCGCTCACGGCCGCACGTCACTGGCTGAAGGGCGAGCGTCTGCCGTTGGTTGTCGTCGCGCCGACCCGTCACCTCAAAGCCCAGTGGGCACAGGCCGCCGAACGGTTCGGATTCCACCTCGAACCCGACTGGGACGCGTCGACCGGTGACATCCCGTCCGACATGCACGGCATCGTCGTCACCTATGCCCAATGCGCCTCGGCGGCTCGCACACTGTTCACGCTGAGTCGAGGCGGCATCGTCATCCTCGACGAAGTCCACCACGCCGGCGGTGACCTCACCTGGGGCGAGGGCGTCGCCGAGGCATTCGCCGAGGCCAACTCGCGGCTCCTGCTGTCCGGCACTCCGTTCCGTTCCGACGATGCGCCGATCCCGTTCGTTCGCTACACACTCGGCGATCACGGCGACGCCGTCAGCGACTACGAGTACGACTACGGCGCCGCACTTGTCGACGGTGGTGTCGTGCGGCCGGTTTTCTTCCCGCGTTTCGATGGCCACATGGAGTGGATCGGCGCCGACGGATCCATGAAGGAAGCCTCGTTCTCCGACGACATCGCCGCCGAGGACCGCGGCGCCCGACTGCGCACCGCCCTCGACGCCGACGGCCAGTGGTTGCCGACCGTGCTCGTGAAGGCCGACGAGAAGCTGCGTCAGATCCGCAAACAACAACCCGATGCCGGTGGCCTCGTCATCGCGATCGACCAGGAGCACGCTCGGGCCTGTGCGGCACTGCTCGAACGCTGGACAGGGGAGGCGCCGGCAATCGCGCTCTCCGACGATCCGAAGGCGAGCGATGTCATCGAGGCCTACGCCCGATCGGATCAGTCCTGGGTCGTGGCGGTGCGCATGATCTCCGAAGGCGTCGACATCCCTCGGCTCCGCGTGGCGGTGCACGCCACGACCACCGTCACATCACTGTTCTTTCGTCAGGCGGTCGGTCGCATCGCCCGCTGGACCCCAGGCCTGTCCTCGCAAAAGGCCTACTTCTACGTGCCCGACGATCCGCGGCTGCGCCATCACGCCCAGAACATCGCCCTGCAGCGACGACACTCGATCGACGAGCGCATCGAGAAAGAAGCTCAGCGAGCGACCGCGCTCGACGATCTCAACCGGGCGGTACAGATCGAGGAGCAGCCGTCGCTGTTCCAGGCGCTGTCGTCGACGGCAATCGACGGCGAGGAGACCTCACCACCTGCCGATGACGGCATCGACCCGCACGAGGACATCGTCATCGCCGCCGAGGACCTGGCCGGCCTCCCGATCGACCTGCCTCCACCGCCCAAACTGCCGGGCCGCGATGTCGATGCCAAGGCTGCGTTGGGCGGCCTGCGCACGAAGCACGCCCGCAAGAAGGATCTCCGGAACTGGAACGCCGACCGGGTACTCGAACTCGTGCGCGCGACCGGCATGGAGCACCCGATGGTCAACGCCGAACTGAACAAGCGCTCCGGCATCGAACGGGTGGCCGAGGCCGACGAGACCCAGCTCCGCCGCCGACTGCAAGCCGCCGACGACTGGTTGGAGTCGCTCCGCGGCGTTCGCTGACCGGCGCCCCGGTCGTCGGGCCCTGCTCCATCGACATCTCAGCCGAGTAGTTCGCGCTGGTCGATGAGGGACTGCAACGGATCGAGATCGAACGGATCGCCGGTCATCACGATGATGTGCTCCGCGCCGGCCTCGACATAGCGCTCGATCCCGTCGACATCGTCGCCGGCGATCGCGACCGTGCGCTCGATCTCCGTCGGATCGCGACCGAGCCTCTCGCACCAGTCGTCGAGCGTCTGGTTCTTCTCGGCGAAGTGCTCGGGCGGGCCGAAGGTATTCCACGAGTCGGCAAACTGGGCTGTGAGTTTCAGGGTGACCTTCGGGCCGGAACCGCCGATCATGATCGGCATCGGACCGACCGCCTGCGGATGCAGTTTGTCGAGCCGCGAACGCATGCGGGGCAGGTCGTCGCCGAGCTGTCGGAGACGACTCGGGGCTGTGCCGAACTCGTAGCCGTATTCGACATAGTCGCGTTCGAACCAGCCGGAGCCGACGGCGAGGTACATGCGGCCGTCGGCGACATGGTCGACCGTGCGGGCCATGTCGGCCAACAGTTCGGGGTTGCGGTAGCTGTTGCCCGTGACGAGCGTGCCGAGCTTCGCATTCGTGGTGTCGGCGGCCATCACCGACAGAAGGGTCCAGGCCTCGAAATGGGTGGCATCGGGGTCGCCGAAGAGGGGATAGAAGTGGTCCCAGATCCAGATGGAGTCGGCCCCCATCTCGTCGGCTGCTCTCCACGCATCCCGCATCGCGGCGACAGAGGTGCCCTGAGGCTGGATCTGGATGCCGACATGGACGGAGGTAGGGGGAGCAAAACGCGTCATGCCGCGATCCTGACACACACCCGTCGGGAGGGTGACCGATGACCTGCATCCCGATTTTCCGCTGTTCGTCGGCCACCTCGGCGGCAAGGCGATGCCGGGTCGTCCCCGAGTGACCATAGGTGAGACGTCGGCGGTACGGTGGCGGATCGTCAGCGACGACCCTCGGTTCGCCCCCATGTGGGAGCGCCTCGGGGCTGTGACTGGCGGCACGAAAAAAGTCGGAACATCTTCATTCGAGGAGGCGTTGCAATGGATATGAGCGATCTGGAGACCTACATCGAAGCCATGCGCAAGGACGTGACGGGTGACGTGCTGAGCCGCTCCCGCACCATGGATGCGCTGCTCGATCTCCGCCTCGAGGCTGCCGGTCGCGACGACGTGACCAGCCTGGTCGATGCCGCCCTGGCCGACCTTCCGGGCAAGACGATGGTCCCCGGTGACTGGTACCGCGAGCGACTCGACCTCTTCGAACTCGCCGCCGTCAATCCGGTCGAACCCGTCAGCTGAACCCCGGGGCCGTAGCATCGGCCGACAATGACCGATTTCAACGCGACCCGCTCGCGATTCGATCTGCCAGAAGATCTCGTCTATCTCGACGGGAACTCGCTGGGTCCGGTTCCTCGAGACGCGGCGGCGGCTGTCGCCCGCGTCGTGACCGACGAGTGGGGTGAGCTCCTCGTTCGCGGGTGGAACGATGCCGATTGGATGGGGTCGTCGACTCGGATCGGCGATCGCATCGGGCGTCTGATCGGCGGCCCGGAGGGCACCGTGATCGTCGGCGACACGCTTTCGCTGAAGGTGTACCAGGCGCTCGCCGCCGCGCTGGCGCTTCGCCCCGGGCGGAACGTCGTCGTTTCGGACTCGGGCAACTTCCCGTCCGATCTCTACATGGCCGACGGGCTGTTCCGAACGATGGGTAGCGCTCACGAACTCCGGATCGTCGATCCCGATGCCGTGTCCGACGCAATCGACGAGTCGGTCGCCGTCGTCCTGCTTACCGAAGTCGACTACCGGACCGGCCGCCGCCACGACATGGCTGCGCTCACCGCTGCAGCTCACGCAGCCGGTGCGCTCACCGTCTGGGATCTTGCCCACTCCGCCGGCGCACTCGACGTCGACCTCGCCGGCTGCGATGCCGACTTCGCCGTTGGGTGCACCTACAAGTACCTGAACGGCGGCCCTGGTTCACCCGGCTTCATCTTCGTGAGCGAATCGTTGATCGAGGAGGTGCGGCCGGCGCTTTCGGGATGGCTGGGCCATGAGGCACCCTTCGCCTTCGACCTCGACTTCCGTCCCGATCCCGGGATCGGCCGAATGCGAGTCGGAACACCGCCCGTCCTCGCCCTTGCTGCCCTCGACGTGGCGCTCGATGCCTGGGAGGGGGTCGACATGGCCGATGTCCGGGCCCGGTCGATCGAACTCTCAGAGCGGTTGATCGCCGGCGTCGAAGCGTCGTGCCCGACGCTGGACCTTGCGTCGCCCCGCAACCCGGACAACCGGGGGAGCCAGGTCGCGTTCCGGCATCCCGAGGGCTATGCGGTCATGCAGGCGTTGATCGCCCGCGGTGTGATCGGCGACTTCCGGGCGCCCGACCTCATCCGGTTCGGCATCACTCCGCTTTACCTCGACGAGGCCGACATCGACCGGGCCGTCGAGATCCTGATCGAGATCATGGCAACCGATGCGTGGGACACCCCGGAGTACCGCATGCGCAAGGCCGTAACCTGACGACTCCGGCCGAGCCCCTCGGCTGACCCCCTCGATTGGCGTCGCGGCGTCGGGGCGTCCACCATCTCGCCTATGGCCAACACCGACGTCCTGGGTTTCTGGAAAATCGCCGAAGCCGATCCCGACCATCTCGCCATCGTCGATCCCGATCACGAGCAGATGACCTTCGGTGAGCTCTACGCGCTCACCAATCAGATCGTGCACGGCCTGCGGGCGCTCGGGTTGCAGGCGGGGGACCAGGTCACGACGGTGCTGCCCAACAGCTTCGAACAGGTCGCGATCTGTCTCGCCGCGTTCCAGGGTGGGTACTACGTCACCACCGTGAACTGGCATCTGGTCGGCCCCGAGATCAGCTACATCGTGAACGACTCCGAGACCAAGGCACTCATCGCCAACGCCCGCTTCGGTGAGGAGGCCACCCGGGTACTCGAGGATTGCGACACGCCTGAAGCGAACCGCTTCGTGATCGGTGGCGAGGTTGGCGGCTTCCGTTCGTTCGGTGAACTGATCGACGGTCAGTCGACCGAACGGCCCGACGACCTCGGGCCGACCGGATCGTTCATGTTCTACACCTCGGGCACCACCGGTCGGCCGAAGGGGGTCCGCCGCCCGCTGAGCCCGGCACATCCCGACGAATCGGCCTCGGGTGGCCTGCTCTACCTCTTCGGCACCAAGCCCCACGACGACAATGTGCAGATCACGCAGGCGCCGCTCTATCACACGGCCGTGAACAACTGGACCACGATGTCGCTCCACCTCGGCCACTCCGTCGTGTTGATGGACAAATGGGATGCCGAGGGCGCGCTCGAACGCATCGAGCGCTACAAGGTCACCTCGTCGCACATGGTGCCGACGATGTTCAACCGCATGCTGCAGCTTCCCGACGAGGTGCGAACCAAGTACGACGTGTCGTCGACCCGCTACATGGTCCATGCGGCGGCACCATGCCCGGTCGAAACCAAGAAGAAGATGATCGAATGGTGGGGCGACTCGATCTGGGAGTACTACGCCGCCACCGAGGGCGGCGGCACGTATGTCGGTGCGGCCGAGTGGATGACTAAGCCCGGCACGGTCGGCAAGCCGTGGCCGATCTCGGAGGTGATCGTCGTCGACGAGGACGGCAACCGGTTGCCGCCGTTCGAGTCCGGCACCGTGTACATGAAGATGGGCGGTGGCCAGCAGTTCGAGTACAAGGGCGACGACGAGAAGACCCAGGCCGCAAGGCTCGACGATTTCTTCACCGTCGGCGATGTCGGTTACCTCGACGACGACGGCTTCTTGTTCCTCAACGATCGGGCCAACGACATGATCATCGTGGGTGGCCTCAACATCTACCCGGCCGAGATCGAAGGCGCCCTCGTTCAGCACGAGGCTGTCGGTGATGTCGCCGTGTTCGGCATCCCGAACCCCGACGTCGGTGAGGAGATCAAGGCGGTCATTGAGCTTCGTGACGGCTGGGAGCCGACCGACGAGACCACTGAGACGATCATGGCGTGGCTGCGTGAACAGATCGCTCGGCAGAAGCTGCCCCGCTCGATCGACTACACGACCGAGATGCCCCGTGACCCCAACGGCAAGCTCTACAAGCGGCGCCTCCGCGATCCGTACTGGGAAGGCCACGACGGGGCGATCTGACGAACGTCGAGCCACCCGGGGACGGTGCGCGTTTCCGTTTGCGGTGCTCGACATCGTTCGTGACCCGACGAAACCGGTCCGAGGAAGACGCGATGCAGCGATCGGGGTAGCTTTACAGAATGTCAAAGCGAGTGATTGACGCTGCTGAAGTCGCACGGGCCCATGAGTCGTTGGGGCTCACCACCGAGATCGCGGATCAGGGTGTCTACGAACGCACCGTGCAGCGGTTCCAGGAGCGCAACATCGCGCTCCCGACGTTTGCCGAGTTGGCCGACCCCTCGACCATCCCGTCGGCCCGCATCGCCCCGCTGGCCGGCCTCGACCGCAACGAACCCGACTCCCGGAACCTGTTCCGGGTGCACTGGTTCGGTCGACTCGATGGCAGCGGTCCCCACGAGGTGCCCGACTACATCGAACTCCCGTCGGAGATGACCGGCGTCGAAGCCCGCATCCTGTTGGCGATCGGCAATCGATTCCCGATGATCCGGGCCCACAAGGTGCTGGCCGCGTACTCGTGCCTCGTTCCGCGGCTCGTCACCGGACGGTTCGACCCGACGGCTCATCGAGCCGTCTGGCCGTCCACGGGCAACTACGCCCGAGGGGGCATCGCCATCTCGCGCATTATGGATTGTCGCGGCGTGGCCGTGCTCCCCGAGGGGATGAGCAAGGCCCGGTTCGACTGGCTTGAACAGTGGACTCTCGACCCGGCCAACGACATCATCCGCACGCCGGGTACCGAGTCGAACGTCAAGGAGATCTACGACGCCTGCAACGAACTGGAGCAGGATCCCGAGATCGAGATCATCAACCAGTTCTCGGAGTTCTCAAATCACCTCGGTCACTACGCCGTCACCGGACCGGCGCTCGGACGCGTCTTCGAACACGCCACCGCCAGCCGGTCCGACGCCCGTCTGGTCGCCTTCGTCTCGGCGTCCGGCTCAGCCGGCACGCTCGGCGCCGGCGACTATCTCAAGGACACCTACGGCAGCCGGATCGTGGCGGTCGAAGCACTCGAGTGTCCGACGATGCTGGAGAACGGCTTCGGTGACCACAACATCCAGGGCATCGGCGACAAGCACGTGCCGCTGATCCACAACGTGATGAACACCGACGACGTCGTCGCGGTCAGCGACCGTTCGACCGACGCGCTCGACGCCCTGTTCAACACCGATGCGGGCAAGGCCCATCTCGTCGATCGGGTCGGGCTCGAACCGGCGCTCGTCGACATGTTGGTGCACATGGGCTACTCGGCGATCGCCAACGCACTCGCTGCCATCACGATCGCCAAGGACCGTGGCCTCGGCCGTGACGATGTCATCGTCACCGTTGCGACCGACGGCTCGGAGCTCTACGACAGCGAACGCGAGGAGTATCTCGCTCACCACCACGCCAACGGCTACGACGCCGTGGCCGCAGCGTCGGACTTCGCTCGTGAACTCGAAGCAGGTGACACTGCCCAGCACCTCGAACTCACCGAACAGGAGCGCCGCCGAGTGTTCAACCTCGGCTACTTCACCTGGGTCGAGCAGCAAGGCACGTCCTTTGAGGACTTCACCGCCCGCAGTGAGCAGTCCTTCTGGGACGGCATGCGCCACTTCATTGGTGAATGGGACGAGCAGATCCGTGAGTTCAACGCCCGGACGGGCACCCGCGACGACGACTGACGTGACCTCGACCTTCGCCGTCCACGCCGACCGACTCGACGTCGTCGTCGCCGCCGAGATGGCAGGGCTTGATCGGTCGACGGTGCTCGACACGATCGAGCGACTCGACACCGCCGTGGCGGCGATCGACGGCCAGGGCTTCACCCCGACACCGTTCGGGCCCCAGTCGGCGCTCGCCGAAGCGATCGGTCTCGACGGGGCCGAGCTGTGGGTGAAGGACGAGACCGGCAACGTGAGCGGCTCCCATAAGGGACGCCACCTCTTCGGTGTCGCCCTCGGCCTTGCGTTGACGGAAACGCAACCCGAACGGCTCGCCATCGCCAGCTGCGGCAACGCCGCCTTCGCCGCCTCGGTCGTGGCTGCTGCAGTCGACCAGCCCCTCGAGGTCTTCGTGCCCGACTGGGCCGACCAGGCAATCACCGACCGCATCGCCGCCCACGGGGCAACGGTCGTGCGGACCGAACGCGATCCTGACCGCCTCGGCGATCCGGCGTATCACGCCATGGTCGACGCCATTGCCGCCGGTGCGACGGCATTCTCATGTCAGGGCACCGACACGCCCGGCACCGTCGACGGCGGCCGAACGATCGCCTACGAGATGCTCGAAACCCTCGGCGACCATCGCCTCGATCGTCTGGTGATCCAAGTCGGCGGCGGCGCACTCGGTTCGGCGGTCGTCAGTGGCCTGCAGCGTGAACTCGGCGAAACAGCCATGCCGGTGATCAACGCCGTGCAGCCCGAGGGTAACCATCCACTCGTCGTCGCCTGGAACCGGCTCGCTGCGGAACTCGGCGATCGTGCCCCCACCACCAACGCCGAGCGAGCGACCGCCGCCAAAGTGCTCGGTCGGGTGCCGGCCGAACCCCGGCGAGCGATGCTCGCCCGGCTCGCCGCCGACCCTGATCGCTATATGGCGCCCTGGCCCACCGAGCCGGCGTCGTACGCCACCGGCATTCTCGACGACATCACCTACGACTGGCTGCCGATCGTCGATGGCATGCTCGCCACCGGCGGCTTCCCGCTCGTCGCAACCGACGACGACTTCCGCGCTGCCCATCGACTCGGCCATACCCACACCTCCATCCCGGTGTGCCCGACGGGTGCTGCCGGTCTCGGCGGGCTCCTCGCCCTTCGGCGTGATGTCGCCCCCGACCTCGCCGGCGAACGCATCGCCCTCGTCTTCAGCGGTCACCAGCGTCCCGGAGATCCGGTTCCGAGCTGAGATGTCGTCGGCCGGTTCGGCCGAGGGTTAGCGTCGCCGGGTGGCCGCAGCCGAACGTCGCATCCTGACCCTCGCCATCGTGCTCGCCTCGGCGATGGTGGCCCAGGCGTTCGGACGATTCACGTGGGGGGTGGTACTGCCCGACGCTCGCGACGACCTGCTCGACGGTTCGAACACGGCTGCCGGGTTGTTCGGCTCGCTGAACGTCGGCGCCTACCTCCTCGGAACGATCGTCGTCGCCTGGCTTGCATCACGCTCGTCGCTCGTCGGCCTCGTGAAGGTCGGGCTAGTCCTCTCGACCTCTGGCCTAGCGCTCGCGTCATTCACGACCCGACCTGCTGTGCTCGCCATGGCGCTCGTGATCATGGGGCTCGGTGGCGCGATCATCTGGGTGCCCGTCCCCGGCATCGCCGCCCGGCAGTTCCCGCCGGAACGACGCGGGTTCGCGACCGGTATCGCCGGCGTCGGTATCGGAGTCGGCATCGTCTTCGCCGGTCGCATGGCGGCGTTCCTGCGCGGCGGCGAGCAGGACGTCTGGCAAACGCTCTACCGCATCGAACTCGGCATCGCCCTCATCGTCATCGCCTCGGCCTTCGTCTTCCTGCGGAGCCAAGGGGAACGGCCGTCGGTGGCAGGCGGGTTCGGCGGCTTCGGTGCATTGCGGCAGATCCAGGGGTGGAAGGCCCTCACCGGTGCGTACTCGGCGTACGGCTTCAGCTACATCCTCGTCATCAGCTTCACCGTCGCCCGACTCGAGGACGACGCCGGGTGGAACTCCGGGCGTGCCGCGCTGGCCTTCACCACGATCGGCTTCGCCGTGATCGCCGGTGGCCTCATCGTCGGCTCGATCTCCGACCGGATCGGGCGCCGCCTCACGATGACGATCGCCTTCGTTTCGTGGGCGGTTGCCTCGGTCGGGATCCTCACCGGTTCGCTCCCGGTGGTGCTGGTCTCGACCGTGCTGGTCGGCATCATGTTCAGCGGTATCCCGGCGACGATCATCGCCCATGTGGTCGCTCATGCCGACGAGCGGTCATTCGGTCCGGTGTTCTCGGCCACCACGCTCGCGTTCGGTATCGCCCAGGCGGTGTCGCCCCAGATCGGCGGCGCGATCGCCGACTGGCGTGGTTCGTTCACGCTCGTCTTCTGGTTAGCAGCCCTGGTGGCGCTGATCGGGGCGATGGCGGCATGGTCGCTGCCCGAGGACGACATCGAAGTCAGGGTCGATGTGCCCACCGATGTCTGAGATCGACCTTCGCTGCGGGAATCACGCCTCGGGGTCGGCCTCGTAGAGCCACGCCGTTCCGGTGGAGCCGTCGTCATAGGTGACCTCGACCTCGACACGGCGATAGCCGGGACCTTCGAAGTCGTCGATGCGGCGGAGATGCTGCTCGAGCTCGGCGCTCTCCAGCACGTGCACCGGCGTGGCGGGCGCGCCGGCATCGAGCGTCATGCCCGGGTAGCCATCGGCGGGTCCCCAGGTGATGTCGTACGTCCACCCTCGGACGGTGCCGGTCCGCCACGTGCCCGGGATCGATCGCACCTCGTAGTGGTTGCTCTCCCCGGGGCGGAGGGTGCCGTAGAACGCCATGCGCATCCGGCTTGTCTAGTGGCTGTCGGCGAGAAGTCCCGCAGCGGCGACCGGTACGATCCAGCCGTGACCGAAGGAGACCAGGATCTGCTGGGTGGACTCGCCCCGTTCGTCGGCGACCAGCACCGCTCGACCATCGGGGTGCTCGTTTCGGTGATGCGGACGGGTCGTCAACTCGAGTCGTGGTTGAGCGCCACCCTCACCGCCGACGGGCTCGACACATCGGAATTCACCGCCGTGGTCACCTTGCTGGTCGCCGGCGAGCCCTACCGGCGATCGGCCGGTGAGCTGTCGTCGTCGCTGGTGCAGACCACCGGTGGGACGACCAAGACGATCCGCCGATTGGAGGAACGAGGTCTCGTCGTGCGGGTCGACGACCCCGACGACGGACGTCGAACCCTGATCGAGCTCACCGGCCCCGGCCGTGCCCTCGCCGAGTCGACACTGGAACTGGTCCTGGACGCCTTTGATCTCGATATCGGTGATCTGGGGGAAGCGGAACGCCACGATCTCGGTGCCGGGCTGGTGCGCCTCTCACTCGAACTCGACGACCGCCTCCGAAACCGCTGACGCCTCGGCCAGCTCGGCGGCGCCGGCCCTCACCTCGGCGATGGCCGCCACCAGATCGGGGAGCTCGACCTCGACGGGACCGTCATCGTTGAGGAAGACGAACACCATGCGGTCGACCGCCTCACCAGTAGCGGCTTCGACGGCGGCGGCGTAGGCCGCCCCCTGGAGACGGTAGCGGGCGACCTTCGCCGCAACGGCTGCGTCGTCCTGCACCTGATCGGTCTTCCAGTCGACGACGACGAGACCGCTGGGACTCCGGTACAGCAGATCGACGTAGCCCTCGACGAGGTGATCGCCGATCGGGGCGGCAACCCACAGCTCTCGCCAGAACTCGCCTGCGGTCGCTTCGGCGGCGACCGTCGTCGCAAGTGCGTGCTGGGCGAGGCGTTCGATCACGTCCTGGCGGTTGGCCACCCCCTCGGCTGCGGCTTGGGCGGCCGCAGCTGCCGTCAGGCCGGCACCGTCGGCGAGCCCGATGACCTGGAGCACACCGTGCACCGCCCGCCCGACCGCCGTGCCGTAGCGACCCTTCTGCCACGGCGGCAGATCCAGATCTCGCGGCCGCTTGTCGAGACCGGGATCCGCAGCCTCGGCTGCCTCCCGGGCGAGGGTGGTGGCGGCGACGACCGTCCGTGCGCTCGCCCGTTCGAGCGCGTCGCTGCGTTCGGCCAGCCAGGTGTCTCGATCGGGAATCGCCACCGGTTCGGGCGGGCGGGGTGCCGGGCGTGACGCGATCGTCGGGACGAACGGCGTGGACACTCGACATTCGATGGCGGGTCCGGCCATGACCGACGCTGCGGTGGACGACGTCGACTCGGTGCGATGCAGCGAGACGATCAGGTGATCGCGTGCTCGTGTGGCGGCGACGTAGAGGAGTCGGAGGCGTTCGTGTTCGTCCATCTGTTCGTCGATGGATTTCCAGGTGCTGTAGCCCTCGGAGGTGACGGCCGACGACAAGCGCAACACTGGGTCGCTGTCGGGTGGGAAGGAGATCGACGCACCGCGATCCGACTTCTGGATCTTGGTGGTCATACCGGCCAGCACGGTGATCGGGAACTCAAGACCCTTCGAGCCATGGATGGTCATGATCCGCACACTGTCGTCGTCGGTCTCCGGCAACACCGTTTCCGACACCCGGGCATTGTCGGCGCCCTGAAGGCGGGCCCAACGGAGGTAGGCCCGCAGGTCGACACCGCCAGCATCGACCCAGGCCCGAGCCTGATCGATCACGAAGCGCAGCCGCCGCCACACATCGCGAGGGTTGTCGCCAGCGATCGCGGTCTCAAGCACACCCCGCTCTCGGATGAGTCGATCGAGAAGTTCGGCCGGGGTCGACCAGAGACGAGCCTCGTGAAGCTGCTGGAGATGCTGCAGACCGAGGGCGACCGGATGGGACTCCTGTCCCTCGGGAATCGGTGCTCGAAGCGTGAACCGACCACGCACGCCGAGGCGCCAGTGGGCGAGGTCATCGTCGCCGCAGCCGTAGACGAACGAGCGGAGCGCGGCGACGGTGGCGAGTTCGTCGGTCGGGTCGGCGACGGCGGCCAAGGCGAGCAGGACCTCGCGGATCTCGCGCGATGCGTAGACGAGTGACGAGGTCTCAGTGCGGTACGGCACGCCCACTGCGGTGAGTGCCGTCTCGAGCGCCGACAAGCTTGTGCGTGAGGGAAGCAGGATGCAGACATCGCTGGCGAGGGCGGGCCGCCAGCCACCTTCGCCATCGTCGACGGACCACGGCGAGGGGCCGTGGAGCAGCTCCGACACGGCGGCGGCGATGTCACGACTCTCGGCGGCCCGCAATTCGTCAGCGCTGAGCTTCTCGGCGTGGGTGTCGGCGCCGAGCACGGCGACGGCCGGACCGACAGGTGCCGACTCCTGACGATGTGCCGACAGGGCGACATACTCGGCCTGGCTTCCCGGCTCGCCAACGATCAAGGCGCCGAAGATGTCGTTGATCCATCCGATGACCGGTTCGGTGGTGCGGAAGTTGACGGTGAGGGCGGGGCGATCCGAGATGTGTGCTCGGGCGGTGAGGAAGGTGCCGATATCGGCCCGACGGAACCGGTAGATCGACTGCTTCGGATCGCCGACGAGGAAGAGGCTCCCAGGACGGGTCTCGATCTCGTGCCACGCCTTGCCGGTGATGTCGACGGTGGGATCAGCAGCGATCAGGACCGCGAGTTCGATCTGGATCGGGTCGGTGTCCTGGAACTCGTCGAGCAACAGGCGGGGATACCGCATGCCGAGCGAGTGCCTGACCGCGGCGCCGTGTGCAGGACTCCGCAGCAGGCGGCGCGCTCGGACCAGGAGATCGTGAAACTCGAGCCGACCGATCTCGCGACGCTCCTCGGCGGTGTCAAGCACGAACCGACCGAGCCGAGCGGCCATGTGGGCGAGCGCCGCCGTGGTGACTTCGGCGACCGCATCATCGCAGGCGGCGATCAGATCGACGAACGCTGCCCGCACGTCGGCGACGTCGATGGTCCACTTGTGCTTGTTGCCCTTGTTGCGGACTCGTATCGTCCGCGTCGCCTTGTTGGCACTGCCCATGTCGGCGGCGATCGACAGGGCGTCGATGTCGTCGACGGCACCGGCGAGATCGGCGCGGTTGTCGCGCAGATCCGGGAACCGGGCAAGCAGCGAATCGTCGTGGGCTGCGTATTGCCCCAGCTCGAGAATGTCGTCGATGCGGCTCAGGAGACCCGAACGATCGAAGGTCGGGGGCGTCGGCGCATCGAAGTCGAGTCGCTCCTCCACGAGATCCCAGTTGTCGGCCATCTGCAGAGTGAGGCTGCGCAGGTCATCGAGTCGAACACCGCACGCCTCGAGGCACAGCAGCGTGTGGGCCATCGTGTCGTCGTCGAGCAGGGCATCGAGGAACACCTGCCAACGCTGTTCGAAATCGACCTGGCTGCTGATCTCGTCGAGGACGTCGACGCCGGGTGGCAGACCGGCCTCGACGGGATGCTCGCCCAGCAGACGCTGCGCGAAGGAATGGAGGGTGCCGATGGCCGCGCCGTCGAGCTGGAGCAGCGCCTCGGCGGCCCGATCCCGGCGTTGGGGGTCGTCGCCGGCAGCGCCGTCGTGGGCGGTCGCCTCGAAACGCTGCCGGACGCGGTCTCGAAGCTCGGCAGCGGCTTTCTCGGTGAAGGTGATCGCAGCGATCTGTTCGAGGGGGATGGCATCGTCGAGTACGAGCGCCTCCACCCGATCGACGAGCGCGCGGGTCTTGCCGGAACCGGCGCCCGCCTCGACGAACTGGTTGGTGTCACGGACCCCGACGATGCGGTCGCGGTGAGCCTGATCGACGGGGAGACGTTCAGCCACGGTCGCCTCCGCACAGATCGACATAGTCGGCCAACTCGGGATGGCGGGCGAGACGCTGCCAGTCGGCGTACTGATGACTCAGACCGAGAGCGTCGGGTTCGCAGTAGGGACAGTCGACCCAGGTCCGGTAGCCCGGTGCGGCCGGGTGAGCGGGGAAGTGCCCGGCGGCGATGCCATCGACGATGCGGCCGACTGTGTCGAGGGTGGCGGCCTCGATCTCGGGACGAACGGGGTAGCCGACCGTCGAGAACCCGCCCTTGGCCGTGACGAACCAGTAGAGGCCTCGGCTCGGCGCATCGGGTCGCTGCAGGATCTGGCGGGCGGCAAGGCTGTACAGCACGAGCTGCAGATGGGTGCCGCCGGGGGTGGGGTCGTCCTCGGAGATGTCCTTGAAGGAGCGGGCCGAGCCGGTCTTGTAGTCGATGACGATCACGGTGCCGTCGGGAGTCTCGTCGACACGATCGATCGCGCCTCGCACGGCGAGGGTGCGCCCGTCGGCAAGCGGGATCTCAACCGGTGGTGTGAGGGACCCGGGCATGCCGAACGGCAGCTCGGTGGCGATCGGTCGGCTGCTGAACGCCGCCCGTTGGGTGTTGTCGAAGTCGACAAAGTCTTCGAGGTCGCGCAGCAGGACCTGATGGTCGCGTCCCCAGTAGACGCGCCGACCGACGAGTCCGCGCTGCTGCAGCCGGCTCGCCTCCTGCTCGGCGAGTCCGCGCAGGTGATCGATCGCCATCGCAGGCCAGGCAGTGCCGGGCTCGGGGATGGTTCCCGAATGCAGCGCCTCGGTGATCCAGGTGTCGAGCGTGTCGTGCACGAGCGAGCCGAGGGTGAGCGGGGAGATCCGGTACTGCTCCTCGGGATCCTCCACCGGCGAGACACCGAGCACGTAGCGGACGAAGTAGGCGTGGGGACACACGGCCCACTTCTCCAAGCGGGTGGCCGACACGACCTGGCCGGGCCCGGTCGGATCGGGGAGGACGACACCACGGAGGTCGCCGTCGGTGGCGAGGTTGCCGTCGAAGCGGGTGTAGTCGGGCGACAGGCGGGCGGTGAGGAGCTCGGCGCCGGTCCGGACTTCGGGCCGGGCGGCGGGCACGACCGATTCGGCGAACGGGCGACCCGCCTCGGTGTGGTCGAGGAGCGACCGGATGTCGTACTCCTGCACGGACGTGGGGAAGTCGGTGCGTCGGAGTCCGGCGACGAAGGACGGGACCTCGACGAGCCACTCGCCGGTACTCGCAGCGAGGCGCTCGGCGGAGGGCCGCACCCCGTCGCGGGCTTCGGTGGTGTCGAGCAGCCAGCGTGACGGTGCTCGCTCGGCGTTGCGGCGCAAGTCGCCCCGGGGGAAGGTCAAGGTCACCCGGCTCGCCGCCGCCATGGTGGCGAGCAGGGCCCGATGATCGTCGTGGACGAGTTCGCTGCGCTGGGGAAGATCGGGGCCGACGACCGCCCGGTAGCGGTCGGGGAGTAGCGGATCGTCGCGTCGTCGGGCCGGGAACGAACCCTCTGCCATGCCGACGACGATTACCTCGTCGAGTTCGAGCCCCAGCGCTGCGGCGGCCGTTCCGACGAGGACGCCGTTGCCGAAGGTGCCTCGGCGGCCGAGATCGTCGCCGAGTTGGAGTTCGAGGGCTCGGCGGAAGGCCGCTGTCGAGGGGTGGGGATCGATGCCGTCGAGGTCGCCAAGCCGGTCGATGGCGGCATCGATGCGCTGGGCGGCGGCCTGCTCCTCCGGTGGCCAGTCGCCCCGGAGTGACTCGCCGCCCAGATAGGTGCGTACGAGTGAGCGGCACCAGTTCGCCAGGCCCGACCACGAGGCTGCCTGCCGGCCGGGCTGCAGCGCCCGGGCGAGGGTGGTGATGAAGTCGGCGAGGCCTCGCGCACTCGCGGCGTCGCGGTGCAGCTGCTCGGCACGCCACTCCTGCTCGTCGTCGCGTTCGGCGCGGGCTGCGTCGGCTTCGAGATCGTCGGCGTGGCGCCCGAGTCGGGACTCCCACTGCTCGAGGCCGGCTACGACGCCGGCGGCCCGGGAGGCCCGCTCCCACGCCGCGACCGGTGCCGGGCGATTGTCGACGCCACGAATGGGGGCCCCGGCCAACCAGGCGGTGACGTCGTGACGGGAGAGATCGTGATCGGGGAGGGCGAGGAGCGCGAGCAGTGACCGGCCGAGGAGCGACGTGTCGGCGGTGCGAATCGACGAGCCGAACCAGGGGATGCCGGCGGCATCGAGCGCATCGCCGATCAGTCGGGCGTACGGGTCGCGGGTGCCGTACAGCACGGCGATGCGGCCGAGCGGTGTGCCGCGACGGGCGGCGTCGACCACGAGTCGGAGCGCGTGGCGGACCTCGTCGTCGGCGTCGGAGACGCTGAGTGCGTGATCGGCGATGGCGGGGACGACGGCGTGGCCACTCGGCCACACACCGCCGATCGACTCGACCGATCGCTGAACGGCCGAATCGGCCTCCGCTGAGCCGGTGATCCCCGCAATCACCGAAAGGCGGTGGTGGTCGGCGATGGCCTGGAGCAGATGGGCCTGCCCCGACGAGAGGCGCTGAGGGAGGAAGAGGATCGTGGGGCCGAGATCGGCGAGCACAGGAGGTGAGTTCGGGACGGCATCGACGGCGGCACGGACGAGATCCTGCTCGTTGCTGAACCTGGGCCGCAGCCGCTCGCTGACCGCCCGGTGCACGCGCACGACGTCGGCGGTTCGGGGTGATGTGGCAGCGAGGCGCTCGAGTCCAGTGGGACCCACCTCGGACAGAGTCCGGTGTGCGCGCACGAGCGAGCGCTCGGTGGCCGGGTGGGAAGCGACCCCGCCGAAGTGCCCCGGCTCGTCGGCCAGCACCGCTCGCACTGCGCCGGCGAGTACCGGGGTGGAGAGAGGCCGCCGTCCGGCGGCGGCGACGGCTGCGGCCCCGAGGAGTTCGGCGAGCCGGTACGGAGTGAGGAAGGTGACGGCGGCGATCCCGCCGGCGTGGCCGAGCGCTCGGCGGGCCGCGATGCCGATCGGGTTGGACGAGACGACGACCGACACCGGACGGAGCGGGTCGCCGCCCTTCAGCCGGGCGATCTCGGCTGCCAGTGCCCGGTGGGCATCGGCGCCGTACGGCGTGGTCTCGACCTGGATCATCGTGCTCTGATCGTAGGCAGGGGGCGTGACAGACGTCCGGTGTGGCTACCCGCGGTCGGGAAGGTCGTATTCCGCGATCACCATCGGGTTGTCGTCGTCGAGCAGACAGAGGGTGGTCGCCTCATCGACGACGCCCTGTGGGCGCCGGCTGGTACCGGGCTCGCCGGTGTGGCGATCGCCGAGTTCGCGACGGAAGCGGTCGGCGGCCGCCCGGAGTCGAGCGACGACCTCCGGATGCTCGTTGCTGATGTCGGTGGTTTCACCGATGTCGTCGACGAGGTCGTAGAGCTCGGTGACGTCTTCGCGCTGCCCGCCGTGTCGGCGAAGGAGCCGAAGCTTGTAGCGGTGGTCGCGAACCGAGTCGAGCGATGTGCCGTTGAAATACGCGAACGTCTCGTACGGGGATGTCGCACCGTCCTTCACGACGTCGGTGATGTCATGGCCGTCGATGACGACATCGTCGGGCACCGACGTGCCGGCCCATCGGGCGAGCGTCGGCAGGAGGTCCATCGCCGTGGTCAGTTCGTCGTGCGCGACCCCGGCCGGCACAACACCCGGCCAGCGGATGATGGCCGGGACCCGCATTCCGCCCTCCGTGGTGCGCCCCTTGTTGCCACGGAGTGGGGCGTTGCTGCCCTCGCCCGGACGGGCGAGCGCTCCGTTGTCGCTGGTGAAGATGACGATCGTGTCGTCGGCGAGACCGAGGGCGTCGAGTTCGTCGAGCAGCACGCCGGTGGCCCAGTCGATGGCGTGGACGGCAGCGCCATAGGGGCCGTTGCGAGAGTCGCCGTGGAAGGTGTCCTCCACGTACAGCGGCAGGTGGACGTGCATGTGGGCGAAGTAGAGAAAGAACGGCCGGTCGACGTTGTCGCGTACGAACTCGACCGATCGTTCGACATAGCGCCGGGTCAGCATCGTCTGGTCGGGCTGCTTCTCGACGACTTGCTCGCCATCCATCAACGGCAGCGGCGGATACGGCAGCACCGGCGGAGGCGTGAAGCCGGCCGCCCGCAGGGCCTCGGCGTGTTCGAGCATGGCGTCGCTGACCTGGGTGCCCATGTCGTTGCTGTACGGCAGGCCGAACCATCGGTCGAAGCCGTGGTTGGTCGGGAGGAACTCGGGTTGGTCACCGCAATGCCACTTGCCGATGATCTCGGTGGCGTACCCGGCGTCCTTCAGCACGGAGGCAATGGTGTGCTCCTCGGGATTGAGTCCGTACCGCATCCCGGGGAAGAGCACATGCAGTCCGCCGAAGTCGTCGAAGCCGATGCGGCTCGGATACGAACCGGTCAGCATCGAGCCGCGAGACGGTGTGCACACCGGGGCCGCCATGTAGAAGCTGGTGAGCCGCACGCCTTCATCGGCTAGGGCGTCGATGCGAGGCGTGTCATGGACCTCGGATCCGTAACAGCCGAGGTCGCCGTACCCCAGATCGTCACAGTTGATGAGGACGATGTTCGGTTGCCGCGTCATGACGGCAGGGTAGGTGCCGGTCGTGGACGGGTCGACTCTCCGGACGGCTCAGGGTTCCGGCGGCGCGACAAAGTCGATGAGTTCCTCAACGGCCCCGAGGAGTGGCGTCTCGAGGTCCTTCCACGAGGTGACCTTGCCGAGCACGTGCTTCCAGAACGATGCGGGGGTCGCCGTGATCCCGAGGGCGCTGATCACACCTTCCTTCCACGGCTGACCCTTCGGGACCTCGGGCCAGTGGTCGATGCCGATCACCGAGGGCTTCACGGCCTGCCAGATGTCGACGTAGGGATGGCCGGTGATCCTGACGTTGCGGTCATCGATCTCGGCAGCGATCCGAGACTCCTTCGAGCCGTCGACGAGGTGGTCGAGCAGGATGCCGAGGCGACGGCGATCGCCGGGGCGAAAGCCTCGCACTCGCTCGGCGAGGTCGTCCGCTCCCTCAAGTTGTTCGACGACGACACCCTCGACGCGCAAGTCGGCGCCCCAGACCTTCTCGATGAGTTCGGCGTCGTGGATGCCCTCGACCCAGATTCGGCTGGCGCGGGCGACTCGGGTGGGAACATCGCCTGCGTCGATCGACCCGCTGGCGGTGATCTTCGGTCCCTCGGGTTCGGTCCTGGGCGGCACGAGTTTGCAGGGCACGCCCTTGTTGTCGATGTCGGCTCGTACCGACCCGTCGGCGTAGCGGACGGTGTGGTCCTTGCCGTAGCGGTCGCGCAGCACGAGTCGTGGGGGAGCGAACGACACGAGGGCGCCGACGACGCCGGTCGTTCGATCCTCCAGCACCACGCCGCGCCGGGCGACGACGACGGGGTAGTCGCGTTTGCGGGTGCGAGGGGCGTTCGGGTCGAGCGGGTCGGACAGCATCCCGGAGGCGTCGTAGCTCATCGGCCCGAAACCTAGTGGTCCGGAAACCGTTGGTCGGGCAACGGTCCGAGTGGCCACTCTGGGAGCAGTTACTCCTACAATTAGAGAGTGGACTACCACGTTGAAGAGTTGGCCGATACCTCCGGGGTCGCGGTCGACACGATCCGGTACTACCAGCGCGAAAAGCTGCTCGCCCCACCGAGGCGAGAGGGCCGTCGGGCGTTCTACGACGACGCCCACCTCGAACGAATCCAGGAGATCCGCTCGCTCGCCCAGCAAGGGTTCAGCCTCGCCCAGATCCGTGAACTGTCTGCCGGCGACGGCTCCGGCCTGCTCGTCGATCTCGCCCAGCAGAACGCTGTCGACCCCGACCTCGACAAGACCGAACTCGCCCGTCGCGCCGAGATCCCCGAGTTCCTCATCAATGTCGTCGTGAGCGCCGGGTTGTTGACCCCGATCGGCGAGGGCGACGACCAACGCTTCGCCGCCGATGCCGTCGACATGCTCGTCGCCGCTCGTACCCTCGTGAACGAGGGGGTGTCGCTCGAGGAGTTGACCGCCCTCGCGATGCGGCACGCCACGCACATCGAGAACGTCGTCGACGACGCCATCGAACTGTTCAAACGCAACAGTCGCCGCCACGACGCGGACGGGGCCGAAGGCGGCGGCCACGACGACCTCGTCTCACTGATGCATCGCCTCTTGCCGGTCGCATCGAACCTCGTCGGCCAGCACTTCGAGCGCACCCTGCGCACCCGTGCCCTCGCCCGCCTTGGCGACAACACACCGGTCGGGGGCGGCGTGGTCGTCTTCGCCCGCAAGCTCGACGAACGAGTCGATCCGGTCGCGATCTATGCCGCCGCGACCGATCACCACCGATCGCTGTGGATCCGTCCCGACGAGCAGTTCGCCCTCGTTGCGCTCGGTGCTGCAGAGCTCGTCGAACCGCATGGCGATTCCCGCTTCTCCGCTGCGTCGGCCGCACGAGCCGCACTGAGCGCGCGGATCCGTCGTCACGGACCCGCCGACGCGCCTGCGCCCGTCATGGTCGGCGGCTTCTCCTTCACCACCGGTACCCGTCCCATCGCTCCCGACTGGACCGGCTTCCCCGATGCGCGATGGGTCCTCCCCGAGGTCACCGTCGTCGATCGGCCCGACGGATCGTGGCTGCTGGCCGCAACCTCACTCGACGAGGGCGACGACGAAGGCGCCGCACTCGACATGCTCGAAGCCCGGCTCGAGGAGATGGCGGCCGCCCCCGCACCCACCCCCGCGGTGCTCGGTGAGATCGTGCGAGGCGATGCCACCCACGACGATCCCGACTATGTCCGGCTCGTGGCCGATGCGCTCGGCGACGTCCGCTCGGGCGAACTCGACAAGGTCGTGCTTGCGCGGGTCTTCACCCGCGGACCGATCGACACCCCCGCCGTGCTTCGGGCCCTCGCCGAACGCTTCCCGACCTGTGCGACCTTCGCCTTCGGTGTCGGCAACCGGGCGTTCATCGGCGCCTCGCCCGAACGCCTCGTCACCCTCGATGGTCGTGAGGTCTCCACCGTCGCGCTCGCCGGTACGACCGGCACCGGTGGCGACGAGACGGCCGATGCCGAACTCGCTGCGGAGATGCTGGCCTCGCCGAAGATCCGTGCCGAGCATCAGTTCGTCGTCGACGACATCACGGCCCGCCTCGCCACGCTCGGCCTGGTCGGCGAGACCCCGGTCGAACCGGATGTGATGCGTCTCGCTCGCGTCCAGCATCTCCGCACCCCGATCACCGCTCGCGTCGAGCGCCGCTCCGGTGGGGTGAGCGACATGGACGTGATCCGGGTCGCCAACGTGCTCCACCCGAGCCCTGCCGTCGGCGGCACACCATCGGATCCGGCGGTCGAATGGATCCTCGCCAACGAACGTTTCGACCGCGGCTGGTACGCCGCGCCGGTCGGCTGGACCGACCTCGACGGCAACGGTGAGCTGCGAGTCGCCCTCCGCTCGGCCCTCGTCGACGAGTCGCAGGTGCAACTTTTCTCCGGAGCCGGGATCGTCGCCGATTCCGATCCCGACGACGAACTCGCGGAGACCGGCGTGAAGCTCCGGGCTCTGCTCGATGTGATGGAGTCCGCTCGATGACGGAACGTATCCCTGTGTCCGATCCGGTCTACGGCCCTATCGCCGCCTTCGCCGGTCAGCTCGCTGCGCTCGGTGTTCGCGATGTCGTCATCTCGCCGGGCTCGCGCTCGACGCCGCTGTCGCTCGCGTTTCACGCCCACCCGGCGCTGCGCACCCACATCCAGCTCGACGAACGCTCGGCGGGCTTCTTCGCCCTCGGTCAGGCCAAGGCGTCGGGTCGACCATCGGTGTTGATCTGCACCTCCGGCACGGCTGCGGCGAACTATCTGCCCGCCGTCGTCGAGGCCAACCACGCCTGCGTGCCGATGATCGTGTGCACCGCCGATCGGCCGCCGGAGCTGCGCGGTTGGGGTGCCGGACAGACGATCGACCAGGTCGGCATGTACACCACCAATGTCCGCTGGGCTGCCGATCTGCCCGTTCCGTCCGATTGGTCGGAGCCGGCTGCCCGCCTGGCCGCCACCCGGGCTTTCGAGTCGTCCGTGGGCGCAGGCCGAGGCCCTGTCCATCTCAACTGGCCGCTTCGCAAGCCCCTCGAACCGGTCGATGGCGTACCGGTTCGCGAGTACCCCACGCCGGATGACCGGTTGTCGTTCACCAGCGCTCCCACCACCGATCGCCTCGGTGAACTCGGCGGGTACGAGCGAGGCGTGATCCTCGTCGGTCCCGACGCCGTCGCCGGCATCACGCCTGGGTACCGCTTTGCCGAACATGTCGCTGAACTCGCCCGTGCACTGGCCTGGCCCGTCATCGGGGAACCGATGAGCGGTATGCGGCTGCACGACGACGTCGTCATCGCCTCGGCCGAACACCTGCTCAAGCACCCGATCCGTGAGGAGCTCCGTCCCGATGTCGTGGTGAAGCTCGGCGGTGCCCCCACGACAGCGCCGGTCAACCAGTGGCTCGACGCGGTGCAGCCCCGGCACGTTGTGCTCATCGACGGTGAGCATCGCTGGCACGACGCCTCGTTCACCACTACCGAACACCACGCCGTCGACGCCGACTGGTGGGTGCAGGTGAGCCGTCCGGCTGAGGCTCGTGGTCGCAGCGAGTGGCTCGACCGCTGGCAGGCGCTCGACAACGTGGCCACCGCCGTCGTCGACGAGCACCTGATCGACGGCCGGCGGAGCAGCGGACGTGTCGTGCGTGAACTCTGTGCCGGTCTGCCCGAGTGGGGGATCGTCATGGCGTCGAATTCGATGCCGCCCCGCGATCTCGACGCCTTCGTACCCGCCGGAACCCGCCTCGGCTTCGCCGGCAATCGCGGCGCCGCAGGCATCGACGGCATCACGTCGACCGCCCTCGGTCTCGCAACCCAGGTCGATGATGCGGTGCCCGTCGTGGTCTTCACCGGCGATCTCGCCCTCCTGCACGACATCGGGGGTCTTCTCGGTGTCGAGCGGGCCGGGCAGCGTCTCACCGTGGTCTGCATCGACAACGACGGCGGCCAGATCTTCTCGATGCTGCCGATCCATGGCCGCATCGATGCCGCCGACTACGAGACGATCTTCCGCACACCCCACGGCGTCGACCTCGCACAACTCCAAGGACTCGCCGGCATCGACGTCACCGTCGTCGATGAGGGCGACGATCTTCCAGCCGTGCTTCAGGCTGCCAGCACCAAGACCGAGCCGGGTGTCGATCTTGTGATCGTTCGCATCGATCCGGATCACGACATGGCCGTGCGCCGCTCCATCACGACCGCCGTGGGTGAGGCGATCAACGGGTGAGCGTCATCATCCTTCACGGCTTCACCGGCGATGGGTCGACGATGCGAGCGCTCGCCGACCTGGTCGACCCGACGGCGATCGTGCCCGACCTCGCCGGGCACGGTGCCGGGCCGCACTCGACCGACCCCGCCGACTACACCGTCGACGCCATGGCCGACGCGGTGCTGGCGCTCGCCGGTGACCGGTGCGACCTCGTCGGCTACTCGATGGGGGGCCGGGTCGCGCTCACCGCAGCGTGCCGACACCCTGAGCGAGTGCGGTCGCTGACCCTCATCGGCGCCTCGGCCGGCCTCGCCGACCCCGACGAACGTCGAGCTCGGGCGAGCGCGGACGACGAGCTCGCCGAGTTCATCGAGCGGGATCTTCCGGCGTTCGTCGAACGGTGGATGGCCAATCCGCTCTTTGCCACTCAGGCCCGGCTCGGCGACGACTACCTCTCGGGCGCTCGGGCACAACGTCTGGGCAACGACCCCGTCGCGCTCGCCACCAGCCTCCGCTGGGCGAGCACGGGACGGATGACACCGCTCCACGCCCTGCTCGACCACTGCACGATGCCGGTCGGCCTGGTCGTCGGGGGCGATGACGCCAAGTTCGTCGGGATCGCCGAGACCCTCGCCCGTCGACTGCCCGATGCAGAGATCCATAGCATCGAGGCAGCCGGGCACGCCGCCCATCTCGAGGATCCCGCCGCAGTGGCCGAGGCGATCCGTCACACGATCGGGCGGGCATGAGTCTCGATCTGATCCCCTACGACCTGCCGCTGCGATCACCGATGGCCACCTCGCATGCGATCGTCGCCGACCGCCGGGGCGCCCTCGTGCGACTCGACGACCACGGCACGATCGGTTGGGGCGACCTCTGCCCGATGCCGGGGTGGTCGGTGCAGGAGTTCGAATCGCTTCACGACCAGGTCGACATGGCGGGGCTTCGCCTCGATGAGGACATGATCGGCGACGTGCTCGACACGCTCGTCGGCGCGCCCGAGGCCCGGGCGGCGCTCGCCGGCGCTGCCGCAGATGTGCTCGCCCAAGAAGCCGGACTGTCGCTCGCAGCACATCTCGCACCCGAACCGCTCGAACGGGTTGCGGTCAACGCCACCATCGGTGCCGCCGACGTCTCCACCGCGTTGACCAACGTCTATCTGGCGATCGCCAACGGCATCGAGACGATCAAGCTGAAGGTTGCGCACCGCCGTGTTGAGGAGGACATCGCGCTCGTCGAGTCGGCCCGACGAGCGGTCGGCGACAAGGTCGAACTCCGACTCGATGCCAACGGCGGTTGGCGTCCCGACGAGGCGCTGGAGATCCTGCACCGGCTGGCGCCGCTCGACATCGCGGTCTGCGAGGAACCAACGGCCGGCATCGATCAGATCGCCGCAGTCGGTGCGGAGTCGCCGATCCCGGTGGCCGTCGACGAGTCGGCGCGAACGGTCGACGACCTCCGTCGGGCCATCGCCACCGGCACCGTGGGCGCGGTCGTCATCAAGCCCCAGGCGCTCGGTGGGCCCGATTTCGCCATGCAGGCGATCGCGGCCGCGCACAGCGCCGGGGTCACACCGATCGTGACCTCGATGATCGACTCCGCCGTTGGCGTCGCTCACGCTGTGCACGTCGCCGCCGCCAGCGGGGTCACCGCAGCCCATGGCGTGGCGACCTCGGCCCTTCTGGCCGCCGACGTCGCCGCCCCGCTCCCTGTCGAGGACGGGGCGATCCTCGTGCCGTCGATCCCCGGGCTCGGTGTGCGTCCGTCGGCCGCTGCCCGGTAGGTTCCCGAGCTGTGGAACTCTTCATCTTCCGGCACGGCCGGCCCGTTCGTCAGACTGTCGGCGAAGACGAGGGCGCTGACCCTGATCTTTCCGACGTGGGGATCCAGCAGGCCGAGGCCACTCGGGACTACCTCCGTGAACACGGCATCGATCACGTGGTGTCGTCGACGATGCGACGAGCGCATCAGACTGCGATGCCTACCGCGGAGATGCTCGGCCTCGAGGTCGAACGACTCGAGGATCTGATCGAGTCGGATCATCGGTCCAACACGTATGTCCCGCTCGAGGAGATGTCGGCCGACGATCCCGACACTGCCCACTACTTCGATCTCGACAACCTCGAGGACCACATTTTCAGCGATGGCCTGGAGAACTTCGAGGAGCGGGTCGTGCGCGGGTTCGAGCACGTGATCGCCACCAACAAGGGCAAGCGGGTAGCGGTGTTCTGCCATGGGATGGTCACTGTCGTATACCTGAAGTCGATCATCGGGATCGACGATGTCCTGTCGCTTCGGCCCGACTACTGCGGGCTCACCCAGGTGCAGGCGAGCAGCACCGGTATTCGCAGCGTGCGCTCGTTCAACGAGACCCATCACGTTCGCCATCTGCTCGAACGCTGACGCCTACGATCGCGACATGAGCCTCACTCTCGTCGTCATGGCCGCCGGACTCGGCTCTCGGTTCGGCGGCACCAAGCAACTCGCCGTCATCGGTGCTGACGGCGAAGCGTTTCTCGACTTTGCGATCAAGGACGCCATGGTTGCCGGCATGGACAAGGTCGTGTTGATCGTGCGGTCCGATATCGAAGTGGACGTGCGTCGACACGTCGCAGGCCAGCATCCCGACCTCGACGTCGCCTACGTGCTGCAGGACACCCACGGCCCGAAGCGGGACAAGCCGTGGGGCACCGGCCACGCCGTGCTGACTGCTGCCCCTGAGGTTCCCGGCGCGTTCTGCGTGCTCAATGCCGACGACTACTACGGCGCCTCGACCTATGTGGCCCTCGCCGAGGCAGCGACGGGGCTGCCCGACGACCGGGCGTTGCTCGCCGGCTTCCGACTCGATCAGACGCTGCCCGAGGTCGGCGAGGTCTCGCGCGGCATCTGTGAGGTCGTCGACGGCGAGCTCGTGTCGCTCGTGGAGACCCACGGCATCGGGCGTCGGGAGGATGGTTCGATCACCTCGACCGATCCCGAGGCGCGCCTCGCCGACGACGCCGTCGCGTCGATGAACTGCTGGGTCTTCCCGAACAATCTGTTCGCCCACCTCGACTCCGGCTTCGAGACCTTCCTCGCCGAGCACGGTCACGAACCGAAGACCGAATACCTGCTGCCGACGGTCGTGAACGATCTCAAGTCGGCCGGCATCTACACCGTCGGCGTGGTGCCGACCAGTGAACCGTGGGTCGGCGTGACCAACCCCGACGACCTCGAGATCGCCCGGCGGCGGATCAACGATCTTCGGTCGTAGCGGCGACGACGAGGCGCTCGCCGTCGATCGTCAGGTTGACCCGCTCGTTGTAGAAGCAGATCAGGCCCTTCACCGGTGCCGATTCCGGGAGCGGCTCGTCGTAACCCCAGGCGAGGTCGGTGTGAGGACCGTGCCCCACGTCCACCGTCCAGTAGCGGGCGAACCCCTTGTACGGGCAACCGGTGCTGGTCTCGGTCGGCGTGAGGTGTGCCATTCGGACGTCGGCGGCCGGAAGGTAGTAGCGGGGAGGGAGGCCGGTCTCATAGAGGATCGTCGGGTTGGTCGAGTCGGCGACGACGACACCATCGATCTCAACCACGACGTGGCGGCTCGACGGCTGGGCGTCGACTCGGCGGTACGGATCCCGAGGATGGACGAAGACCTCCTCGTTCTCCTCGAACCAACGCTCGACGTCGACGAACTCGATCTTCACGTGGCCGGGCAACTCGTCGAGTGCCGTCGTGGGCAGGCCGGGGTCGTGGACGTCGGCGACCGGGATGTACCAGTAGGGGTAGTAGTCGTGTTCCCACACGAGCTGAGCGGCCTTCGTGTCGACGACCGTGCGGTCGCCGGTGATGCCTCGGATCCACTTTGCGGTCGGCTCGATCTTGAGGGCGCTCATGCTGACGAGAACACGTTCGGCACGCGGTTGATTCCACGCCTGCGCGATGCTCGGCGCATGCTGCCTCCCGTCGTCACCCGTCATGCCGCCAACGCGATGGTCTCCACGATTGACCATCTTGCGACCGAAGCGGGCGTCGACGTGCTCCGCACGGGTGGTTCGGCGGTCGATGCGGCGATCGCCGCCAATGCCGTGCTGTCGGTGACGTGCCCGAACATGTGCGGCATGGGCGGCGATCTCTGGGCGCTCGTGCACCACACCGACGGCCCGCCGGAGGCGCTGGACGCCTCGGGCATGGCCGGGTCCGGCGCCGACCCCGAGGCCGCCCGGGCCGAGGGGCTCACGGCCGTACCGATGAAGAACGACATCCGGGCGGTGACCGTGCCGGGCGCGATCGACGGCTGGCTCGCCCTCCACGAACGTCACGGCCGACTCGACCTCGACACCGTGTTCGCCACCGCGATCCACTTCGCCGAGAACGGCTTCCCGGTCCACCCGACGCTGAGCGCGACCCTGCACCTCGTCGCTGCGGTCGAGCACGCCGATCTTCCGGCTGCAGCACCCGCAGGTGCCGTCATCACCCGGCCGGGTTCGGCTCGGGCGTTACGGGCGATCGCTCGTGACGGCCGCGCCGGCTTCTACGAGGGCGAGTTCGGTGAGGGTCTACTGGCAGCCGGCCCCGACGAGTTCGTGCCCGCCGACCTCGCCACCGTGCAGGCGCGCTGGGTCGAGCCGATCAAGGTCGACGCCTTTGGCCATCAGATCTGGTCGGTGCCACCGACAAGTCAGGGGTACCTCACCCTGCTGTCTGCAGCGATCGCGGACGGGATCGAGTTCGACGACGACGGTCTCGGCGCGCACGTTCTCGTCGAGGCGGCGATCCAGGCCGGGCACGACCGCCCGACCGAACTCTTCGACGGAGCCGACCCGGTTCGTCTCCTCGATGCCGAACGCATTGCGGATCGACTGGCCGCGATCGATCTCGAACGGGCCGGCGAGGTCGCCACCCCCAGCTTCGACGGCGACACGACGTATCTGTGCGTGATCGACGGCGACGGCATGGGGGTGTCGCTCATCAACTCCAACGCCAGTGGTTTCGGCGCGCACCTCGTGGCCGGTTCGAGCGGCATCTTCCTGCATGATCGAGGCCTCGGCTTCTCGCTTCAGGCCGGGCATCCCGCCGAGTACCGACCCGGGAAGCGGCCGCCGCACACGCTGGCACCGGCGCTCGTCACCCACCCAGACGGCCGTCTGCGCACCGTGCTCGGCACGATGGGCGGCGACGCCCAGCCTCAGATCGTCCTGCAGATGTTGGCGGCCTCACTCCGCCACGGTCGCAGTGCCGGCCAGGTTGTCGGTCGAGGTCGTTGGCGTATCGCCCCTGCCGTCGACACCGGCTTCTCGACATGGGCGCCGGGCGTCAGCCGCACGGTCGAGTTGGAGGACCATGTCCCTCAGGCGATCGTCGATGCACTCGCCGCCCGCGGGCACGAACTCGGCACGGCCGAGCACTCCCAGTTCGGCCATGCCCATCTGATCGAGATCACCGAGCACGGCTCGTTGGCCGGCGCGGCGGATCCGAGGGCGCTCGCGGGCGCCGCCACGGGCTTCTAGCCGAGGAGGTCTCGGACGACGTCGTGGTAGAAGCGCGTCGTCAGATCGAGCGATTCGAGATCGATGCGTTCATTGTGGCCGTGGAAGCGTGAGCCGAACTCGGCCGGGGTCAGCGTGGGGCTGAGCAGTCCCGCCCCGTAGGCCACGGCGCCGAGGTCTCGATGAACGCGAGCGTCGGTGAAGCCGACACTGATCGTCGGGGCGATGCGGCTGGTGGGGAACGGGTTGGCGACCGCTTTCTGCATCGAGTCCCACAGCGGCGTGTCGATCCGGGACTGGGTTGAGGGCTCTTCGAGGATGACCTCGACGCTGACCTGGTCGTAGATGTCGCCGAGCGCCTGGCGAAGGTGTTCTTCGACGTCTGCATGAGTCTCCCCGGGCAGGGTGCGGATGTCGACATCGATGTCGACGACATCAGGGATGATGTTCGTCTTGGTCTGGCTGGTGACCACGTTCGGCGAGAACGTGGTGTGGGTGCAGGCGTGCCAGTTCCCGGCCGGGGCCGAGGCCGGCAGGGTCGCAAGCGCCTCGTCGATGGCGCCCTCGTCGAGCAGCACCGCCCGCAGTTCCGGGTCGAGGCCCATGGCGTCGACCTGGGGTCGCCAGTACTCGTGGAACGAGGGCGACGGGTTGTACTCGGCGATCCGTTGCACGACCGCCGCTGCCTTCACCACCGCATTGTCGGAGCGATACGGGCGAGAGCCGTGGCCTGGCGTGCCGCGCACCCGGAGGCGACGCCAGGCGATGCCCTTCTCGCCCACGACCATGGTGATGGCCGGGTCCTGTTCGCTCCCGACGTGGAGACCGCCGTTTTCGGTGAGGAGGTAATCGGTCGTGATGACGTCGGGATGGTGCTCGCCCATCCAGCGGGCCCCGTACGCGCTGCCGGCCTCTTCATCGGCGACGGCGAAGAAGACGAGGTCGCCCGCGAGGCGGGTGCCGGATCGGGCGATCGCCCGGGTGACGACCGCCATCGAGGCGGTGAGGTTGAGCATGTCGACGGCACCGCGGCCCCAGACCTCGTTGTTGATCACCTCGCCGCCGAAGGGATCCTCGTCCCAGCCGTCGGGGCTGATCGGTACGACATCGGTGTGGCCGTTGAGGCACAGACTCGGCGCGTCGGGATCGGTCCCCTCGATCCGGGCGACGAGCGACGTCCGCCCCGGGGCGGCGTGGTACTGCTGCACCTCGACGCCGGCCCCCTCGAGATAGGTGGTGAGAACATCCGCGTTGCGGATCTCCTGGCCCGACGCCACGTGCCCGTCGTTCACGCAGGCGTTACGGATCAAGGTCTGGAGCAATTCGACGGTTTCGTCACCACGCGGCTCGGTCATGACGTCAGTCTGGCCGATGCTCGAGTTGCCTCGGTGGTGCGTCGGCCCGACACCAACGCAAACAGGTCGTGGCGGCCGCCGGTAGTCTGCTGACGCGAAGCCGAGCCAGCGGGGCTCGGTGAGACCGCGTCAGGAGCGTCATGCGGGGCATCATCGCCGCCGGGACCCACATCCCGCACTACCGACTCGACCGCACCGAAGTCGCGGCCTTCTTCGGCAAAGGCGGCGGTCGCGGCCAGCGTTCGGTGGCCTCCTACGACGAAGACACCACCACGATGGGAGTCGCCGCCGCTCGGCGGGCCCTGGCTGCCACCGACCTCGAGCCGCAGGCACTCTGGTTCGCCACGGCCTCCCCGGCCTACCTCGAAAAGACCAACGCCACCGCAGTCCACGCCGCACTGCAACTCGGTCCCGAGGTCGGCGCCCTCGACTTCGGCGGCGCACTGCGTTCCGGCGCCGGAGCCCTGCGCACGGCGCTCACCGCAGGCGTGTCGACGCTCGTCGTCGCTGCCGATCAGCGCGGTGGACTGGCCACCTCCGCCGATGAAGCCGCCGGTGGCGACGGCGCCGCAGCGGTGCTCATCGGGGACGACACCGATGGTCCGGTGATCGCCGAATACCTCGGTGCCGGTATCGCAACAGAAGAGTTCCTCGAGCGCTGGCGTCTTCCCGGCGGCGACCGCTCCCGTGCCTGGGAAGAGCGCTTCGGTGAGGTCACCTACGGTCCACTCATGAGCCAGGCTTGGGAACAGGCCCTTGCCGCTACGTCGCTCTCCGCCGACGACATCGACAAGCTGATCGTCACCGGCACGCATGGCCGTGCGGTGGCCCGCAACGCGAAGCGCCTCGGCGTGCGCGACGAAGCGATGGTCGATGATCTCTCGGGCTCGGTCGGCAACACCGGCACGGCCCACCCGCTCCTCGTCCTCACCTCGGCCCTTGAGCAGGCCTCACCTGGCGAGACCATCGCCGTCATGACCCTCGCGGACGGTGTCGAGGTCATCGTGCTGCGCGCCACCGACGCCATCGCCGCCGCTGCATCGGCGATGTCGACTGCCGACCAGATCGCTTCCGGCACCACGGTCTCGTACGGAACCTTCCTGTCCTGGCGGGGGATGGTCTCGGTCGAACCGCCCAACCGGCCCCTCCCGAACCGCCCGTCCGCATCGGCGGCCCATCGACGCGACGACTGGAAGTTCGGCTTCGTCGGCAGCCGCGACCGCAGCTCCGGGATGATCCACCTGCCGCCTGCTCGAGTCTCGGAGAAGGGCGGTGCCGTCGACGACATGGAGCCCGTGCCGATGGCCGACACGGTCGGCACGGTCGTGAGCTTCACGATCGACAAGCTCGTCTACTCGCCGAGTCCACCGGTGGTGTTCGCCGTCGTCGACTTCGACGGTGGTGGTCGTGCTCCGCTCGAACTCGCCGACTGCGGGCCCGACGAGATCGAGGTCGGTATGCGGGTGCTGCCGACGTTCCGCCGCCTGTTCACAGCCGATGAGATCCACAACTACTTCTGGAAGGTCGCACCGGTGAGGGGAGTTCGATAATGGGTTCGCACGGCATCAAGGACCAGGTCGCGATCATCGGCATGGGCTGCACGCCCTTCACCGAGCACTGGGACAAGTCGCTCGACGATCTGATCATCGACGCAGCCCAGCTCACCTATGCCTCTGCGGGCATCCACCAGGACGACATCGACGCGTTCTGGTTCGGCACCTCGCAGTCCGCAGCCTCGGGGCTCGCCATGGGCGGCCCGCTGAAGATTCACGGCAAGCCGATCACCCGTGTCGAGAACTACTGCACGACCGGCTCCGAGGCGATGCGTGCGGCGGCCTACGCCGTGGCGTCCGGCGCCTACGACGTCGTGATGGCGCTCGGCGCGGAGAAGGTCAAGGACGGCGGCTACCAAGGCCTCAACGCCTTCCCGATCCCGACCGACGGCACCCAGCGAACACTCACGGCAGCCGGCATGTTCAGCCTGATCCTTCCGGCGTACGCCGAGAAGTACGGCATCGACGAGGACGAGATTCGCTACTCGGTCGCCACGATCGCCGAAAAGAACCACTTCAACGGGGCCCGCAATCCGTTGGCCCAGTTCCGCCGGGAGACCAGCGCCGAGCAGATCTGTCAGATGGCCGCAGTCGCCGGACGCCTTTCCGTCTTCGACTGCGCAGGCGTCGCCGATGGTGCCGCAGCGGTGATCATGTGCCGGGCCGAGGACGCCCACAAGTACACCGAGAATGCCCTCTACGTGAAGGCGCTGTCGTTTGTGGCCGGCACCGGTGCCGGTTCGCTCGACCCCGACTACGACTACACGACCCTGCCCGAGTGCAAGTGGGCGGCCGACGACGCGTACGCCCAGGCCGGCGTCACGTCACCGCGTGACGAGATCGCCGTTGCCGAAGTCCACGACTGCTTCACGCCGACCGAACTCGTGTTGATGGAGGACCTTGGGTTCTCCGACCCCGGCCAGGCCTGGCGCGACGTCCTCGACGGTGCGTTCCGTCTCGACGGCCGCCTGCCGGTCAACAGCGACGGTGGCCTGAAGGCGTTCGGTCATCCGGTCGGGGCATCGGGGCTGCGCATGCTCTACGAGATCTGGCTCCAGCTGCGCGGTGAAGCGCCCGAGGAACGGCGCATCGCCGACCACGGTCGCAAGCTCGGCCTGGTGCACAACCTCGGCGGGTATCCCGGGGAGATGGTGAGTTTCGTCGGGATCTACGGCACCGAGCTCGGCTGACGGATTCCGGCACGGCTCGCCCGCCGAGGCCGACCGATACGGACTTCGGTCCCCGGCGTCCAGTGCACGACCGGATCACCGGTCGGCTCGGGCAGTCCGGCAGCATCGAGGAGTTCGTCGTCAAGTTCGAGAAGTTCGCCGCGAAAAAGCGGCCAGCATCCGTGATCGACAGGGGCATAGACGGAGAACGCGCGCGCTGCGTCCATGCTCGGGAAACGGGAATAGAGCCCCCAGCGTGACGTGAGGAAGCGTTCGAAGTCCGAGACGTCGCCATCGGCGATGGGTGTCCCGATACGGACGACGCTGTGATGGGACGGCAGCGCTCCGTCGGTCGTGCGGCGGCGGGGCCACCGGCGGGTGGAGTCGTAACGCCACACGCCGTCGGTCGCCCGGCGCCCGGCATCGATCGACATGTCCGCCCAGAAGTAGGGAAGCCCGTATGCGGCGCGTGCCGTCAACGAGGCGAGCAACCCTCCTGCTTCGAGCGAACAGAACCAGACTCCCGGCGTGCCATCGGGCCCCCGGACGTAGGTACGCACGTTGGTTTCGGGAAACGTACCGATGAGCGGCAGCCGCAGTCCACCGGGCGTGCCGACCACCATCTCGAAGGGAACGAGGGCGACCCACGCCCGTTGGATCCCGTCGGCATCAGGCCAGGTGTCGATCGTGAGGTCGTCGGGAAGGAGTGCTTGGACGACCTCGGGCGCGTAGGGGTAGTGAATGAACAGGAGGTCGCGCCACCACATGCGCATGACCTCGAAGCGGACCCGTTCGTGGGGGATCGGTGGGTACGGATCGGACACCGGCCAAGCTTCCCAGGTAGGGCCGGGTAACGACATCGTGGGCGACAAACCTGCGGCCGCTCATCTGACGACCGGTGCGTACCCGCTCTACGATCCGCCCATGCCTCGTCGCCCGCTTCACGGAATCCGCATCGTCGACCTCACCCTCGAGCGAGGCGAACTCACCGGGCGCCTCCTCGCCGACCTCGGTGCCGAGGTGCTGCGAGTCGAACCCCCCGGCGGGTCACCCGCCCGATCGATGTTGCCGGTCGTCGGCGACCAGTCCCTCTTCTTCACGTTCCGCAACGCCGGGAAGAAGGGTGTCGAACTCGATCTCAGCAAGGACCCGGATCGAGAACGCCTCCACGAATTGCTGGCCTGCAGTGATGTCGTGATCGACTCCGCCGAGCCCGGCTCGTGGGCCGACAGCGGTCTCGATGCCGACGACCTCGCCCGCCGCCATCCTCATCTGATCGTCTGCTCGATCACCGCCTACGGGCGAACCGGCCCCTACGCAGGCCGAGACGTGCCGTGCGCCGTGATCGACGCCACCGCCGGCATGGCCTTCAAGGCAGGGGTGCCCGAACGCGAACCCCTGCTGCCGCCGGGCAACATCGCCGACGACACCGCATCGATGCACGCCGTCTTCGCCATCGAGTGTGCGCTGGTCCAACAACACACCACCGGCGCCGGGCAGGTCATCGACTTGTCGGTGAACGAGGCAGCCGCCCAGATCGCCGACTGGTCGCTGTCGAACTGGACGCGGTCGCTCGATGCAGGCATGCCGAGCCTCGACAGCCGCATTGGTCCGGGGCCCGTCTATACGATCCTGCCGTGCAAGGACGGGTACGTCCGGCTCGTGATTATCGCCGAACGCCACTGGAAAGCGATGCGGGCCTGGCTCGGCGAGCCGGACTATCTGCAAGACCCCGAGTACGAGACGTTCATGGGCCGTTTCGGCATCGCCGACGCCGTGCTCAACCCCCTCTACACCGAACTGTTCTCGACGATGACCATGCTCGAGGTGGCCGGGGAATGCCAGAACCGCGGCATCGTCTGCACGCCGATCCTCAAGCCCGACGATGTGCTGGTGAACCCGCACTTCGAGGCCCGGGGCAGCTTCGACCATGTCGAGACCGACGCCGGCACCATGATGCTGGCGTCCGGTTTCTTCGAGATCGATGGCGAACGCGTCGGTCCGGTCGGCCCGCCCCCCGCACTCGGTGAGCACACCGACGAGGTGTTCGCCGCGCTCGGCGAACCACGCCCGGCCCCCACCGCACCGCTCACCGGTGACGACGCACCGCTCGCCGGGATCCGGGTCATGGACTTCGGTCATGGCGGCGTCGGGGTCGAGTGCGGTCGCATGCTCGCCGAGTACGGGGCCGACGTCGTGAAGATCGAGTCACGGACGTATCCCGACTTCATCCGCACGGTGCTCGGCGGTGAGATGTCGCCGTCGTTCGCATCGTCGAGTCGAAGCAAGCGGAGCCTGGGCGTCGACGCCAAGCACCCCGAGGGTCGCGCCCTGCTCAAGCGCATGGCCGCCGTCAGCGACATCGCCATCGAGAACAATTCGACCGGGATCATGGAGCAGATGGGCATCGGCTACGGCGACCTGTCGGCGGAGAACGACGGCCTCGTGATGATGTCGAGCCAGTTGATGGGCAGCCGAGGGCCGTGGGCAGCCTGGTCGGGCTACGGCCCCAACACCCAGGTCACTGGGGGCATGACGCACCTGTGGAACTACGAGGCGACCCCTGAGCCGGCCGGATCGATGTCGATCTTCCCGGACCACTTCGCCGGACGTACCGGTGCGGTCACCGCCCTCGCCGGTGTACTCGGCCGTCGCCTCCACGGCGATTCCGGGTTCCATGTCGAGGTGTGTCAGGTCGAGCAGGTCGTCAACGTGATGGCCGATCTGCTGGCGAAGGAGTCCCTCGAACCGGGCTCGGTGCAGCCACGGGGAAACCATTCCGATCGAGGCACCCCCTGGGGACTCTTCCCCTGCAAGGAGGACGATTCGTGGGTCGCGATCTGCACCCGTACCGACGCCGAGTGGCGGGCCTTCGCTGAGGTGATGGGCTCGCCCGACTGGGCGATGACCGACGAACTCGCCGTGCTCACTGGCCGGCAGGCTCGCGAGGGCGAAATCGACGCGTTGGTCGAGGCCTGGACACGTCAACACACCGTCGCCGAGGTCGTCGAGGCCTGTCTCGCTCGCTGGGTGCCGGCGGGGCCGATGCACAACTCCGCCGGACAGTACGGCGACCCCCACTACCGGGCCCGCGGTTTCATCGTCGAACTCGATCAACCACCGATCGGCGGCATGACCTTCGAGGGGCCAGGGTTCCATGCGACCGGCATGCCGGTTGCGGATATCCGGCCCGCACCGGGACTCGGTGCCCACACCCGTGACGTGTGCGCCGAACTCGGACTCGGTGATGCCGAGATCGATGCGCTGCTCGCATCGGGGGCGATCGAACGCGATGTCGCCGATGGGGCATGAGTGCGTCCGCTCCTGCTCGTCCTCGCCGTGCTCGTCGCGGCGTGTGGCGCCGACGGGCCCGGTGACGAGACCATCCCGGCCGTGACCGACTCGGGGGTCCTCGAGGTCGGCATCGGCGACTCGGTCAGGTACGGCGACTCGCCTCAGCAGGTCGGCAGCCTCCGGTTGCCCATCGACGCCGGGGAGGGGCCGTTCCCGTTGATTGCCTTCATCCATGGCGGGTTCTGGCGCAACACGTACGACAGCAGCCTGTCCGAACCACAGGCCGCCAACGCCCGTTCGAAGGGGTACGCCACCTGGAATTTCGAGTATCGGCGGGTCGGCGACGAAGGCGGTGGCTATCCGGGAACGCTCGACGACATTGCGACGGCGATCGACGCCCTTGCCCGTATCGATGCGCCCCTCGATCTCGACCGGGTGTTCGTCATCGGGCACTCCGCCGGTGGGCATCTCGCACTCTGGGTCGGTCAGCGTGATGACCCCGTCGTCGTTCCTCGGCTCGTGGTGGGTCAGGCCCCCGTCGCCGATCTCGCTGGCTCGTTGGATCTCGGGCGCGGTGCGGTCGAGGGGTTCATGGGCGGCACTCCCGAGCAGATTCCCGCGGCATACGACGAGGCCGACCCCGCTCGGCGGCTCCCGGTGAAGGTCCCTCAGTTGATCGTGCACGGTCTGCGCGACGACGACGTGCCGTTCGAGGTGGTGGCGCCCTACATCGACAAGGCTGGCGACAGCGTCGACGCCTTGATCTTCGAGGACGAAGGGCACTTCGACGTCATCGACCCGGCGTCGCCTTCCTGGGAAGCGACGCTCGCGTACCTCGCCGGCATCTAGGCTGCGCCGGATTCCAACCGGCCTGCGAAGGGGGTGTCCCGTGTCCAACCTCGCTGACGTCATCACGCATCAGCACATTGTCGACTTCGCCACTGACGGCGTCGTCTGTCTTCGACAGGTCATCAACCCGGATTGGATCGAGAAGCTCACGGCGGGCCTCGAGCGCAACGTCGTCGACCCGTCGCCTCGAGGTCGGGTGTGGAACAGAGACGAGCATGGCCGGGTCACGTTCTACGACTCCCAGGTCTGGCAGGAGATTCCGGAATACCGGGACTTCGTCGAGAACTCGCCGATGGCGGAGCTCGCCGGTCGGGTGATGAACGTCGAGGCAGTGAACTTCTTCTTCGATGCCATCTTCACTCGCAGCACCGGGAGCCAGTTCCGCACGCCGTTCCACCAGGACGAGCCCTACTGGTCGGTCGAAGGGTTCGACACCTGCTCGGCGTGGATGCCGCTCGTGCCGGTCGCGAAGCGCAGCGCCCTCGAGTTCGTGAAGGGCTCCCACGCCTGGGACGTGCGCTACGCCCAGACCAACTTCGGGGCGCTCACCGGTGACGAACGCGACCAGGTCGTCTACGACCAGCTCGAGGGCGAGCTCGAGCCGTTTCCCGATATCGAGGGCAATCGGGAGCAGTACGAGATCCTGAGCTGGGACATGGAACCCGGCGACGTGGCGATCTTCAACGCCCGGATGATCCATGGTGGATCGGGCCTGTTGCACCCGGATCGAGACCTCAAGGTGTTCAACACCCAATGGCTCGGCGACGATGTCCGGGTCATGTTCCGGCCGGAGGGCATGGACCCCGACCATTCCCAGGTGATGACCGAGCACGGTCTCGCCCCGGGCGATCGGGTCGGGGGTCCCCTGTATCCCGAACTCTGGCGTCGGGAACCGGTTGCCGTCTGACCGTCGCCGGTCGGTTCAGCCCGCCTCGCTGTGGGTGACGGGCAGCTCGCCCATCCACTCGCGAAGGGTGTTCTTGAGCTTGGTCTGCTGGATGAAGAGGTCCTGCTCGGCGGGATTGTCACCGGCGGCCTGCGGGGCCTTCAGATAGAAGCTCAACCACTCCTGCACACCCGACTCACCGGCCCGGTGGGCGAGGTCCATGAACAGTGCGAGGTCGAGCACGATTGGTGCCGCCAGGATCGAGTCGCGGCACAGGAAGTCGATCTTGATCTGCATGGGGTATCCCATCCAGCCGAAGATGTCGACGGCGTCCCAGCCTTCCTTGTTGTCGCCGCGGGGCGGGTAGTAGTTGATGCGCACGACATGGTCGACGTTGCCGTAGAGCTCGGGGTACACCTCGGGCTCGAGGATCTTGTGGAGTACGCCGAGCTTCGACTCTTCCTTGGTCTTGAAGTTCTCGGGGGCGTCGAGCACTTCGCCGTCGCGGTTGCCAAGGATGTTGGTCGAGTACCAGCCGCGTAGACCGAGCATGCGGGCCTTGAGGCCGGGCGCGAGCAGGGTCTTCATGAGGGTCTGGCCCGTCTTGAAATCCTTACCGGCGATCGGGACCCCGCGGGTGTGCGAGAGCTCCTGCATGCAGGGCAGGTCGGTCGAGAGGTTCGGCGCGCCGTTGGCGAACGGCACATCGCTCTGTAGCGCGGCGTACACGTAGATCTGTGAGGGCGAGATGTTGTCGTCGTTGTCCTTGAGGCCCTGCTCGAACGCGGCGACGGTCTCGTGGACGGCCGACGGCTCCTGGAAGGCCTCCGTCGAACCGCACCAGACCATGACGAGACGGTCGCACCCGTTCTCGACCCTGAAGTTCTCGATGTCGGCCATGAGCGCCATGGCCTGGTCCCATTTGTTGGTCTCGGACTTGACGCGGGTTCCTTCGAGACGGCTCACCCACGTCTGGTCGAAGACGGCGTCCATGGCGACGACACCCTCGAGTTCCTGGGCGATGGGGGAGAGATCCTTTTCTTCGAGCACGCCGCAGGTGCGGGCGGCCTCGAGGGCGTTGGCGGAGATCGGATCCCAGCCACCGAAGACGATGTCGTCGAGTGAGGCGAGGGGAGCGAAGTCCTTGATGAGGGGGTTGCGGCCCTCTTCCCGGGTACCGAGACGGATGTGGGCCATCTGGGAGACCGAGCCGAGTGGGGCGACACCGGTCTGGCGGGCGGACAGGACGCCGGCGATGAAGGTCGAGGCGACGGCACCGAGTCCGGGCGTCAGCACACCGAGCTTGCCGGTTGCGGGGGCGATGTTCTTCGTCATGGACAACACCATAAGGAATGATCAACAAGAATCTGATTTAGTAAAGCAACTCTGAACTATTCTGCACGGGTGACTCCTGCGCTCCCGGACCTCTCCATTCGCCAACTCGACTATCTCGTGGCCGTGTCCACCGAACCGTCGTGGGCTGATGCCGCAGCCCGGATCGGTGTGTCGCCCTCCGCGCTCTCGCAGGGATTGAGCGAACTCGAGCGCCGTATCGGCGTACCGCTGTTCGATCGGGAGGGTCGCCGACGCACGTTGCGGCCGACCGCCGAACCGGTGCTCGCCCACGCCCGACAGGTCATCGCCCTCACCAGCGATCTCGCCGACTGGGCGGAGCGCACCCGCACCGGTCGGGCGGGCGAGTTGCGGGTCGGCATGATCGATGCCGCAGCCGTCGGCCACTTCACCGACGTGCTCCGCCAGTTCCGCGACGATCACCCTGAGCTTCACCTCACGTTGCGGGTCGCGCCGTCAGGCGAACTGCTCGACGAAATCGAATCGGGCGACCTCGACCTTGCGGTCGTCGTCGGAGGACACACCCGACGGGGCGTCCACACCGAGTCGCTGATGAACGAGCCGCTCGCCGTCTTCACCCCGACGCGAGGTCTGCCCCGTGACGTCACCGCATGGGGTCCATGGGTGCTGTTCGCCCAGGGTTCCCACACCCGCGCGATCGCCGAGGAAGCCCTGCAGCGCCTCGGTGCGCCGACCACGATCGTGGCAGAATCGAACCAGCCCGAAGTGCTCCGCACGATGGTCGAGCTCGGGGTGGGCTCGACCGTGCTGCCGGTCGTCCAAGCCGGACCGGACTTCGGCCCGGGGCGGGTGATCGCCGAACGGACCCTCGTCCTCGCCCGCCGCGACGGCGCCGCCGTTGACCCGGCAGCCGAAATGCTCGCCGTCGCGCTCCGGAACTAAGGTCCCCGCCACGTCCCCGGAACGGAGAAACGACATGAGCAACGCTGCCGCCGCCTACGAGGCGATCAACGCCCGCGTAGGCAACGACGAAGCCACCGGCGACTGGTTCCAGATCACCCAGGAGCAGATCAACGACTTCGCCGACTGCACCCACGATCACCAGTTCATCCATATCGATCCGGAGCGGGCGACCCCGGTCTTCGGCGGCACGATCGCCCACGGCTTCCTCACCCTGTCGATGCTGGTGAAGCTCACCGCCTCGATCCCCAACGAGATCCCGCTCGAGGGCATCCAGATGGGCATCAACTACGGCTTCGAAAAGGTCCGCTTCATCAACCCGGTGCTGTCGGGCAAGCGCATCCGGGCCTCGGCCGTCACCTCGGCCGTCGAACTCAAGGGCACCGCCGTCAACTCCACCCGCACGATCACGGTCGAAATCGAGGGCGAAGGCAAACCGGCCCTCGTCGCCGATTGGATCGGCCGCACCGTCTACGACTCCTGAGGAAGCCATGAATGACTACCCAATCGTTGCCGGTTCGGCGCTGTTCACCCTCGTCGACCCGAGCAAGGGTCACGAGGTCGCCTACAACCGCTGGTACGAGCGCGACCACTTCTACGCCGGCTGCATGATCGGCCCGTGGCTGTTTGCCGGCAAGCGGTGGGTCGCCACCCGGGCGATGAAGGATCTCCGCTTCCCCGAGGGCGACACCCCGGTTGCCAGCCCCCACGACAAGGGTTCCTACCTTGCGACCTACTGGGTGCTCGAGGACAAGCACAAGGAGCACTTCGACTGGGCCGGCAATCAGGTCGTCGACCTCTACATGAACAACCGAGGGTTCATGGAGCGCCAGCACGCCCACACGGTGTTGCTCTCCAACCCCGAACACGCCTACCGAGACGACGATCCGGTTCCGATCGAACTCGCCTTCGATCACCACTACCAGGGCCTCGCCGTCGTGGCGGTCGATCCCGCCGAGGGTGTGAGCGACGAAGAACTGGGCGCTCACCTCGACGAAACGGCGCTCCCGGCACTCCTCGCGAACTCGCCGATCGCCAGCATGGTGTCGTGGCGTTACATCCAGATGGGCGAAGGCACCGAGCAGGCCCCGATGGATCTCGGCATGCCGCCGGGCCCTCCGGAACGACGCCTGCAGATGTTCTTCCTCGAGGACGACCCGGCCGCCGTCTGGGACCGCTTCCGGACCTATGCCGCCGACCTCGATGCTTCGGGCAAGGGCGTGGTGAGCTTCGCAGCCCCGTTCTTGCCGACCATCGTCGGCACCGACACCTACACCGATCAGCTCTGGTGAAACGTCGGCTTGCGGCCGCTGTCATGGTGACGGCGGTCCTCGCTGCTGCGTGCGGCGACAACGCGGCTGCACCACCGCTGGTCACGACGACCGTCGCGGACGCCGCCGTGCCGGCCCCGACCACTCCGGGCGCAGTTGCGCGCGCGCCCGCAGCGATCACGCAGGTCGACTGCCCATCGACGATCGCCGCCGACACCGTCGCCTGCGGTATCGCCGAGGTCGCGCTCGATCCAACCGCCGGATCCGGTGCCACGGCATCGATCTCGATCGCGACCATGGCGGGCTACGACGTCGGCTTCCGCACGCCGGTCGCCGTCCTCCAAGGCGGCCCGGGTGGGTCCAGCTCGGATCTTGCCGGCTTCTTCCCGCAACAGCCGTTCACCCAAGTCTTCGTCGACCAGCGGGGTACCGGCTTCGCCCCGGCCGACTTCGATTGCCCTGAATTCGACGGTGTGATCCCTGCGCTTGTCGAACGCGATGGCGAACGCAGCCGCGAACTCGCCGCCGGTGCCCTCGACGCCTGCGCCGAGCGGCTCGCCGGTGATCGTCTGCTCGACGCCGCCACGACCCAGAACCATGCCTTCGACGTCGGCCAGGTGATGGCCGGTCTCGGCTATGACCGCTGGGTCGCGTACGGGGTGTCGTACGGCACCACGATCGGATTCGAGCTGCTTCGTCAGCCTCCGGCGGGACTCGTGGGCACGGTCCTCGACGGCGTCTACCCGCCCGATCTCGATGTCGACACGTCGGTCGCCATCACCGCCCAACGGTCGATCGACGCGCTCAGTGCCACCTGCGGCCGGAGCACCCGGTGCACCGATCTCAACCCCGATGTGGCCCTCAGTCTCGACCTGTTGATCGCCGAACTCGACGAATCGCCACGCGTCGTCACCCTGAGTCCGAACGAAACTGGCTTCGACCGCGAGGTCGACGTCCGCCTCGACGGCACCCGTCTCGCCGAGTTCGTGTTCCTGTTGCTCTACAACGAATCGCTAGCCCGCTACCTTCCGGCGACGTTGACCGGTATCGCCGACGGTGATCCCGATGCCGAACGGTGGCTCGCTCGGGTCGGCACGCGCACCCTAACGGCGGCCTACAACGCCAATCGCGAAGGCACCTACTTCGCCGTGCAGTGTCACGACCGTCTGCCCTTCACCTCCGGCGGGTTCGTCGACCACGACGGTGGTTTCGGTTCGGCAGTGCCGGTCGAACCGCTCCGAAACCTCTGCCCGGCTTGGGAGCAAGGCGAGGCTGACGCCGTCGTCGGCACACCGGTGGCATCGGATCTGCCGACCCTGCTCCTGTCGGGCACCTTCGATCCGATCACGCCGTCGACCTTTGCCGACGCCGCCGCCGATCTCCTCGCCAACGCCACCACCGTCACCCAGGACGGCCGGGGCCACGGCATCTGGTTCGGCAACAACTGCATTGCCGGCATCGTCCAGCGATTCGTCGCCGATCCGCTCCGCACGCTCGACACGTCGTGTGCCGATGTCGGGGTGCCGGTCGATTGGGCGGCGCCCTGACCTCATGCCAGGCTGTCGGAATGGAGCTTGAGGGGAAGACCATTCTGATCTCGGGGGTCGGTCCCGGTCTCGGTGGTGCGTGTGCGGCGGCGGCGCTGCGCGACGGCGCCAACGTGATCGCGACCGCTCGCAACCTGGATCGTCTGCAGGGCGCGGTTGCGGAACTCGATCCGGGCGGTGAGCGAACGCTCGCGATGGCGGCCGACATCATGGACTCGGACGCGCTCGCTGAGGCCGTGTCCGCCGGTGTCGAGCGGTTCGGTGGTCTCGACGGCGTGGTCAACGTCGCCGCCTACGACGCCGTGATGGGCACCCTCCTCGACATGGACGCCGACACCTTCCGCCAGGTGCTCGAGGTCAATGTCTATGGCTCCACCAACCTCGTCCGGGCTGCCGTCCCGGCGCTCAAGACCAATGGCGGGGGAGCGGTCGTGCTGATCGGCTCGCAGTCGGCGATGAAGTCCAACCCGGTGCCACAGGGGGTGTACGGGCCATCGAAGGCTGCGCTGCTCGCGGTCGCCCGCGACCTGGCCAACGATCTCGGCCCGGACGGAATCCGCGTCAACACGGTCGTGCCGAGCTGGATGTGGGGGCCGAACGTGCAGATGTACTGCCAGTGGCAGGCGAGTGAGCGTGGGGTTGAGCCGGAGGACATCAAGAACGAGCTGGCGAGGGCCAACGCCCTTCGAGCGATGGCGGCCGATACCGACGTCGCCGAATCGGTGATGTTCTTCCTCTCCGATCGCAGCTCGATGATTACCGGACAGCGCCTGTTGGTGAACGCTGGCGAGTACTTCGACACGTGACGGTCCCCGCCCTCCCGGCGGCTTCACTGGTGGTGATCGACGATCGGCCCGATCTTCACGTGCTGCTCGGCCGCCGGCGACCCGGTGCGTTCGTCGGCGACATGATCGTCTACCCGGGCGGCGCCGTCGATGACGACGACTGGCGACTCGGTCCCACGCTCGTGCCCGGCGCCACGGCTCCCGGACTTTCCGCTACCGATGCGGCGGCGTATCTCCACGCCGCGATCCGCGAGACGCGCGAGGAGGTCGGCCTGTTCCCCGACCCGAACGAGGTGCATGACGGCACGGCGTTCGCTGCGGTGGGCCACTGGACGACCCCCGAGGAGGTGCCGCGTCGCTACGACACCCGGTTCTTTCTCGCTCGCCACCCCGGCGGCGAGGCGCAGGTCGCCGATGACGAACTCGTCGAGGTGTGGTGGGAGCGGCCGGCCGACACGCTCGCTCGGCTCGAAGCCGGTGAACTCGACGCCATTACGCCGACGATCTCGTTCCTCACCTCATTGTCGCGGTATCGACATGTAGCCGACGCCTTCGCCGGAACCGAACTCGGTCACGAGCATGTGTTTGCCTGGGGAATCACCACATTTTGAGCCGACGTCAGCCCTTCGTTGCTGTCTCGTGTCGATTTGTTTACATCTGGATCTGACATCGTTGCGTCGCTGCACTAAGGTCCCTGACGGGTTCGGTGTCATACGGATGCAGGGCCGTTCTGACACCAGCTCGGGGGCTTCCGGCCCCCGATCCCCCTCCAGGGAAACTGGGGCCCGGTCGACGGCGATCGCCGGCCGGGCCCAAGCCCAGAACACTCGGTGTCGACAGCGTGGGGAACCCGCCCCGCTGTAGTACAACTCCGCCTGTGAACGATCTCGCCCGCCGTCTGCTCGCCGAATTCCTCGGCACCGCCTTCCTTCTCGTCGGCGTCATCGGGTCGGGCATCATGGCCGAACGCCTCACCGACGATGTCGGGTTGCAGCTGCTCGCCAACACAGCGGCCACCGTCGGCGTGCTCTACGCCGTCATCCTGATGTTCGGCGAGATCTCCGGCGCGCACCTCAACCCGGCGGTCACACTCGCCGACGTCCTGCTGCAGAAGCGGCCATGGGTCGACCTCGGCCCGTATGTCGCAGCCCAACTGTCCGGCGGTGCCGTCGGCGTGATGGCCGCCAACCTCATGTTCGACCTCGATGCGATCAACCTCAGCGACAAGGTCCGCGACGGTGGCGGCCAGTACCTCGGCGAACTCATCGCCACCTTCGGCCTGATGATGCTGATCTTCTCCTTGGTGCGCACCGGCCGGAGCCACCTCGTTGCGTCGGCGGTCGCCGCCTACATCGGTGGCGCGTACTGGTTCACCTCGTCGACATCGTTCGCCAACCCGGCTGTGTCGGTCACTCGGACACTGTCGAACACCTTCGCCGGTATCCATCCCGGTTCGGCACCGATGTTCATCGTGATGCAGTTCGCCGGCGCCCTGCTCGCCGTCGCCGTCGTCCGAGCGCTCTATCCCGACGACGCCGAGACTGGAGCTTCCTGATGTCCGAGTTCGTTGTCGTTCGCCACGGGCGGCCGTTGACCGAACGGCTCGAATCGGGGATCGCCGACCCGTCACTCGACGAGTTCGGCCGCTGGCAGGCCGAGCGAGTCTGCGCCTGGCTGGCTCACGAGCCGGTCGACGCTGTCGTGGCGAGCCCGAAGGCCCGCGCCATCGAGACCGTGCAGCCACTCGTCGATCAGCTCGACGTGCCGCTCACGATCGTCGCCGATCTCGACGAGATCGATCGCTTCTCGTCGGTCTACGTCCCCACCGACATGTGGGCGACCGAGGGCCTCGACATCCTGGAGGCGTTGGGGGAGAAGCGCTACGCCGACATCGGCTACGACCCGCCCGACGTTTTCCGCGAGCGGATCGCAAACGTCTGGCGCGAGCTCGTCGCCGACCCGCCAGGCGAGCACGTCGTCATCGGCTGCCATGGCGGCACGATCCGCGAGATCATCCGAGCGACCTTCGGCGAGATGCCAGCGTCGTTTCACGCCCAACTGGAGTACGCCTCGATCTGTCGCTTCGCCGTGACCGACGGGCGGGTGTCGCTCACCACGCTGAACGAGACCGGTCACTTCGACGCCACCCGTGACTCGATTCGGGGTGCGATGAACACCGCATCTACGATCAAGTCATGAGTTCGATGCTTCCCTACGCAGCGTTCGACGCCGACAACCACTACTACGAGGCCGAAGACGCGTTCACCCGCCACGTCGATCCCAAGATGCACAAGCGATGCATGCAATGGGCGCAGATCGACGGGCGCCAACGACTCCTGGTCGGCGGCAAGGTCAACCGCTTCATCCCCAACCCGACCTTTAATCCCGTGGCCCGCCCGGGCTGCCTCGACGACTACTTCCGCGGCAAGGTCGCCAAGTCCGACATGCGTGAGGCGTTCGGTGAACTCGTCCCGATCCCCGATGAGTACCGCGACCGCGACGCTCGAATCGCCGTGATGGATCAGCAGGGGCTTGAGGCCTGCTTCATGTTCCCGACGCTCGGCGTCGGCATGGAATCGGCGCTCGAGCGCGACGTCGAGGCGACCCTCGCCGCCTTCGACGGCTTCAACAAGTGGCTCGACGAAGATTGGGGCTTCGCCTACCAGAACCGGATCATCACGGCCGGCTACATCACGCTCGCCGATCCCGACCATGCGCTCGACCAGCTCGACTGGATGATCGAACGCGACGTGCGCGTTGTGAACATGCGGCCCTCGTCGGTGCTCGGTCGAGACGGACGGCGTCGCTCGCTCGGCGATCCGATGTTTGCGCCGTTCTGGAAGAAGATGAACGACCACGGCATCACGCTCGCGATGCACAGCGGCGACGCCGGCTACTCGTTCCTCGCCGACTACTGGGGCGTCAACGCCGAGTTCGAGGCCTTCCGCCAAAACGCCTTCAAGACCCTGCTGACCCACTCGCCGATCAGCGATGCGCTGGCATCGCTCATCGCTGAAGGCGTGCTCAGCGAGCATCGCAACCTGCGGGTCTGCACCATCGAGACCGGTTCGGAGTGGGTGCAACCGCTGCTGAAGAAGTTCGAGAAGACGTACAAGATGCAGCGTCACGCCTTCGCCGAGGATCCGATCGAGGTCTTCGCCCGTCAGGTGTGGGTGTCGCCCTACTACGAGGACGACCTTCACGATCTCAAGGCCAAGGTCGGTGCCGACCACATGTTGTTCGGCTCGGACTGGCCGCATGCCGAAGGTCTTCGCAACCCGGTCGACTTCGTCGCCGACCTCGGCGGCTTCGACTCCGCCGAGGTCGAACAGATCATGCGAACCAACGGGCTCGCCCTGGCCGCTCGGGCGGTCTGATCTCGTAGGGTCTGCGGCGATGCTGCCGTTCACCCTCGACACTGTCCGTCTCTCGCTTCACATCCTCGCCATCTGCATCTGGATCGGCGGCCAGCTCGTGGTCGCTGCTGCGGTGCCGGTCCTACGCGAGGTCGGAGCCGACGCGCCCCGCCTCGTGGCACGGCGCTTCGGTCAGGTGGCGTGGCCGGCCTTCGGCCTTGCCGTCGTCACCGGCATCTGGAGCATCCTGACGCTGCCGAGCGGGCAGTCGTTCGAGTACAACGTCACGCTCGGGGTCAAGCTCTTGCTTGTCGTCGGTTCCGGCGTGGCCGCGTTCGTCCATCAGCAGACGTCATCGCCTGCGCTGCGCGGCGCCACCGGGGGGCTGGGGTTGGTGTCGGCGCTCGGCGCTCTGGTGCTCGGCGTGATGCTGTGATCAGCGATCCGGTCACGGGCGACGACGGTGTCGTTCGCTGCGGCTGGGCCGGCACGGCTTCCGACTACAACGAGTATCACGACCACGAGTGGGGTCGGCCGGTGGTCGATGATGTGCGGCTCTTCGAGAAGCTCTGCCTCGAGGGTTTCCAGTCCGGCCTCGCCTGGATCACGATCCTGCGCAAGCGAGAGAACTTTCGGGCCGCCTTCGACGGCTTCGACTTCCGTGTCGTGGCGAACTACGACGATGACGATGTCGCCCGTCTCCTCGATGACGCTGGCATCGTGCGCCACCCGGGGAAGATCCGGTCGACGATCAACAACGCAAAGCGCGCGGTTGCGTTGGTCGAGGCCGAAGGGTCACTGGCTCGCTATGTCTGGAGCTGGGAACCGAGCGAGCGAGAAGGCGACGTTGGTGGGCAGTTCACGGTTCCCGCAACCACGCCCACGTCGACGGCGCTCGCCAAGGACCTGAAGAAGCGTGGCTGGACCTTCGTTGGGCCGACCACCGTCTACGCCTTCATGCAGGCGATGGGGTTGGTGAACGATCACGTGCCGGGGTGCGACTGCCGTGAGGCGTGCGAGGCCGAACGGGCCGCGCTGGTACGCCCGACCCACAGGGGTTGAGGGTCGAATCGCGAGCGTGCCCTTCGTCAGCTCTAATGGGGGGTTGTCGTCGAGGCGCTCCGCAGCAGGACATACCCGCCTGCCGCGACGACAGCGACGGCGGCCGCCAGCAGGGCGAAGACGAAGAACTGGCCCTGGGCGGCGTAGACCGGTGCCGCGACCAGCGCGGCGATGCCAGCGCTGACCTGACCCGCAGCCGCAGCGACACCGAAACCGAGGGCTCGCTCGTGCTCCTCAGTCGCTCGGGCCATCGCTGCTTGGGTCGCCGGCAAGGCGACCGCGTTGAACGTCGCCTCGACCATCGCAAAGGACATCAGGATCCCTGGCGTCTCGAGCGCGCCATAGAGCACGGTCACGCCGATGACGCCGAGGATTGCGAGCGGCAAGGTGCGCAGCGGCCCGTGCCGATCGGCCAGCCTGCCCCCGAATGGCGCCAGCAAGATGAACGGCACGCCGTACAAGCTGAGCGTGAGGCCGGTGAAGAGGGTGGAAGCGCCCCGGTCGTCCATCAGGATCGCCCAGATGGCGTCGTACAACCCGACCGGCATCACGAGGGCGGCGGTGAGGACGATCGCAGCGAGGGTGGACCGGCGGCGGAACATGGTGGTTCGGCTCGTGGGACCGCTCGGCGGCACCGGCATGGCCGCCGTCGGGGCGATGCGGGCCAAGCCAGGCGCGAGCGCCAGCAACAGCACACCGGTCACGAAGAACGGCGTGTCGTTGTTGCCGAACTCGGCGACAACCACACCGAGCCCGGGTCCGATCAGGAAGCCAGCGGTGCGCACCCCGATCAGCTTGCCGAGCAGTTCGCCGGCGCGATCCGGATTTCGGGTCGTGACCAAGGCCTGTGCTGCCGGGTCGAACGCGCCGAGCGCAGCACCGCTGATCGCTCGGGCGGCCACCAACTGCCAGACGTCATCGCCGAGCGCAAAGCCGACGGCACCGAGTGAACCGACCACCATGGCGCCGACCATCAGTTCGCGGCCCTTGCCGCGATCGGCGAGCGGTGCCAGGCCAACCTGGCCGAACACGGCGGCCAAGAGGCCGGCGGAACTGATTAGGCCGATGCTGGTGGTCGAGAGATTGTTCTCGTCCTGGACCTCGTGAAGGAGGGCGAAGACCATGCCGACGGATGCGGCCTGCACGAACAGCGAGATCGGGACGAAGCGGCTGATCGGCATCGGCCGCACGCTAGCGCTCCGGCGCGAACCGCTCGCGTCCGAAGACGCCGAGGGGGTCGCGACCAAGCGCCGGTAGCGTCGCACTCGTGACGGCGCCCGAGATCGAGCCCGCAGCCGAAGATCGGCCGATGGCCCCGACCGAGTGGTCGGTGCTGTTGTCGCTCTCGCTGATCTGGGGCGGCTCGTTCCTCTTCATGGCAATCGGACTCGAGTCCTTCGAACCGGGGCTCGTCACCTTGCTCCGAGTCGGGTTTGGTGCGCTGACGTTGCTCTTTGTTCCTGCGGCCCGCCAGCCGGTGCCCCGCGCGGCGATGCCGAGGATTGCGCTGCTCGGTGTCACGTGGATGGCGTTCCCGCTCACCATGTTCCCCATCGCGCAGCAGTGGATCGACTCGTCGGTCGCCGGGATGCTCAACAGCGGTATGCCGCTGATGACCGTGCTGATCGCGTGGCTTGCGTTCGGCACGCAAACCGGCCCGCGCCGACTGTTCGGTGTGCTCGTCGGACTCGTCGGCATCCTCGTCATCTCGTTGCCCGAAGCCCAGGTCGCCGGCACCAATGCTGCTGGTGTGGTGCTCGTCCTGATCGCTGTCTCGTCCTACGGCGTTGCCGTCAACCTCGCCGGCCCACTCCAACGCGCGTACGGCAGCCTGCCGGTAATCAGCCGGGCCCTCGGCATCGCCACGCTCATCTGCGTGCCGTTCGGTGTGGTCGACGGCGCGCAGTCATCGTTCTCGTGGGGTTCGCTCGCCGCATGTGCGGCAGTGGGGATCGGCGGTACGGGCATCGCCTACGCCTTCGCCGGGTGGCTCACGGGCCGAGTCGGCGCCGTGCGGATGTCGATCGTGACCTATGTGATCCCACTCGTGTCGATCGTGCTCGGCGTGGTGTTCCGAGACGAGACCGTGAGCGCTTGGGCGATCGCCGGCACGATCATCGTGCTCACCGGGGCCTTCCTGAGCAGCCGAGTCGACTGATCGCTCGCGGCGGCGCAGGTCAGATGCGCGTGTCGGGGCGCTGATAGCTCGTCCCCGGGCCGGCATAGGCCAGGCCGTAGCCGGGTGGGAACCGCCACGCGAGCTCAGGCGGCCGGGCGACTGCCGTGCGCCACCATTCGATCAGGAGGTCCTCGTTCTCGTAGTCGAAGGGATCTTCGATGATCTGCTCGGTTTGACCGCCGCGGTCCGGCGGGTTGTCCGCAAGCCAGCGAGCTGTTCGGGCGACGGCCTCACGGGCGGGAACGACGTCGTGGTAGCCGAGTCGGGTGCGCAGCTTCGACGTGTCGTAGAGCCGATGATGCGAGGTTGGGCCGGCCAGCAACGGCCATGCCGGTCGGGCCAGATCGGCGGGCATCGAGATGAGCTCCCACTCGTGGTCCAGTTCGGTGGCACAGATCTCCACCACCTGCCGGATGGTCAGGCACTCGTCATCTGCGGCGTTGAAGATCTCGCCCTTGGCCTGCCCGGGTTGGTCGACGGCGAGCAGCAGGGCGTGCGCAAGATTTTCGGTGAAGCCGAAGGTGTTGAGCATGGCGCCGCCGTCGGGCAGCACGATGTGCGGCCGGTCGTCGAGGATGCGGCGCACCACCGACCACTCGCGAGGCGCGAGCTGCCGCGGTCCGTAGACCCATGGGTAGCGGAAGTGGGTCGCCTCGGGCTGATGCTCGAACAGTTGCCGCTCGGTGGCGGCGATGCGGTAGGACTTGCCGTCGTCGGCTTCGGTCGAGGTGGGCGCGTCCTCGGCCACCGGTGCGGGCAGCCCGGGTGGTGAGTGGCGCCACGGGTCGAAGTAGCCGCGATAGGCGGGGCCACCGCCGACCGACACGAAGTGCCCGACCTGCCCGCGCAACACCTCGGCGATCGTGCGGAGGCGGCCGTAGGTGACGATGGCGGCGTCCCACGCCTCGGAGCCGATCGTCGAGGCGAGCGCGTCGTGGTCGCGAACATCGGTGTGGATGTGGCGGTACCCGTCGACTTCGGGGAGCTCGTGACTGCCGGTGTGGCAGATCGTGATGTCATGGCCGCGCGCGGCGAGGCCGGCCACGATGGCCGGCCCCGTTGGTCCCGTCCCTCCGACGACGAGGGTCTTCACGCCGTCGCCGTGATGGTCACCGGGCGGAAGCGGTCACTCGGCCGAGACATCGGCGAACTGATCGCGCAGCACCCGTTTGAGCACCTTGCCCGTGGGGTTACGGGGGATTACGTCGACGAACTCGACCTTCTTGGGCTGCTTGAAACGGGCGAGTTTGCCGGACACGTGTTCAAGCACGGCGTCTTCGGTAACGGAGTCGTCGGCGCGGACCACGACGGCCAGCGGCGATTCGCCCCACTTCTCCGACGGGATGCCGATGACGGCGACCTCGTTCACGCCTTCCATGCCGAAGATCGCGTTCTCGATCTCGGCCGGATACACGTTCTCGCCGCCGGAGATGATCATGTCCTTGACGCGGTCCTGGATGTAGACGAAACCGTCGGCGTCCATCACGGCGACGTCGCCCGTGCGCAGCCATCCGTCGACGATCGACTCGGCAGTGGCGTCCTCGCGGTTGAGGTAGCCGACCATGATGTGCGGCCCCTTGACCAGCACTTCGCCGGGCTCGTCCGGTCCACAGTCATCGCCGGCTTCGTTGACCACGCGAACCCGGGTGAAGAAGAACTCCTTGCCGGTGGAGCCGGCGCGGTCGAGGGCGTCGTCGGGGGAGATCAGGCAGGCCGGGCCGCACGTCTCGGTCAGGCCGTACACCTGGTGGATCTCGATACCCATCGCGGCATAGGTCTCGATCAAGCTGACGGGCACCGGCGCCGCACCCGACATGACCCAACGAAGCGACGAGGTGTCGTGCGCGTCCTTGTCGTAGGTGAGCAGCATGAACTGCAACATCGCCGGCACGGCGAGCGTGACGGTGATTTTCTCCTCGCCGAAGACCTCCCAGATCTTCACGGGATCGAACTCGCTCATGATCGTCGCCGTGCCGCCAAGGTTGATGATCGACAGCATCGGGTTGAGCGCACCGACGTGGAACAGCGGCAGGCAGATCAGATAGTTGTCGCCGTAGCGGGTATCGGCAGTGACATTGGCGGTCAGGCAGCCCCACATGGAGGTGTTGTGGCTGTGCATCGCCCCCTTGGGCAGGCCGGTGGTGCCCGAGGTGTACATGATGAAGAGAAGGTCGTCGTCGCCGGCGGTGCTGACGATCGGCGCCGAGGACGAGGCGCTGATCATGTCCTCGTAGCCTTCGGCGAAGTCGGGGCGATCGGCGGCGTCGCCGACGTGGATCCAACGGGTGACCTTGGTGCCATCGGTGCCGCGTGACTGGAGTTCGGCCACCACCTCGTTGAAGGCGGTGCCGAACACGAGCGTGGACGCGCCGGAGTCGTTGAGGATGAACGACAATTCGTCGGCGACGAGACGCCAGTTGAGTGCGACGATCACGCCGCCGATCTTTGCGGCGCCGAAGAAGGTCTCGACGAACTCCGGACCGTTCATCAACAAGGTGGCGACCCGGTCGCCCTGGGCGAGGCCGCCGGAGACAAGGCCGTTGCCGACCTGGTTGCATCGGGCGTCGAGTTCGACGTAGGTCTGGCGCCGACCACTGGTGATGTCGACGATGGCTTCGCTGTTGGGGTTCAGGAGGGCGCGCTTGGCCACCCACTGGCCGATGTTGTGTTCCATGCCGGGATGCTAGACCGAGGCGCATGGATGATGTCCTGCACGTGGAGATCGAGGGTCCGGTGGCCACCGTCTGGCTGAACCGGCCCGAGGTCCGCAATGCCCTCAACGCCTTGTTGATCGGCGGCCTCCGAGAGGCGATGACGTCGCTCGATGCCAACGCCGACGTCGCCGCCATCGTGCTGACGGGTGCCGACCCGGCGTTCTGTGCGGGGCTCGACCTGCACGATCTCGCCGAGGGCACGCTCGGCGGTGGTGGCTCGGCGCCGCCGATCCCGGCCGACATGGGCACACCGGTCATCGGCGCGGTCAACGGCGCTGCGGTCACCGGCGGACTCGAACTCGCGCTGGCGTGCGACCTTCTGATCGGCTCGGAACGGGCGGCGTTCGCCGACACCCACGCCCGTGTCGGGATCTTGCCGGGTTGGGGATTGTCAGTCGAACTGCCCCGTGCCGTCGGGGTTCGGCGAGCCCGTCAGATGAGCTTCACCGGCAATTATGTCGACGCTCGCCAGGCGCTCGAGTGGGGGCTGCTCAACGAGATCGTCCCTCACGACGAACTTGTCGGTCGAGCGCAAGCGCTTGCCGCCGATGTGGCGGGCATCGAGGCGGTCACGGTGTCGGCGATGAAACGGCTGTATTGGGCGGCCGGCTCGGTGACACCGGCCGAGGGGCTCACCGTCGAGCGCGAAGTCAACCGCTCGTGGATCGAGCGCGGTGGCTTTGATCGCTCGGCTTTTGCCGACCGGCGGGCCGACATCGAGGCTCGGGGCCGAGACCAGGTCGAGGTGGAGTGACCAACCTGACTTGTGGCAGTCAGACTGCCAAATTATGCTGCGGTCATGTCCGGTGATGTTGCAATGCGGGCGCTCGGGGACAACTTCCCGACGCCGACCTTCGAAGATCCAGCCTGGGTGACCCCCACGCCGCTGGCGCAGGCCAAGGTCGCGATCGTGACCTCGGCGGCACTCCACACGACCGACGACGATCGCTTCTCCCAGGGCGACACGAGCTATCGGTTCGTCCCACGCGAAGCACGCGATCTCGTGCTCGGTCACTGGAGTCCGAATTTCGACCGCACGGGATTCACCCTCGACCTCAATGTCGTCTACCCGATCGACCGGCTCGAGGAGCTCGCCGAGCAGGGTGTGATCGGCTCGGTTGCCGATCGACACGTCAGCTTCGCCGGCAACCAGCCTGACGATGTCGCCACGATCCGCATGGATTCTGGCCCGGCCGCCGCAGCGGCCCTGAAGGCCGACGGCGTCGACGTCGTGCTCCTCACCCCCGTTTGACCGCTCTGCACGCGCACCGTGAGTGTGCTCGCCCATGTCTTCGAAGCGGCCGGTATCGCCACCGTCACGCTGGCCTCGACCCTGTCGGTCGTCGAGCGGACCCAACCGCCTCGAGCGCTCTGGTGTGACTTCCCCCTCGGTCGTCCCCTCGGCAAGCCACAGGATCCCGAGTTCCAGCACGACGTGCTCGCCCGTGCGTTCGCCCTGCTCGACGCCGAATCTGGCCCGGTGCTCGAGCATCATCCCGAGGTCATCGAGGCCGATGAGACACCGATGAGTTGTCAGATCCCACCGGCCTTCGACGCCGAGGCATCGGCTGCCGTGCAAGAACTCCGAGGTCTCCGCAAGGCCTGGGAGCGCTCGTTCGCCAAGCGGGGCGCCACGCAAGTCGGGCGCTCCGTCGACGTCGACGGCATCGAGGCAGCCATCGCCGCCCTCGAGTCGATCGCCGCTGGCACCCCGTGGAAAGACGCCGACATTCCGGGCAAGAACACGATCTCGCTCGTGCACGACATCCGCTCGTACTACGAGGAGGCAGCGATGGAACTCGTCGACGGGCCGCCACCCGCCGGCCGCGCCGCCGAGGCCTGGTTCTACGAGGTCACCGAGGCGGGAAAGGTCGTCATGGCCGCCCGCCAGGCGATCAAGGATGCCGAAGGACCCTTCCCGGTCTGGTTCTACATGGCGCCGGGGCACCGATGAGCTCGGGAGAACTCGCCAGCATCGACGGGCGCCGCGCTCGTCGCGACCGCAACCGGGAGACGGTCGTCGACGCCATCTTGTCGCTGTACCAAGAAGGCAACGTCTCGCCATCGCTCGACGAGATCGCCGATCGCTCGGGCGTCTCGCATCGCAGTGTCTTTCGCTACTTCCAGGATCTCGAAGAGCTGTATCGCGTCGCCATCGAACGCCATCACGCGATGTTGGAGCCCTTCCTTCAGTTCGACGCCGAGCCCGCAGGCGATCGGGCGGGGCGAATCGAGCAGTTCGTCGACCACCGGTTCGACCTCTACGAGCGGGTGGCGCCGGTCGCTCGCGTCGGACGCATGCACGCTCTGCGCAGCGACGTCTTGATGGACAACCTCACGCGCAACCGGTCGCGGCTCCGTCGCCAGGCCTGGGCCCATTTTCGCTCCGACCTCGACGCGCTTCCCACCGAAGAGGCCGACGCGCTCACCAACGCCATGACCATGGTGCTGACTTTTGAGGCGATCGAGACACTGCGGTTCCACCAGCGACTCTCGAAGTCGGCGACACGAGCGGCATTGGTGGCTGCCCTGTCGCGCCTGCTCGCGCCGGAGACATCGTGACCGAGCACGTCGTCAAGGCCGGCTATTCGTCTGCGTCGCCCGAGGTTGTGTGGTCGGTGCTCGGCGACTATTTCCAGCTGCACACCTGGGCGTCGGCCATCAACCACTGCAGTGCCATGACCGCTGCGCCGGCCGGGCCCGACGCTCGCCGTCGGGTCGTCGTGGGATCCAACGTCCTGCTCGAGGAGATCGTCGAGTGGGCACCGAATGAGGTGATGGCCTACGAGATCCTCGGTCTCCCCAAGGCCCTGCGCAGCGTGCAGAACCGATGGGTGCTGGTGGCCCGCGGCGCCGGCACCTCGATCGAACTTACCGCCAGCATCGAACCCGGCCCACGGCCGCCGATGAAGCTTGCCGCCAAAGCTGCCGCTCGGTTGATCGGGCGAACCAACGCGTCGCTCGTCAACGACCTCGTCGCCCGCTCCGAGAAGGAAAGCTCATGAGCCGTCCCGACCTGATCATCATCCTCACCGACGAAGAGCGCGCCGCTCCGAGCTACGAGAACGACGAGATTCGAGCCTGGCGCAACGAGCACCTGCCCGCCCGTGCCTGGTTCGCCGACAACGGTGTGAGCTTCGAGCGGCACTATGTCGCCTCGACCGCGTGCGTGCCGAGTCGCCCGTCGCTGCTCACCGGCCAGTACCCCGAAGTGCACGGCGTCACCCAGACCGACGGTCTCGGCAAACTCCACGACGACACCCGCATGCGGTGGCTGCGCCCGGGTGAGGTCCCCACGATCGGCAACTGGTTCCGGGCCGCGGGTTACGACACCCACTACGACGGCAAATGGCATGTCAGCCACGCCGACCTCATGAAGAACGGCAAGCCGGTGCCGACCAACTCGGGTGATGGCCACGTCTTCCCCGAGGCTGTGCAGGCGTACCTCGATGCCGACCCGCTCGGCGAGTTCGGCTTCAGCGGCTGGGTCGGGCCCGAACCCCACGGCGCCGATATCGCCAACACGGGCTACATCCGCGACCCGCTGTACGCCGACCGCACCGTCGCATGGCTCGAGGACCGGTACGCCCGCCGCGCAGCCGGCGATGAGGAAGCGCTGAAGCCGTTCCTCCTCATGTGCTGCTTCGTCAACCCGCACGACATCGTGCTGTTCCCGCGCTTCATGCGGCAGGGCAAGACCTACCCGCCGTCGATCGCCCCGCCGCCGACGATCCCGCCGTCCCCCACCGACGACGAGGATCTCTCGAGCAAGCCTGCGCTCCACAGCGCCTACCGAGACGCGTACTACTCGGGTTACGCGGTCACCCGACTCGTCAAGGGCGCGTACGAGAGAAACGCGGCCGAGTACCGGGAGCTCTACTACCGCTTCCATCACGACGTCGACGGCCCGATCGATCGGGTCCGCAAAGCCGTCACCGACAACGCCGACGATGCCGTGCTCGTGTTCAGCGCCGATCACGGCGACCTCCTCGGCTCGCACGGCGGACTGCACCAGAAGTGGTACCAGCTCTACGACGAGGCCGTCCGAGTGCCGTTCCAGATCGCTCGGGTCGGAGCCCAGGCGTCTGTCGGAGCATCGATCGAGCGCACACCGACCAGCCATATCGACCTGCTGCCGACCCTGCTTGGCCTCGCCGGTGCCAACGAGGCCGAACTCGCCGAGACGCTCACGCAGACCCACAGCGAGGTGCACCCGCTCCCCGGGCGTGATCTCAGCGGCCTGGTCGCATCGCCGGGAGACGCGCCGGAAGGCCAGCCGATCTATCTGATCACCCGCGACAACATGCTCGAAGGCGACGGTTCCGCGAGCGCGATGGCTCGTGCCCGTGGTCGGCTTGAACCGGCGTTCCCGCTGCAGATCCGGATCCCGGCCCATGCTGCGACCAACGTCGAGGGCGTCGTCGTCGAACACGAGGGCACGCTCTACAAGATCGCTCGCACCTTCGATGACCCGGCCACCTGGACCGATCCGCACGTGCGTCACCTCTCGGTGCGCAGCCCGGCCGGCCCTGCGTTTCGCACCGACCCGATCCCCGATCAGTGGGAGCTCTACGACCTCGACGCCGATCCGATCGAGGCCCTCAACCTCGCCATCGATCCGGCGCACGCCGATCTGCTCACCGCGTTGCAGCAGACGCTCACCACCACCCGCAGCGAAAAGGTTCACGAACGCAACATCCCGTGGCCCTACGTCCAGCGGCCCGAACGAAAGACCCCCAAGATGAAGACACCTCCACGACCGGTCCTCCGCCTGCGCAAGGCGCTGCAGAAGGCGGGCATGCACCCCGACGACGATGTCACCGGCGTTGATCTGTCGGGTGTTGCCGGGCGTAGGGCGCTCGTCGTGGCCACCAACCACGGCACGCTCAAGCCCGGGAAGGCCACGGGGGTGTTCGGCTCCGAACTCACCGTGCCGTACTACGCCTTCCTTGACGCCGGCATGGAGGTCGACGTGGCGTCACCTCGCGGGGGCGACATCCCGTTCGACCCGACATCGTTCCGCCCCCCGATTCGCACCACCGAAGACGACCGTTACCTCGACGACCCGGTCCTGCAGGACCTCTGCGAGAACTCGCTCGCCATCGGCGATCTCGACATGTCGACGTACGACATCGTCTTCTTCGCCGGCGGTTGGGGTGCGGCCTGGGATCTCGGCCGTTCCGAGGTCGTCGGCGAGCAAGCCTCGGCTGCGATCGCCAATGACGCAGTCATCGGTGGCGTGTGCCACGGACCGCTCGGACTCCTTCAGGCCACGAACCCCGACGGCACCTTGTTCGTCGAAGGACGTCGCCTCACCGCCGTCACCGACCGTCAGGTGAAGCAACTCGGCATCAGCCACACCCCGCAGCACCCGGAGCGGGAGCTGCGCAACGCCGGGGCGTTGTTCGAGTCGACCCGCCACAAGCGCCGCGATGCCTTCGCCAACCATGTCGCGGTCGACGGCGACCTCATCACCGGTCAGAACCAGAACGCCGGGCCGATGGTCGCTCGCGAGATGATGCAGCGGGTGATTGCCAAGCTCGACGACAAGGTCGGCGCCGAAGGTTAAGCCTCAGGCTCGGCGAGGAGCCGGCCTGCGAACTCGAAGGTGTGCGCCGGGCTCACCATCGCGTGCTGACTGCCTGCATGCAGGTCGCGGAAGCAGCGCTGGAACGGCCCGTCGCGCAGCGCGGTCGTGCCGATGTGCAGGTAGAGATCCTGCACGACGCGGCACGCACGCTGGGTGAGGAAGGTCGTCGACTGGCGAACGTCGTTGTCGATCGCCGGGTCGATGCCGCCGCCGGCGATGGCGTGCTGCTCGGCTCGGTGGAACGCGTCGCGAATCCACAGCTCGCCGGACTGGAGTGTCGATTCGGCCATCGCCAGGTCGTACTGGAAACGGGGATCGTCGGCGAGTGTGGTCTTGCCGGTCATGCGCTGTTTCGAGCGGGCGATCAGGGCCGCCTCGTCGATGGCTCGCCGCAGGACACCAAGCACCCAACCGGCATGGCCGACCTCGGTGAGGCACAACACACCGAGGTCGTACATCGGGCCACCCCGATGACGGGTGTGGCCACCGAAGCTGAAGGTCCGGTCGGCCGGGACGGTCGAGTCGATCGAGTAGTCGTAGCTGGCGGTCGCCCGGAGCCCGAGGACGTCCCAGTTGCCGGTGATGTCGGCTTCCTCTTTGGGAACGACGGCGAACATGTAATCGGCCGGCGTGCCGTCTGTCGGGGCGGTGAACGAACCGCAGCCGACCCAGTCAGCGTGCTCGATGCCGCTGCCGAAGTTGTACGAGCCGGTGATGGCGTACGTGTCGCCGTCGGGCACGGCCACGCCGTTCGGGGCGAACTGGCCGGCCACCAGCGGCGACGGGCCGTCACCGAACGCCTGCTGGACGAACGAATCGGGGCAGAACGCCGAGAAGTAGGCGGCAGCAGTTGACGATGCCATGACGACCCAACCGGTCGAGCCGTCCGCTCGGGCCAGTTCCTTGAAGACGTCGAGGCTCTCGCCGATCGTCAGCTCGGCGCCACCGGCATCGCGGGCGATCATCGTCCCGTACAACCCGGCGTCTCGACACAGAGCCACGGCGCGATCGGTCATCGGAGTGCCAGCTTCCTCGGCGATCGCGGCCTCGGCGTCGAGGGTTTCGAACAGGTCACGGGCAGCGTCGAGCAGGGCGGTCATGGGCCAATTGTGACAAGTGGACGCTGGAGTCGCACAATTCAGCCATGTTTGACGCCTCGACGACCTTCTTCACCGACGAGATCGCTGCGCACGATGCCTACAAGCTGTGCTCGGGCCTGATCGTTCCGCGGCCCATCGGGTGGATCGGCTCGATCTCGGCCGATGGCGTCGCGAACCTCGCGCCCTATTCGTTCTTCAACCTGATCGGCAACGACCCGATGCACGTTGCCTTCTCTCCCGGTTCCGTCGGCGGCGGTGACAAGGACTCGCTCGCCAACGTGAAGCAGGTACCGGAGTTCACGGTCAACATCGTCACGGCCGAGACCGTCGCAGCGATGAACGACACCGCTGCGACACTGCCGCCCGAGGAGGACGAATTCGAGCACGCCGGGTTGACCAAGCTGGCGTCGGAACGCATCCGTCCGCCTCGCGTTGCGGAGGCGACCGCCACGATGGAGTGCATCGTCGTCGACATCGTGCACGTCGGACGCGCCGGAGGTGGCAACGATCTCGTCATCGGTGAAGTTGTCGTGGTGCACGTTGCCGATCGAGTCCTCGACGGCACTCGCGTCGACCAGTCCGAGCTGCGGGCGGTCGGCCGCCACGCCGGCAACTGGTACTCCCACGCCACCGACCTGTTCGACCTCACCCGACCGGCCTGATGGCGATCAGCACGGAGGATCTCGCCGGGTCGTATCCCGTCGCCGTCGGGGTGGCGACGGCGGAGCAATGGCCGACCGAGCCCGGTGAGGGTGTCGACTGTGCCGCACTCATGTGCGAGGCCGCTCGTGCTGCGGTCGTCGACACCGGCAGCGACTCGATTGCCTCGATGGTCGACCTCGTGCTGGCCACGCAGGGCCTGTCGATGCTCACCGACGCCGCCGGCCGAGTGGCCCATGCCGTCGGTGCTCCCGATGCGCAGGTCGTCACCTACCAGGTGGGGATTCCCCAACAGGCGCTCATCAATCGGGCGATCGAGGCCGTCCTCGACGGATCGGTCCGCGCGGCGCTGATCGTCGGCGGTGAGACCAAGCGGCGTGACGATCTTGCCCGTCGGGCGGGAGTCGAGTTGCCGCCGCTCGATGTGTTCGAGCGCGGTGACGACGAACTGATCGCACCCGAGGGTGAGATTGTCGCCCGCCCCGAGATCGACATCGGCGCGGTCGCCCCCGTGCAGCAGTACGCGCTCATCGACTCGGCTCGGCGAGCCGCGGCGGAGTGGACCCTCGACGAGCACCGGGACGACATCGCTGCCGTGTGGGAATCGTTCAACGAGGTCGCACGCGCCAATCCGAAGGCGGCCTTCCCGGAAGCTCGTTCGGCGGCATGGATCCGTGAACCCGGCGAAGCCAACCGAATGCTCGCGTTCCCGTACAACAAGTGGCACAACAGTCAGTGGGGGGTCGATCAGGCTGCCGCGATTCTCATCACGTCGACCGCCACCGCAGAACTGGCCGGAATCGCCCCTGATCGTTCCGTCTATCCGCTCGTTGCGCTCGAGTCGTCGCAGTCGCTGTCGCTCAGCCGTCGGGCCGATCTGCATCGATGGCCGGCGATGGGTGTGCTCGGCCGAGTGGCCGAGGCGCAGCTGGGTGAGCCGCTCACCGCAATCGAACACGTCGAGCTCTACTCGTGTTTCCCGGCCGCCGTCCGGGTGCAGCAGGCCGAACTCGGACTCGACCCCGATGCGACGGCCACCATCACGGGTGGAATGCCGTTCGCCGGTGGCCCGTTCAACAACTTCGTCTTCCAAGCCACGGTCGCGATGGTCGAGTGCCTGCGCGAGCGGCTGGGGGAGCGGGGCTTGGTCACCGCCGTCAGTGGGCTGCTCACCAAGCCGGGCCTCACCGTGTGGGGAACGGAACCCAGCGTTCGATGCACGCCATCCGATCTCGTCGCCGATGTCCAAGCCTCGACCGATGTCGCGCCGCTCGACGAGGACCCGCACGGTGCAGGGGTGATCGCCACCTACACGACCGCCGGCCCCCGGGTTTCGGCGGTCATCGATCTCGACAGCGGGAAGCGGGCCGTCGCCGCATGCGATGACGAGGCGTTGGCTGCTCGGGCCACGCAGGAGGACCTGATCGGCGCCCGGGTTGCGGTCGAGGGCCGAACGTTCACGATCTGACGCTCAGTTCCGCGGGAAAATCACGACCCCGTCGAGTTCGACCCGATGCCGGCGCAATCGCATGGTGGCGATCAACCAGCCGTCGGTGGTGCGTCGGTAGGTCTCCTCGTACCAGCCGGATCCGACGAGGGTGGCCCCGCCGGGGAACCAGATCCGGTCGTCCATCGCCCAGATGCCGCTGGCGGTGTCGTCGTCGACGGTGATCTCGGCCTGCCCACCGCGGTGCACCGTTGTCGCCGTGCCGAGCAACGACTCGATCATCGGAAGGTAGATCTCGGTTCCCGTGTAGCGGCCGTCGGCAGCATCGTCGGTCACGTCGATCTCGACATCGTCGGCAAAGACCTGTCGATAACCGGACCAGTCCTTCTGGTCGAGGGTGCGGAAGTACCGTGCCTTGAGTTGTCGGATCGCCTCGATGTCGGCGGCGGTCACCGGAGCGCCGTCACGGTGTCGCGTCGATCTCGACGACCGACCGGAGCACCTCGCCCCGCTCCATCTTGTGGAAGGCCTCCTCGACACCATCGAGGGCGATGATCTCCGAGACGAAGGCGTCGAGATCGAGACGGCCCTGTTGGTAGAGATCGATCAGCATCGGAAAGTCGCGACTCGGAAGACAGTCGCCGTACCAACTCGACTTGAGCGCACCACCTCGACCGAAGACGTCGAGGAACGGAAGCGTCAGCTCCATGTCGGGCCGAGGAACACCGACGAGCACGACGGTGCCGGCGAGGTCGCGGGCCTCGAAGCACTGCGCATAGACCTCGGGCAGCCCGATCGCCTCGATCGCGACATCGACACCGTGGCCACCGGTGAGTTCGCGGATCTTCTCGACCGGATCCTCGGTGGTGGAGTTGATCGTGTGCGTCGCACCGAAACCGGTAGCCCACTCGAGCTTCTGGTCGTCGATGTCGACGGCGATGATGATCGACGCACCTGCGAGCTTCGAACCGGCAATGGCTGCGTCGCCGACGCCGCCACAACCGAAGACGGCGACGCTGTCGCCGCGGCCGACGCCGCCGGTATTGATCGCGGCGCCGATCCCAGCCATCACGCCACAGCCGAGCAGGCCGGCGGCGGCCGGGCGCGTCCCGGGATCGACCTTGGTGCACTGGCCGGCAGCGACCAGGGTCTTCTCGGCGAAGGCACCGATGCCGAGCGCCGGCGACAGCTCGGTGCCGTCCTCGAGCGTCATCTTCTGGGTGGCGTTGTGGGTGTCGAAGCAGATCTGTGGCTTGCCCTTGCGGCAGCTGCGGCACGTGCCGCACACAGCACGCCAATTGAGGATCACGAAGTCGCCGGGCTCGACCTCGCTCACACCCTCGCCGACAGCTTCGACGACGCCACTGGCCTCGTGGCCGAGCAGGAACGGGAACTCGTCGTTGATACCGCCCTCGCGGTAGTGCAGATCGGTGTGGCAGACCCCGCATGCCTGGATGGCGACAACAGCTTCCCCCGGGCCTGGGTCGGGGATGATGATGTTCTCGATGGTCACCGGAGCGTCCTGCTCCATGGCGATGACGCCCTTCACGGTCTGCGGCATGGGATCCCCCTGTGGTGTTCGTCTCCGGAACGGTCGGAGGCTAGACGAAGAATCGTCGCCGGTGAGGGGGGAGTGACGCTCAGGCGACCAGCGGTCGGAGGTCGGCCCAGTCGCCGGCTACCAAGCCCAGGAACTCGCTGCGGTCGGCGGCGGCGATGTCCGCCCAGCCGAGTCGGTCGATCTCGGCGACGATCTCGTCGTACCGGTCGAACACGACGGTGTTGGTCGGATCGAGCCCGGTGACGATCGCCAGCCCGGTCGGCTCGACATCGGCGACGACAACCTGCAGGTCGGGTCGGAAACGACGAAGGGCGACGACGGTCTTCCAGACATCGCCCGACCAGACCGCTGTTGTGCGCTCGCGCGCCGCCGTGACCTCGTCGATCGGATTGCAGTCGTGGATGAGAATCACGCCGTCAGGGGAGCTGTGGCGTTCCAGATTTGCGACGTCGCGCAGGGTCTGCTCCCACCAGTGCAGGCCGTCGGCGAAAGCAAGGTCGATCGCTGCCCCGCCCAGAGCCTCGGGATCGGCGAAGAAATCGTCACTGGTCTGGGCGACGATTGTCGTATTGGGCGGAGGTTCGGCCACCTTTGGCTCGGGATCGACCCCGACGATGCGGGTGCCGGGTTGAACGAACGCCAACGAGTGGCCCTCGTGCACCCCGATCTCGACGTACAGCGAGGGCCGCCGCAGCTCGTGGATCCGACGGAGCAGCCCGTAGTAGGTGGAGATCGGCTCGCGCATCGCGGCCGAGGCTACGGCCTCAGAGACGGCGACCGAACGCCATCGACGGGTTGTCGGGAATCTCGTCGAGGGGCGTGGCGATCTCGTCGACCGTCGGGCCGAGCTCCAACGCAGCCATCGGCTCGATGTCGAGGCCGTAGAGCTTGGCCGCGGTGCCGCCGAAGAGCTCGTGGAGGTCAGCCGGCTCCCAGTCGTGGAAGACATGACGCAACGACGCCACCGAGTCGGGGTAGGTCCCCTCGCGATGCGGATAGTCCGAGCCCCACATCACGTTGCCCACGCCGAGCTCCCTGATGGCCTCGGCCTCGTCTCTCGACGGAAAGCTTGCACCCATGGTGCAGTTCGTGTCGAAGTAGCTCGACGGTGAACGTTCGAGCGAGTTGCCGTCCATGCGCAGCTCACCGACGCCGCCGTTGTTGAAGGCCCACCAGACGCCGTCCATCTTCTTGAGCGTCTCGGGCACCCAGCCGGTGCGTTGCTCGGTCATCACGAACTGCAGGTTCGGGAACCGTTCGAAAACGCCCGAGAGGATCACGTGCCAGAGGCTGCGGTTCGCGAAGAACGGCACCTCCATGATCATCAGGAAGTTCTTGATCTTGGCGGTGCTGTAGTCGGGCACACCGGCACCGCCGTGCTGGTTGACCGACAGGCCGGTCTCCTCGCACGCCCGCCAGATGGGGTCGTACTCGTCGCTCCACAGCTTCGGGACGTCGGCGTCGGGCGGGATCGCCGGGAAGAGAATGCCCTTCAGGCCGTGCTCGGCGGCCCAGTGGATCTCCATGACTGATGCCTCGACATCGTTCGGGAAAACCTGGGCGAGGCCGGCGCGGCGACCCGGGAGGTCCTCGCACCACTCGGCGAGCCACCGGTTGTGGGCCCGCAGCCCGGCCCATCGCTGATCGAGTTCCTCAGCGGTGCGGGGAGGTCCGGACACCAGAAGGCCCGAGGGGAAGAACGGCGGGATGGTGTTCGGGAACACGATTTCGCCGGCGAGGCCGTCGGCCTCAAGTTGGCGCTGACGCACCTCGTTGTCCCAGTTGCGGATCTTCGACTCGTCGGTGAGGTCCTCCCACGGGTTCGAGAAGTCGGCGGCCCAGGCGTCGAAGTCGTCGTGGTACGAGGACTCGAGATAGCCGCGGTACGTGTGGAGGTCGGCGCCGGCGTGGCAATCGGCCGAGACGAGGGTGTAGCGATCGGTCATGGGCGAGAGCGTACGGCCTGGCCGAACCTTCCGCCGGATCGGGCGATCGACGGGTCAGGCCCGCAGCACGCCACCGCCATCGGCCCCGATCGTCTGACCGGGGAGGTACTCACGGCTCGAACGGACCCCGGCCCATCTGGTCGCGCACGGTGACGACCTCGGGATTGGTGAGGCTCCGGCGCTGCCAGTTGGCGCCGTCGACCACGAGTGTGTGGCCGGAGATGAAGCGGGCGAAGGGGGAAGCGAGGAATGTCGCCGCCCAGCCGAGTTCCTGGCGCTGGCCGACCCGCAATGCGGGTTGGGTCGCATCCTTGTCGTGGGTGCGGACGAGGTTGCCCTGGATGTCGTCGGTCATGTCCTCGTGGGGCATCAGGCCGGGGACGAGTCCGTTGACCTGGATGCCATACGGGCCCCACTCGACGGCGAGGGTCTCGACCATGTTCTTGACGCCGGCCTTTGCGGCGGCGCTGTGGGCGAAACCGGGACCACCGGTCCAGGCGTACGACGCCCCGACATTGATGATCGAGGCGGGCGTCTCGGCGGCGAGGTGTCGCCGCCCGAATTCTCGGGCGACGAAGAAGGTGCCGTTGAGGGTGATGTCGACGACGGTGCGCCACGCGTTGGGCGACATGTCCTCGGCCGGGACCGGGAAGTTGGCGGCGGCGTTGTTGACCAGAACACTCGGCATCCCGAATGCGGCCTCGGCGGCGTCGAATGCCGTCGTGATCGATTCAGGGTCGCGGATGTCGCATTCGACCGTCGTGACCCGGGCGCCGAGGTCGGTGATGGCCTGTTCGCCGGCCTCGAGGTGTTCGGGCTTCCGCGAGGCGATGACGATGTCGGCCCCGAGGCGGGCGAATTCCGAGGCGATCGCTTTCCCGAGGCCGGTTCCGCCGCCGGTGACGAACACGCTCGTGCCCTCGAAGGTGCCGGCCGGCAGGGCGCTGGTCCCGACCGGTGGTGGGGCCGGGAGGCCGGGGAACTCAGGCATCACGACCCCCGGTAGTTCGGTTCGCGTTCCTCGGCTCGGGCGGCGCGGAACTCGGCGAAGTCCTCTGACTTGTTCAGGAACGTCTGGTAGATCAGCTCGTCTTCCATCGAGGTGCGGATCTGTGGGCGGCTCAGATGGGCGATGACCTTGCGGGCCAGCTTCACCGTCACGGCGGGTGACGCGGCGATCTTCTCGGCCATCTCGTGCGCCGTTGCGTCGAGCTCATCGTTCGGCACGACCCGGCTCACGATGCCGTGTGACAGGGCCTCGTCAGCCGAGAGACGGCGGCCGGTCAGCACCATGTCGCTCACGAGGCCGTGGCCGCACATCTCGTACAGCACCCCCATGCCGCCGGTGTCGGGGATGACGCCGTGACCGAGCTCGGGGAGCATGAAGCGAGCGTCCTCCGCCGCGATGCGGACGTCGCACAGCAGTGCTCGTTGGAACGAGCCGCCGATCGCCCACCCCTGGATCGCCACGATGATGGGGGCCTCGATCGACCAGATCTTCTGGATGCCCGCATGGCCTCGGCTCATCAGCTCGTGATGGGTCATCTCGGTCACGTTGGTGCCGATCGCCGACACGTCGCGGCCAGACGACCAGCTCTTCCCCTCGCCTCGCCACACAATCGCTCGGACCGTCGGGGTCGCCGCCAGTTCGTCGAAGATCGCGAACAGCTGGGCGTCCATTTCGTCGTCGAACGCATTGTGTTTGTCGACGTTGCGGTTCGTGATCGTCGCGATCGAACCCTTGACGTCGAGCGTGATCTTGTCGGTCATGCGGCCTCCCCCTTGGCAGGCCGATCGTAGATGTCTTCTGGACACGGCACCGCATGGCGGTTCGTCGTCGGGGGGTCGCCCCGGAGCCGGTGTCGACGCCTGCCGGCCTCAGGACCTGCGCCAGTAGACCCCGGTCCAGTCGACCTCGACGATCTCGTCGGTGATCCCGTGCTGCGCTCGGAAGTCGTCGACGGCCTTTCGGCAGGGTTCCCAGGCGCCGTAGTCGTCAACGATGACGAAGCCACCGGGGGAGACCTTCTCGTAGAGCGGCACGAGTGCGTCCATCGTCGACTCGTAGAGGTCTCCGTCGAGACGCAGGACGGCGAGCTGCTCGATCGGCGCCATCGGCAGGGTGTCGGCGAACCATCCCTCCAGGAAGCGCACCTGATCGTCGAGCAGGCCGTACCGGTCGAAGTTCGCCCGCACCTGGTCGGCTCCGACCATGAGGGTCGAGACACCGGACATGTCGTGTCCGGCATCGTCGGGGTACGTCTCGACGTTCGGCGCCGGAAGTCCCTCGAACGAGTCGGCAACCCAGACGCGCCGTTCGGTGTCCTCCCAGGCCTCGAGCATGCCGCGCATGAGAATGGTCACGCCACCTCGCCAGACGCCGGTCTCGATCAGATCGCCCGGTATGCCTTCACCGAGCACGGTCTCGACCGCCGATCGGACGTTCTCGAGCCGCCGGCGACCGACCATCGTCTCCGCTGTTGGCGGCCAGTCGCGCCCCTCTCCACGAAGCGCAGCATCGTCGCGGGTCGACGGATCGCCACCCGTGCGGGTGACGCGCCAACCATGGGTCCGCAGGGCCGCTTTCACCTCGTCGGGTGTGCCGGGTCCGGGCCATGTCGACAGGTCGATGTCGTGGGTCTCTTCGTCGAGGAACAACTCCCGGGTGAGGCACCCCATGAGCAGGTCGACGTATCGGTCTCGCGCGGACATGGTGCAAGAGCCTACGGCCCGGTACCTTCGGACCTCATGGATCCGACGTACACCGAAGAAGCCGAGGCCTTCCGCACCCGCATTAAGGACTTCCTCGACGCCAACCTCCCACCTGGCTGGGCCGGCTACGGCGCGATGTCCGTGGAGGATGCCTTCGAGTGGACCGCCGATTGGCGCCAGAAGCTTGCCGCCAACGGCCTGCTCGCCCCGTCGTGGCCGACCGAATACGGCGGCGGTGGCATGTCGGAAATCGAGCAGGTGATCCTCGCCGAGGAGTTCGAGAAGGCCGGTGCCCCGACCGGCGCCGGCAACGACGCGTTCTCGATCCAGATGGTCGGCAACACGATCCTGCACTGGGGTACCGAGGAGCAGAAAGCGCACTTCCTGCCGCGCATCATCAGCGGCGAGGATGTCTGGTGTCAGGGCTACTCGGAGCCCGACGCGGGTTCCGACCTCGGCGGGCTTGGTTGCAAGGCCGTCCTCGACGGTGACGAGTGGGTCATCAACGGTCAGAAGATCTGGACCTCTGCCGGGCAGTACGCCAACTGGATCTTCGTGTTGTGCCGCACCGATCCCGACGCTCCGAAGCATCGCGGCATCTCGTTCCTCCTGTGCCCGATGGAGCAGCCCGGCGTGGAGGTTCGTCCGATCACGATGATCTCCGGCGACGACGAGTTCAACGAGACGTTCTTCACCGACGCCCGTACCCACAAAGACAACGTCATCGGTGGGGTCAACGCCGGCTGGGCCGTCGCCATGACGCTGCTCGGCTACGAGCGCGGCGAAGCCGCCGCCACCCAACCGATCATGTTCAAGGCCGAGTGGGAGAAGTTGGCGGCGAAGGCCCAGGAGACCGGCGCCAACACCGACCCGGTCCTGCGCGACCGCCTCGCCTCGACCTACATCGAGGTCGAGATCATGCGCTATCTCGGCATGGGTACCCTGACCCGCTTCCTCGGTGGGGCCCAGCCCGGTCCGGCCGAGTCGGCGTTCAAGCTCTACTGGTCCGAGTACCACAAGCGGCTGACCGAATTGGCCCTCGATGTGATCGGCCCCGACGCGATGATCGCGGAACCGAGCGCCAAGAAGGCCTTCCACTCCGACGCGCCGGGATCACCGAACGACCCGGGTTCATGGCTCGGCGCGTTCTACAACGCCCGTGCCGGCACGATCTACGCTGGCACCAGCCAGGTCCAGCGCAACATCCTCGGCGAGATGGTGTTGGGTCTGCCCAAGGAACCCAAGCCGCAGGCCTCGGCCTCCTAGGGTGCACGGATGACCGACACCGCACCCCAGCCCATGGTCCCGATGCACGGACTCACCGAAGCCCTGCACCTCGGTGAGGACGACACCCCCTGGGTCTACGCCGGCGACCTCGGCATCAAGCTGCTCCACGTCGACCTCAACCAGGGCCTCTGGATTCTCCGGAACCGCTTCCCGGCGGGGTACCGGGTGCAGCGGCACTACCACACGGGTCCCGTCTACGCCCTGACGCTCGCGGGCTCGTGGGGGTATGAGGAGTACCCGGAGTATCTCAACCGGCCTGGTTCGTACCTGTACGAACCGGCCCATTCGGTCCACACGCTGGTCGTGCCCGAAGACAACGACGGCGAGACCGACGTGTGGTTCGCCATCCACGGCGCCAACGTCAACGTCGACGACGACGGCCAGGTCACGGGCGTGACCGACGCGCAGTCGATCCTGCAGGCCTGGAACGGTCTGTGCGCGATGAACGGCGTTGACGGTTCGAAGACCGTCGTCGTCGGCGCGCCGGGCTGATCAACGCGTCGACACGTGGCGGTGCCACCGCCTCGTCACATGGCGTTGCTACGTTCGGCCTGATGCCTGCGAAGAAGACCAGCACCTCGGGCTACGACGCCGACGCCATCCAGACCCTCGAAGGGTTGGAGGCCGTTCGCAAGCGTCCGGGCATGTACATCGGCGGCACCGGCTCCGATGGTCTCATGCACCTTGTCTGGGAGCTGATCGACAATGCCGTCGACGAGGCATCGGCTGGCTTCGCCGACAAGGTCGACATCACCTTGCATCGTGACCGGTCGATCGAGGTCGCCGACAACGGGCGAGGCATTCCGATCGACCTGCACGCCCGCAAGAAGGTCTCCGCGCTCGAGGTCGTGTTCACCGAGCTTCACGCCGGCGGCAAGTTCGGCGGTGGCGCCTACTCGTCGTCGGGTGGTCTGCACGGGGTCGGCGCCTCGGTCGTGAACGCACTCGCGCAGAAGCTCGTGGCGGAAGTCGATCGCGACGGCGCCACCCATGTTCTCGGGTTCAACGAGCGCGTCGCCGGGCAGTTCGCCAACGGTTCGACCGGCACCGGCCGCTTCTCGAAGGGTCATGCGCTGGTCAAGGCCAAGCGCATCTCCAAGAACAAGACCGGCACGCGAGTGCGGTTCTGGCCCGACTTCGAAATCTTCGATCCCGACGCCGTCATCGACGTCGAAGAGATCTGTCGGCGCGCCACCCAGGCCTGCTTCCTGGTGCCCGGCATGAAGGTCACCGTCACCGACAAGCGCAGTGCGTCAGGGGCGGGTGAGAGCACCCGGCTCAGCGAGCCGTTCTCGTTCGTGAGCCGCGGTGGGCTCGCCGATCTCGTCGAGCACCTGTCGACCGGTGCCCCGGTCAATCAGATCATCATGTGCAGCGGCATCGACACGTTCACCGAGAAGGTCCCGGTCGACGGCAAGATGACCGACGTCGAGCGCGAGTGCCGTGTCGATGTCGCCCTGCGGTGGACGGCCGGCTACGACACCGAGATCGTCTCCTTCGTCAACACGATCCCCACCAGTCAGGGTGGCACCCATCAGGCCGGCTTCGATAAGGCGCTCACGCAGGCGGTCAACAATGTCGTCTTGAAGGACAACCGCAAGCTGGCGAAGCTCAAGAAGGAAGACAAGCACAAGGCGGTCAAGGACGATGTCCAGGAAGGTCTCGTCGCCGCCATCAAGGTCACCTTCCCCGAGCCGCAGTTCCGCGGTCAGACCAAGCAGGAGCTCGGTACGCCGGCGATCGAGTCGATCGTGCGTCGCATCGCCTATGAGCAGCTCAAGGAGTGGTTCGAGCCGGGCGGGGGTCCGCGCAGCCATGTCAAGGCGATCGCCGACAAGCTCGCCAATGCGATTCAGAACCGGGTGGCGTCCAAGCAGGTCCTCGAGAACAAGCGCAAGGCCGCGAAGCTCGGCTCGACCGGCATGCCCGAGAAGCTGGCCGACTGTCGCACGCACGGCCCCGACTCCGAGATCATCCTGGTCGAGGGCGACTCCGCCGCCGGTCCGGCCAAGCGAGGGCGCGACTCCGAGACCATGGCGATCCTGCCGCTGCGGGGCAAGGTGGTCAATGCGGCCAAGGCCAGCCAGAAGCAGGTCCTCGACAATGCCGAGGCCCAAGCCCTGTTCACGTCCGTCGGCGCCGGTGCCGGCCGCGACTTCAACCTCGACGACAGCCGTTATGGCCGCATCGTGATCCTGTGTGATGCCGATGTCGACGGCAGCCACATCCGTTGTCTGCTGCTCACCTTGATCCACGAGTACATGAAGCCGATGCTCGAAGCGGGCAACGTGTACGCCGCCCAGCCACCGCTCTACACCACCAAGGTCGGCGATCAGATCTACCGGGTGTACACCGACGAAGAGCGAGAGGCCGTCACCGACGAGCTCTGCAAAGGCAACCGCAAGCGCGAGAACATCAAGTGGCAGCGTTTCAAGGGTCTCGGCGAGATGAACGTCGACGAACTCCGCCACTGTGCACTCGATCCCGCCACCCGCACCCTGAAGCGCCTCACGATGGACGACGCCAAGCAGGCCAAAGAGGCGGCGAACATGTTCGATGTCCTGATGGGCAACGATGTCGGTGTGCGGCGCGATTTCCTCGTGAAGAATTCAGCGCTGGTCGATACCTCGACCCTCGACGTCTGAGATTCAGCGGCGGGTGAAGGTCCCGGCGAGGTCGGCCCCCTCGAAGCCCTCGGGAGCCTGACCTCGGGTGGCGTAGAGGTAGAGCGCGGCCTTGAAGATGCCGCCGAGCGCGCTGATCACGGCGAGGACGAGCGCAATCCACACGGCGGCGATGATGAAGGCGACCACGAGGAACGCCGTGACGTTCAGCGCGGTGGCGATCGCGATCAGCACGATCGCCGGGATCGCGGCGACGAAGCCGACCAGGCCGAACCCGACCTGCGATGCGAGGTTCTCGCCCCAGGTCTGACGGAGGAGGCCGGCCGACGACTTGAAGCCGTCGATCGGCCCCTTGTCGTCGATGACGATCGCCGGGATGGTGAGGAACGACGCCACGTTCCAGGCGAGATCGATGCCACCGAGGATGAATTGGCCGACGGCACCGGCTCGCTCGCGCAGCGCCTGGATGATCATGCCGACGGTGGCGGTGAGCAGCGCCCAGGGCACGAGGCCGGGAATCCGCTGGGTTGCCCGGCCGATGGCGCTGCCGACGGTCGGGTCGCCGCCGCTCATGCGCTCGTGGGCGCCGGCGACGAGGGCGCCGGTGAAGAACACGCTGACGACCGTGGCAGCGAGCGAGCCGAACACGAACAGGATCAGCGACAGGGCGGGAAGGGCTTGTTCCTCGCCCGCAGCCGCCGAACCGGCGGTCTCCTCGGGGAGTGCCAGGACGCCGGGGATGACGAAGATGGCGAGCACGAGTGCCGCGCCGAGGAAGCTGAGGACGGGGAGGACGACCAGTTCACGATCCTTCTGGAGCACGCCCCAGGAGGTCTTGGCCAGTTCGATGGTGTTTCGGATGCGACCCATGGTGGGCAGGGTAGTCGCCGATGTCCGCTTCGCTGCCAGCTACAGGGAGAAGTCGATAAGGCCGCGAATGATCTCGCCGTCGTGGAGTGCCCGGTAGCCCTCGTTGATGTCCTCGAGGGCGTACTTCTGGGTGACGAGTTCGTCGAGCTTGAGCTTTCCTTGGTCGTAGAGACGCAGGAGCTTCGGGATGTCGGCGCGTGGGTTGCAGTAGCCGTAGATCGAGCCGTGGAGGTGTTTGCCGCTCATGGCGAAATCGACGGTGTTGAGGCTGATGTCGTTCTGCATCATGTTGCTCAGCGAGGTGAGGGTCAGACTGCCGCCCTTGCCCACCATGCCCATCGCCGGGGCGAAGAGATCGGAGGTGGCATCGCCAACGGTGATGATGACCTGGTTGGCGCCGCGCCCCCAGGACAGTTCCTGCACAAGTGGCGTGGCCTCCTCGATCGAGGAGACGGCGTGGGTGGCTCCCATCGTCTGCGCGAATTCACGCTTCATCTCGATCGGGTCGACGGCGATGACGTTGGCCGCCCCGGCCATCGCCGCGCCCTGGACGGCATTGACGCCGATACCGCCGGTGCCGACCACGACCACGGTGTCGCCGGCGGAGACATCGGCGACGTTGACGGCCGACCCCCAGCCGGTGGCGACACCACACGAGCACAGCGAGACCGCTTCGAGGGGGTACCAGTCGCCGACGGGGACGACAGAGTTTTCGTGGACGACGGCGTATTCGGAGAAGGTGCCGATGCCCGACATGGCCTTCACCGGGCCGCGTTCGCCGAAGAACTTGTCGCTGCCGGCCATGATCTCCGCGCCGTTGTCGCAGAGGTACTGCATGCCGCTTGCGCAGGACGGGCAGCGGCCGCACGACGGGATAAACGAGGCGGCGACATGATCACCGGGTTTGAAGCCTCGCACGCGGTCGCCGACCGCCTCGACGACTCCGGCTCCCTCGTGACCGCAGACCATCGGGAGGGCTGCGTCGGTGAAGTCGCCCATTCGGATGTGCTCGTCGGAGTGGCACAGCCCGGCGAAACTCATCTTGACGAGCATCTCCTCGGGGCCGGGGTCGTTGATCTCGAACTCCTCGACCTGCCACGGGGCGTTGACTTCGTAGGCGACGGCGGCACGTGTCTTCATGGCGCAGAAGCTAGGTGGGGAAGCGTGCCCGTGTCACACCAGTGGGGTAGAACGACGACATGGACCCGGTGAGCGACAGTTCCAAGCGGGCGGTACCGACGCCGCCACGGCGCTTGTCGCCGTCGGGCGCTGGCACGTTCGAGCAATGTCCTCGCCGTTGGCGTATGCGCTATGTCGAGCGCCTTCCGGATCCGCCGGGGGAGGCGGCGCTTGCGGGTTCGTTCGCCCATCGTGTGCTCGAGTTGCTCATGCAGCGCGACCCGCATGAGCGCACGGTGGAGGTGGCCAAGGCCATCGCTCGCGCCGAGTGGCCTGGCGTTGAGGCCGACCCTGATTTCCGGGCCCTCGGCTTCGACGAGGCCGGCGGCAAGCACTTCCGGTGGAAAGCCTGGCAGGCCATCGAGGGGCTCTGGGCGCTCGAGGATCCGAAAGCCGTCGACGTTCGGGCCACGGAGCACGACGTCGAGGCCGACCTGGGCGGTGTGCCGTTCCGCGGCATTGTCGATCGCCTCGATGACGAGGGCGACGGGCTGGTCGTCACCGACTACAAGTCCGGGAAGGCCCCGTCGGCCCGGTTCCGTCGTGGGCGCCTCGATCAGGTGCTGCTCTATGCCGCTGCGGTCGAGCAGGCGACGGGGGAGATGCCGGTGCACGCCCGGCTGTTGTACCTCGGTCAGCGGCCTGTCGGCATCAAGGTCACCCGCGAAGAGATCGACAGTGTTGTCGACAAGCTCGCCGGCACCTGGGCGGCGATCAACACGGCGTGCGATACCGACAAGTTCGAACCCCGAACGGGTCCATTGTGTGGCTGGTGCCCCTACGTCGACCGGTGCCCCGAAGGCACCAAGGAGGTCGCGAAGCGGCAGGCCAAAAAGGACGCCGACGCCGCCGCGATGCGTGGCGGCGACGAATGGATGGTCAGCTGATCACTCGGTGACGCTCGAGCGACGGTGGCGCTTCCACAGCCATCGCAGCGTCACCGCGCCGATGATCGCCCCGACCGCTGCCCCCATACTCGTGCTGAGCACCCACGAGTCCGGAACGGGATCAGCCGGTGTCGGCGTGACGCCAGGTCCCGGTGGGGGGTCCTCGACGGTCGGCGAGACCGCAGGCCCCGTCGATTCGTCACCAAGCAGGGCATCGACGGGAGCCGGATCCTTCTCGGTGGGCTTGGGTCGGCGTCGGTTCGCCTGGGGGTCGTAGGCCATGGCGTGATCAGTGTAGATCGGTTCGACGATCGGCGAGATCGGGCACGACCGCCTCGAACAGGGTGTCGATCTCGGCTGCCGCCTCGGCGGCGCCGGGCCGCGGTGCCAGCGCATGGATCGGCAGCGACGCCGCCGATGCCTCGGGAATCGCAGCACGAAGATGTACCGGCGGCAGCACGAGGTCACCGTGCTCGTCGCGCAGTTGCTGGTCCCAGTACTTGGCGTCGCGTGTTCGGCCGAGTCGGTTGACGGCGATGCCGGCGAGTCGGAGCCCGTCGGTGCCTCGCCGGGCAGCGATGCGGTCGACCGTGCGCGTGATCTGGCCGACACCGTCGGAGGACCACGCACTCGGTTCGGTGACGATGAGTGCCCGGTCGGCGGCAAAGAGGCCGTTGACGGTGAGAAGTCCTAGCGAGGGCGGACAGTCGATGATGACCAACTCGTGTGACACCCCTTCGAGGGCCACCGCCAAGCGGTCGTTCGCACCGATCGGATCCATGAGGAGCTGGGATTCGCGCAAGGCGAGTGCCGGTGTGGCGGCGACAACCGACGGTGGTCGGACGGAACCGGGCTCGGTGGGCCAACCGCTGGTCAGCCGGAGTCCGGCGATCGAACCCGCCCGCTCCTCGGCGAGGGCGTGGTCGACCGAGAACGGCGGTTCCCAGACCCCCAGCCCGGTGGTGGCGTTGCCCTGCGGGTCGAGGTCGATCACGAGGGTGTCGACACCGCGTGACCAGGCGCTGGCCGCGAGTCCGAGCGCGATCGTGGTCTTGCCGACCCCACCCTTTTGATTGACGACCGCAACGACTGGCACGGCGGCCACGGTAGCGGCCGGCCGTCGTGCATGTGGAGGCCGCGCGCAGGCGACCGTCGTGCCTCAGGCGGCCTGGGAGCGTGTGGCGACCCGCACGATGTCGTCGAGCGCGTCGACAAGAGGGGGGTTTGCCTCGAACAGCGCCCGGGCCTCCGGGCATGCCCACGGCTTGCAGAGCCCTTCTTCGGGGAGTCCGGCCCGAACCCATGCCGTGGCGATGCGGCGGATGGCCCCATCGACGTTGGGGTCTGCTGCGGCGACGCTCATGCCGGCCATGGTCTCGATGTCCCAGTCGGTGATGTTCACGAGGGGACCGCGCACGAGGTCGAGCCGGTAGCGCAGTGCTTCGGCAGCGATCCTCGCGTGGTTCACCTCGTCGCCCCTCCCCGAGCTTCGTGGATCACGCCGGGGAGGACCACCGTGGTGCCGAAGCATCCATCGGAAACGCCCGCCCGTGGCGTGGACCCGATGGTACGAAATGCTGTGCGAGGGGTGGTGGATTCTCGCGCGAAGCGCGCGATTTATCGCGCGAAGCGCGCGGCTTCTTTCGCGAAGCGCGCGCTTTTCTTCGCGACGCGCGCGATCAGGTCGGTCGGCCGGGAGGTCCACCGGGCCGGCCTGCTGGCCGCTGCGGGGCAGGGCAACAGTCGACGCGGCAGACGTCGGGGCGTACCTCGAGCGTTCCGAGCGCCGCTCGGGTCGGTGAGCCGCCTCGCTCGGCTTCGATGCGTTCACGCACGAGATCGACCCACATCGCAACGAAGGCATCGACGGGTTCGGTTCCGGGTGCCACGGCGCGAGCGAACGAGATTCCCGCGTCGGCAGCGGTGGCCGCCGCCTCTGCATCGAGGTCCCACATCACCTCGATGTGGTCGCTGACGAACCCGACCGGCACGATCACGACCGACTCGACCCCGGTGCCGGCGAGCCGCCGGATTTCGTCGTTCACGTCAGGTTCGAGCCAGGGGATCTGGGGTGGACCCGACCGGCTCTGCCACACGAGGGTGTGCGGCGGGGCCGGATCAGCGACCCGATCGGCGACGAGGCGGGCGGCTTCGGCGAGTTGCGCCTCGTAGTCGGAGGCCGACGCCATCGACATCGGGATCGAGTGGGCGGTGAACACCAGCGTCGGTCGAGCGTCCTCACCGAGTTCGTCGACGGCGGTGCGGGTCGCCTCGGCGAATGGCTCGATGAAGCCCGGATGGTCGTAGTAGGCCCGAACCTTGTCGATGTGCGGGATGGTCAGATCGGGTCGACGCTCCGCAACCTCGTCGCGCGCAGCGATGATGTTCTCGCGGTATTGACGACAGCCCGAGTAGGACGAGTAGGCGGACGTGAAGACGGCGAGCGCACGGGTCACACCGTCCTCGGCCATCCGTTCGATCTCGTCGCTGAGATAGGGATCCCAGTTGCGATTGCCCCAGTAGACGGGGAGGTCCATGCCTGCGTCCGCGAGGGCGCGTTCGAGGGCGACTCGTTGACGTCGGCACTGCTCGTTGATGGGGCTCACCCCACCGAAGTGGGCGTAGTGCTCACCGACCTGGGCGAGCCGTTCGCGTGGGATGCCACGACCGCGGGTGACGTTCTCCAGGAAGGGGATCACGTCGTCTGGTCCTTCGGGTCCGCCGAAGCTCACGAGGAGGATGGCGTCGTAGGGGAGATCGGCCATGCTCGGACTGTAGGTCCGTCGCTCGCCTTTTGAATCGTTCGGCGCCTGGCTAGATTGCCCGACCGACGGGTGGAGGATCGTCTGGCGCGTTCGTGTCGGCAGCCGCATGCGCCACCCGCCATCGGTTTCCCGAACGCAGATGACCGGATTCACCACCCCAGCAGCGGACACGCGATCCGGCGCAGCGGCCGGCGAGGCGCGTCCGGAAGATCTCGCCCTGCCGTCGGGACTGGCCCGACTGCGGCGTTTGCTCGCTGTGCTCGCTGTGCTCGCCGTCGTGGCGGCCACGCACGCACTCGGTGCCTCTGCCCAGTCCGTCGACGATCTTCGCGGCGACATGCCCACCGGCGACGATCTGCGAGCCGAGCAGGCCGAGGTCGCCGAGTTGCGAGCGGAGGCACTCGCCGAGCGGGCGTCCGCCGAAGGCGACTTGTTCGAGGTGATGTTCCGTCGAGACGAACTCGACGACACTCAGCGTCGGCTGGCTGCGGAGATCGAGGCCACCACGACGAACCTGCGTCGGCTCGCGGTCGAGGCCTTCATCACCGGCGGTGAGGTCGGCACGCTGGAGTACCTTGCGGCGGTTCAGAACGCGAGCGATTTCTCGTGGCGCCAGTATCTGGTGCGCTCCCATGCGGGCTCGTCACGGGTGGCTGTGGATCGGCTTCGCTCGTTGCGAGAGCAGGCTGACAGCGAGGTGCTCGAGAGCATCGCTCTCGCCGAGGCGCTCCGTATCGAGATCACCGTGCTCGAAACCGAGTTGGCACTCCTTGACGACCGCGACGACGCAGTCGACGAGATCATGCCGCTCGCCGAGGCGTGGGATCGAGCGGCCATCGCCATTGCGGAAGGTGCCTGGGGCATCGCGCCGAATGACAAGTGGGAACAACTTCGCTTCTGCGAGTCGACCCACAACTACGAGGCGATCTCGCCGAGCGGCAAGTACCGAGGCGCCTACCAGTTCGACTACCCGACCTGGCAGACCGTCGGTGGCACCGGCGACCCGGCCGCGGCGCCACCGGAAGAACAGGATGCCCGCGCCCGCGAGCTGTATGCCCGGCGCGGCCCGCAGCCGTGGCCGGAGTGCGGTGGTTTCCTCGAGTAGGGGCCGCCGTCGGCTTCGTGCCGGCGATCAGTCACGGAGGAGCCGGTGGGCCACCTGCTCGAGCCGACTCGGTTGCGGGGGCTCTCAACCCTCGGGAACGAGGTGCGGGGCCTTCGACGAGAGCACCGCGATGACCTCGTCGGCGCTCGGGTTCACCATGCCGATGTCGTCGATGACGATGGTCGGGACCGTCTCGTTGCCGTTGGCGAGGGAACGCACGACCGCAGCGTCGGCCGGGTCCTCCCAGATGTTGTGTTTCGCCATCGGGATGCCTGCGTGCTCGAGCGCGCGGTCGAGCCGAGCGCAGAAGCCGCAGCCGGGGCGCCAGTAGAACTGGACGGCGTTGATGGTGGTTCCGGACATGACGCACTCCAGAGCAGAGGGGAAACGACGAGTGTAGAGACGTCAACCCGCCAGGCGTCTCGACGATTCCCGGACGCCATGTTTCCCTTCGCCGCTAGGTTGGCGGCCATGAGCACCCCCCATGCTGCAGCCGTGAAAACCGAAGGCCTTCGCCGCACCTTCGGCGACTTCACGGCGGTCGACGGCATCGATCTCGACGTCCGACCCGGCGAGATCTACGGCTTTCTCGGCCCCAACGGCGCGGGGAAGTCCACGGTGGTCCGGATGCTCACCACCCTGCTCGAACCCACCGGGGGAAGCGCATGGGTGGGCGGACTCGACGTGGTGGCCCAGGCCGACGATGTCCGGTTCTCGATCGGCGTTGCGCTCCAAGAGGCGGGTCTCGACGAGAACATGACCGGACGGGAGATTCTCGCAACCCAGGGGCGACTGTTCGGTCTCAACCGCGCCGAGATCGCCGACCGCATCGAGCAACTGGCACCGATCCTCGAAATGCGGGCGCTCGATCAACTGGTCTCGTCCTATTCGGGCGGCATGGCTCGACGACTCGACCTCGCCGCCGCGTTGATGCACAACCCATCGGTGCTCTTCCTCGACGAACCGACCACCGGACTCGATCCCCCGAGTCGACTCCGCGTCTGGGAAGAGGTCCGTCGACTCAACCGCGAATTCGGTCTCACCTTGTTTCTCACCACGCAGTACCTGGAGGAAGCCGATGAGCTTGCCGACCGGGTCGGCATCATCAACGCGGGACGGATCGTCGCCGAGGGCACTCCCGGCGAGCTCAAGCGAGCAATCGGAACCGACGTCGTCACCGTCGTCGTCGACGGCGACGCCGACGCCGCCAAGGCGGTACTGGAGGGCATCGCCGGCATCGAGGGTGTCGACGTCTTCGGGGACGAGGTCCGGGTCGGCACCGAGAACGGCAGCCGGGCGTTGAGTCCGGTGGCGATCGCGCTCGGGAGTGCTGGCATCAAGGTGCGCGAGCTCAGCCTGCGCACACCGACCCTCGACGATGTCTTCCTCGATGTCACCGGCACGCACCTCGATGCCGGATCCTCGGCCGAAGGGAGTTCGACATGACCGCCGCCGGCACCACGGCCCGCACCGAGATCCGGCCGCGCCGGACGGGATTTGTCCACGACACCGTGTCGATCGCCCGCCGCGCCATCCGCCAGCTCCCTCGCGACATCGCGTTCATCGGGCCCACCTTGTTCATCCCGCTGTTCTTCCTCGTGATCAACGTGGCCTCGTTGTCAGAGGCCGCAGCGTTCGTTGATCTCGGCATCACCTACGAGGAGTTCCAGCTGCCCGTCGCCATCGTGTTCGCAGTCACCGGTGTGACCCGTGCCGGCGCAATGGTGCTCGACATCCAGAACGGCTATTTCGATCGCTTGATGACGACCCCCGTCTCGCGGCGGGCGCTGCTGCTCGGCCACATGGTGGCCGACTTCGTGCTGGTGATCGCCCTGAGCGTACCGGTGATGATCCTCGGCTTCTTCATGGGTGCCCGCTTCGACACCGGCCCGCTCGGGGTGCTCGTATTCATCCTGATCGGTGCACTGTGGGGTCTCGGCTACACCGGCATCCCGTATGCGATTGCCCTCAAGACAGGGAACCCGGGAGCGGTGAACTCGTCGTTCATCATCTTCTTCCCGTTCGCCTTCTTGACCACCGCCTACCTTCCGGCCGAGAACCTCAGCGGATGGCTGTCGACCGTGTCGACCTACAACCCGGTGACCTACGTCCTCGGAGGTCTTCGCTCGCTGTTCATCGGCTGGGACGCAGCCGAATTGGGCAAGGCGCTGCTCGCGACCCTCGCCCTCGCAGCATTCACCCAGACGCTCTCGTTGCTCGCCCTTCGCGGTCGGACGTCGCCGAAGTGAGCGTGCCGCGCTGCGGAACCAGGTCCGGGTCGATGCCCATGGGCTCTGCGAAGGCTCGCACCCACGCGTCGTAGCCACGGTCGTTGGGGTGGTAGCGATCGGCCGACAGCCCCCGGTGGGGTGGGAGCAGGTGGGCCCCCAGTTCGGCGACGAGATGTCCGTGTTCGGTGGCAGCTCGCCGAACGGCTCGGTTGACGTATCTGGCGGTGGGACTGAACGACGGTGCCGGCAACGTGCACAGGATCGAGCCGCGAGGAGCGGCTTCGGCCAGACGCTCGAGTCGACGGGCGAGCCGGGGGGCGTACGGGTTCGCAACCAGGTCGTTACCGCCGACACAGATGGTCACGATCGATGCGGCGTAGGGCAGGTGATCGAGCAGCGGCAGTTGTTCATCGATCACGTGGGTGCTGTGAGCGCCGCTGCGGCTCAGGTTGACGATCGCATAGGGCCGCCCCGCGTCATGCAGCGCCGCGTGGAGGCGAGGAACCCAGCCGTGATCGATGCTCGAAGCTCCGATGCCCTGCGCCGTCGAGTCGCCCAGGACGACCCACAGTGGCGGACGATGGTCACCCTCGGCCGTTGCGAGGCTTTGGGCGACGAGTTCATGCCAGCGCCGTTCGGTCGGGTCGATGGTCGCTGACACCGAGCGGATCGTGCCGCTGAGGCGGGCCAACGCTCGCGTGAGTGGGGCGGGTTCCCACGGTGGGCGGGCGGCGAGCGCATCGACGATCGGGTGATGTCCGCTCATCGGCACGGTTCCTCGAGGGAGGTTGGGGGGTAGGTCGTAGTCTGCGCCACGTGATCCTCGTCGACGTCGAACGTGTCAGCATGAGCCGCCCGTTGCGGCCGCTGTTCTCCGATGTCTCCGTCACGGTAGCGAGCGGCGACCGGCTGGGCGTGGTCGGCATCAACGGCACCGGCAAGTCGACCCTGCTGTCGATCATCGCCGGCACCCGCGAGCCGGAGACCGGCGCGGTTCGTCGAGGCCGTGGTGTCACCATGGCCGCCGTCGATCAGGTCACGACCCTTCCGTCCGGCAGTGTGCGCGACGCGGTCGGCGGTGGTTGGCGGGGTGAGGCGGCGCTGCATCGCCTCGGCCTCGCGGAGGTGATCGACCGGTCGGTGGACCAGCTCTCGGGCGGGCAGGAGAAGCGGGTCTCGTTGGCCAGAGCGCTGGTCGCCGATGCCGACCTGCTCGTACTCGACGAGCCGACCAACCATCTCGACGTCGATGCGATCGAGTGGCTGGAGCACGAACTCGAGCACTTCAAGGGCGGGCTCGTGATCGTCACCCATGATCGCTACGTGCTCGATCGGGTCGCCACCCGTGTGCTCGAGCTCGATCGAGGGTCGAGCCATGTTCACGAGGGCGGTTACGACGGATATCTCGAAGGACGAGCCGCTCGCGAGGAACGAGCTGCGGCAGCCGAGAACACCCGCCAGAATCTGGCTCGCCGGGAACTCGCCTGGCTCCGCACCGGGGCGAAGGCCCGCACTCGAAAGAGCAAGGCCCGGATCGAGCGAGCCACCGCGCTGATCAACACCCGAGCCCAAGCCGCCGCTCGGGATGGTGACCTCGATCTCGACTCGATGCACAAGGGCACGCCGAGGCTCGGTGACCAGGTCGTGGAACTCCACGACGTGACGATCGGTTACGACCACGAGACACCGCTGGTCACGGGGCTCGATCTTCTGCTCGGCCGCCGTGAGCGCCTCGGCATCGTCGGCGCCAACGGCTCCGGAAAGTCGACCCTGCTCGATGTGATCGCAGGTCGACGTGAGCCGCTCGCTGGGCAGCGGATCCAGGGTCCGACGGTGCAGGTTGGGCTGCACGACCAGCGAGGCCGCGACCTCGATCCGCAGCTCCGGGTCCGGCAGGCGGTTGCCGGTGAGGGCGCCGAACCCGACTGGTGGGATACACAGTTACTCGAACGCTTCTGGTTCGACAGCGACGTGCAGAAGTCGCCGATCGAGCTGTTGTCGGGCGGTGAGCGCCGTCGTCTTCAGCTGGTACTCACGTTGTCGGCCAAACCGAACGTGTTGCTCCTCGATGAGCCCACCAATGACCTCGATCTCGACACCCTCCGTGCGTTGGAGGAATTCCTGGACACGTGGCGCGGCGCGGTGGTGACCATCAGCCACGACCGGGCCTTCCTCGACCGCACGGTCGACGACGTGCTCGTCATCGACGACGGCCGTGCTCGGCGCTGGCCGGGCGGCTACGCCGGCTGGCTCGCCGACCGGGAGGGCTCGTCGAACGTGCGGACCCTCGACACCTCGGGGACGGGAAAAGGGAGTGCGGCGCCACGGGCTCGGTCCGAGGTGGCACATCGCAGCCGAAGCACGGTACGTCACGAGCTCAAGACCGCTGAGAAGGCCATCACAAAGCTCGAAACGGTGGTCGCTGCGCTCCGTGACGAACTCGAGGGTGCCGGAACCGATCATGAGGCGATTGCCCGGGTCGGCACCGAGCTCGCTGCGCAGGAACTGGCCCTCGCCGCGGCCGAGGAGGCCTGGCTCGAACGTTCGGCCGAACTCGAGGAGATCGACGGCATCGGCTGACGACGTGATCCTCCGAGAGCGGGGCCGCCGGACGTGGCGGGTTCTCGGTTCGCGGCGGGAATGCGCAGCGCCGAGGCGGCGTTAGCCTGAACACCATGACCGACACTGCCCCCGCTGACACCGCCGAGGAGATCATGATCGTCACCGACGCCGCTCGTGCGACGGTGCTCGACATCCGGTCCAACGAGGACGACGCCGAGCTCTTGGGCCTGCGAGTCGAGGTCACCGGTGCCAACGGTGCCGACTACACCTACGACCTCTCGCTCGAACCGGTGGCCGAGGCTGCCGACGATGACTTCGTGCACACCAACGACGGCTTGTCGGTCATCATTCCGGCGAACAGTGTCGACGCGATGCGCGGCGCCACGCTCGACCTGCCGTCGGTCGCCGGCCAGGGCGGTCTCGTGATCCGCAACCCCAATCGCCCCAACCCGCTGGGCGACCTCGGACAACTCGAACTTGTCGGCGACGCCGCCGACAAGGTGCGCACCTTGCTGACCGAGCGCATCAACCCTGCGCTGGCCGCCCACGGTGGCTATGCCGAACTCGTCGGGGTCGAGGGCGAGAAGGCGTTCGTCACGATGGGTGGCGGCTGCCAGGGATGCTCGATGAGCGCAGCGACCCTGCAGGAGGGCATTCAGCGAGCGATTCTCGAGGCGGTGCCGGAGATCACCGAAGTGGTCGACACCACCGATCACGAGCAGGGTGAGAACCCCTACTACACCTGAGTCCGCCCGCCTGCCGGGCGAGAACGATCAGAGCAGAGCGCGCACGCTGGCGGCGATGCCCTCGCCGTCGAGTCCGAACCGAGCGTGAATGACGTCGGGGTCGTCGTGCGGGATGTATTCGGTGGGCACGCCGAGCACTCGGACTCGGCACGAGGCGCCGCGTTCGCCGAGCGCGTCTCTCACCTCGGCACCTGCGCCGCCCATGCGGAGCCCGTCCTCGACCGAGACGACACAGTCGTGACCGGCGATGTCGTCGATCATGGCGGGATCGAGTGGGAGCACGACCCGCGGGTCGTAGACGGTGGCGTCGATGCCTTCGGTGGCGAGGATCGCCGCTGCCTTCTCGGCTGCGGGAAGCATCTGGCCGAAGCCGAGCAGTGCGACGCGGCCGTCGCCGGCTCGGATCTTGCGAGCGGATAGCCCTGAGCCGACGTCGCCGTGCTCGGCGTGGGCGGCCGCTCCGCGCGACCAACGGATCGCAACCGGGCCGGTCGTGATGTCCATGGCGTCCTCGAGCATCTGCTCGAGTTCCTGGTAACTCGACGGGGCGAACACCGTCATGCCCGGGACCTTCGTGAGGAGCACGAGATCGAGCACACCGTGATGACTCGCACCGTCGGGGCCGGTGATACCGGCGCGGTCGAGACAGAAGATCACCGGGAGGCCGTGCAGGCCGACATCGAGGTTGACCTGGTCGATCGCCCGGGTGAGGAAGGTCGAGTAGACGGCGACGAGCGGGCGGAGGCCACCCATCGCCATTCCGGCTGCCGCCGTGACGGCGTGCTGCTCGGCGATGCCGACATCGATGCATCGATCGGGGAACCGGTCGCGGAACGGCAGGAGACCGGTGGAGTCGGGCATGGCGGCGGTGATCGCCACGAGCTCGGGGTGCTGGTCGCCGAGCTTCACGAGGGTCTCGGAGAACGCTGCGGTGTAAGAGCCGGTCTTGGCGGCACCGCCGTTGTCGGCGAGGCCGGGCTTGGCATCGTGCATCGCCTTGATCTCGTCCTGTTCGGCGGGAGCGAATCCCTTGCCCTTCTGGGTGAGCACATGGACGACGACAGGCCCGTCGAACTCGGCGGCGTTCTCGAAGGCCTCTTCCATTGAGGCGATGTCGTGACCGTCGAAGGGGCCCATGTAGCGGACGCCGAGATCCTCGAAAAACGCCGACGGCTCCCACATCTCGCGCACCGCCGCTTTCGACATGCGCACACCTCGGCCGATCTGCTCGCCGACCCAGGGGATGCGCTCGGCGATCTCCTCGATCTTGGCCTGGCGGCGCATATAGATCGGGTTGTTGCGGATCTTCACCAGGCTCTCGGACAGTCGAGAGACGGTGGGGGCGTAGGAGCGACCGTTGTCGTTGAGAACGATCGTGACGTCGCTGCCAGCATGGCCGAGATTGTTGAGGCCCTCGAAGGCCATGCCACCGGTCATGGCGCCGTCGCCGATCACCGCCACGATGCGTCGACGGGCATCGGCGGCCTCGAAGGCCGTGGCGAGCCCGTGGGCGTAGCTCAGGACGGTCGATGCGTGGGAGTTCTCGATCCAGTCGTGCTCGGACTCGCTGCGGTTCGGGTAGCCGGACAGGCCGCCGCCCTCGCGCAGGTTGGTGAAGTCGCGTGCCCGGCCGGTGAGGATCTTGTGCACGTACGCCTGGTGGCCGGTGTCCCAGAGGATGAGGTCATGGGGCGACCGGAAGACCCGGTGCAGCGCGATCGAGAGCTCGACGGCACCGAGATTCGATCCGAGATGGCCACCGTGGTCGTTCACCGAGTCGATGATCAGCTCGCGAATCTGGTCGGCGAGATCGTCAAGCTCCTCGAGGGAGCGGCCGCGAAGGTCGTCAGGCCCGCTGAGGGCGTCGAGCAACATCACCCGGAAGGGTACCGCTCGGACCCGGCAAGAGCCGGGTCAGGCGGGGTGCAACCTTCAGGCCGACACCGAGGGCGATCACGCCGCCGACGGCATCAAGCCAGAAGTGATTCGCCGTGACGACGATCGCAAACATGGTTGCGACCGGGTAGGCCACGATCAGGGCCCGGGCCCAACGCCGGTGCAGCACCGGGTACAGCGCCACGGTGCACCAGATGGCCCAGGCGATGTGCAGGCTCGGCATTGCGGCGTATTGGTTGCTGATGGTTTCCATGGTGCCGGACTCGAAGGACCAGAGGCCGCCGGGATCGACCAGGGTGTCGGTGTAGTCGAAGCCGTCCTCGCACGCCCCGAACTGCGAGGTGCAGTTGCCGAGCAGTCGGGGCGGCATCAGGGGGAAGAACGCAAAGCCGACGAGCGCGACACCGGTGGTGGCCGCAAGGGTCGACCGCATGAACGTGTAGCGCTCGGGATGGCGGGCGAACAGCAGCACCATTGCGCCGATGGTCACCGCGAAGTGGAACGTGCCGTAGAAGACGTTCCAGAAGACGATGAACCAGTCCCACGCAAGGAAGGTGTTGTGGATCCACTCTTCGACATAGAGCCCCATCGCCTGCTCGATGTCGATGATGCGTTCGGCGTTGCGGAACGACGCGTCCCGAACCGAGTCGCCGAGCGCCGAGCCGAACTGGTTCCGAATTGCCGAGTACACGACATAGAACGCAACCGTCAGCCCGATCTCGACCCACCAACGAAGGGGGGCGGCGTCGTCGGTGGTGTCGTCGCCGGCGTCGGACATGGGCGGAGAGCGTAACCCAGTGGGGCCGGCCCGACGGGCGAGTAGGGCCGAGCTCGGGGATAGTCTGGCGAGTCCTGTCCGCTCTTCTCCGGAGGCGCCGTGCTCGACCACGAGCTCATCAACCGCACCCTGTCCACTGCGATGCGAACCGGCGGCGAATTCGCCGAAGTGTTCGTCGAGGACAAGCGCTCCTCGTCGGCGGTGCTCGACGACGGACGGGTCGAGGAACTAACCAGTGGGCGTGATCGAGGCGCCGGCATCCGGGTTGTCGTTGGCGACACCACGGGTTTCGCTCACACCGCCGACCTCTCCGAGGCGGGGCTGTCGGCCGCCGCCGAGGCTGCTGCTGCCGCGGCTCGCGGTGGCGGGGGTGGGGCGAAGGTCGTCGCCGTCTCGCCGATCGATGTCGAACGTTCGGTCCCGGTTCGAATCCCGCCTGAGGGCGTCGCCAAAGCGACCAAGGTCGGCCTGCTCACGCTCGCCAACGAGGCCGCTCGGGCCCAGGGCAGCGCGATCTCTCAGGTGTCGGCCCGCTACGGCGACTCCCGTCGCCGCATCCTGGTCGCCAACTCCGATGGTGTGCTCGCCGAGGACGACCAGGTCCGCACGCTCTTCTCGGTGTCGTGTGTTGCGAGCGGCGACACCGGTCTGCAGACCGGGCGAGAGTCGACCGGTCGCACCGTCGGCTTCGAATTGTTCGATGAGGCGGATGTCGAGGAGATGGGTCGACGCGCCGCCGAGCGTGCCATCACGAAGCTCTCCGCCCGCCCGGCTCCGTCCGGCGCGGTTCCCGTTGTGGTCGGCCCCGGTGGCGGCGGCGTGCTGTTCCACGAGGCGTGTGGTCACGGTCTCGAAGCTGACCTGGTCGGCAAGGGGGCGTCGGTCTTCGCGAACCGTGTCGGCGAGCAGGTCGCCTCCCCGCTGGTCACGCTCATCGACGACGGCACCATGGCGGGCGAGTGGGGCTACTTCGCCATCGACGACGAGGGCCGTCCTGCCGGTCACAACGTCTTGATTCAGGACGGTGTGCTCACCGACTACATGTGGGACCAGCTCCGGGCTCGTAAGGAGGGTCGTCTGTCCTCGGGCAACGGCCGCCGCCAGAGCTACCAGCACCTCCCGATGGTGCGGATGACCAACACCTACATCACCGCTGGCCACGACGACCCCGAGGCGATCATCGCCGACACCGACTCCGGTGTGTACGTGGCGCAGCTCGGCGGCGGGCAGGTCAACACCGCCACCGGCGATTTCGTTTTCGGCATGACTGAGGCCTACCTGATCGAAAACGGCGAGATCACCGACCCGATCCGTGAGGGCAACCTGATCGGCAACGGTCCGGAGGTGCTCACCCGCATCGACCGGCTCGGCCACGACTTCGCGATGGGGTCACCCGGCACGTGCGGCAAGGACGGCCAAGGTGTTCCGGTCGGCGACGGCACCCCGACGCTTCGGGTCACGTCGCTCACCGTCGGCGGTACGGCCGCCTGATCCATGTCGGAACTCCTTGACATCGCCACCCGCGTTGCCGGGTGGGCCAACGACGGCGAGCAGGTCGAAGCGTTCGTCGTCCACGAGACCGAGACCGAGGTCCGCGCCTACGAGGGCGAGGTCGAGTCGTTCACCCGAGCGGAGTCTCAGGGTGTCGGTGTCCGGGTCATCGTCGACGGCAAGCAGGGCTACGCCTATGCCGGCACCCTCGACGACACCGCGCTGCAGGAGACCCTCCGCGAGGCCCGTGACAACGCCTCGTTCGCCGAACCCGACGAGTTCAACGGGCTCGCCGTGCCCGACAGCGTCGAACCGGCGTCGCTCGAACTGTGGAGCGACGCCGTGGGGGCGTTCCCGACCGAGGAAAAGATCGCCCTGGCGATCGAGCTCGAGCGGGCGGCGCTCGCAGCCGACACCCGGATCTCGGGCATCGAGTCGGCCGAATACATCGACACTGCGTACGAGTCGGCGGTTGCCACCTCGACGGGTATCGCCGCTGCGGCCCGCGAGACCGGTTGCTACGTCTCCGTGTACACGCTCGCCGAAGCCGATGGCGAGACCCAGACCGGTTTCGGGTTCTCGATCGGCCGCGACCCGAGCGAGCTCGACCCGGCCATCGCCGCCGCCGATGCGGCTGACCGCGCCACCCGGCTTCTTGGGGCATCCAAGCCGGGGAGCGAGCGGCTCACGGTCGTGTTCGACCCGTGGGTGACCGCTCAGTTCCTTGGCATCGTCGGTCACACCCTCACCGGCGAAGCGGTGTTGAAGGGCCGCTCGATGTTCGCCGACCGACTCGGCGACGTCGTCGCCAACCCGATGATCACCCTTGTCGATGATGCCACCGACCCGGCGGCGTTCACGGCGAGCGCCCTCGACGGCGAGGGCATCGCTACCCGCCGCACCCCCTTGATCGTCGACGGCGAACTGCAGGCCTTCCTGCACAATGCGTATTCCGCCCGTCGTGCCGGTTCGTCCTCGACCGGGTCGGCCGTCCGAGGCGGCTTCAAGAGCGGACCGTCCGTCGGCGCCCAGGCGCTCACGCTCCTCCCCGGGACGCAGAGCCAGTCCGAACTGATCGCCGGCATTGACAACGGCTTCCTCGTCCAGGGCGTCTCCGGGCTCCACTCGGGGGTCAACCCGGTATCGGGTGATTTCTCCACCGGGGCCGAGGGGCTGCGCATCCGTGACGGCGAACTCGCCGAACCGATCCGTGAAGTCACCATCGCGTCGACCGTCCAACGCCTGCTCCAGGAGGTCACCGGTATCGGCGATGACCTCCAGTGGCTGCCGATGAGTTCGGCGGGCGTCTCGCTCGTCGTGGGCGACGTCACCATGTCGGGCGCGTGATGGGGGAGATCCCCGAATCCCGGCGTCTTGCCCGCGCGCTCGTGGGTCGAGCTGAAGCCGGCGAACAGGTGGAGGTGTGTGCCGGTTCGTCGGTGCGCACCGAGATCCGTGTCTACGACGGCGAGGTTGAGTCGCTCACCGTCGCTGAGAGTCGCGGTGTCGGTGTTCGGGTGATCCGCGATGGACGGGAAGGGCTCGCCCACGCAGGCTCGTGGGATCCCGACGTGATCGACACACTTCTTGCCGAGGCCCGCGACAACATGTCGTTCGCCGAACCCGATGATCGGGTCGGCCTTGCCGAACCCGACGGCGTCGACGCCGCCGACATTGATCCCTGGGACGATCGCATCGAGGCGACCTCGGTCGACGACAAGGTTGCGATCGCGGTTGCGCTCGAAGCCGCCACCCGGGGCGCCGATCCTCGGGTTCGAGGCGTCCGCACCTCGATGTACGCCGACTCCCGCGGTGAGAGCGCCATCGTCTCCACGGCTGGGATCGACGGCTGGGATCGCGGGGCATCGGCATCGATCGGCACACAGCCGCTCATCGACGATCCCGACGGCTCCACCCGCACCGGCTATGCAGGCGACGCTGCCGCGGCGCCGCAGTTGCTCGACATCGAGGAGGTCGCCCGGCTCGCGGTCGAGCGGGGTGTCCGTCTTCTGGGCGCCGGACCCCCCACCACCGGTCGACCACTGGTGGTCCTCGAGCCTCGATTCACCGCAACGATTCTCGGCATCGTCGCCGGCATGCTCTCGGGCGAGCTGGTGGTGAAGGGCCGCACCCCCTTCGGTGACCGTGTCGGCGAGGCCATCGCCACCGAGGCGCTCACGATGTTCGACGACCCCACCGACCCCGACTCGCTCAGCGCCTCGGCCTTCGACGGCGAAGGTCTCGCCTGTCGGCGTGTTCCGCTGATCTCGGAGGGCGTCCTGCAGGGCTTCCTTCACGACGCTCGCAGTGCCCGTGGTCTCGGGGTGTCGTCGACCGGCTCTGCACTCCGGTCCGTGCGCGGCACGCCCAGCCCCGGTCACCGGTCGTTGTCGGTCGGCCCTGGTGAGGGTGACCTTGACGCGTTCATCGCCTTGATCGACGACGGGTTGCTCATCGCCTCGCTGCAGGGCCTGCACAGTGGTGTGAACGCTGTCAGCGGCGACTTCTCGGTCGGTGTCGAGGGTGTTGTCATCCGCAATGGTGAACTCGCCGAACCGATCCGCGAGGGCACACTCGCCGGTGCCATCCCTCGGATGCTGCTCGACGTGGCTCGTGTCGGTGCCGATCTCGAACGTCAACCGGGCGGCACTCTGGTGCCCTCCTTGGTTCTCGATGGTCTGACCCTGGGCGGCGGCTCCGGCGCCTAGTCTCAGCAGGCTGACTTCAGGCGCCCGACATCGGGCGTTTCGCCGTCGATGGGAGCGACATCATGGAGATCCTCCACGCGATCGTGCTCGGCATCGTCCAGGGTCTTTCGGAATTCCTGCCGATCTCATCGAGCGGGCATCTTGAGTTGACCCGCTGGCTGTTCGGCTGGGACGCACTCGATGAGGATCTCGAGACGGCGTTCGATGTCGCAGTGCACCTCGGCACGCTGGTCGGCGCGATCGCCTACCTGCGGCGCGATGTCGTCACGTACGTAACCGCCGGTTTCGGCCCGCTTCGCGGTCGACCACTCGGCACCGACGGCAAGGTCGCCTGGTTCCTCGTCGCCAGCGCCGTGCCCGCCGGGATCGCCGGCGTCGTGTTGAAGGACCAGATCGCCGACTTCGACCGCATCTGGATGATCGCAGCGATGTTGATCGTGTTCGGTCTGCTGCTGCTGGTGGCCGATCGCTTGCCGGAGAGGAAGGAACTCGAGGCGTTCCGACTTCGAGACGCGCTTGCGATGGGCGTCGGTCAGGCGCTCGCCCTTCAGCCCGGCGTCAGCCGCTCGGGGGCAACGCTCACCGTCAGCCGATTCCTCGGCTACGAGCGGGATGCAGCGGCCCGACTCGTCTTCTTGATGAGCTTGCCGATCATCGCGGGCGCCGGCGTGTTCGCCCTGGCCGATGCATCGATCCCGTCGGACTTCTGGCCGCCCTTCCTGTGGGGCATGGTCGCCTCCGCTCTCACCGGCTACGTCGCTGTGTGGGGAACGCTCAAGCTCGTGCGATCGCGTACCTTCGCTCCCTTCGTCGTCTACCGCGTCGTGGTGGGGGTCGCGGTCTTGCTGCTTCTCGCCACGGGTTGGCGTTGATCAGCCGCTGAGCACCGGAACAACGCCAGCCTGCCCCGATGCTCTGACCACGTCGCCCACGACGTCGGCAGGTACGGCCACCCCGAGGTCGGCGTCAGATGCCATGACGACGAGCGCGTCAGCGGCGATCCGTCGACCGTCGACGGCGTGATGAAGGTCGACGAGGTCACCGACGGCGAAGAGGTCGTCTCGTCGTCCGATGCTGATCGTTCGCCACCCCTCCGGGGTGCGTGCGGCGTGCGTCGACCCGGTGTCGGTGAGCCAGCGATCGACGATGATCTCGCCGATGCCGAGTTCGATGCGGGTGCGCAAACCGCGGGGATCGGTGGCGACGGCACCGTCGGGCACGAGGTCGGCGGGGACGAGGATCGATCGGACCGTCCCGGGCTCGATCGTCTCGCCGGCACTGACCGGCCCGGTGGTGGTCCAGACCTCGACCGTCGCCTGCCAGCGCGACAGGGCGTTGGCGGTTGTCGTCTCGGCGTTGCGCATCGCCCCGATGACGAGAATCGAGGCGGCGAGGATCACGAGGACGGGGCCGACCCGGTAGCGGCGAAGGAGGTGCCGGGCGGCACCGATCGCGACGGTCGCCGACGACAGGGGAGAGGGGTGAGGGCGCTCGGGGGCGCGCATGTTCGACTCCTGGAGATGGGATCTCGAGGGGAAGTGATCGACGACGCTGTGTCGAGTCAGTCGCTGGAGTTGCTGGAACTCGACGAGGAGCCGGAGCTCGAGGAGCTTGCGCTCGAGGAGTCCGACGAGGTGTCGGAACTCGACGACGAACCGGTCGACTCTGACGAGGAGGTCGACGAACTCGACGGTCCCTTGCCGCTGGAGCCGTGGTCGTTCTTGTAGAAGCCGTCGCCCTTGAACGCGATGCCGACCTTCGAGAACACCTTCTTCACCTCGGCTCCGCACACCTCGGATTCGCCAGCGTGTGTCTGCGGGCAGACGGTGAGGGTGTCCTCCGAGAAGGACTGCCACTGCTCGAACATCTCGCCGGTGCGCTCACATCGGTAGTCGTAGGTCGGCACGTTTCGGAGGATACCGGTACCCCTGCCGGCCGGCACCGTACGATGGGGCCGTGCTTTTGGCTCTCGGCGTCATCGCCGGCTATCTCGTCGGCACCTTCCCGACCGCGCAGCTCGTCGCCCGCCTTGTGGGCGCCGACGATCCGACGACCCAGGGCTCGGGCAATCCGGGTGCCTCGAACATGTATCGCACTGCGGGGAAACGGGCGGGTGTGCTCGTCGGCGTGATCGACGCGCTAAAGGGGGCGGTGCCTGTCGGTGTTGCGCTGCTCGTCGCTGGTCGGCCCGAGGCGCATGCGGTCTGGGTCGCAGCGGTGGCCGGCCATGTGTGGCCGGTGACCCGTCGGCTCCGAGGCGGAAAGGGCGTCGCCACCGCGGGCGGCGGCGGACTCCTGATCTCGCCGCTCATCGGCATCGCGTGTGGCCTGCTTTTCTTTGCGGTCGTGAAGTGGGGCCGCGTCGCTGCGCTCGGTTCGCTGTCGATCGCAATCGCCTTCCCGATCGTGAGTGCGATTGCCGGTCGGCCCGGGTGGGAGGTCGCCGTGGGAGCCGGGGTCGCTGCGATCCTGGTTATTCGTCATCAGTCGAACATTCGACGACTCCTGGCTCGGGACGAAGCAACGGTATGAACGTCGGGATGCAGCGCTCCCGGCGATGCGTGAGGAGAATCCCCTGATGTCCACGAGTGTCCGAACGGCGGTGATCCCTGCTGCGGGGCTCGGCACCCGCTTCCTTCCTGCCACCAAGGCGATGCCGAAGGAGATGCTCACGGTGGTCGACCGCCCGTCGATCCAGTGGGTTGTCGAAGAGGCTGTCGCAGCCGGCATCGACGACATCGTGATCATCACCAGCCCCCACAAGAAGGCGCTCGAAGATCATTTCGACCGCATGGCTGAACTGGAGGCCGCGCTCGAGGCCAAAGGGAAGCTCGAGATGCTCGGCGCCGTGCGTCACATCACCGATCTGGCGACGTTCCACTTCACTCGGCAGGGCGCGCCACTCGGTCTCGGTCACGCCGTCGGCACGGCCGCCCGCCATGTGGGCGATGAGCCGTTCGCGGTGCTGCTCCCCGACGAGTTGCTCCCCGACGGGGGCCAGACCCTCTCGCGCATGATCGAGGTTGCCGAGGAGACCGGTGAGTCGGTGATCTCACTGGTCCCGGTCGAGGGGCCCGAGATCTCCAACTACGGCTGTGCCGGCTTCAGCGAGCGTCAGGGCGACGTCATCACGGTCGACCGGCTTGTCGAGAAGCCCGCCTGGGAGGCCGCTCCGTCGAATCTTCGGATCACGGGCCGGTATGTCCTTACGCCCGACATCTTCGAAAAACTCCAGCGCACTGTGCCGGGGAGGGGCGGCGAGATCCAGTTGACCGACGCCATGGCAATGCAGATCGACGACCGTGGGATGCGCGGCCTGGTCGTCGACGACGCAGGTTTCGATGCCGGACAGAAAGCCGACTGGCTCCGGGCCAATGTCGAGCTCTCGCTACGAGGTGATGATGGCGCCGACGTCGCCGCCATGTTGCGTGCTGCTCTGGAGTCGAACGGCTTCTAGTCTGACGGGGTGATCCCCCTCGACGAAGCCCGTCAGTACGTCCTCGATCGTGTCGCCCGTCTTGCGTCGGCACGCGTGCCGCTCGCCGATGCCGCCGGTCTCGTACTCGCCGCCGATGTGGTTGCGGCCGAACAGGTTCCCCCGTTCGCGAATACGGCTATGGACGGTTTCGCCGTCCGGGCCGCCGACGTTGCTTCGGTGCCTGTGACCCTGGAGGTCATCGGTACGGTTGCCGCCGGTTCGACACTCGAGGGCGACGTCGGTCCTGGCCAGGCCGCCCGCATCATGACGGGTGCGCCGATGCCCGACGGTGCCGACGCCGTGGTCATGGTCGAGAAGACCACCCTCGACGAGGCGGCCGGCACGGTGCTCATCGACCTGTCCGTCTCTGAGGGCAACCATGTGCGTCGTGCCGGTGAGGATGTCGAGCCCGGCGACCTGCTCTTCGCCGCCGGCACCGTGCTCACCGCCGGTCATCTCGGCGTGCTTGCGAGTGTGGGCGTGCAGGAGGTCGAGTGTGTTCGGCAACCGAAGGTGGGCGTGATCTCCACCGGTGACGAACTGGTCGACGACGGTCGACCCTTACGACCCGGAGAGATCCGCGATTCCAACCGTCGCACCCTCCTCACCCTCGTCGCCGAGGCCGGCTGGGAGGCGGTCGATCTCGGCATTGCGGTCGATCAGCCCGACACGATCCGCGACGCCTTCGCTGCTGGTGCGGTCGAGTGCGATGCGATCCTCTCGTCGGGTGGTGTCTCGATGGGGGCGTTCGACTATGTGAAGGTCGTCCTCGACGAGATCGGCGATATGCGCTGGATGCAGATCGCCATCAAGCCGGCCAAACCGTTCGCCTTCGGTCTCATCGGCACGACACCGGTGTTCGGCCTCCCGGGCAATCCCGTGTCGTCGATGGTGTCGTTCGAGTTGTTCGCCCGGGCGGCGATCGGCCTCATGGCCGGGCACGACGACACCGATCTTCCGCTCCTGCGGGCGATCAGTGAGGACTCCCTCGGCCACGGCCCCGATGGCAAGACACACTTCCTGCGGGTCGAGGGCCGAATCGACGACACCGGCCGCTGGCACGTGCGCCGGGCCGGTGGCCAGGGTTCACACCAGCTCACGGCGATGGCCAGAGCCGACGCCCTTGCGTTGGCCCCCGACGGGGTCGAGATCGAACCCGGCGACGAGGTTCGGATCCTGCCCCTCCGGTAGTCTTCGCACATGGGATCGCAGCTGATCGACGGGTTCGGGCGGGTTCACCGCGACCTCCGCATCTCGGTCACGGACCGCTGCAACTTCCGTTGTCAGTACTGCATGCCCGAGGAAGGGATGCAGTGGACCCCTCGCTCCGAGATCCTCACGTTCGAGGAGATCGAGCGAGTCGCCCGGATCATGGTCGAGCGCTATGGGGTCGACGGCATCCGTCTGACCGGCGGCGAACCGCTGGTTCGTGCCCGTCTCCCACTCCTCGTCGAGAAGCTCGCCGACCTCGGGGTCGACCTGGCGATGACCACCAACGGGGTGTCGCTGCCGCTGGTTGCCGAGGAACTCAAGAAGGCGGGCCTGCGGCGGGTCAACATCTCGCTCGATTCGTTACAGCGAGATCGTTTCCTCGAACTCACCCGACGCGACGACCTGGATCGCGTGCTCGAAGGTGTCGACGCGGCACTCGCTGCCGGATTCGACCCGGTGAAGGTCAACGTCGTCGTCATGAAAGGCATCAACGACGACGAGGTTCTCGACTTCGCCGAATGGGGACGTGAGAAGGGCGTGATCGTCCGTTTCATCGAGTTCATGCCGCTTGACGCCGACCACATCTGGAACAACTCGCTGGTGCTCACCCAGGCGGAGATCCTCGAGACGCTGCAGTCGGCCTACGACCTCGAGCCGATCAAGCGCACCTCGGCGCCGGCCACCCGCTGGCGCTACGCCGACGGGACGGGCGAGATTGGTGTCGTTGCCACCGTGAGCGAGTCCTTCTGCGACACCTGTGACCGTGTGCGGATCACCGCCGACGGTCAGTTCCGTTCGTGTCTGTTCGCCACCGATGAGACCGACGTCCGGGCGCTGTTGCGCGACGGTTCATCCGATGACGTTGTTGCCGAGGCGCTCGAACGCTCGGTGGCGGCAAAGTGGGCTGGTCATCAGATCAACCAGGTGCACTTCATCCGTCCTCGGCGCAGCATGAGTGAGATCGGGGGCTGACATGACCGACCACGGCTTCACCCATCTCGACCCGCTCGGGCGGGCCCGGATGGTCGACGTCACACCGAAGGAGCCGTCGCACCGTCGGGCAATCGCCCGTGGTCGGGTCCACATGACCCCGGAGACCGCATCGGCCGTCACTCAGGGGGCGATCAAGAAGGGCGATGTGCTTGCTGTCGCTCGCGTCGCCGGGATCCAGGCCGCCAAGCGGGCGTCGGATCTCATCCCGCTGTGCCATCCGCTGATGGTGGGTGCGGTCACGGTCAACTTTGAGATCAACCACGACTCGATCGAGGTCGAGGCTGCGGTCGACACCTTCGACCGCACCGGTGTGGAGATGGAAGCGCTGACGGCGTGTTCGGTCGCGGCGCTAACGATCTACGACATGTGCAAGTCGATGGACAAGTCGATGGTGATCGGCGACATCGCACTTTGGGAGAAGACCGGCGGTAAGTCCGGCACGTATCGCCGTTCCGACGCCGTCGGATAGCCCCACCGTCAACGGACGGTGAACACGGTTCGACGCTGCGAGTGTGGTGACGCAGCAGTCCTGCAGCAGCTGCTAGCCGGTGGCTGAAAATGTGTCGCCTGCATTGCCTCTTGGTGTCGATTCGTCATACAATCGTCAAGTGGAGTACGGGACCTACCGACCGGTAGGTCCGAGCGAGTGCCCGGTCTCACCGGCCCTGGTGCTTGTCTGGAGGGTTCGACATGACAACGTCGATCGTGTTGCTGGTCTTGAGCGCGGGTTGGGCCGTCTACCTGGCCGTGTGGCTCAAGGACGCTCGGAAGGTGTCGCAGGGTCGCACCGACACGATCTCGTCGTTCTCGCACGGGATGGGTTCCCTCGGCGGCACGACCGCTCGCCCTCGATCGCTCACCGCTGCCGGCTTGGTGCTCGCCCCTCGTTCGACCGGCGCCGCTGCTCGCCGTCGCCGCGAGGTCGCCGCCTTCCTCGGCACCCTCGCTGCGCTCTCGCTCCTGGCCGCCTTCGTGTTCGGCCTGGTCGCGCTCCTCATCCACCTGGTGATCGACCTCGCCATCGTTGCGTACGCCTACGCCGTCGTGCAGCGGCGCAACCTCGTCGCCGAGCGTGAGATGAAGGTGCAGATGCTGTATCCCGAGCGTGTCGCGTCGCTGGACGCCGAGCGTCGCCGCCGGGTGAACGCCTGATCCATACCCGGTCGAACGGCCCCGCAGCCTGGGGTCGGTTCGGATTCGCACCCGCTACGCTGTGGTCTCCAATGGGGGTGTAGCTCAGTTGGTAGAGCGCCTCGGTCGCATCGAGGAGGCCAGGGGTTCAACTCCCCTCACCTCCACCCCGTGAAGTCCCAGTGTCGGTTGCGCCGGCCTGGGATTTCGTCGTTTTCGCCTCGGTCTCGGCGACGCTGCCGAAACTTAGATCCGGGGAATCTGCCCGCCGTCGACTGCGAGGACGTGGCCGGTCATCCAGGCTGCTTCGTCCGACAGAAGGAAGAGCACCGGGCCGACATGATCACCTGGGGTTCCCATGCGCTTGAGGGCCAAGCTCTGGACGAGCATGTCGTGGAACTCCGCAGGAACCTGCTTCTGCATGGCGGGTGTATCGGTCGGGCCGGGAGCGATCGCATTGACCCGGATGTGTTGGCTTCCCAGTTCCTGGGCCAGGCACACCGTCACCGAGTTCAACGCGGCTTTGGCGACGCCATAGAAACCCGAAAGCGACATCCACGCCGCCGTGGACGACTGGTTGACGATCGATCCACCACCTCGTTCCCGCATTGACGGGACAACCGCCCGCGTGCAGTAGGTAGCGCCCAGCACATTGACTCGCATGAAGGTCTCGACGTACGCCGGGTCGGCCGTCGTGATGCCGACTCCCTCCATGTCGCCGAAGATCGCCGCATTGTTGACGAGGTGATCGATGCCGCCGAACGCTTCCGTCGCGGCGGCGGCCATCGCCTCGCAGCTGCCGAGATCGCCGACGTCGGTATGGACGAACAGGGCGCGCTCGCCGAGATCAGCCGCAACTGCAGCCCCTGCTTCTTTGTTGAGTTCGGCGATGACGACGCTGGCCCCCTCGGCGTGCAACGCCCGGGCATACGCTTCGCCGATGCCGCCCCCGGCTCCGGTGACGACGGCGACACGGTCGGTGAATCGTTGGGACATCAGGCTTCCTCCATGGTGATGGTGCGGTAGACGGCAGGCATCAGTCGCTGTATAGACCGAACGACGTCAATGACCGCCTCGGGAGGGTCACCGAGTTCGGTGGCCAGTTCGAGATCCTTTTCGCCGATGCCGACTTGTGTCTCGATCATCTCCCGAAAGCCGCCGGTGAGTTCGGCCGGGGCAAGTCCCAGCATCCCCGAGAAGTTCTCGGTCAAGGCTCCGAGCATGCCGGTATGGCGCCATGCCTCGAGCAGCGCTTGGGGGTTGCCGCCCGATGCTGCGACGCCGTCGTGGGCGATCGCAGCGGCGGCGAACTGGGCGTACGTCATGACATTGACGCCGATCTTCAGCGCTGCGCCGGCGCCGACCGGCCCGGCGTCGATCACCTTGGAACCGAAGACGTCGAGCAGTTCGTGGACGGCATCCGGAGCGTCGCTGAGGCCGCCGGCGAAGATGGCGAGTTGGCCTTCGCGAGCGGCCTCGTTCCCCCCAGCGACACAAGCATCGAACACGTGCCCACCCCACGTTGCCATCCGAGCCTGCGCAGCGCGGATCGTGGCGGGATGGACTGTCGAGTGGATGAGCAACACCTGGCCGGGCTTGGCAACGAGCTCGAGGTCATCGATCACCGCCTCGATGTGCTGCGCTGCGGGCACGCATGTACTCACGATGTCGGCGGCCTCCGCAACTGCCTGGTTGGAGCCGGCTGCGATCGCTCCGAGTTCGACGACCCGCTCGACTCGGCGTTCGACCAAGTCGTGGATCAGGACCTCACCAAGGTTGGCCCCGGCCAAGTGTCCACACATCGCCGAACCCATCATGCCGAGCCCTACGTATCCGTATGTGGTCATGGTTGTTCCCTCTCGCGTGACCCGTGGTCTGCTCAATCGCCGCTTGCTGGTCGGGCGAGTGCCTTGGTCTCCAGGTACTCCTCGAAGCCGGCGACACCCATTTCTCGTCCGATGCCAGATTGCCGGTAGCCGCCGAACGGCACGTCGGCGGAGTACCAGACGCCGCCGTTGACCGACATCGTGCCGGTGCGGATCCGACGAGCGACCGCAAGCGCCCGCTCGTCGTCGGCGCCGAAGACATGCCCGGAAAGGCCATAGATCGAGTCGTTCGCGATACGTACGGCGTCATCGTCGTCGTCGTAGGGGATGGCGACGAGCACGGGGCCGAAGATCTCCTCGCGAGCCACCCGCATCTCGGGCGTGACGTCGGCGAGCAGTGTTGGGAGGTAGAACGCGCCTCCGTCGAGTCCCTCCGGGCGAGCCCCACCGCAGACGATCCTTGCGCCCTCATCGAGGGCGGACTGCACATAGCCCTCGACCCGATCGCGCTGTCGGAGATCGATGAGTGGCCCCATCGTGGTGCCCTCGACCGTGGGTGGGCCTGGCGTGATGCTGCCGAAGAGTTCGCCAATGGCGGTGACGGTCTCGTCGTACCTCGACCTCGGGATCAGGATGCGGGTCGAGAGTGCGCAGCCCTGCCCGCAGACAAGGGCTGTGCCGAACGCAGCCGTCATGGCCGGGCCGCTGACGTCGTCGAGGTCGTCGAGCAGGATCATTGCCGACTTGCCCCCGAGTTCCAGGAACACCTTGGTCACATGCTCTGCCGCCGCTCGCATGATGGTTTTGCCCGTCGCTGTCGAGCCGGTGAAGGAAATCATGTCGACGCGCGGGTCCTCCGTAAGGAGTGCGCCGATGGTCGGGTCGGCGGCCGAGATCACGTTGAAGACTCCCGGGGGGATGTCGGTGTGCTCGGTGACGAGTCGACCGAGTGCCAGTGCGCTCCATGGGGTCTGTGGTGCCGGCTTCAACACGACCGAGCATCCGGCGGCGAGCGCCGGTGCGGTCTTGGCGAGGTTGATCTGTGTGGGCACGTTCCACGGGGTAATCGCCGCCACGACCCCGATCGGTTCGCGTTCGGTCCAACGTTCGGCCGGCCCGCCGACCGTGTCGGCGATGCCGAGCGGTGTCGTCCATTCGAATGACTCGGCGAGGTCGGCGTAGTAGGGGAGGAACTTCAGTGGCTCGCCGAGGTGAGCCACGTCGCACGCCGCTTGCGGTGCGCCGACTTCGGCCATCGTGATCTCGGTCATCTCCGTCATGTGATCGCGAAGCGCAGCATCGAGTTGCCGGAGTCCGCGCACGCGCAACGCAACATCGTCAGCCCATCCGCTCTCGTCGAACGCCCGGCGGGCGGCAACGAGCGCTCGTTCGATGTCGGCCGGTGAGGCGTCGGCTGCGACACCGATCTCCTGGCCGGTCGACGGGTCGATGTTGGCGTAGGTCGCGCCTCCCTCGGCGGCGACGAGTTCACCGTCGATCGTCAGGCGGGTCTCCGGCCAGTTCATGATGTAGCTCCGACGCGAGGCCCGGGACTGAACGTGATGGGGAGGCTCGTCCAACCCGTGACGTTGGAGGAATGAAAGCGCACCTTGTGTTCGTGATCGACGACGTAGTCGGGCAGACGGGCGTGGATCTGCTCGAGGGCGACACGCCCTTCGAGGCGGGCGAGCGCCGCACCCAGGCAGAAGTGGGCGCCATAGCCGAAGCCGAGGTGTCGGTCGGGGGTGCGCGTGACGTCGAAGACCTCGGCGGACTCGCCGAACTCGCGCTCGTCGTGGTTCGCAGCACCGATGAGCAACAGCACCGAGTCGCCTGCCCTCATCGTCTGACCGTGACGCTCGATATCGGCGGTCAAGGTGCGGTGCATGTACTGCGTCGAGTTGTGGAACCGGAGCACCTCCTCGACGGCGGTCGCCATGCGTTCGGGGTCGGCGGCGAGCAGTGCCTGCTGATCGGGATGGCGGGAGAGAAGTTCGACGGCGTTCGCCACCATCTTGGTCGTGGTTTCGTGCCCGGCGATCACGAACAGCACACAGAAGCCCAGCAGTTCTTGTTCGTTGAGCTTTCGGCCGTCGACCTCGGCATCGAGGAGGTCGGTGATCAGGCCGGTGCGATCACCGGTACGGCGGGACTCGAGGTCCTGCACGAAGTAGCCGAGCAGCTCGAACATCCCGTTCATCGCTTCTTCGGGGATCTGCATCGATCCGTCCTCGCGGATGAGGATCTTGTCGGCAGACACCCGCAGGGCGTCGCGATCGTGCTCGGGGATCCCGAGGACGGCGCTGATGACATCCATCGGGAACGGCCCGCTGATATCGGCGACGAGATCGCAGCTGCCCGCCTCGATGACCTGGTCGATGTAGCCGTCGACGATGCGCCGGACCTCGTCCTCCATGGCGAGGACTCGGCGACCGGTGAAAACGCGAGAGACGATCGAGCGAAACGCCGTGTGGTCCGGCGGGTCGAGATCGATCATCTGCTGGAACGAGGGATCACCGCTTCCGACCGGACGACGTGCCTCGAGGGCTACGCCACCGGCTGACGAGAACGTCTCGTGGTCGCGGAAGGCGTCTTGGACGTCGTCGAAGCGGCTGAGTGCCCAGAACTGCAGCTCCTCGTTCCAGTACGCCGGTGCCTCCTCGCGCAACCAACGGTACGTGTCGTAGGGATCGTCGTGCAGGGCGAATGCGTACGGGTTGTAGGTGACGGCACCGCTCATGTGGCGTCGCCCTCGTTCGCTGCCTCGAATGCCGCGATGATCTCCTCGGTGGGGGCGGTGAAGTCGGCGACGTTCGGATACCCGGCGTACGGCGCGAGTTGGATGAGGCACTCGCGAAGCTGCTCGGGGGTGAGTTCGCCTCGGTCGAGTGCAGACCGGGCCTGCACCTTCCACGTTTCGGTGGAGCCGAACGCAGCGATGGCGCCCATCACGAGCAGTCGGCGGTCGCGGATGGAGAGCTCCGGTCGATCCCACACCGTGCCGAAGATCGTCTCGAGCATGACGTCGTAGAACGGCATCGTGCCCTTGGGAATGGGAAACACGTTGCCGGCATAGACCTCGTTGATCTTCGCCGCGCCGCGTTCCCACCGGTCGGTCGTGTCGTCGCTCATCAGGCCTCCGTATCGGTGGGTGGAATCCGTGCGTTGAACTTCAGCTCGGAACTATCGACCGCGGGGTGGTCGAGGGCCACGGCGAAGGCGTCGGCCAAGGCCCGGCCCACGTCGGTCGTCTCCATCATGTGGCCCACGTTGATGCCTTGCTCAATCCATCGAGGCAGCGCTCGCCCGATGATCTCCATGTCGCCCATGTGGTTTGCGAACTCGGTCGGCTGGGCGTTCCCCATCACGACCCGGATGAATCGGCGGTCGGGGTGTTCGGCGCGCCAGCCTCGGATGCACTGGTCGAGCGCCGCCTTCGTCGCCGAATACGGCAGGAAGAAGGCGTTGTTGTCCTCGACCGTTCGCGAAGAGATGAATGCCATTGCGCCATTGGGGTCGAGATGGTCAAGTGCGGCACCGGCGACCAGGTTGGCGCCAACGACATTGACGCGGAAGACGTCAACCCATCCGTCGGGATCGGTCTCGGCGAGTGGCTGAAGGAAACCGAAGCCGGCGACGTACACAACCAGATCGAGGCCGCCCATCCGCTCGGTCGCGGCGGTGACCATCGCTCGCACGGCCTCGGGGTCGGTGGCGTCGGCGGCGATCGCATTGCCGGCGCCCCAGCTGTCGACGAGCGCATCGAGTTTGTCTTGGCGGCGGGCGGAGATCGTGACGCTTGCGCCGGCCTCGATCGCTGCCCGCCCCAGCGCGGCGCCGATCCCGGCAGAGGCGCCGACGATCAAGACCCGTCGTCCGGTCAGTGCGTTGTCCATGTGATCACCCTTCCGCACGTCGCTCGACTGTGCCCGCATTCATCCTGCGATCATCGACTTTGGCGGCAGACCCAACGGATCGGCCAAGGGGTCGATGAGAAGGTGCCCGCACCCGAGCCTGGCCGTGAACTTCGAGAGAAGTTCGAGGCGGCCAGGCTCGGGTCGCTTGAGCCGGCGTCATCGTCGCCGTGCGTCACGACGGCGGGGTCAGTTACGAGGCGCGAAGGTCCAGTCTTGACGTCCGGTGATGCAGACCGCTTCGCCGTTGTTGCGAACGTACGGGTACCGCTGATCGCACGGGTAGCTGAAGTCCAAGGTCTGGATGGCGTCGGGCATCTGACCCTTGCCAGGAGTGATCGATGCCGGGCTCATCCCCGACAGGTCGACTGGACCCAGGTTGTTCAGCGCTGCCGTGATGTCGTCACGGGTCGGGTTGTCGCCGGCGTCGTAGATCGCCCGGGCCATTACTCGCACCATCGAGCAGATCGAGATCGCCATACCGAAGGCTGAGTCGCCACCCTGATCCTCCCACTGGTGGTTGGCACCGATGGTGTTGTTCTCGTTGTAGAGGTCGACGCAGAGGCTCTGCCAGGGACTCTGCTCGTAGCCGTCATTGCGGTACTCGCCGGTGGTGCGGAAGTCGTTGATGATGGCGCCGTTGTACAAGGCGCCTGCAGCCGGGTTATTGGTGATCTGACCGGAAACCAGCTCGCTGGACTGGCTGTTGAAGTCCGAGGCGAGGAATTGCACGTCGCCGGCCTCGAAGCCCTGGTTCACCATCTCGTCGATGTAGCCCGGCGCAGTGAGGATGCCCATCACGTTGAAGAAATGGGTGATGCCAGCGTTGCGCATGTTGGTCACGGAATCGACGACACCATCGGTGCAGATCGTGCTTCCGTTGCACCCGATCACGTCGTAGACAACCTCGACACCGGCCGCCTCCAGCGGCGCGACGAGCGACTCCTCAACGGTCTCGGGCTGACCGGGCGTATCGGGGGACGCGACACCCAAGATGCTGTCGGCGGTGAGCACGCCCGAGTCGAGGAACCGGGCGACTGCGAACTCGAGGCTCTCAGAGTTGGTGTTGGAGAGACTCACCAGTCGGCCCTCACTGCGATCCATGAAGTCCTGCGGCTGGCCCTGGGTCGAAATGAAGATCGTCTCCTTCGCCTCGACGATGCACACCGTTGCGGAGCCCTGGAAACCCGAACTGTTGAGGATCATGACGGCGTTCAGATCCTCGGTGGCCTTGAGGCAGGCCTCGTTGCGCTCGGTCTCCACGGTCGGGCCGAACAAGGAGACCTCGATCGTCTCCAGCACGATCTCACGGCCGCGAATGCCGCCACACTGCTCATTGAGGTAGTCGATATAGACGCCGAACATGTCGTTCATATCGCCAACTGGAATACCAAAGCCGATGTTGATTGCGTCCTCCAGCCTGGACTTGAGGTGGACGATCGTCAGCGAGTCGGCCTCGATACCGTCGTCGGTTGCCTGTGCATCTGCTGCGGCATCGTGGGCGACACAGAAGGCGTCGAGTTGGGTGAAGGGATGATCGCCGCGGTCGAAGCCGGCCTGGAACTCGGCGAAGATGCCACCTCGAGGGTCGTCGTAGGTGTTGGGGCCGTCATCGGTTTCGGCGGTGCCGGGATCCTCTTCCGTATCGGGCTCCGGCTCGTCGGCTTCCGTTTCGTTCTCTTCGGCCGATGCGTCGTCAACCGTCTCGGTCTCGTCGCCGTCATCGGCCGACTCGTCGACCTCGCCGCCGCATGCTGTCGCAAGCAGCGCAAAGACCAACAGCAGCCATACCCACGGTCGTGCCTTCATCGATCGCACTGTGAACTCCCCCAGGAAATTTTCCTGACGCCATGTCAGGTGGTAGAAGTCTGTGCACAAGGTTTGGTGAGACACAAGTCACACTCGACGACACAGTGATCGGGGGAGGGTCATGCAAGAGCGGGGGCTCGAGGACGGCGACGCCGCAAGTCTCGCTGCAGCCGTTCTCGACGAAGAGGCCGCCCGGCAGCGCAGCCAAGCCGAACGCGACGGCGGGGTCACCCTTCCCGACGACCTCCTCCCCGGCGTAGGCGACGAGCCGATGACCTTGCGGGAGGCGTTCGCTGCCGGAGGCAAAGGCATGGCCATCCTCCTGCTGTTGCTCAACCTGGTCGACGAACTGCCGCGGACCGTTCGCGTCCTCGCCCCCGACATCCAGCGCAGCCTCGGGATCTCCGACACAGTCCTGTTCGGCGTGCTCGGGTTCGGTGGTGTCGCCCTCGTCCTCGGCACCGTGCCGATGGCAGCCCTTGCCGACCGCATCAATCGGGTCGCTCTCGTTCCGATCATGTCGTTCTTCTGGGCCGGCACGACCTTCCTGTCCGGCTTTGTCGTCAACCCGTTCCAGCTCTTCTGGACCACGGCCGGCACCGGGCTCGGGCAGGCGTACCGCATCCCCGTGTCGAACTCGTTGATCACCGACACCTACCCGATTCAGGCCCGGGCGCGGATCTTTGCGTTCGAAGGGGTCGGTCGACCGATCGGACAGCTGCTCGGGCCGCTCATGGTGGGCGGCATCGCCGTGCTCATCGGCGGCGACGACGCATGGCGGTGGGCTTACTTCATCCTGGCCTTGCCGCCGGTGTTGCTCGGCATCTTCGCCCTGCGCCTCTCCGAGCCCGAGCGCGGACGCTTCGAACAAGAAGAGGTCCTCAGCGGAGAGGATGCCCTCGACGTCGACGAACTCGAACCCTCGATGAGCACGGCGTTCGCTCGCCTCCGAAAGATCCGAACCTTCTACGCGCTTGCGACCGGGATCGGGGTGGTCGGGTTCGCGCTGATCGTCGTGCCCGGCCAGTTCAACCTCCTCCTCGACCGCAAGTACGCCCTCGACGCCCTCGAACGCGGCATCGTCGAATCGCTCATCTGGCTCGGTTCGCTCATCGCCATTCCGATCGCCGGTCGGGTCTTCGGACGGAAGTTCCGTGAAGATCCCGACTCCGTGGTCCGCACCATGGGAACGCTGATCATGGCGGCCGGCCTCGTGTATCTCGTCGTGCTGCCGATCAAGGTCCTCGGTGTGCTGATCGTCGGGCTGGCCCTTGCTCAGGCGTTGATCTCCGCAGCACTGGTCGCGGCGCCGATGATCATCGCCGCCGTCTCGCCCTACCGGATCCGCACACAGGCGTTCTCGTTGCTGCCCGTCTTCATCTTCTTGATGGGCGGGTTCGGCGGCGGCGTGCTCGGCGGCCAGATCTCCGACGTGTACGGCAATCGCACGGCGATGCTCATCCTCGGCCCGCCCGGCGCGCTGATCGGTGGTTGGCTGATCCGTCGCGGAGCGCACCACATCCGACGCGATATCTCATTGTCGGTGGAGGAGATGCTCGAAGAACAAGAGGAAGCTCGCCGCATCCTCGATGCTCCGGAGGCGGTCCCTGCGCTGCAGGTCCGCAATCTCGATTTCAGCTATGGGCCCGTCCAGGTGCTCTTCGATGTTTCGTTCGAGGTCGGACGCGGGGAAGTCGTCGCCCTGCTCGGCACGAATGGCGCAGGAAAGTCGACACTCCTTCGAGCTGTCTCCGGGCTCGGCATCCCTGACCGAGGCGTGGTGCGGCTCAACGGCCGCACCGTCACCTACGCCGAAGCCGAGACCCGCTACCGGGTGGGCATCGTGCAGCTTCGTGGTGGCGCCGGCACGTTCCCGCACCTCACGATCGAGGACAACCTCCGCACCTCACTGCTGAGCACCGACCTCGACCGGGCCGAAGTCGATCGGCGTATCGCCACCGCGCTTGCCCGTTTCCCGGCTCTCGAAGGCCGCCTCGACGAAACCGCTGGATCATTGTCGGGTGGGCAACAGCAGATGCTCGCCCTTGCGATGACACTCGTGCAGGAGCCCGATGTCCTGCTCATCGACGAGCTGAGCCTGGGGTTGGCGCCGGTGATCGTGCAGGACCTTCTGCGAGTGGTCGAGGAGCTCAAAGCCGAAGGGCAGGCGATGGTGATCGTCGAACAGTCCCTCAACGTCGCACTTGCGTTCGCCGACCGAGCCGTGTTCATGGAGAAGGGTCAGGTGCGGTTCTCCGGGCCGGCCCAGGAGCTCCTCGAACGTGGCGACCTCGCCCGAGCGGTCTTCCTCGGAGGTGAGGGCGGATGATCGAGATCGCCGGGATCGAGATCGCCTCGCAGGCGATCGTGAGCGGCCTGGTCTCGGGCCTGATCTACGCTGCGTTCGCCGCTGGATTCGTTCTGATCTACCGGTCGACCGGGGTGCTCAACTTCGCCCAAGGTGAACAGGGAGCGTTCGGACTCGCCCTGTTCGTCCTGCTCAACGCCAACTACGACGTGCCCTGGTGGGCGGCGTTCGTCCTAGCGGTCGTCGGTTCCGCCGTCGTGGGCGCGTTGATCGAACTCCTGGTCGTTCGTCGCCTGTTCTCGTCACCGCGGCTCGTCTTGTTGATCGCCACGATCGGTGTGGGGCAGATCCTGCTGCTCGCCCGAGTCGCCTGGATTCCCGACATCAATGACTTCAACGCGATTCCCACCGCTGTGTCGTTCGTCTGGGAGCCGACCAACAGTCTCCGCATCGACGCTCGCCAGACATCGGTCATCTTCATCGTGCCGTTGCTCGTCGTGGCGCTCGGCGCCTTCCTCACCCGGACTCGATTCGGGCTCGCGATCCGGGCGTCGGCCAGCAACGCCGACACCGCCCGTGTCTATGGCACGTCGCCCCGGCGGGTCTCGACCATCGTGTGGGCCACCGGCGGTGCCTTCGCAGCGGCGACGGCGATTCTCATCGGCCCCTTCAGCTTCTCTCAGGCCGGCTTCGTCGACGACACCGGCGCAGCATTGACCGCCGATCTGCTCGTGCCCGCGTTGCTGGTTTCGATGCTCGCCCGCATGCGCTCACTGCCGGCGGCGGTCTGGGCGGGTATGGCGGTCGGTGTCGCCGAGCGCCTGATCGCCACCAATTTCGACGACCGCACCCTGCCCGATCTGATGATGTTCATCGCCACCGTGCTCGTGGTGCTCTTCCTCAGCCGGGAACGACGTGAGGACGGCAACTGGTCGCTGTCCCCGCAGTCCCGGCCGGTCCCTGAACGGCTCGCGTCAATCTGGTGGGTCCGCAACCTCAACCGGATTGGGTTCGTCTTCCTCTTTGCGGCGTTGGCCGCGATCCCGATCTTCGTGACCTCGTTCTCGGGCCTGTTCCTGTGGAGCCGAGTTCTGGTGTGGGCGATCGTCGCTGTGTCGCTGACCATCCTCACCGGCTGGTCGGGACAGATCTCACTCGGCCAATTCGCGTTCGTCGGTGTCGGCGGTATGGCCACCATTGCCTTGACCAACGGTCACGACCTCCCAATCCCGCTGGATCTCTTCGATGCGAGTCCGACCCTCGCCTGGCTACCTGCAGTGGTGATGGCGACCCTGTTCGGGGTCGTGATCGCGCTGCTCGTCGGGCTTCCAGCGCTGCGGGTCCGTGGCCTCTTCCTCGCCGTCGTGACCTTGGCGTTCGCCGTCATGTGTGTCACCTGGCTCTTCCAGCAGGACGCGTTCACCGGCGGCAGCACCATCCCGGCCAATGCCCAGCCACCCGTGTGGTTCGGCTTCGACTTCGGTGAGGGTCAACGGGGCAAGTACTACCTGAGCCTGGCATCGCTGATGGTGGTCGCCTGGATCGCCGCCCGCATCCGTGCCTCCGGTTTGGGCCGCAGCCTCATCGCCGTCCGGGACAACCCCGAGATGGCGTCGGCATCCACCGTGGCACCGGCGCGGACAAAGCTCATCGCGTTCGCCATCTCTGGCGGCGTCGCTGCCTACGCCGGCGGTCTGCTCGTCCTGATCGAACCGAGCGTCAACCCCGGGGTCACCTTCGCTCCCGGGCAATCCATCCAGGCGATCGTGATGGCGATCATCGGCGGCCTCGGCTCGGTGGCGGGCCCGATCCTGGGTTCGCTGTGGGTGCTCGGCATCCGCGAACTCGTCCCCGACGAACTCCGGGATCTCCAGCAGCTGCTCACGTCCGATATCGGCCTTCTCATCTTGCTGATGTACCTCCCAGGCGGGTTGCTGCAGATCGTGTACGTCCTTCGTGATCGCGTGCTCGATTTCGCCGAGTCGCGTCTACCCGAAGCCGATGGGCCGCCGGTAGTGCCCGCCGTGGCGAAGGCCCCGCCGAGCCGAAGCGAGCGGGCGGCAGCGGTGACGACCGGTCCAGCGCTCGAAACCGAGGAGATCTCGGTCAGCTTCGGTGGCAATGTGGCGGTCGATCGGGTCTCGTTCCGGGTCGAGCCCGGCGAACTCGTCGGCCTGATCGGCACCAACGGCGCCGGCAAGTCGACCCTCCTCAATGCGGTCAGTGGCTTCGTCCCGTCGACGGGCGCCGTGCGGGTCCAAGGTGTCGATGTGGCCAACATGCCCGCTGCGGCCCGGCATCGAGTCGGGCTCGGTCGAGGATTCCAGGCCGCTCGTCTCTATCCGGATCTCTCCGTGCGGGAGACGCTGCAGGTGGCGCTCGAAGCCCGCCATCGTTCGCCGGTCGTTGCGTCGATGCTCGGGGTGCCGCCATCGTTGGCCGGTGAGCGACGAAAGCGAGCCGAAGCCGACGAGATCATCGACTACCTCGGTCTGGGCCGCTACGCCGACGAACCGACCGGGCACCTGTCCACCGGCACCCGCCGGATCGTCGAGCTCGGCGGTCTGTTGGCGGTCGACGCCCGAGTGCTTTTGCTTGACGAGCCCACCGGTGGTGTCGCCCAGCGAGAAACCGAAGCGTTCGGTCCGCTGATTCGCCGAATCCAGCGCGAACTCGACGCCGCGGTCGTGGTGATCGAGCACGACATGCCGTTGGTCATGAGCATCTCGGATCGGGTGTACTGCCTGGAGTCCGGCATCGTGATCGCCGAGGGCAACCCCGATGAGGTCCGTGAGAACGAAGCGGTCATCGCCAGCTACCTCGGCACCGACGAGCGGGCCATCCAGCGATCCGACAGCTAGCGGCGGTCAGTCGAGTCCGGGCTGGTCGAGGAAGCGTTCGTCGACGTCGACCGTCGATCGGGTACGCGGTCCCATCAGCTTGGCGAGCAGGTGTCCGCCGGCCGTGGTGGGCGGGTACTTCGCCGGCTCGTCGTCGGAGATGCACACATCGAGAACCTCGATGACGGCATCTTCGTTCGGTTGTTGGAACCAGGCGATCGACCGGCGCCGAGCCGCGCCATCGCCCGGCGGTGGCGGCACGACGCGGTGCACGGTGGAGCGCCAGCGGTCGTTGGTCCACTCCGCGAGCAGGTCACCGAGGTTGACGAGCAGGCCGTTGTCGGGCGGCACGATGTCGTGCCAGACGCCTTCGTCGGATCGGATCTGCAGGCCCGGTACCCGGTCGGCCAGCAGGATCGTGAGGCTGCCGTAGTCGCTGTGGGCCCCCATCCGCATCTGGTCGGGAAGGGGAGTGGGTGCACCGGCTCGACGTTCGTAGTTGTTGGCCCGGATCACGCTCGGCTGTTCGCTGAGCATCGGTCGGAACCACCCGTTGGGCAGACCGAGCGCCCGAGCGAAGACGTCGGTGAGCACATTGCCCAGATCCGCACAGGCATGCCACCAGCGTTCCCAGACCGACTGGAGTCCGGCGGGTTCGTCGGGCCAGATGTTGGAGGCGAAGAACCGGGCGACGACGTCGTCACTCGCCTCTGCAGGGGGCGTGGCCGGGCCGGCGTTGAACGCCTCGAACAGGTCGGGTGGCGTGTCGATGCCGAGCGAATAACTGAGGGCCTCGGATTCGGGAGGGGCGTAGCCTCGATTGCCGACGAGATCGTCGGTACGGACTGCGAGCTTCTTCTCCATGGGCAGGTCAAAGAACGCCGTCGTGACGGCGAGCATCTCGTCGACGAGGTCCGGATCGATGCGGTGTCCGGTGACGGCGAGAAACCCGACCGTGCGACAGGCTTCGTCGACCCTTGCGGCCACCTGGTCACGGGCGTCCTCGTCACCGTCGAACCAGGGGGTGAGATCGATCGGTACGGCGTCGGGCATGGGTGAAGTCTGGCTTCTTCAGCTCGGTCGGCCGCGACGCTGCATTCGGAGTTCATCCGGATCGAGAGGCCGCCCCGTGATCTCGTCGACCACGGTGGCCCGAACCGTCGCTCGGCTCTCGCGGAAGGCGAGTTCGAGTGGAGGTTGCTCGCGCTCGGGCCAGAAGTGGTCCTCGCCGTAGCGCCACATGGCGATCAGTACATCGCTCGCAGCCCGGCCCTTCTCGGTGAGGACGTACTCGTGTCGCACTGGGTTCTGCTGGTACTCGACCCTCTCCATCAACCCCTCATCGACGAGTCGGGCGAGCCTCGACGAGAGCGTGGCCCGGCTGACATCGAGGTTCTTCTGGAAGTCCTCGAACCGCTGCATTCCGAAGAGCGCATCCCGGAGGACGATCGGTGTCCACCAGTCGCCGAACAGATCGGCGACGCGGGCGATGGGGCAAGGGTCGGTGTCGAAACGGGTGCGCCTCACACCTTCTCCAACCGGGCCCGCACGTGCTTGTGGTGCGGGGTGCCGGCGAACCAGTCGCGGTCGTCGACCGACGTCAGTTCGTTGAGGTAGACCCCGAGGTCGGTGTCGGCGTCGGCGCCCGGCCATGACAGGCCCTGGCCGTTCGGCAGCGACACCATGCCCGGCAGCATCGAGTCAGAGATCTCGACATTGCTGATCGCCTCGCCCGCCTTGGTGATAATGCGGATCTGTGCGCCGTGCTCGACGTCGAGCGTGGCGGCGTCGTCGGGATGCAGACGAAGGCCGGTGGTCGGGTGCTTTCGGCGCCATTCGGGATCGCGCATCGCCGTGTTGGCGGTCGACGAGCGGCGCTCGCCGGCCGCAAGGATGAAGGGATATTCGTCGTTGGTCACCCGAGGGTCCTCGTCGGCGAGCGATCGGAACTCTTCGACAAGCTCGTCGACGATCAGATTGATCTTCTTGTCGTCGTAACGCATGCGATCCCAGGTGGCCTCGTACGAGTCGCTCGAGAAGGCAACACCGCTCGGGTTGTCGAGGATCGCGTTGAACAAGTCGTTGCCACTCGCATAGCCGGCCCGAGCGGCGGACTCGGGGTTGCTGGTCACGAAGGTCTGTGAGAGGCCCCAGATCGCTGCGGCGGATTCCATGCCCTCCGGCAGGGCCGGACCGAGCGTCTCGTACAACACGACCGGGAGGTATCGGCCGAGGTCAGGACTGGCCGCGATGACCGACAAGAAGGCATCGGCGTAGGCGTCGAGCCCATGGGTTGCGGCGGCGTGTAGGGGAGCGAGGTCGTCGTCGTTGTAGACCCCCAGTTCGCGGCAGAGGCGGCGGTGGATCTCGGGCTCGGGCAGAACACCGTCGATTGGATCGACGATCGGCGGCCGCAGATGGAAGAAGTTCTCCGGGAACTCGAAGGTGAAGAAGGTGGCTTCCGCCTTCTCGTACTGGGTGCTGGCCGGCAGGACGTAATCCGCACACTCGGCGGTTTCGGTCATGGCGACGTCGATCACCACCGAGAAATCGAGCGCCTCGAAGGCCTCACGCCAGCGCTTGGTGTCGGCCAGCGAGTGCACCGGATTCGACGATTCGACGAACGCAGCGCGCAGCCGGTCGGGATGGGTGGTGAGGATCTCATCGGGGATGCCGTTGCACGGCATCAGTCCGCCGAGGATGCGATGGTTGCCGACTGGCGTACGACGATCGCCACCACCACCCCCGCCTGCGAGTTTCCCGAACGCAGTGTGAACGTTCATCCCACCCTTCACCCCGAAGTTGCCGGTGAGGATGAAGATCAGCTTCTCGAGATAGCTGTTGAGGGTCGAGTGGGGGGCCATCTGGATGCCGAGATCCTCGAAGATCGCGCAGCTTTCGGCCTGGGCCATCGTCATGGTGGCGTGGCGGATCTGGTCGAGCGGCACGCCGGCCTTGTCGGCCCACTCGTCGAGGTCGACGATGGCGAGCATCGCCTCGAGTTCGTCGAGACGGTTGGCCCGCTCGGCGAGGTACGCGCGGTCGGCGAGATCTTCGGTGACGAGAATCTTGAGCATCGCGCCGAGAAGCCAGGCGTCACCGCCGGGACGGACCCGCAAGTGGATGTCGGCGATCTCGGCCGACTCGGTGATGCGGGGGTCGATGATGATGAGCGTGCGGTCGGGATCGTTCGCCATCTCCTTGATGACGGTGCGAGCCCGAGGGATGCCGTGCGAGTGCCAGGGATTCTTGCCGAGGAACACGCCGCAGGCGGTGTGCTCCATGTCGGGGGTGGTGTGGCACGACATCGCGCCGAAGAGTTGCCCGTCGACCCAGAACTCACCGGTCTTCTCCTGGGCGAGCGCGTTCGAGGAGTACTTCATGCCGAGAGCCTTGCGGGTGGCTCCGGAGTAGCCGCCGGGCAGGTGGTTGCCCTGGCCGCCACCGCCGTAATAGAAGATTGTCTCGCCGCCGTGCTCGTCCCGGACCTTCGCCAGACCGGCGGCGACTTCGCGGATCGCCGTGTCCCAGTCGACCTCCTCGTAGGTGCCGTCGGCACGTCGCCGCATCGGACTCGTGAGCCGGTGCGGGTTGTTCTGGTAGTGGTCGAGGCGGAGTGCCTTCTCGCAGGTGTAGCCCTGACTAACCGGGTTGTTCTTGTCGCCTCGGACGCGGGCGAACGTGCGACCGTCGTCGGCGAGTTTGATCTCGACACCGCAGTTGATGCTGCAGAGGTTGCAGGCCGTCTGGTGCCACACGGCCTCCGTGCTGCTCGAGACGGACGTTGGGATGCGCTCGCTACTCGTCATGGGTCTCGTCTAGCGCACCCGGACAGTGGGTTCAACAAATGAACCCACTTGAGTGGCGTCAGGGTCGCGGCCTCCTGCTCGCACCGTCACCGGTCCGGCCCCCCATCCCTGCGGTCTGACCGCGCGTCGGCCGCTTCGAACCCACCGACACGGGCGTGTCCGTCGGTCATGGAGCGGTTTGTTACGGGGCGGTGAACTCTGCCCCTCGAGGGAATTGACAAGGCCGTCGTTTCACGTAGCCTCAGGATTGCATTCTAGCCGGGGAGGGAAACCTCAGGCACCGCCGACTCTGGCAACTTCTCGCTGCCCTACTCGCCTTCACCCTCGTCGCCGCCGCGTGCGGTGACGACGACGAGAGCTCCGACTCCGGCTCTGGCGGCACGTCTGACGTCACTGCGGCGTTCGTGTACCTCGGTGAGCCCGGCGACGCCGGCTGGACCTACGCCCACGACAACGGTCGTCAGTTCGCCGAGGAGCAGACCGGCGCCACCACGCTGACCGTCGAGAACATCCCCGAGGGCAGCCCTGAGTTCGACACCGCCGTGCGCGACTTCATCGATCAGGGTGCCGACGTCATCTTCGCCACCTCGTTCGGGTACATGGACGCCATGGAGGCTCTCTCCGCCGAATTCCCCGACGTCGCCTTCGCTCACGCGACTGGCTACAAGTCCAACGACACGAACTTCGGCAACTACTTCGGCCGGATCTACCAGGCTCGCTACCTGACCGGCCTCGCCGCCGGTGAGGCGAGCGCCAGCGGCAACATCGGCTATGTCGCCGCCTTCCCGATCCCCGAGGTGCTTCGCGGCATCAACGCCTTCACCCTCGGTGTCAAGGAAGCCAACCCCGATGCCACCGTCACCGTGAACTGGACCTTCACCTGGTTCGACCCGGCTGTCGAAGGCGACGCCGCCAACGCCCTCCTCGAGGGCGGCGCCGACCTCATCGCCATGCACCAGGACTCCACCGCTGCCGGCGAGGCCGCCGAGGCCGTCGGTGCCCGCTGGGTGTCCTACAACAGCGATATGAGCGCCTTCGCCCCCGACGCCTACCTTGCGTCGGCCGTCTGGGACTGGGGTCCCTACTACGCCAGCGTGATCGAGGCCGTCGCCGACGGTTCCTACGCAGGCGGCGCCTACTGGGGCGGCATGGACGACGGCATCGTGCAGATCGGCAGCCTCGCCGACGACGTGTCGGCCGAGACCAAGGCACTCATCGACGAGCGCGCCGCCGCCATGATCGCCGGCGAGTTTGACCCCTTCGCCGGCCCGATCAACGATCAGGACGGCAACGAGGTCATCGCCGCCGGCATGGTGCCCAACGACGGTGACCTGCTCGGCATGGCCTACTTCGTCGAAGGCGTCATCGGTTCTGCCGAAGGGTGACCGTTCCCGCCGTCGAACTCGACGGCATCTGGAAGCGGTTTCCCGGTGTGATCGCCAATTCCGGGGCGAACCACACCGTTAGCCCCCGAACGGTGCCCCCCCATATAGGTGAGAACCGCGCCCGGGAAACCACCC
>JAKMFW010000102.1 GCA_022425325.1 Acidimicrobiales bacterium | reverse complement strand
AAGCGATGCTGGTCGACGAAGGGCTCGAGATCGTCTGCGAGGACGGACTCGTGCGCGGCGAGTTGGCGGGACTCGAGGTCGCTCGAATCCTGCACGGCCCCGACGGTCCCGTTCTCGAAGCGGGTGTCGGTCGATTCGACCGTGAAGCCGGGGCCCTGCTGCACGCCGGTCGCAACCCCGCCGATGCACTTCACGATGCTGTTGCCCAGGTGCGTCCGCATCGCACGCCGGGGGCAGTTTCCCATGCGGTGAATCGTCTGGCCCGAGAGCGGTGGCTTCGTCACCTCGTCGTACAGGACCCGTTCCTGGCTGGGGTGTCGTTGCCCGAACTCGTCGAGCCGATTCCACCTCGCCCCAATCTGCTCGAGGCCGCACCGGCATCGCTGCTCGGCCACGACGGCGACCGACGGGTTCTCGTGGTGTGCTCCGTGGGGGTCGATCTCGGGCTGGTACCTGCGATCGCCGACCTGGTGAGCGTGCATGCCCCCTCGGAAGTCAGGATCGTCATGCCCGAGCGTGATCGCCTGCCGTACGTCGAGCGCCTCGCCTCCCGGTTGCCGGTCCCGGCATCGTTCCGGTCGATCGGTACCCCCTGGGTCGACTGACGGCGCTCAGCGGTTCGATGCAGCGGTTTGTCGCTGATGGCTCGCCTTGATCGCAGACGACCGCGACCGGGGACGCCAAGGGTCGGGGTTGCCAGGCGATCGGCGCCAAGCTAGCTTGTGCACGGGTTCACGAGCAGCCGTTGCCGGCGCAGTGACTCGTTCGAGAACAGGTCTCCGGGGACAGGTATGGACGCTGCGGCAAAGCGCGATCTCCACGACGCCATCTGGCGCTCAAGTGGTGGCTTCGACCTCGTCCTCGCCCCCGTGCTCATTGCACTCCTCGGTCTCTGGATCGACTCTGCCGCCGGAACCCGACCCGTCTTCATGCTCGCCTTTCTCGCGTTCGGCACGGTCGGCGCCGTCCTGAAGGTCTATTACGACTATCAGCGAGGCATGGCCGAAGCAGCTGAACATGTCGCTGCCGTGCGCGAAGAGGCGGCACGGCTCCGAGCGGAGGCAGCCGAACTCGGCGCCCGCCCGGTCCGCGACCTCACCGGTGAAATCGACTCGATGCCGCTCGAGGGATCCGAGTCGTGAACGCCCCGGCCAACCCCCTCGCCATGCGCATGGAAGGTCCGTCGCCCGCCGTTGAGGTGGCGAAAGACCTCGCTCGGCGAGGCGCATTGATCGCGCCGGTAGCGGCAATGGTCGGCGCCATTTTCTGGGGCACGGACGGGGCCGCGTCGGTCGCCTATGCCCTGGCCATCGTGGTTGTGAACTTCTTGCTGGCGGCCTGGTCGCTTGGTTTCGCGGCCCGCATCTCGATCGCCCTCATGGCGGGTGTCGCCCTCTTCGGGTTTTTGATCCGTCTCGGTCTCATCACCCTGGCCGTGTTGCTTGTTCGCGACGCCGCCTGGGTCGAGCTGATCCCCCTCGGGCTCACGCTCATCATCACCCATCTCGGATTGTTGTTCTGGGAGATGCGTTTCGTGTCCGCCTCGCTAGCCTTTCCCGGGCTGAAGCCGAAGCCCGGACTTGACGCCGCCCAGGCCAGCAACAGCCCAACGATCTCCGACCTCTCCGAAACCAAGGAGCACCAGTGAACCTTCTGGGAGCCGTGAAATTCCCGCCGATCGAGAACGTGATCGAGTGGCCGGCGTGGCTGTTCGAGGACTCGACCTACTTTGCGTTCAACAAGATCGCGTTCATCCACTTCCTCGGCTTAGTCATCCCGATGGCGGTCTTCCTTCTTGGCGCCCGCGGAAGCGGCCTCGTTCCTCGGGGCTTCCGCACGGTCTCGGAAGGCATCGTTACGTTCGTCGACGAGCAGATCGCGAAGCCCGGCATTGGCCACGGCCGTGAGCCCTACCTGCCGCTTCTGGTCTCGTTCTTCCTCTTCATCTTCATCGGCAACATCACCGAGGTCATCCCCTTCTTCCAGATGCCGGCCAATGCCCGCATGGCCGGTCCGCTGGTCCTTGCGCTCGTGGCGTGGGGCATGTTCATCTCGGTCGGCGTGCGCCACAACGGCCCCGGCTACTTCAAGGAAGTCCTCTTCCCGCCGGGCGTGCCGAAGGCCCTTTACCTGCTGGTGACCCCGATCGAGTTCCTCTCGACCTTCCTGGTGCGGCCCTTCAGTCACGCCGTCCGTCTTTTCGCCAACATGCTCGCCGGCCATATCCTGCTCATCACCTTCGGTGTGCTGTGCATCTCGGTCTGGTCGGCGTCGGCGCTGGTCCTCATCCAAATCGGCACCTTCCCCGGCCTCGTGGCCTTCACCGCCTTCGAGGTCGGTGTGTCGCTGATCCAGGCGTTCGTCTTCACGATCCTCGCCGCCGTGTACATCGGCGGCGCGCTCCACCCGGCGCACTGATCGCCCGGTCGAGTACCCCAGTCCCAACCAAGATCCCGCCGGTCATGGCCGGCAGAAACCCCAAAACAGGAGCACATCCACAATGAGCGTTCTCGCCCAGATTGCGCAGGACATCGAGGCAGCTGACCTCCAGAACATCGAGGCCGCCGGCGGCGCCGGTATGGCCTATGGCCTCGCCGCCATCGGCCCGGGCATCGGCATCGGCTACCTCGTCGGTCAGGCCGTGCAGGCCATGGCCCGTCAGCCCGAGTCGGCCGGCCAGGTGCAGACCACGATGTTCCTCGGCATCGCCTTCACTGAGGCCCTCGCCCTCATCGGCTTCGTCGTCTTCATTCTTCTGAAGTTCGTCTGATCCCGCCGCCTGTCGGCGTCCCGGGTCGTTTGCCGACCCGGTGCACTGTTCTGAACATCCGTTCGTCACCCGTACCACCTGAGGTGAATCCGTGATCAATCTCTTGGCCATCGTTGTAGCGGCCGAAGAAGAGGCCCCGCCGAACCCCGTCATTCCCGTCATGAACGAGATCGTCTGGGCGGCGATCTTCTTCTTCGCCCTCTGGGCGATGATGAAGTTCGTCCTCCTGCCCCCGATCCTGCGGGCAATGGAGGAGCGTTCCAGCACGATCCAGTCGGGCAAGGACGCCGCCGATGCGGCCACCTCTGCGCTCGGTTCGGCTCGCCGGGACCACGAGGCCACCCTCGCGGAGGCTCGTTCCGAAGCCAACGCCATTCTCGCCGGGGCGCGCGCCGCCGCCGACGAGCGTCGCGCGGCGCTGCAGGCCGAGGCCGACACGGAAATCGCCGAGATGCGGCGCAGTGCACAAGCCGACATCGATCAGGCTCGAGCCGAAGCGCTCTCCGGCATGCGAGGCGACGTTTCGTCGCTTGCCGTCGGGGCCGCACAGATCGTGCTCGGCCGTGATCTTGACGCCGGCAACCAGCAGTCCGTCATCGACCAGGCCCTCTCGGCCGACTGAAGGAGACGACCATGATCGGAATCTTCGCCGCCGAAGGACCAAACGGGAACTGGATCCCCGGCGATCCCAACGAGCTCTACTGGGGCTCGGCTGCGTTCCTCATCATCGCCGTGGTGTTCGTCATGAAGGGTGTGCCTGCCATCAAGGCCGCCATGAAGGCGACGTCCGCCAAGGTCGAGGGCGAACTCGCCGAGGCCGAGCAGGCCAAGGCCGAGGCCGAGGCCGAGTTGGAGGCCCTGACCTCCTCGCTCGGTGACGCCGGTGCCGAAGCCGAAGCGATCATCGCCGATGCTCGCGAGCAGGCCACCCGCCTCGAGGCGGACCTGATCGCTCGGGCGGAGAACGACGTCGCCGAGGCCAAGGAACGGGCCCGGATCGAGGTCGCCGCCCAGCGCGATCAGGCCCTGGCCGACCTTCGGGCTGCCGTTGCCGAGCAGGCTCGCCTGGCGGCCGACGCCGTGGTGCGCGACAACCTCGACGACGCCACCCAGTCCGCACTGATCGACGACTACATCTCCAGCGTCGGCGCCAGCTGACCGCGGAACGAAAGACCATCTCATGAGCGACACCATCGACGCCTACGCCGCCGCTCTCCTCGCTGTGCTGCGAGCCGAGGGCGACACGGGGGCCGACGACGAGATCCTGCGCTTCGCCCAGGCCCTCGAGGCCAACGACGAGTTGCGCAACACCCTCGCCGACCCCCACGTGCCGGCCGCCACCCGTCAGCAGATCGTCGAAGACCTCCTCCAGGGGAAGGCCTCCGATGTCACGACCGCCGCCGTGTCCCTCGTGGTCGGCGCTGGTCGGGCCGGTGACTTCCCGGCCATCGCCCGGACCCTCGTCGCCAAGCTGGCCACCGCCAGCGGCCGCGACGTCGCCGAGGTTCGCTCCGCCGTGGCCCTCTCCGAGGATCAGGTGGCGCGCCTCGCCGCCTCGCTCAAGCAGGCGACCGGCAAGGATGTCGACGTTCGCGTGACGGTCGATCCCTCCGTTCTCGGGGGCATCGTCACCACGATCGGCGACACCGTCATCGACGGCAGCGTCCGCAGCCGCCTCGCCCAGGTCAAGAGCCACATCGGCTGACCTGTCACTTCAACGACTCACCGCCCCACCCAGAACTTCACACCAGAGAGATAGACGAAAATGGCTGATCTGCAGATCAACACCGATGAGATCACCGCAGCGCTGAAGGCGAACCTCGAGGGCTTCACCCCCTCGGTCGAGCAGACCACCGTCGGTCGGGTGCTCGAGGTCGGCGACGGCATTGCGCGCGTGTCGGGCCTGCCCAACGCGGCGGTCAACGAGATGCTCCGCTTCGAGAACGGTCTCGTCGGTCTCGCCCTCAACCTCGACGAGCGTTCGATCGGCGCCGTTGTCCTCGGCGACGTCGAAGGCATCGAGGAAGGCCAGACCGTGGTCGCCACCGGCGAGATCTTGTCTGTGCCCGTCGGCGACGGCCTGCTGGGCCGTGTCGTCAACCCGCTCGGCGAGCCGGTCGACGGCAAGGGTCCGCTCACCAATGTGCAGCCCCGCCGTATGGAGATCCAGGCGCCGGGCATCACCGGCCGGAAGCCGGTGCACGAGCCGATGCAGACCGGTATCAAGTCGATCGACTCGCTCATCCCGGTCGGCCGTGGTCAGCGAGAGCTGATCATCGGCGACCGCAAGACCGGCAAGACCACCATTGCGCTCGACACGATCCTGAACCAGAAGGGTCTGGGCGTGAAGTGCATCTATGTGGCGATCGGCCAGAAGGCCTCAACCGTCGCCCAGTCGGTTGCCACGCTCGAAGAGCTCGGGGCTATGGAGTACACCACCGTCGTGGTCGCCCCTGCTTCCGACCCGGCACCGTTCAAGTACCTGGCCCCCTACGGCGGTTGCGCCATGGGCCAGCACTGGATGGAGAACGGCGAGCACTCGCTCATCGTCTACGACGACCTCTCCAAGCAGGCCGAGGCCTACCGCCAGGTGTCGTTGCTGCTGCGCCGCCCGCCGGGCCGCGAGGCCTTCCCCGGCGACGTGTTCTACCTCCACTCGCGTCTGCTCGAGCGTGCCGCCAAGCTCTCCGACGAGCTCGGCGCCGGTTCGCTCACGGCACTCCCGATCATCGAGACCAAGGCCGGCGACGTGTCGGCGTTCATTCCCACCAACGTGATCTCGATCACCGACGGCCAGATCTTCCTCCAGGACGACCTGTTCAAGTCGGGTATTCGCCCCGCCGTCGACGTGGGCATCTCGGTGTCCCGAGTCGGCTCGGCTGCGCAGGTCAAGGCCATGAAGACGGCGACCGGCACGCTGAAGGGCGATCTGCAGCAGTTCCGTGAGCTCGAGGCGTTCGCCGCCTTCGGTTCCGATCTCGACGCCGTGTCCAAGGCCCAGCTCGAACGTGGCTACCGTCTGACCGAACTCCTGAAGCAAGGCGTCAACAGCCCGTACCCCGTCGACGAGCAGACCGTGTCGATCTACGCCGGTACCCGCGGCTACCTCGACGCCCTTCCCGTCGAGGATGTGCTGCGCTTCGAGGCCGAACTCCTTGAGTGGTTCCGCACCCGTCACGCAGACATCATGAACTCGATCAAGAACGACGGCGTCATCCCCGATGAGGACGCCTTCGAAGCCGGCATCAAGGCCTTCGCCGAGCAGTTCCAGACCTCCGATGGTTCTGGCGCCGAGCCCGACGCCGAGGCCCAGGGCGATGCCCAGGCCGAGCTCGTCGACTCCGACACCACCCTGCCCGAAGAAGACATCACCCGCGACGAGGACTGAGGTAACTCATGCCGGGAGGTAAGGAACGCGAGCTCCGTCGCAGGATCTCCAGCGTTCAATCCACCAAAAAGATCACCCGAGCCATGGAGCTCATCGCCGCCACCCGCGTGGTGAAGGCGATGCAGCGCGCCGACGCAGCGCGTCCCTACTCGCGGCAGATCACCTCGGTCATTGAGAACCTGGCGGCCGGTGGCGCCGAGACCAACCACCCGTTGCTGCGCCAAGCCGACGAGGTCAAGAAGGTCGGCTTCATCGTCATGGCCGGCGACCGCGGTCTGGCCGGTGCCTACAACACCAACCCGATTCGCGCTGCGGAGCGTCAGCTCCAGGGCCACCGCGCCGAGGGCAAGGATTACGCTCTGTTCTGCGTCGGCAAGAAGGCGACGGCCTACTTCACCTTCCGCAAATACCGGGTCGACTACGACTGCCAGGGCTTCACCGACAACCCGTCGTACGAAGACGCCCGCCGGATCGCCGACGATGTCGCGGCAGCGTTCATCAGCGGCGAAATCGACGAGGTCGAACTCATCTACACCGAGTTCATCTCGATGGGTACCCAGCGGGTGTCGGTCCGCCGTTTCCTGCCGCTCGAGGACACCGCCGTCATGGCCGAGTCCGGCGGGGGCGATTCGGAGGCCGCCGCCAGCTTCGAGTTCGAGCCGTCGCCCGACTCGGTGCTCGAAGCGCTGCTTCCTCGCTACATCGAGGCCCGCCTCTTCGGTGCGTTGCTCGATTGCGCGGCGTCAGAGCACGCCAACCGCCAGCGAGCGATGAAGTCGGCCACCGACAACGCCGAAGAGCTGATCACCAAGCTCAGCCGTCAGATGAACGCTGCTCGTCAGGCTGCGATCACCACCGAGATCATGGAGATCGTCGGTGGTGCCGAGGCGCTCGATGAGAGCGGTGATGGTGCTCAGGCGATCGATCTCGAGGGCATGTTCGCCCAGATCGGCGCAACGCCCGAGTCCGCCACCGCTTCCGACCCCACGAACGAGGGCTGACCCAACCGGGCCGGTCCACCAACGATATCCACACCACACCACTCCTCCCAGGGGCACACACCATGACTGTCACCGAGAACGACCTCAAGAACGGCCGCATCGTCGGCATCGCCGGCCCTGTGGTCGACGTCGAGTTCCCGGCGGGCGCCCTGCCTGAGATCAACACCCAGCTCGAGTTCGACATCATGGTCGAGGGCGAAGCGGTCAACGTTGCGGCTGAGGTTGCTCAGCAGATCGGCGACAACCGTGTTCGTGCCATCGCCATGAAGCCGACCGACGGCCTCGTCCGTGGCGCCCCGGTGGTCAACACTGGCCACGGCGTGCAGGCTCCCGTTGGCGACGGCACCCTCGGCCACATCTGGAACGTGATGGGCGACTGCCTCGACACGCCCGAGCATGGCACCCCCGAGCGTTGGGACATCCACCGCTCGGCTCCGTCGTTCGACTCCCTCGAGCCCTCGGCCAAGATGTTCGAGACCGGCGTGAAGGTCATCGACCTCCTCACCCCCTACAAGGAGGGTGGCAAGATCGGTCTGTTCGGTGGCGCCGGTGTGGGCAAGACCGTTCTGATCACCGAGATGATCACCCGTGTGGCCTCCAACCACGGTGGTGTGTCCGTGTTCGCCGGTGTGGGCGAGCGCACCCGTGAGGGCACCGACCTCTTCATCGAGATGGGCGAGACCGTCATGGGCGACGGTGAGACCTCCGTGCTCGACAAGGCCGCCCTCGTCTTCGGCCAGATGGACGAGCCCCCGGGGGTGCGCCTGCGCGTCGCCCTGTCGGGCGTGACCATGGCCGAGTACTTCCGCGACGTCCAGAACCAGGACGTGCTGCTGTTCATCGACAACATCTTCCGCTTCGTGCAGGCCGGCTCGGAGGTGTCCACCCTCCTCGGCCGTATGCCCTCCGCCGTGGGTTACCAGCCCACCCTCGCTGACGAGATGGGCGAGCTGCAGGAGCGCATCACCTCGACTCGCGGTAAGTCGATCACCTCGCTCCAGGCCGTGTACGTGCCTGCTGACGACTACACCGACCCGGCGCCGTTCACGTCGTTCACCCACTTCGACGGCACGACCGAGCTGTCCCGCGACATCGCGGCGCTCGGCATCTACCCGGCCGTGGATCCGCTGGCGTCGTCGTCGACGATCCTCGATCCGCTCGTCGTCGGTGACCGTCACTACCAGACGGCCCGTCGCGTGCAGGAGGTCCTCCAGCGCTACAAGGAACTGCAGGACATCATCGCCATTCTCGGTCTCGACGAGCTGTCCGAAGAGGACCGCATCACCGTCGACCGGGCCCGCAAGGTCCAGCGGTTCCTGTCCCAGCCGATGTTCGTCGCCAAGGCGTTCACCGGTCAGGACGGTGTGTTCACGCCCGTCGAGGAGACGATCGACTCCTTCGAGTCGTTGCTCGACGGCGATCTTGACCACCTGCCCGAGCAGGCCTTCTACATGGTCGGTGGCGCCGAGGAAGCCGAGCGTAAGGCCGCCGAGCTCCAGGCCGAGTCCTGATCGGCTGATCGGAACACTCCGAGAACAGAGGAACCATGCTCAACGTCCAGGTCGTCTCTCCCGAATCGGTGTCGTACACCGGTGAGGCTTCGATGGTCGTCGCTCGCACCGTCGAGGGTGGCGACATTGCCTTCCAGCCCGGTCATATCCCGTTCATCGGGATCCTCCAGGTGTGGTCGGTCGACGTCGTCAAAGAGGACGGATCCCGTGACACGTTCGCCGTCCACCGCGGCTTCGTGCAGGTCAGCGACACCGACATCACGATCCTGTCCGACGTGTCCGAGGCCAAGGACGAGATCGACGTACCCCGAGCCGAGCGGGCCCTCGCTGAGGCGGAACAGGCGCTCTCCGCCGATGCCGACGATGCAGGTGCCGCCTACGACAAGGCCCGTGCCGAGGTGCGGATCCGGGTGGCGGCCGGCGAATAGTCACGCCTGATCATCGAGATTACGGAACGAGTCGGGCCGTGAGGTCCGGCTCGTTTGCATTCAGCCTGCAAACGACGGATCGGCGAGATGAACTACGTCGAAGACGTGGCCTGCTTCGAGAAGCCGAATGGTGTCTCGGCGATGCCGGTCGCTCCGGTGCCCTCGATGGCGAGGAGGGAACCAGGTCGGACGCCATCGCGACCCGGTGTCGCAGGCCGCCCGTGTTCGTCGCCGATCGTCGTCACGAACAGTGTCTTGCGGTCCTCGCCGCCGAACGCTGGCATCGAGGGCTTCTCGAGCGGCACGTTGATCCGGTCGGTGACGGTGCCGTCGGGGTCGATGCGGGTTACGCACCAACCCGTGACCGAGGCCGACCAGTAACCGCCCTCGGTGTCGAGACAGGCTCCGTCGGGGCGACCGGGAGCGTCGGCGTAGTCGAAGAAGGTGCGTTCGTTGTGCCAGGTGCCGTCGGTTGTGTCGTAGTCGGCGACGATGATCCGGGCGGTGAAGGTGTCGGCCCAGTAGACGAGTCCTCGTTGGGGATCGAAGGCGAGGCCGTTGGGGATCCCGATCCCGGTGCGCAGGGCCGTGACCTGCTCGTCGACCCGATAGAGCGAACCGGTTGTACGTCCGGCGGCGGCGTCCTCGTACATCGTGCCGAGGACGAAACGCCCGGCCGGGTCGACGCGGCCGTCGTTGCTGCGATTGCCGGTGCCGTCGGGTTCGAGTCGATGCAATGGTCGGCGGTTGCCGACATCGGCCCAGTCGACCCCAAAGAGCGCATTCTCGATCGCGAGTACAAGCACGCCCGGCTGATCGGTCAGGGCAATCGTTCCGACTCGCCCAGGAAGATGACGTGTGTCGTCCACGCCGCTCACGGGGTCGAAGCGGTGCACGACACATGCCTCAATGTCGGTCCAGTAGAGCGCCTGGTCGAGCACGGACCAGACGGGACATTCGCCGAGGCGTGCGGGGATATCGATCGCGACGCCGACGGTGCTCACCGAACAACGCTCGTGGCCACGTCAGCCTCGTAGGTGACGCAGCGGTGAAGATTCATGGAGCGGGCGGGTCCTTCAAGGAGTGTCGTGATGCGCATCGGGGGAGTATCGAACCTTGCCCTTTTCCTGCCGTGGGTGGGGTGGCCACCAGTCACCCAGCTGAGTACTCGATGTCGGAGTACTCGCTGACCTTCTCCAGCCGGTGGTGGGCCGTGACCTGGCGGACCGTTCCCGACTTCGATCGCATCACGAGCGATTCAGTCGTGGCGCCCTGACTGTCGAAGTGCACGCCGGTGAGCAGGTCGCCGTCGGTGATGCCGGTGGCGGCGAAGAAGCAGTCGTCGCTCTGGATGAGGTCGTCGACGGTGAGGATGCGGTCGAGGTCGTAGCCCTGGTCGATGGCCTGCTGGCGTTCGCGATCGTTGCGGGGCCACAGGCGTCCGAGTTGCTCGCCTCCCATGCACTTGAGTGCAGCGGCGGTGATCACGCCCTCGGGCGTGCCACCGATGCCGATGAGGATGTCGGCGCCAGCGTCGGGCCAGGCGGTCGAGATGGCGCCGGCGACATCACCGTCGGGGATGAGACGGATCCGAGCGCCGGCCGCTCGCACTTCGCGGATGTGGTCGGCGTGTCGGTCACGGTCGAGGATGACGACGGTGAGATCCTGCACTTCCTCACCCTTGGCCTTGGCCACATTGTGGAGGTTCTCGGTGATCGACGCGTCGAGGCTGATTGCCCCCTTCGCTTCGGGGCCGACCGCAATCTTTTCCATGTACATGCATGGACCGGGGTCGTACATGGTGCCCCGGGGCGACACGGCGATGACGGCCAGCGCGTTGCCGCGGCCGAGGGCGGTCAGGGTCGTGCCGTCGATCGGGTCGACGGCGATGTCGGTTTCGGCGTCGGTGCCATCGCCGATGCGCTCTCCGTTGTAGAGCATCGGCGCCTCGTCCTTTTCGCCTTCGCCGATGACGACCACGCCGTCCATCGACACGGATCGGAGCATGTGGCGCATGGCATCGACTGCGGCGCCGTCGGCCCCTTCCTTGTCACCCCGACCCATCCAACGGGAGGCGGCCATCGCCGCCGATTCGGTGACTCGGACCAGCTCGAGTGCGAGGTTGCGGTCCGGCATGATGGGAGCGTTCGCCATGTCCCGGACGGTAGTCGAATCGGATGGTGAGGGCTGCCCAGTGAACGTGCAAACATGGCGCCGTGCCTTCGTTTCCCAACCCGTTCCGCCGCAATGAGTCCGACGGCCATCCCGACCTCGTCAGCGACCAAGAGGATCTGGTCGATGACGCCGACAGCGAGTGGCTGGCCTACGAACTGCACGAGTGGGCGTCGGAGACCCGGGCGATGCTGGCCCAACTGCTGATCGCCGACCAGGTGCCACATTCGTGGCAAGGCACCACCTTGCTGGCGCACGAGTCGGTCGAGGAGGCCGTCGATGCCTTGATCGAGGAGGTCGAGTCGGCCGAGAACACCGACCTCGACCCCGACAAGGAGCAGGTCGCCTTCGAGATGGAGGGCTGGTCCGGTGAGCTTCAGGCAGCCTTGGCCGAGCGACTCGGCGCTGCCGCCGTGCCTCACGAGTTCGACGCTGATGGCGACCTCGTCGTGCACGAGGAGGACGAGGAGCAGGTCGAGATGGTGATCGAGGATCTGCTCGCCCGTGCGGCTGAGGAGGGCTTGGAGGAACTCGACGGTCTCGAGGTGAACGATCTGCTGTCCAACATGTTCACCGCCACCGATCGGTTGCGGCGCGACGTTCACGATGGCCCCGCCGTCTTGGCTGCCGTCGAGCACGGGCGCCGCATCGCCGGCGTCGCCACGCCCTTCGGTTTCGGTGCTCCGCAGTGGTCAGCGCTGCGCCAGCGGTGTGAAGAACTGATCGAGCTGCTTGAGGCCGACGACAGCGAAGATGAGGACATCGTCGATCTCGCTCACCGGATGCGGGATTCGCTCCAGCGCGTGATCTGAGGCCGAACGAGGAGTAGGCGTCGCCGGACTCCTACGCTTGGCAACCGAATGTTGTTGGCAGAGATCGAGGTGTTTCACTCGCGTCCGATCGCGCCCACGCGTCGCGTCGCGCTCGGGAACATGCTGCTGCCCTGTGACCCTGGCCCTGGCGTCGGTGGTGTGCTCCTCGGTGCTGTCGCGGCCCGCTTCACGCCGGAACTCGATCCCGACCTCATCCCTGATCTGGTGTCGCTGACCCACGAAGTCGAGGCCGGTCGTCGGATTCCTCAACCGCGTCTGCGGCACCGTCTTCAGCAAGACCGCATCGGTCTCACCCGAAGCGCGCACCGACTGTTCCGGCACGATGAGGATGGCGAGTTGAGCCTGTCGTTCGCGGAAGAGCGCGGCCTGCCCGGGCAGATGGTTCTCGGCGCGATCTATGCCGTGCAGTCGTTGCCGTTGCATCTTCGCGGTGCGGTGCTGTCATCGATCCGTCGCGGCATCTCCTGGAACGGCGACATCGGTCCGGCGTTGCTCGTGTATCTCTCCGGCCGCGGTTCGGGTTCGCTCCAGGCCGATGCGCTCGCCGACCCCGTCGGATGGGCGTTGCGGACCCTTGGTTTCGACCTCGAGGCCGGTACGCCTGAGCGGTCCGCCATCCAGCGATCGTTCCGTCAGAGCCTGATCGAAGCCCACCCGGATCACGGCGGTGCCGACGACGAAGCGGCGCAGCGCATCGCCGACATCACCGAGGCCCGGCGTATTCTTTTGGCCTCGTGAGTGCTCCCGCTGGTCTTCTTCTGACACATGGCGCCGGTGGCGGCGCCGATCATCGACTCCTCGTCGCACTCGAGGACCAGCTCGACCTTCCGGTTCGTCGGATGGAGTTCCCGTACCGAGCGGAGGGCCGCAAGGCGCCCGATCGTGCTCCCAAGCTGATCGCGTCGGTGATCGAGGAAGCCGAGCGGTATGCCGCCGATCTCGGCTGCGCTCCGGCCGAGCTCGCTTTCGGCGGGCGCTCGATGGGTGGCCGGATCTGCTCGATGGCGATCGCTGAAGGCCTGCCGGCCGCCGCTGTCGTGCTCCTCAGCTATCCGCTTCATCCGCCAGGCAAGCCCGAGCGGCTACGCATCGAGCACTTTCCCACCCTCGCCGTACCCTCGCTTTTCGTCAATGGTGATCGTGATCCGTTCGGCACGCCCGCCGAATTCGCCGAACACATCCCGGCCATCGCCGGGCCGGTCGAGGTCCACTGGCTCGAGGGACAGCGACATGACCCCAAGTCCGACGTCGACGACGAGATCATCGAGGTGGTCGGCCGGTTCCTCTCGGGCCTCTAGCCTCGAATCGATGCTGGATCGGATCGAGAGCCTGGAGAACGAGCTGCGTGATGTCGAGATCCGCCTGGGCGACCCGTCGGTCCAGTCCGACCCGCGCCAACTCGCCGATCTCGGCCGTCGGTTCAAGCAACTCGAAGCGGTCGTCGCTGTGGCCCAGCGGTTGCGGAGCGCAGCCGACGACATCGTTGAGTTCAAGGAAATGCTGTCGGCGACCGAGGGCGACGAGCGCGATGAGATGCGGGCGGAGATCGAGCAGCTTGAGGCCCAGGTCGTCACCGACGAAGAGCAGTTGCGGGTCCTGCTGTTGCCGCCCGATCCCAATGACGGCCGCAACGTGATTCTCGAGATCCGGGGTGCGGCCGGTGGCGAGGAGGCCAACCTCTTCGCCAAGGATCTCTTCGACATGTTCGAGTCGTTCGCCAAGCGGCAGGGCTGGCGCATGGAGGTCATGTCGGCATCGCACAGCGATCTCGGCGGCTTCAGTGAGGTCACCGCCATGTTGTCGGGTGACGCTGTGTGGACCCGGATGAAGCACGAGGCCGGCACCCATCGTGTGCAGCGGGTGCCCGTCACCGAAAGCCAGGGTCGCGTGCACACCTCGTCCGCCACCGTGCTCGTGATTCCGGAGGCCAACGAGGTCGAGGTCGACGTCGACGACAACGACCTTCGGATCGACACCTACCGGGCGTCGGGCCCGGGCGGTCAATCCGTCAACACGATGGATTCCGCCGTGCGCATCACCCATCTCCCGACGGGTGTGGTCGTGTCGATGCAGGACGAGAAATCCCAGCTCAAGAACAAGGACAAGGCGTTGAGGGTGCTGAAGAGCCGCCTGCTCCAGCTCGAGCAGGAGAAGGCCGATGCCGAGGCCGCAGCACTGCGCGGCTCTCAGGTCGGCTCGGGCGATCGCTCCGAGAAGATTCGGACGTACAACTACAAAGAGAACCGGGTCACCGATCACCGCATCGGTCTCACGATCCACAAACTCGACCGAATCGTGGCCGGCGAACTCGACGAGATCAGCGACGCATTGATCGCCGAGGAACGCCGCCGTCAACTCGAGGACGACGAGTGAGCGACGACGATCCCGAGGTTGCGGATCTCGAAGGCACCGTCACCTGGTCCGAACTTCTCGCAGAGGCCACCGACCGCTTCGAACGAGCGGGGCTGGAGTCGCCCGCTATCGACGCCCGTCGCATCGTCGAAGAGGTCACCGGCAGCGAGCCGAGCGAGTTCCACCGTGTGCTCGACACCCCGGCGACCGTGCGCGGCGTCGCCTCGTTCGACCGACTGGTCGCCCGCCGCGAGAGCGGCGAGCCCCTCCAGTACGTCGTCGGCCGGTGGGGATTCCGTCACCTCGATCTCATGGTCGACCGGCGGGTGCTGATCCCGCGGCCGGAGACCGAGGTCGTCGCCGGGCTTGCGATCGAAGAAGTCGTCGCTCGAAGCGGCGCCGGACGTGAGGTGGTGGTCGCCGATCTCGGCACCGGATCCGGTGCGCTCGGTTTCGCCATCGCCACCGAGTGTGCCGCCGCACGGGTGCTTGCCACCGACCGATCTCCCGATGCACTCGCCGTGGCCCGGGCCAACCTCGCCGGGCTCGGCCGAGCCGCCGGCCGGGTAAGTCTTCACGAGGGCTCGTGGTTCGATGCGTTGCCGATGAGCGTTCGTGGTGCGATCGATGTGCTCGTCTCCAATCCGCCATACATCGGTGACGATGAGGAGCTTCCCGCCGTCGTGGCCGAGTGGGAGCCGCCGGAAGCGCTGCGGGCTGGACCCGTCGGCGACGAGGATCTGCAGACAATTCTGCATGGTGCCGACGAGTGGGTGGCGCCGGGCGGCGCCGTCGTGCTCGAGATGGCCCCCGACCAGACGGCGGTGATCGCCGACCGCTTTCGTGCGGCCGGCTGGCAGCCATCGATTCACGGCGATCTCGCCGGTCGAGATCGCGCCGTCGTCGCGCGAAAGCGGGGCTGAGCGCAAGCCTCGGGCCTAGGATCACGACGTGCGCATTGCTGTCGGTTCTGATCATGCCGGGTTCCATCTCAAGCAGGAGCTCGCCGACCACATCCGGGCGTCCGGCCATGAGGTCGTCGACTGCGGCGCCCACTCTGATGACCGGGTCGACTATCCCGACTTCGGTGCTGCGGTCGGGCGGGCGGTGCGCGACGGCGATGCCGACGCCGGTCTGTGCGTCTGTGGCAGCGGTATCGGTATCGCGATGGCGGCCAACAAAATCGCCGGCATCCGTGCCGCGACGGTGCACGATGTCACGAGCGCTCGACTCACCAAGCAGCACAACGATGCCAACGTCATCTGCATCGGAGAACGGCTGACCGGTCCCGAGGTCGCGAAGGACTGTGTCGATGCCTATCTGGCCGCCGAGTTCGAAGGTGGCCGGCACGAGGGGCGCGTCGCCAAGCTCGACTCGCTCGGCGGCGAATCGGCCTGACGGGACATTTGCGCGTTCTTTCGGTCGCCGACCCGGCTGCGACGCAGCGTCACCGATACGCTTTCTCCGTTCCACTCTGGAGGTGACACCATGCCGTGGCCCAGCAGCGCCGACGATCCCGCCCTGAAGCTCATCCGCGATGAAGAGATTCGTCAGAACTCGACCATCCAGCTGATCGCCAGCGAGAACTTTGCCTCGCCCGCCACGATGGCAGCCACCGGCTCGGTGCTCACCAACAAGTACTCCGAGGGTTACCCCGGCAAGCGGTACTACGGCGGCAACATGGTCGTCGACCAGCTCGAGGACCTCGCCCGTGACCGCATCTGCGAGGTCTTCGGAGCCGACCATGCCAACGTGCAGCCCCACGCCGGTGCCATCGCCAACATGGGCGTCTACCAGGCGCTCGTCGAGCCGGGCGACACGATTCTCGGTCTCAGCCTCGACCACGGCGGCCACCTCACCCACGGTTCGCCGGTCAACTTCTCCGGCCTGCAGTACAACTTCGTCAGCTACGGCGTGACCGCCAGCGACGAGCGCATCGACATGGAAGAGGTGCGCGCCAAGGCTCACGAGCACAAGCCCAAACTGATCGTCGCCGGCGCCACGGCCTACCCGCGCATCATCGATCCGGCGCCGTTCCGTGAGATCGCCGATGAGGTCGGCGCCCTCCTCATGTTCGACGCCGCGCACATCGCCGGTTTGATCGCCGGTGGTGTGCACCCCAACCCGATGCCGTACGTCGACGTCATGACCTTCACCACACACAAGACCCTCCGTGGCCCACGTGGTGGTTGCATCCTGAGCCGTGCTGAGCACGCCGCCGCCATCGACAAGGCCATGTTCCCGGGCCTGCAGGGCGGTCCGCTCGAGCATGCCATCGCCGCCAAGGCCATCGCCTTCGGTGAGGTGCTTGACCCGTCGTTCAAGGCCTACGCCCAGCAGGTCGTCGCCAACGCCGCCGCACTCGCGGAGGCGCTCGCCGGCCATGGGTTCCGCCTCTGCTCGGGCGGCACCGATAACCATCTGCTGCTCGTCGATCTGCGTACCTTCGATGCCGAGCTCACCGGCAAGGAAGCCCAGGCGGTGCTCGATGATGCCGGGATCAGCCTCAACAAGAACACCGTGCCGGATGATCCCCGCTCACCATTTGTCACCTCGGGCGTGCGGATCGGCACCCCGGCGGTCACGACACAGGGCATGGGCACCGAGGAGATGGCGATCGTCGCCGACCTCATCGCTCGTGCGCTGCGCAATCGAGACGATGCCACCGCCGTCGCCGGCGTGAAGATGGAGGCTGAGGCGCTGTGTGCCCGGTTCCAGCCGTACCCGGCGCTTGGAGCCTGATCGAAGCCTGAGGTCGAGGACGATCACGTGCCTTCGTTCTTGGCGTACGTCGTCGTTGGCGCTGCTGCAGCGTTGGTCACCTTCGTCTGCGTTCCCATCATGATCCGGTTGGCGCCGCGCCTCGGCACCATGGTCCCGCCTTCCGAGCGCCACGTACACACCGGTCCCACCCCAACGGCGGGTGGAGCGGCCATGATCCTCGGTGTGATCGTGGCGGCAGCTATCGCCGCCGTACACCCCGAGTTCTCCGAGGTGATGGAGGCGCGCACCGAGATGGTGGGCGTGGTCGTTGCCGCCTGCATGATGTGGGGCGTCGGGTTCGTCGACGACCTCCGGGAGATCTCGGCCCCAGCGAAGATCGCAGGGATGGTCCTCTCAGGCAGCATCCTGTCGCTTACGGGCGTGTCGATCCTCGTGTTCCGAGTGCCGTTTTTCGACCTGCTCGTTCTCTCTGCCGACTGGTCGTTCTTCGTCACGGTCGTCTGGGTAGTCAGCATTGCCAACATCGTGAACCTGATCGACGGCCTCGACGGCCTTGCTGCGGGCATCGTGGCCATCGCTGCGGGAACCTTCCTGCTGTATGCGCTCCGGCTCGGCGATGAGGCGGTGTTGGATCCTGCGAATCCCGGTGGCCTGTGGGCGGTGATCGCACTCGGGCTGTGCCTCGGATTCCTGCCCCACAACGTGTATCCCGCTCGGATCTTCATGGGTGACGGCGGAGCGTTGCTGCTCGGCCTCCTGATGGCGGCATCGACGATGAGCGTCGGTGGCCGAACCAGTGCGGAGTTCTCCGGCCAGGCGTTCTTCTTCTTCGCTCCGATCTTCATCCCGCTGGTGATCCTCGGCATACCGATCCTCGACACTCTCTGGGCGATCCTGCGTCGCACAATGAGCCGCCAGCGGTTGTCGACTGCCGACAAGAAGCATCTGCATCATCGCCTCATGAACCTCGGGCATGGACACCAGCGTGCTGTGCTGATCCTGTGGGCGTGGACGGCGTTGCTGTCGGCGATGGTGCTCTACCCGACCTACACCGGTGATGGCGATGGGATCGTTCCGATCGGCATCTTGGCGCTTGCGCTTGGTCTGTTCTCGGTGCTCCATCCGCGTCTTCGCCCGGTGACACTGCCTCCGTCTGAAGAGACCGTCGTCGCCGACGAGTAGTGGCTCAGATCACCTCGACGGGGACACCGAGCGGTAGCCCGATCCGTTCGACAAGCACGCTGATGTCGTCGTTGTGAACGCGGATGCAGCCCGACGAGACGTTGGTGCCGAGGCTGGACGGATCGTTGGTGCCGTGAATGCCGAGTTGGCCTTCACCGCCGGCAAATTCGGTGAGTACCTCGGAGTAGCCCGACAGGCCGTAGGCGTAGGTTCCGTAGACCGAGTCTGGGGTCGGCGGTTGGAGCAACTCGGTGGTGTAGTAGCGGCCGAGCGGGGTGGGCGCGTCCTCGCGAGCGACGCCGACCATGGTCTCGAAGATCGGGACACCGCGTTCGGACAGCACCAGCACGAAATCATCGAGCCGGACCTGGATGTCGTAGTTGTGGCGGGTGAGGAGAACGTCGGCGCCGCTGACCCAGCCGACGTTCCCGTTGGGTCGGGTGGGCAGAAGCACCCGGTAGTTCTCAAGCCCATCGAACTCCTCGACGAGAAAGACGAGCGGGCCGCCGCTCGGGATCGGGTTGTCGAAGGTGAAGAGGACGTCGTCGCCACCAGGGGAGGCGGTGACGGCGACCGTCGAGACGATCGCTTCAGCGACGAATGACAGGCCGGGAAGATCTTCGGGTGGGATGTCGAACGGGTAGGGCGAGTTCTCCTCGGCGGGGGCGACGGTGTCGCTGTCACCCACCGGTGCGGCCGTTGTGGTCGTCGAAGGGGTGCGTGGTCCGCCCGGGACGAGTTCAAGTTCGTTGTCTGCCCACTCGTCGAGCAGTGAGCGTTCGGGTTGCGCGCAGGCGGTGAGCCCGAGTGCGCTCGCCCCAAGCAGGAAATGGCGTCGCTCCATGATCTCGACGGTACTGGCCCAGACCCGTCGGACGGAGACAGGTCAGGCGTCCTCTGGATTCAGTTCCTCGAGTTCGGCACCCGCCGTCTCCGGGAACCGGGTGAGTACCAGAAGGGCGACGAGGAGTGGCCCGATGCCGAGCAGAGCGATCGCTGGCGCAATCGCGTCCCAGTAGTCGGAGAGCCAACCGACACTCACGAGTCCGAGTGCGCTGCCAATCACCCCTGCGGTGACGATCAGGGCGTTGGCTCGGCCTCGATCGTGTGTGCCGAAGAGTTCGGGGCCGTAAACCGCCATCGCTGGAACACCGACGGCACCGATGACATTTCCGGCAAGCCTGGCTGCCCACATGGCGGGGCCAGCGAACACGAATGAGAGCGATATGCCCGTGACGCCGCTGATGATTCCGAGCGCCGCCGTCTTGCGACGACCCCATGTCTCGGACAGGCGCCCGCCGATCAACACGCCGATCCCGATCGGCGTGGCGGTCACGAGCGTGAAGACCGTGATGTCAACGCCACTGAAGCCGCGCTCGTCACGCAGGAATTCGTTGTGAAAACCGCTCGCCGGGGCGGCAAACAGGGCAAGCAGCAGCAGGCTCGCGCCGAGAAGGCCAAAACGGATTCGTCGTCGCTCTCGGTCGGTGTCGCTCAGGACGATCTGCTCTTCGGCATGTTCGGTAAAACGTCGGGTTTCCGGCAGGCGCCGCCATGCCCACACGATGACGACGATGCCGAGGGACGAGAGCAGGTAGATCGCTCGCCATCCTCGGACGGAGAGGTCGGCGAGAGGCAGAACCCACACCGCCATACCGGAACCGAGTCCTGCGCTCATGGTGAGCACAGACGCAGCCCACGCCCGGCTGCGAGCGGGCATTTCCTCCACCGCCATGATCGCGATGAGGATGCCGAGCGCAGTTGAGAGGCCCCGGGCAACAAGCTGAGTGCCGCCGAGCGAGACCAGATTGGGGGAGAGTCCGCCGAGAAAGGTGAGCACACAGCTCGACACGCCGGTGAACAGCAAGAGCGGCCGTCGCCCGCGACGGTCGGCGAGGAACGACATGATCAAGGTGACGAGCACCCCGAATCGGACGATGCCGAACACGACACCCTGGGCGGTGTTGCCCCGGCCGAACTCGTCGATCGCGAACGACAGCGTCTGGGTGAGCACGGTGCCGAGGTAGCCGTCGACGATCTGTACGGCGCACAGCAGGCCGAGGATCGATGCGGCGTCCGCCGAGAGGCGATCCGGCGGCGCCCACCAATAGGAAAAACGGTCCTGACGGTTGCTGATCGCTCGTCGGACGGGCCAGGCGAAGAGCCAACCCCAGACGGGGATCGCGAGCCGGTAGGTCGTGGTCTCGACGACATCGTGGCGTCCGTCCGGTCGGGCGGCGGTGCTGATCGTGCGTCGATAGGTGCGGAACGGACCCTCGCCGAGACCCCATTCGTCGGTGCCGGTCACCCGTTCGGCGACGATGTCGACCCGGGGTGTCCGCCGTTCGGCGAGTTCGGCATCGGTGCACTCAAGGTGCGTGCGGACGATGGTCACGAACTCCGATGCTACGGCCCGTAGTCTGACGCCCGATGGAGTCTCCCAACCTGCTGGACGATCCTCGGGCCGAGCACCTGTCCGCTGCCGCCCGGCGCTTGCTTCGTCGTCCCCGGCCGCGTTTTCGCGGGGTACTCCATCGGTGGGCAGCGTCGGCCTGCATCCCGGTCGGCATCTGGGCAACGATCGCTGCCGACGGCACCGAGGCCTCGATCGCCATGGCGGTCTTCGCGATCGGTGCGCTCGTGATGTTGGGAGCCAGCGCCATAACGCACCTTCGCGATTGGCCGATCGAACGGGTCGAGATGCTGGTGCGGCTCGATCACTCGGCGATCTTCGTCATGTTCGCCACGTCGGCCACGCCGGTCGCGCTCATGGCGATGGATGGCAACCGCAGCGTCACCCTCCTGGCCTTCGCCTGGACGGGGGCCACCGCCGGAGTGGTGCTCGAGTATCTGCCGTTCCACCCTCCTCGCGGGCTGGTGAACACGATCTTCTTGACCTTCGGCGCCGGCTTCCTGCTCTTCTTGCCGTGGCTCATCGACGGGCTCAGCGGGCCGCAGCTCTGGCTGCTGCTGGGCGGAGCGCTGCCCTATGTGATCGGGGCCCTCATCGTCGGTTCACAGTGGCCGGATCCATGGGCCGACGTGTTCGGCTACCACGAGATCTGGCACGTCATGGTGGTGTTTTCCGTCGGCCTGCACTACTGGCTGGCGATGGAGCTCACCGGCGTGGTCTGAGCACGTGGCACATTCGCGCCGGGTTCACATCGTGAAGGTTCGAGGCCAGTCGTCGGTGCGGATCACTGCGTCGCTACCGCCGTCGACGAAGACGACCGAACCGCAGGCGAACCGGGCCGCCGGGGAGAGCATGAATACGATCCAGGCGGCGATGTCGGCGGGCTCGGCCCGACCGGTGGGCACGGGCAGCTGAGAGGTCAGCGGACCGAAGGTCGGGTCGTCGTCACCGCCTTTCAGCAGCGGCGTCTGTACTGCGCCCGGTGCGATCACATTGAGACGGATGTCCTGCCCGACCCATTCGTCGGTGATCGACGCTCGACGGCACCACCGGGTGATCGCGGTCTTGCTCGCCCCGTAGGCGATGGCGGAGTTGAACGGTGCGCCCGCTTCGGTGAGCACACTGTCGATCGTGGCCCGGTCGTGGCCGAGGAAGGCGTCGACGAGCTCATCGGGGAGGTTGGGGGTGAGCGTGGTGGAGTTCGAGCCGATCTGGACGACCGAGGCCGCATCGGACGCGGCGAGGGCCGGACGCAGCCCGTCGAGCAGCGCTTCGCTGCCGAAATAGTTGACCTCTGCGATCAGGTGGGCATCGACTGGGGGCCCGAGGCCCGCCCCGGGGACGAGTCCGTCGAGTACACCGTCGCATCGGTTGAGCACCGCCTCGACGGCGTTTGCTCGCCCCTCATCGGTTGAGAGGTCGGCGGTGACCTCGGCATCGCGAAGGTCGATGCCGATGACGGTGTCGCCGGCCGCTTCGAGCATCGCCCGGGTGGCGGCGCCGATCCCTGATGCCGATCCACTGATCGCGATGGTGCGCATTGGCTGAATCCCCCTTGGTGCAGTGCACGATGATCGTCCCGGTGGGCCAGACTGGGCAAATGGATCACACCACCCGTCTCGATCGGGCCCGCCAGGACGGCGAGCGCATCATCACGCTGTGCACGGAGAACATGGCGGCACCGGTTCCCTCGTGCCCCGACTGGGACGGTGCCGGGCTGCTGAGCCACCTCACCCGGGTCTGGCACATGCTTGCGATCATCGTCGAAGAGCGGCGTGAAGGGTTCCCGGGTCGGGACGACTTCCCGCCACGCCCTGCGGAAGGGGAGGAGGCCGCTGGTGCCCAGGCCGCGCTCGATCGGGTGATTGCCGCCATGGCCGCTGTGGAGCCGGGCACGTCGATGTGGTCGTGGGGCACGACCCAGTCGATCGACTACTTCCATCGTCGGCTCCACCTCGAGAATCTCGTACACCGTGTCGACGCCGAGCAGATGGCCGGCATCTCCAGCGAGATCGACACGGATGAGGCGGCCGACGCTGTGGCCGAACGCTTCGAGGAATTCGTGCACGCCCGCCCCGAGCGTCCCTCAGGTTCGTTCCACATCCATCGCACCGATGGTGACGGCGAGTGGACGGCGAAGGTCGAGGACGATCGCATCGTCATCGCCGAGGAGCACGCCAAGGGTGATGCAGCAGCGAAGGGCACCGGCCCGGAACTCATACTCGCCATGTGGGGTCGGGCACCGGTCGGCTCGCTGCAGGTCTTCGGCGAGGCATCCCTCGTCGAGGAGTGGTTCGCGCTCTGTCGATGAGCGACGATCGCCCAACCCCCACGGGCCTCGCCGGAGGTTCGAACCTCGACCAGCTGATGCCGGTCGTGCTGTTCTTCGTTCTCTTCAACACGGTCGGCATCATCTGGGCCGTCCTTGCCGCCACCGCCTGGTCGATGAAGGCGGCGGTCGGCCGCCGCAACCGCGGTCTCGCCATTGGCTGGTGGCTCCCGAGCGTCACGACCTATCTACTTGCGCGAGCCGCCATCACCATCGCCGCCGATCGCGAGCTCATCGAGTTCGGCATCAGTACCGAAGCGGTGTACTTCGGCATCGGCTTCGCGACGAAGTTCCTGATCGGCATCGCCGTGGCCGTCACCATCCTCATCGGCAAGCCGCTGCTCTCCTGGGCGATCCCCAAGGCGGTTCGGCTCCCGCAGGAACTGCTCGTCGACTCCCGCTACACCCGGACGATGGCCAACGCGTCGTGGGTGATCGTGTTCTACCAGGTTCTCTCGGCGATCTGGGATGTCTGGCTGTTCAACAACTCGGGCTTCAACCTGTTCTTCCTTGCCCGGAGCGGCACCAACTTCGTGTTCGCGTTCATCTGCATCACCGGCACATTGCTCTACGTCGACCGCAAGCTCGAGCCCATCGACAGCTACCCGGGCCTGGAGAAGATGCTCGAGAACACAGGTCGCTCGTGACCCACGGGCCGCTCGTCGTCCTGCACGATCACCTCGACGGTGGGGTCCGGCCCTCGACCGTGCTCGACCTCTGTCACGCGGTCGGTGTCGCCACACCGGCCGACGATGCCGCAGCACTCGGGGCGTGGATGACCATCACGCCGGGGATGGAACTCGTCGATGCGTTCTCCCGGTTCGATCTGGTCAACGCCGGCCTGCAGACCGCCGACGCACTTCGCCGGGTCGCGCTCGAAGGGGTCGAAGATCTTGCGGCCGACGGCGTGGTCCACGCCGAATTCCGGTTTGCCCCGCTGTTGCACACCGCCGCAGGCATGACTCCCGCCGAGGTGATCGCCGCCGTCAGCGCCGGTCTCGACGAGGCCCACCGAACCACCGGACTCGACGCGCGCATCATCGCCGTGATGATGCGCGACCAGCCCCTCGACATCTCGATGCAGGTTGTCGACGCTGCGATCGCCGCTGGTGGTCGCGTCGTCGGGGTCGACGTAGCCGGCATCGAGCCCGGCTTCCCGGCCGAACTGCACCGCCCTGCCGTCGAGCGCGCGGCCGAGGCCGGACTCGGCGTGACGATCCACGCCGGCGAGATGGACGGTCCGCACCAGATCGCAAGCGCGCTCACGTGCGAGCCGTCCCGGATCGGGCACGGCTGGCGCATCATCGATGACTGCACCGTCGAAGACGATCGCATCGTTGCGCTCGGCGATACCGCCGCCGCCCTGCGGGCCTCCGATGCCCACCTCGAGGTGTGCTTGACCTCCAACGACTGTCTCGGTCAGCCGGTTGCCGAACATCCGCTTCGGATGCTCGCCGATGCCGGCTTCCGTGTCGGCCTCAACCCCGACGATCGAACGATCACCACCACCACATCACGCCGCGAGTTCGAACTCGCCCGCACGCTGCTCGGGATGACCGACATCGAACTTGCGGCGATGAGTGAGCGGGCTGCCGTCGCTGCCTTCCTGCCCGACACCGACCGGGCGGCGCTCGTCGAACGGGTCCGAAGCGGCTGGGACATCGCGGTGCCCCGCCTCGTCCATCTCGCCGAGCGCGAGGTGTGGGAGTCGTGTCGTACCTCCGGCGTCTATCTGCCGACCGAGTTCGGTCGCGATGGCTTCATCCATCTCTCGGGGTTGCATCAAGTACTCACCCCGGCCAACCGCTTCTACGCCGGTCGTCGGGATCTCGTCGCGCTCGTCGTCGACGCCCACCTGATCTCGAACGCCCTCGTGTGGGAGCCCGGCACCGGCATCCAGGAGTACTTCCCACACCTGTACGGCGCGCTCGGGGCCGATGCGGTACTGGCAGAGATTCCGTTCCCGTCGGAGACCGACGGGTCCTTCTTGTTGCCGCCCGAACTCGTGAAGGTCGTGCGGCGCTGAGTCAGCCCTCGGTGTCGCCCAGGATCGGCGCCATCGGGTCGACCCCGAACTCTCGGAGCATCTCGCCGTAGTCGGCGCCTCGGCGCAGATTCTGGCCGCCGTCCACGGCAATGTTCTGGCCGGTGAGCCATGCCGACTCCGGGCCGACCAGGAAGCGGACCATCTCGGCGATGTCGTTCGGATCGCCGATGCGGCCGAGTGGAATCAAGGGCATGTAGTCGTCGAGGAGCTTGCCGCCACCGGTGATCGGTGTCATGAGCTCCGTGCCGACAATGCCGGGCTGGATGGAGTTGACCCGGACACCGAACTCGCCCATCTCGTCGGCGGCGATGCGGCAGAGGTGGTCGAGCCCGGCTTTCGCAGCCCCGTAGGCGCCGAGGCAGCGGAACGGATCGGCGCCGGCGTGGGACGAGCAGCCGATGATCGAACCGCCGCCTTCCTGGCGGGCCATCTGGGTGCCGCCGTGCTTGATGCATAGGAAGGTGCCGATGTAGTTGAGCTCCATCGTGGAGCGGATCGTCTCAACGTCGCTGGTGGCGAGGGGACCGACACCCGTCGAGCCGCCGGCGCAGGCGAAAAGACCGTCGAGCCGTCCGGTCAGTTCGGTCGCGGCGGCCACGGCGGACTGGACCGAATCTTCATCGGTGACATCGGCGACTACGTGGGCGACGGTCGTGCCGTCGGCAGCGTTCGTCTTGATGCGTTCGACCGCAGCGATGAGCTTTTCCTCGGTGCGTCCGCAGATCATCACGTTGGCTCCGTCGGCGGCGAGCTTTGCGGCCGCTGCCTCACCGATGCCGCTGCCGCCACCCGTCACGAGCACCGAATAGCCGTTGATGGAACCCATGTCTGACCCCTTCCGCAGATCGGATCCGACACTAGTTTCGCCGCGCAATGACGACTGCATCGCCCCACGTGTCGAAGGCGATGTTGCAGCGTTCGTGTCGCAGCGTCGGCGTTGTTCGGGCGGTCAGCGGCGGCGAACGGCCACGGGGATCACCACCGCTCGCTCTTCCTCGTCGGAGGCGGCGAGGTCGAGCTCGGCATCGAGCACCCATTCGTTGAACCCGGCCGGGTCACACAACGTCTGGGTGGCAAAGCCGGTGTCGAGATCGATCTCGCACCACTGCGCCGCCCGAGCGTCGGCATCGATGTGGATGTGGTCGTGTTCGGCCCAGTACGTCGCCATGTCGTCAGCGAGTTCGCCCTCGCGATGGTGGGCGAGCTCGGTGACGACGCGGAACATCTCGTTGCGCACGAGCACCGTGAATGCCCGCTTGTTGGCGGTGAACGATGCGAGCGGTGGGGCTTCCATCGGGGCGTCGTCATCGTCGGGGTTGCGGAGCTTCTCCCACTCGTCGAGCAGGCTCGAATCGACCCGGCGAATCATCTCGCCGAGCCACTCGGTGAGATCGTCGAACTCTTCGGACTCGACGTCGACCGGAACGGTCTGCACCATCGCCTTGTAACAGTCGGTGAGATAGCGCAGCACGGCACCCTCGCTGCGCTTCAGGCCATAGCGAGCGATGTACTGGTTGAACGTCTCGGCGTGCTCGAGCATGTCGCGCACGATCGACTTTGGCTGGACCCGGTCGCGCCCGACCCACGGGTGGTGCCGCTCGAAGACCTCAAACGCCGGCTCGAGGAAGTCGGCTTCGGGCTTGGGCCAGGTGACCTTTTCGAGCTGCTCCATACGCTGCTCGTACTCGACGCCGTCGCGCTTGAGCTCGGAGATCAGGGTCTCCTTGGCCTTGTCGAGCTGGGCGAGCAGAACGACCATCGGGTTGTCGAGTACGGACTCGATGACACTCAGCAACTGCCAGGCGAAGTCGGGTGCTTCCCGGTCGAGGGCGTCGATCGCTTCGAGCGCGAACAGCGACAGTGGTTGGTTGAGCCGGAAATCGTCCTGCAGGTCGAGATTGATCCGGACCGGTCGACCCTTCTCGTCGGGTTCGTCGAGCACCTCGAGGACCTCGGCTTCGATCAGCGAGCGGTAGACGGCGATCGAGCGGCGGATGTGGCTGCGCTGGTTCTTGCGGGTCTCGTGGTTGTCGACGAGCAGGTTGCGCATCGCCGCACAGCCGTCGCCGGGCCGATCGAGCACGTTGAGCATCATGGCGTGGCTCACCGCAAAGCTGCTGTGCAGCGTCTCCGGTCGGCCCTCGCTGAGCCGAGCGAGGGTGTCGCCGTCCCAGTGGGCGTAGCCCCGCTCCGGAGGCTTGCGTTTGACCAGCTTCTTTTTCTTCTTGGGGTCGGTGGCGGCCTTTGCCTCGGCCTTCTTGTTCTCGACCACGTGTTCGGGGGCCTGCACGACCACCGAGCCGGCGGTGTCGAACCCGCGCCGACCGGCCCGACCGGCGATCTGCTGGAACTCCCGCACCGACAGCACTCGGACCCGACGGCCGTCGTACTTGCAGAGCTGGGTGAAGAGCACCGTTCGAATCGGGACGTTGACACCCACGCCGAGCGTGTCGGTGCCACAGATCAGCTTGAGCAGGCCCTGCTGGGCGAGCTTCTCGACGAGCAGGCGGTACTTGGGCAGGAGCCCGGCATGGTGCACCCCGATGCCGGCAAGCACGAAGCGCTTGAGGTCTTTGCCGACGGGGGTGTCGAAGCGGAAGCCACCGACGGCGGCTTTCACCGCCTCCTTTTCGTCCTTGGAGAGCACGTCGAGGCTGGTGAGGCTCTGGGCCCGCGAGCTCGCCTCCTTCTGGGTGAAGTGCACGATGTAGACGGGTTGCTTGCCGTCGTCGAGCAGGTCGCTGATCGTTTCGAGGAGCGTGGTCTCGCGGTACTCGAAGTCGAGTGGCACGGGCCGTTCGGCGCCCGAGACGAGCACGGTCTCGCGTCCCGTCCGCCGGCTCAGGTCCTCCTGGAGCTCGGCGGTGTCACCGAGGGTGGCCGACATCAACAAGAAGTTCGGACGACGAAGTTCGAGCAATGGCACCTGCCAGGCCCACCCTCGATCACGGTCGCCGTAGTAGTGGAACTCGTCCATCACGACGAGGTCGACATCGGTATCGGCACCCTCGCGCAGGGATCGGTTGGCGAGGATCTCGGCGGTGCAGACGATCACGGGGGCATCGCTGTTGACGGCGGCGTCGCCGGTGACCATGCCGACGTTGTCGGCCCCGAGCGCTGCGACCATCTCGAAGAACTTCTCGCTCACCAGCGCCTTGATGGGCGCCGTGTAGACCGCACGCTTTCCCTGGGCGACCATCGCGAACGCACCGGCAAGGGCGACCATCGACTTCCCGGATCCGGTGGGCGTGGCGAGCACGACATTGTCGCCACCGAAGATCGAGATGATCGCTCCCTCCTGGTGTGGATAGAGCTCGAGACCGCGACCCTCCGCCCATTCGAGAAAGGCGAACAGCAGGGTGTCGGGGGAGGTGTCGTCGGGGATGTGATCGAGCAGCGACGGCTCAGCTGAAGGCAACGTGAGATTCCTTCAGGCCGAACACGAACGCGTTCGGCATCTCGATGTGGGGCTCGTCGGTGAGCCGCTCGAGATGGTTGACCCGCTGGCGGAGCCGGTCGAAGAAGGTGCGGATCTCCAGACGGGCCAGCGAGGCGCCGAGGCAGAAGTGGGTGCCGAAGCCGAACGAGATGTGATGGTTCGGCGTGCGGGTGAGGTCGAAGATCTCGGGGTTCTCGAAATGAGCCGGATCTCGATTCGCGGCGCCATACGCCAGCAGCACCTGTTGGCCCTTGCGGATGGTGCGGCCGTGGAGTTCGACGTCCTCGGTGGCGGCACGGCAGAAGTTGTGGACCGGGGTGACCCAGCGGATGAACTCTTCGGTGGCGACCTCGATGTCGGCCCCGTCCTTGAGGAGCTGCCACTGGTCGGGCCGGTCGGCGAGTTCGAGCAGGGTACGCGCGATGACGGTGCGGGTGGTTTCGGCGCCGCCGTCGAGCAACAGCAGGCAGTCGGAGATGATCTGGTCGAGCCCGAACGCCTCGCCGCCGACTTCGCCGCCCGTCTCGGATTCGACCGTGACCCACTTGGTCATCACGTCGTCCATCGGGCAGCCGTCGGCGATCTCGGATTTCTTGGTCTCGTAGAGCTCGGCACAGGCACCGGCGAACTCCATGGCCGAGATGATGCCCTCCTCCTCGTGATAGCGCGGGCCACCGCCGAGCGCGATCGTGGTTTCGGACCAGTGTTGGAGCTTCGGCCACATCTCGGCCGGAAAGCCGAGCAGGAGCCCGATCATCTGGGCGGGGAGGGGAGCGGCGAGTTCGGCCACGATCTCTCCTCGGCCCCGCTCGAGCACGGGATCGAGCAGGGCGTCGACGGTGTCGCGGACTTCGTCGTCCCACTGGCTCACGGCTCTCGGCGTGAACCGACGAGAGACGAGGTTGCGGCGGGCGACGTGGAGTGGATCGTCGGTGCCGATGATCGAGCGGTCAGCCGGGATGTTGGGTCGGTAGCCGCCCTTGTCCTTGTCGGAGTTGATGAAGACGTGCTTGTTCTTCTCGATGTCGACGATGTCGTCGTAGCGGGTCACGACCCAGAGTTCGTTCGTCTCGTCCCACATGACGGGATCGTTTTCGCGGAGCCAGGCGTACTTGGCGTAGGTGTCGCCGTCGACGTAGAACTCGCCGTCGAGGATGTCGAGGGGGCGGGGATCGATTGGCTCCATGCCTCGACTTTAGGAGGTCGGCAGGCTCGGGCCGAAACGGCGGAACCGTCCTCCTCGCATCAGCGATCTGTCCTACGCTCGAATGCGAATCGCAAGGGAGTCCGATGGACACGATCAGCGTCGCCGCCGCAACGATCCTCACTGGACTGTCGGCCGGCGCTGGGTTCGTCGACGTGAGCTGACGTGATCGACGCGCATCTCCACGTTGTCGACGTCGAGTCGGTGCAGGTCGAGGCCCATCTTGCGCCGAGCGGTGCCTGGTGGGAGCGGGTCGACCCGACTGCCGATGCGGTGCTCGAGCGAGTGCGCACGGCCGGCGTCGAACGAGCCGTGCTGGTCCAGGCGATTGCCGCCCACGGCTACGACTGCTCCTACCTCCTGTCGAATGCGCGTCCCGGCGTGGCGCTCGTCGGGGCCGTCGATCCGTTCGGTCCCGACCCGGTCGCTGTGCTCGACACCCTCGTCGATGCGGGGATCGACGGGCTGCGATTGTTCTCGATTCGGTCACCTCGACCCTGGCTCGCCGGCGATGTCGGCCGGGCACTCGTGGCGAGATGCGTCGAACGTCGGGTCCGTCCGAGTGTGTGCGTTCTGCCCGACGAGATCTCGGCGCTCGTTGAACTTGCTTCGGCGTTCCCCGACACCGAGTTCGCCGTCGACCATGTCGCGTTCGCTGACAACGATGAGCAGCTCGCTGTGCTGGCCACTCAGGCGAACCTGTGCCCGACCGTCACGGCGACATCACCGGTGTCTATTGACGCCGCGAGGCGATGGTTCGGGGCTGATCGCCTGAGTTGGGGGAGCGATCACCCCCAGCATGGTGCCGAGTACCCGACCCCCGTCGACCTGAGCGCCTCCGGGCGACTTTGGTTCGGCGGCACGGTCGACCGGTAGCGTTCGGCGCCATGAGCACCGAACGTCCCTTTCGAGTCCTCGGCCTTCAGCAGATCGCCATCGGCGGTCTCGACCTCGGTGCGCTGCGTCGCCTTTGGGTCGACACGCTTGGCGTCGAGAAGACCGGCGAGTACACGAGCGAGTCCGAGAACGTGCAGGAGGACATCCTGCGGCTCGGCGCCGGGGAGCACGCGGTCGAGATCGACCTGATGCAGCCGCTCGATCCCGGGTCGCGCCCGAAGGTGCACGATCCATCGCTCAACCATGTCGGCCTGTGGGTCGACGATTTGCCCGCTGCCGTCGAGTGGCTCACCGAGCACGGCATGCGCTTCACGCCGGGCGGTATTCGCCCCGGTGCGGCCGGTCACGACATCGTGTTCGTGCATCCCAAGGGCAACGAGGAGTTCCCGCTGTCGGGGGAGGGTGTGCTGATCGAGCTCGTTCAGGCCCCCGACGACGTCATCGCAGCGCTCGGCTGAGATTCGCTGAGAGGCCGTCTCGACCCGACCGAGTGCGGCCTCGGCATCCACCGGCTCACGGATCGAAGAGCGCCGCAACGCGAAACGGCCCGGGCCGAAGCCCGAGCCGTTTCCGGAAACCGGTGAACGGAAGCGCGTCGATTAGTTGAGGCGCTCGACGATCATCGCCATGCCCTGGCCGCCACCGACGCACATCGACTCCATGCCGATGGTGGCGCCGGAATCCTCCATGCCGTTGAGCAGGGTGGTCATGATGCGGGCGCCGGTCATGCCGAAGGGGTGACCGAGGGCGATCGCACCGCCGTTGGGGTTGAGCTTGTCGAGGTCGATGCCGAGTTCGTCGGCCGAGCCGAGGACCTGGACGGCGAAGGCCTCGTTGATCTCGACGTGATCGATGTCGCCGATGCTCATACCGGCGCGGGCCATCGCCTGCTTGCAGGCGTCGATCGGGCCGAGGCCCATGATCTCGGGGTTGAGGGCCGAGACGCCGCTGGACACGATGCGAGCGATCGGGTCGAGACCCATCGCCTTGGCCTTGTCGGCGCTCATCACGAGCACGGCGGCGGCGCCATCGTTGAGCGGGCAGGCGTTGCCGGCGGTCACGGTGCCGTCGGGACGGAACACCGGGGAGAGGGTCGAGACCTTCTCGAGGGTGGTGCCGGGTCGGATGCCGTCGTCCTGCGACACCACGGTGCCGTCGGGAAGGGTGTACGGGGTGATTTCACGCTCGAAGAACTTGCGGGCGAGGGCGGCCTCGGCGCGATTCTGCGACGAAACGCCCCACTCGTCCTGGCGCTCACGGCTGATGCCGGTGTGCTGCACGACGTTCTCGGCGGTCTGGCCCATCGCGATGTAGATGTCGGGCACGCCGGCGGGCGGCTGCCACCCGTCGGTTCCGCCGGCGGAACGCTCCTTGGTGCGGGTCTCGGCGTCGGCGAAGATCTCGTTGTGCGGGCCGGTGTCGGCAGCACCGTGCATGTAGCGGCTGACGGTTTCGACACCACCGGCGACGAAGCAGTCGCCCTCACCGGCCATGATCGCGTGGGCGGCCATCCGGATGGTTTGCAGCGACGACGAGCAGTAGCGGTTGACGGTGACGCCAGGAAGGTTGAGGCCCTGCTGGGCGGAGATCACGCGGGCGATGTTGTAGCCACCCTCACCGCCGGGCTGACCGATGCCCCAGATGACGTCTTCGACCTCGTTGGGATCCATGTCGACCTTGCTGAGCACGTCGCTCAGGGTGTGGGCCGACATGTCGTCGGGACGGGCGTCGACCAGCGAGCCTTTGTTGGCCCGACCGATCGGGGTACGGGACGTGGACACGATGACGGCGTCTGCCATGGCTCCTCCTCAGGGGGATCTTGTGAGCAAACGTTAACAACTGACGAGGGTGGTGCGTTAGCCCTTGGTTCGAAGAAGGATTCGGCGGCACCGACGACCTGGCGTATCGTCTGCACCCATGAGTGCGATCGACGTCGACAAGAACTGGCAGCTCCTGATCAACGGTGAATGGGTCGACCCTGCCGCCGGCACGTATGACGTCATCGACCCAGCCACCACGAAGGTTGTCGGTCGCGCACCGGAGGCGAGCGTTCAACAGGCCGACGATGCCGCAGCGGCAGCCAAAGCGGCGTCCGTCGCCTGGAAGAACACGTCGCCCGCCGAGCGGTGCGCCGCAATCGGGCGTCTCGCCGACGAGGTTGCGAAACGTTCGGCGGATTGGGTGCCCACAGTGCAGGCCGAGACGGGTGCGCTCAAGAAGATCACCGAGACGCTGCAGGTCGGTGGTCCTGCGGTCGACCGCTTCCGCTACTACTCGAACCCCATCGATCTCGACGAAAGCCTCGCTCCCGTCCCTGTCGCCAAGGGGCCGCTGGGCCCGGCCGGACTCATGTCGGCCCGGGTGAAGCACCAACCGGTTGGTGTCGTCGCCTGCATCACCCCCTACAACTTCCCGGTCACCAACGTGGCCGGCAAGATTGCGCCGGCGCTCGCCGCCGGCTGCACCACCGTCATCAAGCCGGCGCCGCAGGATCCGCTCGGCATCTTCCTGCTCGGTGAGGCGATCGATGCCGCCGGCTTTCCACCTGGCGTGGTCAACATCGTGAACGGTGCCGGTCCGGAGGTTCCGGCGGCGCTCGTCGACACCAGGAACGTCGACATGATCTCGTTCACCGGCTCCACCGGGGTCGGCGCGAAGATCATGGAGAACGGCGGCAAGACCATGAAGCGGCTCCTCATGGAACTCGGCGGCAAGGGTGCGGCGATCGTCACCGAGGATGCCGACATCGGTGCGGCCGCTCAGGCGATCGCCACCGTGTGGGGCTTTCACAGCGGCCAGATCTGCACGGCGCCGACTCGCGTGATCGCGCACAAGGACATCTACGACCAGTTGGTCGAGACCCTCAAGACGTTCGCCGGATTCATGCCGGTCGGCGATCCCAACGCCGATGGCACGATCGTCGGGCCGGTCATCACCGAGCTTCACCGTGATCGCGTCGAGGCGTTCATCAAGAGCGGTACCGACGCCGGCGCCACCCTCGTCGTCGGCGGTGAACGTCCTGAACTCGACGGTTACTACATCGCCCCGACACTGCTCGCCGACTGCACCCCCGACATGCATGTGGTGCGGGAGGAAGCGTTCGGCCCCGTGATCGTGGTGATGCCCTATGAGGACGACGACCACGCCGTCGCCCTGGCCAACGACTCCGATTACGGTCTGTACAGCTATGTCTTCTGCGGCGACACGAACCGTGCGTACGGGATCGGGCAGCAACTCGAGTCGGGCAATGTCGGCCTCAACGTCATCCAGCCCCACATGGAGGCCCCGTTCGGCGGCTTCAAGATGTCGGGGGTCGGTCGCGACCGCGGCAAGTGGGGGATCGAGGCCTACAGCGAGATTCAGTCGATCAACTGGATCGGCTGACCGCCCCGGCGGCAGCGGCCCGGCTGCCACAGCACGAGCAGGTGGCGGGCGCGGGATCTTGAACCGCGGTGGTGCGGTGGGAGAGGATCAATCCGTGCAGATACCCCCGCTCGATGGTTTCCGTGTGATCGAGGGGTCGGCCTTCGTCGCCGCCCCATCCGGGGGCATGACCCTCGCCCAGCTCGGTGCTGATGTCATCCGGTTCGATCAGATCGGCGGTGGGATCGACTATCGGCGTTGGCCGCTGACCGATGCCGGCGAATCGATCTATTGGGCCGGCCTCAACAAGGGAAAGCGCTCGATCGCCGTCGACCTCCGCAGTGATCGGGCGAAGGAACTGCTCTCGGGCCTCGTCGCCGACGCAGGTAACTTCCTCACCAACTTCCCGGCCCGCGGCTGGATGTCGTTCGAGGCCCTGTCGGCGCACCGACCGGATCTGGTGATGCTTGCCATCACCGGCAATCGAGACGGATCGACCGCCCTCGACTACACGGTGAATTGTGCGGTGGGATACCCGACGGCGACCGGCCCGGTCGGTGGGCGCGAGCCGATCAACCATGTGATGCCTGCGTGGGATCTCATCTGCGGTCAAACCGCCGCCCTCGGCATGCTCGCCGCCGACCGCCACCGAACCCGGACGGGGGAGGGGTCATCGATGTCGCTCGCCCTCTCCGATGTCGCCTTCGTCGCCGTCAGCGCACTCGGTCATGTCGCCGAGGCTCAGATCAACGGCACCGAACGCGAGCGTTTCGGCAACGATCTCTATGGCGCCTACGGCACTACCTTCACCACGGCCGACGGTGTCGTTGTCTATGCGGTTGGTATCTCCCCGAAGCAGTGGTCGGGTCTCCTCGAGGCAACGAACGCCACGGAGGCTGTCGCTGCGATCGAAGCGGAGCACGGGGTGAGCTTTCGCGATGAGGGCGAGCGCTTCGTTTACCGGGAGGCGATCACTGCCGCCATCGCTCCGTGGGTCGCTGCTCACGGCATCGACGAGGTTGCTGCTCGCTTCGACGACCTCGGGGTCTGCTGGGGCCGGTACCAGACCTTCAAAGAACTCGTTGACGACGACCCACGGGTCTCGATCGAGAGCGAACTCTTCCGCAACGTCGACCAGCCGAACATCGGCACCTATCTCACGCCTGGGTCGCCCGTCGCGTTCGACGGCAAGCTCCCGGTTGAGCCGACCCCTGCCCCTCGCTTGGGGGAGCACACCGAGGCCATCCTCGCTGATGTACTCGGCCTCAGTCCTGCCGAGATCGGGTCGTTGCACGACGACGGTGTCGTCGCCTCGTGAACGACGACAAGCTCGAGTGGATCTTCGCTTCGAGTGACAACCAGCAGTTGGCCGATCGCTATGACCGGTGGGCCACCCAGTACGACGCCGATCACGATGGGTGGGAATGGATCGGGCCGGCGAAAGCGGTCGAGCAGCTGCGTGATCTCGGCGCGATCTCGACGGTGCTCGACGCCGGATGCGGCACCGGCCGAGTCGGTGTCGAACTTGCCGCCACCGGCTGGGACGGCACGCTCGTTGGCATCGACCTGTCGGCCGGGATGCTCGCCGTCGCCGCCGAAACTGCCCGCTACGGGCGGTTGGTGCAGGCATCGCTCACCGAACTCCCGCTCGAGGACGGGTCCGTCGACGCCGTGATCGCAACCGGCGTCTTCACGCACGGCCACGTCGGACCCGAAGCGTTCCCGGAGGTGGTTCGAGTGGTGCGGCCGGGTGGGTGGGTGGTCATCACCTGCCGCAGTGAGGTCTGGGCCGAGCTCGAACCAGCCGCCGCCGATCACGAGGCAGCCGGTCGTTGGTCGCTGCACCAGCGCACGGCGCCGGAATCGTTCCACCCGGGCAAGGACGTCCAGGACGATCAACTGCAGGCGGTGGTGACCTGGCAGGTGTGCTGACACGCGCAACCGAAGGGTGCTGGTCGGTTCCGACCTGCGTGGTTCAGAGCCCCACTATCCGTTCAAGTGCTACGCGACTGCGGCGCTATCTCTCGAATAGATGTTAGTTAGCGCTAACAATCATCGCGGAGCTCTTCACCAACGCATCGGTTTTCCGTAGGTTCTTCGTAATGCTTATCGAGGAACCAAGCGCTTCGCCGGGCGGTGGAGTGGCGGTCCTCAGAGAAGTGAGACCCCCCATGCTCGACATCATCGAAACCGAAGTCACCGCTCCCGTCGGCCCCACCGGCTGGATGGAGGCGGCGAAGTGCACCGGCAAGAGCGAGGTGTTCTTCGCCCCGTTCGCAGAGCGACCGGAAGCCCGCGTCCGCCGAGAGGCGAAGGCAAGGGCCATCTGCGAAGGCTGCGAAGCCCTCGAGATGTGCCAGACCTACGCACGCACCAACCGAGAACTGGGCTTCTGGGGTGGCGAGTCGGAGTCGGAACGGTCCGACGCCGGCTTCCCTCCGACCACGCCGATCATCGGTCGCAAGCGGGTGGCCGAAGAGCGAGCCCGTTCCGCGATGGCGCAGGCCTCCTGACCCGAGTCAGGATGGGCGAGTGAACTCGCCCTGTTGCTCGCCCCAGCGCG
>JAKMFW010000088.1 GCA_022425325.1 Acidimicrobiales bacterium | reverse complement strand
GAGCACGGCATCAAGCGCATGGGCAACCTGTTGCAGATCTCGAGCGCGATGGGCATCGCGCTGGAAGCCGTTGATCGCGACCGCATGTGCCGAGCCGTGCTCCCGGCGCTGCACACACGCCATGCGGATGGCTGGTCGGCCGCAGCGCTCGATCGGGTGATCACCGCAACGGCGTTCGGCTATCCGTTTCCGACCAACCTTGACCTCGACCCGCCGATCGACGGCCTCGCGCCGCCGAGCCAGGCCGATCTGTTACGCGAGGCCGTGCTGAACGGTTCGCTCGCCACCGAGTTCGACGCAGCGCTCGACGCCTACGCAGCGCGGCGCCGAACCCACTAGCGGGAACCGGTCTCCGGCTGCTCGACGTCGAGTTCGGCGAGCGCTTGCGTCACCGGATCGAGATGCTCGTGGATGCTCGCCTCGATCTCCGCCAGACGGGCGTAGAGCGTCGTGTGTTCGGGCACCGGCTCGAAGGTGTCGTCGCGTTGGACGAGCACCGAGGTCGCGTCCGCCGGCGATGACCAGATCCCGGCGTACATCCCAGCGTTGACCGCGCTGCCGATGGCGGCCGAGGACCGGAGCCGATTCCGGGTCGCAGGAACGCCATGGACATCGGCGAGGATCTGCATCATGACGTCGCTGTTGGCGCCACCACCGCTGGCGATCAGCTCGGTGAACGGCTGATCGAGCTCGATGGCCATCGGGTCCATGTGGGTCTTGAGCCGAAGGGCGATGCCTTCCAGCATCGACCGGTAGACGTGGGCTCGGGTGTGGCGGCCGTCGAAGCCGACCAATGCGCCCTTGCGGAACGGGGCCTGAGGCGGTGCCGCCCAGTCGTGCACGGTGAGCAGCCCGTCGGACCCGACCGGCACCTGCGCCGCTTCAGCGTTGAGCAGATCCTCCACCGACACGTCGGCGGCCTCGGCGTCGGCGATGGCAGCAGCGCCGAACTCGTCTCGGAACCAACTGATGCTCCACATGCCGCGCCGGACTCCCCAGCATTCGTAGAGGTGATGGCCGGGAAGTGAAGCGGGAAAGGTCCAGAACGACTCGGCGTCGGGAACGTGTCGAACGCCGTGGGTCATCGCCGCGATGTAGGTGCCGAGCGACACCAAACCGACGCCGGGGGCGAGGGCGCCGGATCCAAGGGCTTCGACCGCCTTGTCGTGAGCGGTCGCGACGACGGGGAGCCCCCCGGGCAGGCCGAGAAGTGCCGCCACGTCGGCAGTCAGCCCGCCGATTCGTTCGCCGGGCCGCACGAGATCGAAGACCTGGTCGCGCCGGAGATTGCACGATGTCCAACGGTCGGGGTCATCGGACCAGTCGAGGGCGAGGTCGTCGACGGGCCACCAGCCGATGAGGTTGGCCGATGTGTCGACCCGTTCGCCGGTGAGTCGCAACCCGATGTACCCGGAACTGGTGGTGACGTGACTGACCTCGCCGTACTGATCCTCATGGGCATGGGGGTGGTCGAGACGTTCGTCCATCCAGTTGATGACGGGATGGGCCAAGGTGCCGTCAGCCCGCAGCAGCGCCCGGCAACACCGGATGACGCAGATGCCCATCGCCTCGATGGAGGCGACCTCGTGCCCGGCGACGACGAAGCTGGCGACTGCTTCTCGGATGGCGGCGACGACGCCGTCCCAGAGATCGTCGTCGGGATGGACCGCTCGATTCGGTGCGGGGATCTCGAGCGGACGAAGCGCCTGATGGCCTTCGGCGACGACCTCGCCGGAGGCGGCGAAGACCATCACCTTGGCGCTCTGGGTGCCGACGTCGACCCCGATGACGAACCGATCCTCGGCCATGGCGCAGCAAGCTAGTCGGTCACCTCGTGGGAGATGCCGCTGTGCAGCCTCAGCCGCCCTCGACGGGGTAGATCGTGCCGAGGTTCATGATGCCGTTGGGGTCGAACTCGTTCTTGAGTCCTTGCATCAGTCGGTAGGCCGTGCCGTGCTCCTCGGCGGTCCACGGGGCGCGGTACTTGCCGATGCCGTGGTGGTGACACATGGACCCGCCTGCCTTGAGCGCCTCTTCGACGAAGATCGCATTGAGCGGGATGTGGTACTTCTCCCGCTCCTCTTCGATCGTGCAGTCGACGACGTTGTAGTCGTACACGAAGTACATGTTCGTGCCGGTCTGGTAGCTGTGCGACGAGTGCCCGCCGAGCATCGTGATGTCGGCGACGTGGGGGAACTCCTCGCGCACTCGACGGATGCCGTTCTCGTAGATCTCGTTGATGACCGACCAGTTGCCCGAGACCTCGGTGGTGTACCCCATCCGCATGTGCTCGCGGATGAACTCCCGTTCCTCGATGAGCTTCTCGGGACCCCAGTTGAGGTGCGCGAACCAGTCACGGATGATCTCCGTGTCGACTCGGGTCACCTCGGGGCGGGCATCGACGATCTCGGCAATACCGTCGGCGGTCGCCTGCGACACACCGGCGGGACCCTCGGTCGTGAAGATCAGCACGCACTGCTCGGGGGCGAACGAGTCGAAGCCGTGCTGTGCACCGTCCTCGGCGTCGTACAGACGGGCGACTGATGGCTTGTACCCGGCAGCCATGACGTCGCGCAGGATCTCGAACCCCGGCTTCATCTCGTCGAGACGCCACCCCAGGAAGTGGTTGTGATCCGGGTAGTAGGCGAAGAGCTTGACCGTCACCTCGGTGATGTAGGCGAGGGCGCCCTCGTTGCCGATCAGAATGTGGCGGATGTCGGGGCCGCCGGCTCGACGGGGCACGTCCTTGATGCGCACGACCTCGCCCGACGGCAGGACCGCCTCGAGACCCATCACCATGTCCTCGATGCCGCCGTAGAGAGTCGAGAACTGACCGATCGAACGAGTGGCGACAAGACCGCCATACATGGCGATCGGCTTCGACTGCGGCGAGTGACCAGTCGTCAACCCGAGCGGCCGCAGCTGATCCTCGAGATCCTTCAGCTTGACGCCGCACTGGACGGTCGCCTGCATGTCGAACTCGTCGATCGACACGATCTGATTCATCGCTTTGCCGTCGATGACGATCGAGTTCTCGGCGATCGTCTCGAGGCCGCCTTCGGTTGCGGTGCCGCCGGTCTTGGGCACCACATTGATGGTGTGCTCGTTGCAGAACGCAAGGGTCTTCGACACATCGTCGGTGCTGGTGACGCGCACCACGGCCGCCGGGATCGGCAGGTTGTAGATACCGAAGATGTCCTCGAGCTTGCGGTAGCGATCAAGGCTGTTCTCCTTGAGCGTCTGCTCGTCGGTGTCGACCTTGTCGGCGCCGAGCAGGCCGATCAGGCCGTCGACGATCGCTTCACGGGTGAGGGTCATTGCGGACTCCTGGGGAGGAACGAAGGGAAGGAAGGGTGGTCAGCGGACGAGGTAACCGCCGTCGACGGCGAGCACGTGACCGTTCACATACATCGACGCCGCCGACGCGAGAAACACGCAGGCGCCCATGAGATCTTGGACCTGACCCCACTCGCCGGCGGGGATGTGGTCCAGCACGGCCTTGTTGTAGGCGGGGTCCTTGCGCGTCTCGGCGGTGAGTTCGGTGGCGAAGTAACCGGGCGCAATGCCGTTGACCTGAACGCCGAACGGGCCGAGTTCGTCGGCGTAGGCCTTGGTCAGGCCGGCGATCCCGTGCTTTGTGGCGGCATAGGCCGGCGAGCGTTGCCCACCGAGGAACGAAAACATCGAGCAGACATTGATGATCTTGCCGCTGCCCTGCTCAATGAAGATCGACGAGACGGCATGACTCATCTCGAACGCGGCCGTGAGATTCACCGCCACCATCGGATCCCACCGGCCGCGATCGAACTCCCGCACGTCCTCGACATTGATCCCGATGCCGGCGTTGTTCACGACGATGTCGACCCCGCCGTACGTGTCGACACAACCCTGCACGACCTCGGCAGGGGTTCCGGTGACGGTGAGGTCAGCGGTGACGATCTCGCAACGGCGGCCTTCGGCTTCGATCAGTTCGTTGGTGGTGCCGTCGTCGTCGGCAACAGTCGGGATGTACAGGTCGGCGCCGGCCTTCGCCATGGCGACGGCGTACGCCTGGCCCAGGCCTCGGTTGCCGCCGGTCACGATCGCCTTCTTGCCCGAGAGCGAGAAGAAGTCCAGCGAGAAGTCACGGATGTGTCGTTCGGTCACCGTCGCTGCTCCATCGTCCGGGGCGGTGCGCGGCGCGAAGCCTACGCGAGCAGGTCCCGGTAGATCGACAGCGTCGCTTCGTCGAAGCAGATAAAGATGATTTCGTCGACGCGGGTCGTGGCGGCTCGGACGGCGTCGACCGCGATGGCCGCAGCCAGATCGGCTGGATAGCCGTAGATGCCGGTCGAGATCGCAGGGAACACGATCGTGGCCGCCTCGACCTCATCGGCTCGAGCGAGCGACTCCCGATAGCACGACGCCAACTGTTCAGGTTCGCCCGCAGCGCCGCCACTCCAGACAGGGCCGACCGTATGGACCACCCAACGCGCAGGCAGGTCGAAGCCGGGTGTCGTCTTCGCCTGGCCTGTCTCGCAGCCGCCAAGCGTCCGACAGAACTCCAGAAGCTGAGGCCCTGCAGCCCGATGGATCGCCCCGTCGATGCCACCCCCACCAAGGAGCGACGTGTTCGCCGCATTCACGATCACGTCGACATCGAGCGTCGTGATGTCGCCTTGCATGGCACGAAGAACCGGCATGGCGCGATCCTCGCATGAATGCACACGGCGAGGGACACGACCGGTCGTGGGCCGCCCGGGTCAGCTTGCTGCGAGCTTCTCCATCATCGCTGCCATCTGCTCACGCACCGCGTCGAGGGCCTTGTATGGACGCATCATCACCTTGAACTCGGTGATCCAACCGTCGTCGTCGCAGGTGATGATGTCGACCCCGTTGACCGAGACCTCACCGACCATCGTCTCGAACTCGAGCATGGCGTGGTGGCCCTGGGCGA
>JAKMFW010000082.1 GCA_022425325.1 Acidimicrobiales bacterium | reverse complement strand
ACTGCCTTCGGGCAGGCCGGGAGGGTTGCCAGAGCGGCCGAATGGGCACGCTTGGAAAGCGTGTGAGGTGCAAGCCTCCGTGGGTTCAAATCCCACACCCTCCGCCGGTCACGACACCCCCGGGCCCGCCGGTTCGGGGGTGTCGCCGTTTTGGTCTGCAGTGACAGCGCCCGAGGGCACTGACGCAGAAGCCAGGCCGAAGCGGTTCACGGATCCATCGATCGTTCTGCTGTGATGGAGCCGATGTCCACCCCACGCCACCGTTGGATCGTGTTCGGGGCAATGACCGGGGTCTACTTCAGCTTCGGCATCGCCGTCACCGCCATCGCCCCCATGTTGATGGTCGTTCGAGACGACCTCGGGGTCAGCCGCGGCGCCATGGGCTTTGCGTTGGGGGCATGGGCGTTGATCTACATCGTCACTGCACCGCTGGCGGGCCGGTTCATCGACCGGATCGGACTCGGATGGTCACTCGCGCTCGGCGGCCTCTCGGTCAGCGGCTCACTCGTGCTGCGGGCTGCAGCACAGGGGCTGGGTTCTCTGTGGCTGGCGATCGCCTTCTTCGGCGTGTTCGGTCCCTTGGTGTCGGCGTCGGCTCCGAAGCTGATGGCGACCTGGTTCCCTGACGAAAACGAGCGCCGCCGCGGTGTCGGCTGGTACTCGGTCGCTCCGGCGATCGGCGGAACGATGACGCTCGCCGTCACGAACCCTGTGCTGCTCGAGTGGTTCGACTCGTGGCGGCAGGTGCTGGTCTTCGAGGCAACGATCGGGGCGGTGGCGACAATGGTCTGGGTCGTCGTCTGGAACCGGGTCGAACGACCAACCACGACGAGGGTCGAGCCGGCTGCGGCCGGATCGGCCGACGGGTCGTTCCGGTATCTCCTGGGCTCGTCGGAGATCCGGTTGATCCTGTTCGTCGCGTTCGCCCTGTTCTTCCTGAGCCACGGAACCAGCAACTGGATGCCGACGATCCTGGAGGAGTTCAGCGGTATGAGTCCGAGCACCGCCGGCGCATGGCTGGCGGTCGGCGGACTCGTCTCGATCGTCGCCGGCGCCACCATTCCCGCCTACGCCACACCGGAACGCATGCATCTGCTGATGGCGGGGCTCTTCGGTGCGGCCGTCCTCGTGATGGCGGGACTGTTGCTCGCCCCGACCTCACTTCATGGGCCCATCGCCGTGATCGGTGGCGTGCGCGGTGCCTTGGTCCCACTTGCGATCGTCACCCTCCTCGCCGCCGACAGGGTCAGCGTGACGAACACGGGCATCGCGAACGGACTCTGGTTCTCCATCGCCGAGATCGGCGGGGTGAGCGGGCCGCTCGTCACCGGCGCCCTGGCGGATACCGACGCCGGCTACGAGGCAGCACTCCTCACGATCGCCGCAATCGCCTCACTCGGCGGTCTCGTCGCCCTGCGATCACACCGACACCGCATCTCGACCTGAGGCGCCAGGCCGCTCAGGCGGGGATTGCACGCAGCCGGCGAGGAGCGCGTCGCTGCGCGGTCTACCGTTCATCCCGTGAATCGGCGCTCCCTCGTTCAACGTTCCTTGGTGATCGTGATGGCTGCGGTGGCGCTCGACCAGGTCACCAAGTGGTGGGCGGAGTCTGCACTCGACAACGGGCGGGTCATCAACGTCCTCCCGACCCTCGAGTTCGACCTTTCCTACAACAGTGGCTTCAGCTTCGGCACCGGGTCGGAGTTTGGGCCATGGATCGGTCTGATCGTCATCGCCATGTGCGGCTTTCTCGGATGGTTGATCGTCACCGCCGAGACGCGCCTGCGCGCGGCCATTGCCGCGACGATCCTCGGCGGCGCGATCAGCAACCTGCTCGACCGGATCTTCCGCGCCGACGACGGCGTGCTCAGCGGCGAAGTCGTCGACTTCATCGACGTCACCTGGTACGCCGTGTTCAACGTCGCCGACATCTTCGTCGTGTGTGGCGCGATCGCCTTCGGCGCAAACGAGATCTGGCTGAGCCGTCAGGTCAACGACGAGATTGACGCTGTCGAGCCGATCGGCGACGGCACGCCCTAGCGCTTCCTCACGATGACGTTGCCAGCCGAGTAGCCGGCACCGAACGAACAGATCACCGCAAGGTCACCGGACTCAAGGCCGTCCTGATGGTGAGAGAACGCGATGATCGATCCGGCCGAAGACGTGTTCGCGTAGTCCTGCAGGATGTTGGGCTGCTCATCCGGCTCGGGCACCCGGCCCATCACCTTCTTGCCGATGAAGTCGTTCATCGACTTGTTGGCCTGGTGCAACCACAGCCGTTTGAGGCCGGTCGGGTCGATCCCCTCGTCCATGCAGTGGTCAACGATGAGGTCGCTCACCATCGGCACGACCTGCTTGAAGACCTGCCGGCCGTTCTGCATGAACTGCATGTCGCGACGATCGTCGAGTCCGTCCGGCCGGGTGCGGCGCAAGAACCCGTTGTTGTTGCGAATGTTGTTCGAGAAGGTGGTGATCAACCGGGTGCCGAGCACCTCGAACTGGTGATCGGACGTTGCGGCCTCCATGGCCTCGACAACCAATGCCGTGCAGACATCGCCGAAGATGAAGTGGCAGTCGCGGTCGCGCCACTCGAGATGTCCAGAGCAGATCTCCGGGTTGACGATCAGCACTGTCTTCGCCGAACCCGAGCGGATCATGTCGGCTGCGTTCTGCACGGCGAAGGTGGCGGACGAGCAGGCGACGTTCATGTCGTAGGCGAATCCCTCGATGCCGAGCACCTCCTGCACCTCGATCGCGACCGCCGGATAGGCACGCTCATGGTTCGATGCAGCACAGATGACGGCATCGATCTGGTCGGGAGTGCGGCCCGCCTGAGCCATTGCCTGGCGGGCTGCGTCGACCGCCATCTCGGTCATGATCCCCGGCTCGTCGTCTTCTCGCTGACGAAGCAACGGATGCATGACGTCGGGATCGAGCACGCCGGATTTGTCCATCACATGGCGGCGCTCGATGCCCGATGCCTTAACGATGAAGTCGACGTCGGAGTGCGGGATCGCCTCCCGCTCCCCGGCTGCGATCGCATCGGCGTGGAGGGCATTGTGCTTGTCGGCGAAGGCATTGAACGCAGCAACCAACTCTTCGTTGGTGATCACCTCGGGCGGGGTGAACACCCCGGAGCCGCTGATGACCACCTCACGCATGTTCCCCATGGCCGGGAGCGTAGATCGCACGGCTCGCCGGCAGGGGAAATGGCCACTCGAGCACGCTTCGCCGATCCGGCGCCGCCATACCGACAGGATCGGCCGCCTCGCTAGTCTCCGAGTCGTGACCGACGACGAACTCATGGGGCTGGCTCTTGCCGAGGCCACGGCAGCGATCGACCACGGCGACGTTCCCGTCGGTGCCGTGATCCTGCTCGACGGCAAGGTGATCGCCAGCCGCCACGACGAACGCGAACGCCTCGGCGATCCGACCGCCTGTGCCGAACTCCTCGCCATCCGCGACGCCACCGCTCACGTCGGGTCGAGGCGGCTCGACGGTGCAACGATCGCCGTCACGATCGAGCCGAGCGTCATGTGCGCCGGCGCAATCCTCGACGCCGGCATGGCACGAGTCGTCTTCGGCATTCCCGACCTGTCGGGAGGTGCGGTCGGATCGCTCTACCAGGTCGGCGCCGACCCTCGACTCGGCCGCGAATTCGTCACAATCCACAACGTGCGAGCCCCGGAGTGCGCCGCCCTGCTCACCACCTACCTTGCGGCGAGGGACTGACCGTGCGTCGATTCGCCAGTGCACTCGTTGTACTTCTCCTCGGCCTGGGAGGCGCCTCGTGCGGCGACGACACCGCCACGCCGGGTCCGCCCGGCCCACCGACCACGAGCGGCCCCACACCGATGGACGAATCGACCACCACGACCGAGGCCGTCATTGCCGAAGACGCGAGCGACGACCTCCTCGGTCGCTGGTTGATTCAGGCCTATCAAGACCGCGAAGGTCGGTTCAGCGACGTAACGATCCGCGGCGCCGTACCGGAACTCACCTTCACCGCTGACGGCTCGCTCGTTTTCCACACCGGCTGCAACCGAGGCGACACGACCTACCGCACCACCGGCGTGCACGACGGCGTCAACGGTCAGGCCCTCACCATCGCCCCCGGCGTGACCGAAGAGGCCTATTGCGACTTCGGCCTCGGCGAGCAGAACATCGCCCTGCCCGCCGCCTGGCTCCAGGTCACGGGGTTCGTCCTCGACGGCACCACCCTCGAACTCCGAACCGCCGACGGCACGGTCGTCCTTTCCGCCGAGCGCGCCTGAACTCCTGCCATCTCGCCGAGAAGGCCACGGCCGAGCGTTTGGCGAGCATCGCCGAGCGGATGCGGACAACCCGGTGGGGGTGGGTCCCTTCTCGCGCGACCGCTAGCCTCGTCGCCGGAAGGTTGCCAGAGCGGACGAATGGGGCGGCCTCGAAAGCCGTTGTGGCCTCCGGGTCACCATGGGTTCGAATCCCATACCTTCCGCCACCCAACGCCGGCCTCTCGGGGCCGGCGTTGTCGCGTCCGGAGTGCCGAGCGGCCTCGCCGACGGACTGGCGTGGTCGAGCAAGGCGCAGGCTGCGGATGTCCGTTCGGTGGATGTCCTACGATCGACCCATGAGCGACATGCCGCCACCGCCACCACCGCCAGGCCAGGGTCAGCAGGCACACAGCCCGCATGGCGGCGCCGACGTCTGGGGTGACGACACCAATGGCCGGGCCGGGTTCGGCAACCGCCTCGGGAATTATCTCCTCGACGCTCTCCTGTATGGCGTGGCGATGCTCATTCCGATGTACATCGGTGCGTTCATGGTTGCGTCGTCCCTCTTCGACTGCGACTTCTTCTTCACCGACCTCGCCGAGTGTTCGGGCGAGACCGACGCAATGCGCTTTGTCGGTGGCGTGGCACTGGGCACCCTCGGCCCCTTGCTGGTCATGATCGGATACGTCGTACAGCTTGGCCGGACCGGCCAGACCTGGGGGCGTCGCATCGTCGGCAACAAGGTGATCCGGGTGGACAATGGCGACGTGCCGGGGATCGGGCGCGCCCTCGGGCGGGAACTCTTCGCATGGATCGTCTCCGCCAGCATCCTGTACCTCGGCTATCTGTGGATGATCTGGGACGACGACCGCCAAACCTGGCACGACAAGGTCGCCGGCACGATCGTGGTGCGCTCACGCTGACCTGGCAGCCCCGTGGAGATCGTGCTCGTCCATCCCGAGATCGCTCCGAACACCGGGGCGATCATCCGGCTCGCCGCAAACACGGGTGCAGGCCTCCATCTGGTCGAACCCCTGGGATTCGAACTGGATGACCGGCTCTACTCCCGAGGCGGACTCGACTACCACGAGCTCGCCACGGTTACCGTCCACCCCGACCTCGCTGCGCTCGACGCCGCACTCCCGGGAACCTGGTGGGGCTTCTCAGCCCACAGCTCGACCCGGTTCACCGACGCCCCGATCGACGCCGAGGACGTCCTGGTGTTCGGCGCAGAACGCGCTGGTCTCACCGATACCGCTCGAGCCCGAATCGGAAACGACCAACTCCTGAGCATTCCCATGGTCGAAGGCAGCCGCAGCCTCAATCTCGCCAACGCTGTTGCCGTGGTCGTGTACGACACCTGGCGACGGCATGGCTACCCCGGATCAGCCGGTGGCGGCACCGTCGCCGAGGCGCCGCGTCAGCCACCATTCTGAGATCGACGAGCTACACGAAGCCCATCGGTCGCCAGTGAGCATGCTCCGCACCGGCTCGCGAATCAGGCGCGCCTGACGTTCACTGCCAGACTGGCGCCGTGCAGATCCGGATGATCGCCACCGACCTCGACGGCACCTTCTTCGGTGCCGACCACCGGCCTGAAGCTCGATCGGTCGCCGCCATGAACGCCGCTCAAGCTGCCGGCATCATCTGTGTCGCCGTCACCGGCCGCAGCCACATGGGCGGGATCCCACTCGCGACATCCACCGGCGCCGAACTGGATTGGTTCATCGGTTCAAACGGCGGCCACCGGGTCAACCTCCGCACTCGCGAGATCGAGGAGCGGTTGTGTTTCGCCGACGCCGAGGTAGCCGACCTTCGACGGCGTCTCGAAGCGGAGGACGACGGCTTCGCGTTCGGATGGGAAGCCGGCGATCAACTGCACTGGGAAGCGCCGTTTCTCGAGCTGTACCCGAACCGATTGACCGGCAACGCGCTTCGAGACGAGGACCGCCTGAGTGATGGCACCACGCCGACCGGAGTCGGGAAGATGTTCGTCGCCCACCCCGACCTCGGACACAGCCGACTGATCGAACGGCTCCAGCCTCATGTCGGCCATCACCACGCAACCTCCTCGGGGATCAACTTTGCCGAAGTCACTCCTCATGGAGCGGACAAAGGCACCGCCCTCGCCCGCCTCTGCGCCCAACTCGACATCGTGACGGAGGAGGTCGTGGCGTTCGGCGACAACCTCAACGACCTCACCATGCTCGAATGGGCCGGACGGGGCGTTGCGATGGGCAATGCCCTCGACGAGGTCAAAGCCGTCGCCGACGAAACCACCTCGACCAATATCGACTTCGGGGTCGCCCGAATCCTCGAGGAGCTCGTCTGATCGTGGCGGCGCGCATCTTTCCCGGCTGGTGGGTCGTCGCTGCGGTCTTCATCGTCTTGTCGGCGGCCTCGGGACTGATCTTCTACGGGCTCGCCGTCTACCTCGACGCCCTCACCGACGAGCAGCCGTTCTCGACCACCAGCGTCTCGCTCGCCACGTCGGTCTTCTTCATCGTCGCCGGCGTGGCCGGCCGGGTCATCGCGCCGATCATCGAGACGCGCGACATCCGACTGGTGATCGCAGTCGGCGCCCTACTCGGTGGCGCGAGTCTGGCCTTCCTCGGCACGATCGACTCACTCGTCGAGCTCTACGCGGTCTACGTCGCGCTTGCGCTCGGCTTCGCGATGGCAGGTCTTCTCCCCGCCACCACCCTCGTGACTCGCTGGTTTCACGGTCGCCGGGCACTTGCCCTTGCCATCGCCTCGACCGGGCTGTCCGTCGGCGGCCTCACCTACACCCAGTTCGCCGCCTGGCTGATCGGCGATCGCGGTCTCGCCGATGCGTCGCCGATCCTCGGCCTCGTCTTCCTCGTGTCGATCCTTGCCACGCTGCCGTTGCTGATCCCGTCACCGGCCCACCGGGGCCTCGAGCCAGAAGGCGCCGAGAACGCTGCGAACGACGGCGCGGTCGACGGCATCGAGTACGACATCGCCATCCGCACCCGTTTCTTCGTCATCGTGCTCATCGGCTTCATCTTGGCGATGGGTGCCCAGGTCGGCGGTCTCTCCCAGATCGCGAATCTCGGCTCCGAACGCGTCGACTCCTCGACCGGCGCCCTCGCGTTGTCGGCGATCGCCGTCGGAAGTGTGATCGGGCGGCTCGTTGGGGGCTCCTTTGCCGACCGCCTCCCGTTGGTGACGTTCACCATCGTGCTCGCCCTCGTGCAGGGGGTCACGCTGATCGGTATTGCGTTCGCCGACGGTCGCATCGCTCTCGTGGTCGTCGCCTTCTGCTTCGGCACCACGATCGGCAACCTCTTGATGCTCCAACCGCTGCTGATCGCCAGCGCATTCGGCGTCACGGCGTACCCGCGCATCTTCGCGTTCCAGCAACTCGTCGTCACCGTCGGGATCGCCGGCGGTCCACTGCTGCTCGGTGCGCTGCGCGACGCCTCGTCGTATCGCGCGAGTTATGTGGTGTCCGGATTGTTGTCGATGGCCGCCGCAGCAGTGATGGCGACAAGCGGGACACGCCGCCCGTCGCCTGCGTCGGTCGTCTAACGGAGTTCGGGGTAGGCGAACAACGCCGGCGTTCCTCCGGTGTGAATGAAGACGATCTGATCGTCGCTCGACCATCGCCCGGTCCGCACATGATGGATGAGACCGGCCATGCCCTTGCCGGTGTACACCGGGTCGAGGAGCACCCCCTCGAGCGTGGCGCACATCTCGACGGCCTCGTGCATCGCATCGGTCGGAACCCCGTAGGCGTCGCCGACGTGGGTGTCGTCGATCATGACGGTGGCGGGGCCGAAGGTACGGTCGAGGTCGAGCCGCTCGATGACCCCTTCGGCGAGCGAGCGAACGATCGGTGCGAGGTACTCGTCAGAACCACCCGCACTCACGCCCAGAACCGGCACGGCCGACCGCTTGATCGCGAGGCCGGCGATGAGCCCCGCCTGCGTGCCGCCGGAGCTCGTGGCGTGGACGATCTCGGCCGGCGTGAACCCCACGGCGTCGGCCTGTCGGAGGATCTCCACTGCGGCGGTGCGGTAACCGAATGCCCCGACGACCGAGGATCCGCCGAGTGGGATGGCATACGGCCTGCGACCGGCTACCAGGAGTTCATCGACCCGCGCGGCGAGCGCAGCGTTCATGTCGGTGCCGACCAGATGGTCGAGCACAGTGGCGCCGAGCAGCGCATCGAGCTGGAGGTTGCCGCCCCAGTTGTATGCGTCGGGCCACTCGGGGAATCGATGCTCGAGCAAGAGTTCGCACTCGATGCCGAGGCGGGCGGCGGCGGCAGCGGTCTGCCGGCAGTGATTGCTCTGCGTCGCACCGATCGTCAGCACGACGTCGGCGCCCTGCTCCAGCGCATCGGCCAGGAGGTACTCGAGCTTGCGAACCTTGTTGCCGCCAATCGCGAGGCCGGTTGTGTCATCGCGTTTCATCCAGATCCGGGGACCCCCGAGTGCAGCCGACAGGCGATCGAGTGGTTCGAGCGGGGTCGGCAGGTGGGCAAGGCTGACGTGCGGGATGGCGGTCGGCATGGCCGCAAGGTACCGCCCGGTTACGCTCCGGTCATGGCCGTGATGACCCGTCAGCCCGCCGACTGGACCGACCGTGCACCGCTCAAGATCCGAGCTGTGCGCGAGATCCGCGCTACCCCCCAGGAAGTGTGGGACGTGCTGTGCGATCACGAACGGTGGCCGGAGTGGTTCAGCGCGCTCGACAAGGCGGAGGCGACCGGCGGTACCGGCCTCGGATCGACCCGCACCGTCTGGGTTGCGAAGAAGCCCATCCACGAGGAGTTCATCGTCTGGGACGAGCCTTGTTCCTGGGGCTTCTCCGTCGTTGAAGCCGAGGGGCCGCTCGGTCTCGTCACCGAGACGCTGAACGAACGGGTCGACATCCAGGTTCTCTCCGATGACCGGGTTCGGGTCACCTACCTGATGGCACTCCAGCCAAAGCCCCGCACCGGGCTGCTCTTTCGCGTGCTCAAGCGGCAACTGTCGAAGACACTCCGCCAGTCACTTGCTGGACTCGAGCGCAGCCTCGAAGCGCAACGCGCCTGACGGAACGGTGTCGGGTCAGCTGACCCAGCTCTTCACCTTCTCGATATCGGCCATCGGATTCGGGCCGGTCGGCGAGATCTGCAGGTGCGTCACCCCGGCCGACCGGTAGGCCTCCACCCGCTCGCGCACGAAGCCCTCGTCGCCGACGAGTGCCGTGGCGTCGAGGTAGTCCTGGGGAACGAGCGCCATCGCCTCGTCCTTCCTGCCGTCGAGGTAGAGGTCCTGGATCTGCTCGGCTTCCTGCTCGTAGCCGTACTTGCGGAAGATGTTGTTGTAGAAGTTCTTGCCCTTCGCGCCCATGCCGCCGACGTACAGCGCCGTCATAAAGCGACCGGCATCGCGGATCTTGCGGGCCATTTCGTCGTCGTCGGTGATGCACAGCGCGCCACCAGTCGAGACCTGGAGCGGGCCGAGGGCAGGATCGCGCTTGGCGAGACCGGCGTCGAGATCGGCCTTCCACACGCCGTCGGCCTTGTCGGGATGGAAGAAGGCGGGCAGCCAGCCGTCGGCGACCTCGGCGGTGAGTTCGACGTTCTTCGGGCCGAGCGAGGCGAGATAGATCGGGATGTCCTCGCGCACAGGATGGTTGATCAGCTTCAGTGGCTTGCCGAGCCCCGTGCCCTGATCTTCCGGAAGCGGGAGCTGGTAGTTCGGGCCGTCGTGCACCACGACCTCTCGCCGCCAGATCGCACGACAGATCTCCATAATCTCGCGCTGACGGCCGAGGGGCTTGTCGTACTTCACGCCATGGAACCCCTCAATGACCTGCGGGCCGGACGCACCGAGGCCGAGGATGAAGCGCCCGCTTGAGACTGCGTCGAGCCCGGCGGCGGTCATGGCGATCGTGCTGGGGGTGCGGCCGTAGATGTTGAAGATGCCCGAACCGAGCTCCATGGTGTCGGTCTTCGCAGCGAGGTAACCCAGGATCGACACGGCGTCGAAGCCGTAGAGCTCCGGCACCCAGCCGACATCGATGCCGGCCTTCTCTAGATCGGCGGCTTCGGCCGCGGCCAGCCGCGGGTCGCCGGAGTACGTGAGCATCATCGACAGCTTCATGGCGCAGAGCGTACGTGGGCCATGGCACGAAGAGAAACTGGCAGTACGCATGCCAAAACATCTACCCTTGCAGCATGACGACCTACGGGGACTGGAACGGCACGATCGGGCGAACCGTCGATGACTCGATACCGGACTGGCCCGAACCACGCCATCCCGGCGACGACGCCCCCAACGTCGTCGTCGTGCTCTTCGACGATCTCGGCTTTTCACAGCTCGGGTGTTACGGCTCGTCGATCGACACGCCGAACATTGACGCCCTCGCCGCCGATGGCCTGCGCTACACGAACTTCCATGTGACGCCGCTGTGCTCCCCCACGCGTGCGGCCCTCCTCACCGGCCGCAACCACCACGCCGTCGGCATGCGGGGCGTGTCGAACATGAACAGTGGCTTCCCCAACCTCACCGGTCAGATCTCCGACCACGCCGCGACGATGGCCGAGGTGCTACACGACGAGGGCTACTCGACGTTCGCCGTCGGCAAGTGGCACCTCGCGCCTATGGAGCAGTGCTCAGCGGCCGGCCCCTACGACCAGTGGCCACTGCAACGGGGCTTTGATCGCTTCTACGGCTTCCTGGACGGCGAGACCGACCAGTTCAGCCCATCGCTGACCTACGACAACCACCACATCGACCCACCGAGGGGCCCTGCTGAGGGCTACCACGTCAGCGAGGACATCATCGACAAGGCGATCCAGTTCATGCACGACTCCGTGTCGGTGCGCCCCGATCGTCCGTTCTTTCTCTACGCCGCCTTCGGTGCCACCCACGCACCACACCAGGCACCGCAGTCCTACCTCGACAAGTACCGCGGGGCATTCGACCAAGGCTGGGACGATGTCCGCGCCGAATGGTTCGCCCGTCAGCAGGAGTTGGGCCTCCACATCGAAGGCACTCAACTCGCGCCCCGCAACCCCGGAGTCGAGGCATGGGACGACATGCCCGAGGTGCACCAGCGCCTCGCAGCTCGCCTCCAGGAGGCATTTGCCGCATTCCTCGAGCACACCGACGCCCAGGTCGGGCGCCTGATCGACTCGCTGCGCAACCTCGGGCAACTCGACAACACCATCGTGGTGGTGCTGGCCGACAACGGCGCCTCCCAGGAAGGCGGTCCGTTCGGTGTCATGCATGAGATGAAGTTCTTCAACGGCATTCTCGAAACGCCGGAGCAGGCCATCGACCACCTCGACGAAATCGGTGGTCCGCACAGCCACACCAACTACCCGTGGGGCTGGGCCCAAGCCGGCAACACGCCATTCAAGTGGTACAAGCAGAACACCCACGAAGGTGGCGTGCATGTGCCGCTCGTCGTGCACTGGCCCGAGGGCCTTGGCGATGTCGGTGGCGAACTCCGCCACCAGTTCCACCACGTCAACGACATCGCGCCGACCATCTACGAGGCGTGCGGCGTCACACCCAAGGGCACCTACCGCGGGCGCGAACAGATGCCGATCAGCGGCACCTCGCTCGGCTACACGTTCACCGGCACCGACGAGCCGAGCCGCAAGGACGTCCAGTACTTCGAGATGGGCGGCCACCGGGGCATCTGGCTCGACGGCTGGAAAGCGGTCACCCGGCACGAAGCCGGCACCTCGTTCGACGACGACACGTGGGAGCTGTACCACGTTGCGGTCGACCCATCGGAGTGCACCGATCTCGCCGGGTCGAACCCCGAGAAACTCACCGAACTCATCGACCGGTGGTGGGGAGAGGCCGAACTCCACGGTGTGCTCCCCCTTGACGACCGCATGCTCCAACTTTTCGGCACCCGACACCGCGACCGATCCCCCCACCCGGCCAACAGGCGCTATGTCTACCGGCCACCGATCGCACCACTGCCGTCACAGGCCGGTGCGTCGCTCGGCGGCCGCAGCTTCGACGCGATCGCCACCGTGCGTCGCGAAGCGGGGCAGGACGGCGTGCTCTTCGCGACCGGCACGGAGAATTCCGGCATCGCCTTCTTCGTGAAAGACGATCACCTCGTGTTCGACTACAACGCATTCGACCACCACACGATCATCCGTTCCGACGCACCGATCCCCGACGGCTCCACCACCTTGCATGCACAGTTTCTCCGAGGGCCGAAGCGCACCGCCGTGGTCACGCTCACTGTCGACGGCGACATCGTCGGGTCGGGCGAGATTCCGTGGATGATGAGTACGATCTCCTCCGTCGGCATGTCGGTCGCGCTCGACGCAGGATCGCCGGTGAGCCGTGAGTACGCCGCCCCGTTCGCCTTCGAGGGCGACCTTCAGACGATGGAGTTCCAGCTGATCAGCCGACAGGACGCCGAGGCACGCAAGGCCGAGCTAGCAGCCGAGATGAGCCGGCAGTAGCGCTCAATCGAGCGGCACCAGCTCGACCAACGTCGCCATCGAGTCGATCCACTCCTCGGCAGTGCGCCGCCACGGAGCCGCAACGACATGGTGGACGCCCGCCTCGGTGTACGCCTCGGCCTCTTCGACGATCTGGCGATGGTCCATCCCGTTCGGGTCCCAGCCGGTGCGATAGCTCACGACGAACTCGTCGCCGGCGCCTGCCTCACGCAAGCGATCGACGAACGTCGCCATCTCGTCAGGCGACATCGAGATGCCCTGGTAGCCGTCGGCCCGACCCGCTCGGGCAATCGCGGCGTCCGACGTACCACCAATCCAGATCGGGATCGACCCGACCGGCTTCGGTTGGATCTTGAACTCCTCCAACGTGAAGAAGTCGCCCCGATACGTGGTCGGGTCGGTGGTCCAGGCGAGTCGCATGAGTTCGAGAGCCTCGTCCATGCGGCGACCACGGGTGTGAAAGTCCTGATCCAGCGCCTCGAACTCGGCCTTGGACCAACCGACGCCGGCACCGAGTGTCACCCTGCCTCCGCTCAGCCGATCGAGACTCGCAAGCTGATTAGCGAGCTGGAGCGGGTGATGTTGGGGCACCACCATGACACTCGTGCCGAGCCGGATCTGGCTCGTGACAGCGGCAGCCCAACCAAGCGTGAGCACGGGATCGAACAGGTACGGCGACGGATAGCCCTGGGATGCCGGGATCGCGACATGGTCCGAGACCCACACGTCGGCAAAGCCGAGTTCCTCGGCCCGAACCGCCACCGAGACGATCGCTTCCGGCGACGCCGCCCGTCCGTACTGCGGTAGGTGCACTCCCAATCGCATGATCGGACGGTAGCGGGTGATCAGGCGCGGAGGATCTTCTCCATGCCCCAACCTCAACCGGGCGTTGCGCAGCCCTTCCCTGATGGGCCAACGTTGCTCATGAGCCTCGCTGAACTCGGACCCGATCTCGCCACCGCTGCGGAAGCCCTCGACGCCGACACGGTCGAGTTGCGGCGGGCGATCCACCACGACCCCGAACTCGGCCTGCACCTCCCGGAGACGCAGACGAAGATCACTGAGGCGCTCACCGGCCTCGGTCTCGACATCACGCTCGGCGAGTCGACCACGTCGGTCGTCGCCGATCTCGATTCAGGCAAGCCCGGCCCCACCGTGCTGCTGCGCGGCGATATGGATGCCCTTCCGCTGCAAGAGGACTACCCCTCCAACTTCAAGAGCAAGCACGACGGACGGATGCACGCCTGCGGGCACGACACCCACGTCGCCATGCTGGTCAGCGCCGCAAAGCTTCTCGCCGACAGCAAGGACTCCTTCACCGGGAAGATCCGTTTCATGTTCCAACCCGGCGAGGAAGGCTTCCACGGCGCGAAGTTCATGATCGAGGAAGGCGTGCTCGACGGTGTCGACCGAGCGTTCGCGATCCATGCCTTCACCAACATGCCCTCGGGCATGATCACAACCAAAGACGGCGCGATCATGGCCTCAGCCGACCGATTCGAGATCACGATCCATGGCGAAGGTGGCCACGCCTCGGCCCCGCACCAGTGCGCCGACCCGATCCCCGCCATGGCCTCGACCATCACCGGGCTGCACACGATGGTCGGTCGTTCCATCGAGGCAACCCAGTCCGGGCTCGTCACCGTCGCCCATGTCGAGGCGGGAACCACCAACAACATCATCCCGCATCAGGCATGGATGGAAGGCACAATCCGCGCCCACGACGAGCACACCCGCGAGACCCTCCAGAACAACATCAGCCGAGTCGCCGAAGGCAACGCCGCCGCCCATGGCTGCACCTGCACCACCAACGTCACGCCTGGCTACCCAGTGACGATCAATCACTCAGGTCAACAGGAACTCGTCGCCCAGGTCACCAACGAGATCATGGGCAGCGGCACATTCGTTGCGATGCCCCGACCCGTGATGGGTGCCGAGGACTTCAGCTACGTCCTCCAGCACGTGCCGGGCTCGATGGCCTTTCTCGGCGTGTGCCCCGACGACGAACACTGGTCGACGGCGGCGCCGAACCACTCGAACCTCATGCGAGTGAACGAGGACGCAATGCGCAACGGCGTGGCCCTCTACGCCGGAATGGCGCTCGCCGGCTGAGCCTTACATCGTGAAGCGGAGGTTGCGGGCGGCCTTCTCGCCCCATTCGGAATCGCCCGTCCAGGAGATCCGGCCGGCATCAATGCGCGCTTGTGGATCGACTCGGCCACACGCCAGCATCACAAACGTCTCCGTGTCGGCGGTAAGGGTGAACGTCGGCTCGTCGAGCGAATCGACCAGGCCGGCACGCCCGTCGACCGCGACATGCATCGTGCGAGGGGCGCCACCCGTGACCTCGACGGTCATCGACATCCCGTCCTCGAGGCCGATCTTCTTGCCGGCGATGTACCCCATCGAACGGTGGACTTCGTTCAGCGCTTGCTCGGCGGTCGGGCCGCCGTCGGGCAGTTCGACACCGAGCGGAATGGCGATGTCACGGTTGTGAACCCACAGATCGAAGACGCGGATCTGCAAGAAGTTGCCGTACGCCTGCGGTCCAACCGGTGTCATCGACGGTTCGTCGACAATCGACGGGTCAAGCGACTCGAGATCGGCGACTCGGGCGTCGGCGATGGCCGCGATCGCGGAGGCAAACTCGGCCGGCGACATCGACGCCGCTTCCTCCATGAACCGGGCGGCGATGGCGAAGTCGAAGAGGTTCTCGGTGTCGGGCACCCACCCAGTGAGCGCTTGGTCGATCCCGATGGCATGCGCAGCGCACGCACGGACATCCCAATCCGGACACAACGATTGCGTGGCAAGTTGGTCGTCATCAAGGCCCGCGATCACGGACGCAAGTTCGTCGTAGGCGATGCGGTGGGCGGCGGCGTAGTCAGCAAGCGACGTCATGGGCGTCGACCGTAGTAGCCGACAGCCGATACCGCCGAGTAGCTCGCGACGTCATGTGTCAGCCAGACTGTCACTTATGAGTGACGCTGAACTTCAGAGGGTTGAAGCCGCCCTCGACACCCTCCTCGCCGACAACGATCCCTCGACCCAGAGCTACGAGGAATTCCGAGGCCACCAGTTCGACCACGGGCTCGCCTGGGTCATGTACCCCGAGGGCCACGGCGGCCTCGGCGCACGACCGCAGTTGCAGAAGGTCGTCAACCAGCGCCTGCACGAGGCAGGGGCACCCCCGATGGACGCGTCGATGTTCTTCATCGCCTTGGCGGGCCCGACGATCCTCACCCACGGCTCCGAAGAGGTGAAGCAGCGCTTCCTCCGCCCGATGTTCACCGGCGAGGAGAAATGGTGCCAGTTGTTCTCCGAACCCGGCGCCGGCTCCGACTTTGCCGGTCTCGGCACAAAGGCGATCAAGGACGGTGACGAATGGATCGTCAACGGCCAGAAGGTGTGGAACACGCTCGCCCACATCGCCGACTTCGGCATGCTCGTCACCCGCACCGATCCGAACGTGCCCAAGCACCGTGGCATGACCTATTTCGCCCTCGACATGAAGGCGCCCGGTGTTGAGGTTCGCCCGCTGCGGCAGATCACCGGCGAGGCCGAGTTCAACGAGGTCTACATGACCGACGTGCGCGTGCACGACGAGTACCGCATCGGTGCCGAGGGCGAGGGCTGGCGCGCTGCGCTCACCACCCTGATGAACGAACGCACTGCGATCGGCGGCAGCGGTGGCGGCTCAGGCGGTCCGAAGCGCGGCGGCGGTGCAATCGCTGGCCTCACCGCCATCTGGGAGAAGGCCCCCGAGTGGGTCCGCACGCCCCAGAACCGCGACGACGTCATGAAGCTCTGGATCAAGGCCGAGGCACTCCGCCTCACCAACATGCGGGCATCGCAAGCCGCGAAGGCCGGCAACCCGGGCCCGGAGGGCTCCGTCGGTAAGTCGATGATGGCCACACTCAACCAGGCCATCTTCGAAAAGGCCGTCGACCTGCAGGGCATGGAAGGCCAGATCGAGTTCGACTACGCCTTCCGTCGCCCCGGCGAGGTCGACCTCACCGGCTCCGGTGCCGGTGTCGGCTACGCCTTCCTGCGGGCTCGGGCCAACTCCATCGAAGGCGGCACCACCGAGGTCATGAAGAACATCCTCGGCGAGCAGGTGCTCGGCCTTCCGGGTGAGCCTCGGGTCGACAAGGAGATTCCCTGGATCGACGTCCCTCGGGGCTGATCCAAAGAAACCCGAACAGCCGACCCGACGTTCAGCCGTCGGCGAGTTCGGCGACCAATGGATAGAGCTGGCGCTTGATCGTCGTCAGATTGTCGCCGGCCGTACCCGAGAGTGGCGCGACACGGGCGATTGCGGCGTCGGTCAGTCCGTCCAGCGGCAGCGCCTCGTCGACGATTCCTGCGGCCGCGGCGTCAGGACCGGTGTAGCGGTGACCAACAACGACGGCACGGGCGAGTTCCGGCACTGCGATCCGGGAGCGCACCACGTTCATCAGCCCAGGCGGAAAGTTCATGGCGAGGTGCACCTCGGGCAGGTTCCAGAAGCCGCGATCCTCTCGCATCACGGCCTGGTCGTGTGCGAGCACGATGAACGCGCCGAGGCCGAAGGCATGGCCGGTCACGGCCGCGGCGGTCGGCACGCCGAGCAGCATCATTCGGTGCACCAGTCGGAAGCACGAATCGACGTAGGCGACGACAGCACCGCTCTCGGCCATCGCCATCCACGGCGTATCGAGACCATTGGAAAAGTGCTTCAGTGCCGACGAGGTAGTGACAAGTGCCTTCGGCCCTTCAGCCGCATCGACGTCGTCGAGCAATTCGTTCATCGCCGCCACCCAGGCGACGGACGTCATGTTCTCGTCGTCGCCGACATCGATCACGAAGACGTCACCGGTACGGCTCATCGAAGGGGTTCCCATGCGGACGATGGTAATGACCGTTCACAGCTCGTCAACGTGCGGGCGGTGGGCCCCGGTCGTACGCTGCCGACCGTGACTGCCATCGCTTTCGACGACATCGACGCCATCAACGCTCAAGCCTCCGAGGAGTACGGGGAGTGGGGCGACGAACTCGTCGTCACACAGGAGATGATCAACCAGTTCGCCGACCTGACCGGCGACCACCAGTGGATTCACGTCGACGTCGAGCGCTGCGAGAAGGAAAGCCCCTTCGGTGGCCCGATCGCCCACGGTTTCCTGACCCTCAGTCTCATGCCGAGCCTGATCTCCATGCCGGTCCAACTCACCGGCATGAAGAACGTCGTGAACTTCGGCTCCGGCGGCCTGCAGTTTCGCCGCCCGGTCCCGGCCGGGGCCACCCTGCACGCCCGCTCCCGCGTCGTGAGCGCCGAGAAGCACACGCTCGGCACACTGCTCACCTTCGAGTCGGCGATCCATGTGAAGGACAGCCCGAAGCCGTCACTGACCTACCTGTCGATGATCCTCTTCCAGGGCTGACGATGACCGGCGGGAACGTCGCCGCCGAATTCCACGCCGCCGCGATCGGCCGTCTCGACGCGCCGTTCCTTCTCGACGGCCAACGCTCCTGGACCTACGGCGAGTTCTTCGACCAGGTCCGGGTCTACGCGGCCGTCCTCATCGACGCAGGTGCACAACCCGGCGATCGCGTGCTCGTGCACGTGGAGAAATCGCCCGAAGCGGTCGCGCTCTACCTTGCGTGCCTGTGGGCGGGCGCCGTGCACGTGCCGCTCAACCCCGCATTCACCACCGATGAACGTCGCTACTTCATTGACGACGCCGAACCGGCGGTCATCGTCGTCGACCCGTCGGTAGCCGAGGAGCCGACCTGGTTGACGCTCGACCCCGACGGTGCCGGAAGTCTCACCCGTCGGGCGACGGCGGTCGCTCCCGTCACCGAGCCGGTTGAGCGAAGCGACGACGACCTCGCGGCGATCCTCTACACGTCAGGAACCACGGGCCGACCCAAAGGCGCCGCCCTCACCCACGAGGGACTTCGAGCCAACGCCCACGCCCTCCACGACACGTGGCACTTCACCCCTGACGATCATCTCATTCACGGCCTGCCGATCTTCCACGTCCACGGCCTCTTCGTGGCACTCCACTGCGCGCTGCTGTCCGCCATTCCCGTCACCTTCCTGCGTCGCTTCGACGTCGATGCCGTACTCGATGGGTTTGCGGAGGGCACCGTCTTCATGGGCGTGCCGACCCACTACGCCCGGCTCTGCGCATCACCGCGCCTCGCCGCCGAGCGATGTGCGTCGATGCGGTTGTTCACCTGCGGGTCCGCACCACTCACGGAACCGGCCTTCGCTGCGTTCACCGACCGTACCGGCCATCGGATCTGTGAGCGCTACGGCATGTCCGAAACGGGCATCACGACCTCGAACCCCTACGACGGTGACCGCATCGCCGGCACCGTCGGCTACGCCCTTCCAGGCGTCGAAGCCCGCATCGTCGACACCAACGGCGCTGAACTCGCCGCCGGCGAGGCCGGGGTCGTCGCCATCCGAAGCCGTCAGGTCATGCGCGAATACTGGCGGCAGCCCGATGCAACAGCCGACGCGTACACCGACGACGGCTGGTTCATCACTGGCGACATCGCCACCATGGCCACCGACGGCCGGATCACCCTGCAAGGCCGGGCGAGCGACATGATCATCAGTGGTGGCGAGAACATCTACCCCAAGGAAATCGAGCTCGTCCTCGACGAAATCGACGGGATCACCGAGTCCGCTGTCATCGGCGTTCCCGACCCTGACTTCGGCGAACAGGTAGTGGCCGTACTCGTCTGCGAGGGGACGCCGCTCGGCGCGGCCGACATCCGACCCGCGCTCGACACCGCCCTGGCGCGGTTCAAACACCCGCGTCGGATCGAGGTGATCGACGCGCTCCCGCGCAACGCCATGGGCAAGGTCCAAAAAGGCGTGCTGCGCAAGCGCTATGCGTCGGCCGACGCTGGCTGACGCCGCCGAGAAAGCAACTGCCGCACCATCGCCATGACCACAACAAGCGCGGCGAGAGGACCAAGGAGGCGAAGGGTGCCACGGCCCACCGAGGACTCATAGTCCTCGATCAGATGGTCGGCCGCCGCTGCCGCTTCTGTGAACGCGCCCTCAAGCCAGAGATCCTGCATCCGCGCCAGTTGGGCATCGGCATCGCGACTGGCCATGCCGAGGGTCGAAAGCAGCCCCCGGTCGCCGGTATCGAGCCGCAACGCCTCAGCGACGTGATCGAGCGCCTCCCGCTGCGCTTCGTAGCGCGCCCGGGTGGAGGCCATCGAGGTGGATGCCGTCTCGAAGTGCTCCTGAACATGCGGGCCGATCTCGAGTTCGGCCGTCGCCGCCGCCTCGACCATCTCGTCGCGGGCCACGACCAAGTCCAAGACCTCCGCCTGGATCGCTGCGACATCGTCGAAACTCCACGTCGCCATCGCATCACGGAGCAGCGGCGGCAGCGACCACGGCGCCGCACGCATCTCAAGTGCTCGGTATACCTCCAGCGCCTCGGCGCGGCGATCGATTTCGGTCCGCTGATCATCGTCGGCCGAGAGCCGCATGGCATCGCTGGTCGACTCGATGCCGCCGAGCACTTCGTACACGTCGGTGAAGCGACGCCAGTCGATGACGTCGGGGACGAATGTGTCGCCGGTCCCTCCGTAGGCGGTCACCCCACCCTCGAGCGAGGTCAACACCGTGGCGGTGATGTCAGCGTCGCTCACCGACGCCAGGGCGGTCATGGCGATGACCCACCGACCGAAGCGAGGCGACACCGCCACACCCTGGGACGTCGAAACCCGGTCGGCCAAGGCAGCGGCGTAATCGGTGCGAAGGGCGGGGTCGGAGAATGGCAGCGGATCGAGCCAGGCGATCGCGATCGCCCGCAACGCAACCGCCGGCGAGGCGTCGAGTGGCAGGACGAAGGCCCCCTCTTCGGCTCGACGGAGGTCGGCGCCACCCGTGTAGCCCTGACGGAACTCGATCGCCTCGGGACGATCGATCGGCACCCAGCGCGCCAGTTCCTCCACCAGGAAGCCGAGATCGTCCCCCAACCAGTCGCTCAGGCCGTCAGGCGTTGCGACCGTCACGTCGATCGGCCCGTCGATCGACCGGCGAACGTACTGATCCGGCGCTTCGACGACGACTGGCAGGGCGACGTACTGCTCCTCGATCGAACGATGAGCGCGGAGCTCGATTCCGGTGTCAGTTGTCGTGAGGTCATAGCCATCGGCGACAACGACGTCGTAGTCGCCGGGAATCTCGACGATGAGTTCAGCCTCGGCTCCCCGGCCGACGGCATACGGCGCGATCGACACCACTCCTTCGCTGACCCGGTCGAACGCATTGGGATCGCCCGTCAGACCCGACGCCCGCCAACGCACCACCACGTCGACCGGGCTCGAGTCGGGCGTCAACGCTTCAGGAAAGGGCACGAACCACTCGGCAAACCCGGCGCTGACCGGCACGCTCACGGCCGTGGTGGACACGCCACCGACGGACGCCGTCACATCGAGCGCCGTGGGAGGGAAGATCTCGTAGAAGCCGGCGAACGTCTCATCACTGGCCGTATTCGACAAGCGGTACGTGTGCTGAACGGTGAACGACGCCGTTGCCGGATCAACCGTCACGGTCGTGACCGCTTCGGTAGCGACAAGCCCCGGAGCACGCGACGCCGCCTCCTGCGCGCTCGCCGAGGTCGAACCGAGCGACAACACGACCGCAGCGGCCATGACCCAACAAGCAAGACGAGCAAAACGGCGGGGGTGCACGACGTGTCACGGTACCGCTCCGATCGCTCTGCGAGTTCGGGTGTTCTACGGTCTGGGCATGTCCCTCCCCGACTCCGGACTCAGCCACGAAGAGGTACTCGAACGACTCCGGTCATTGCGCGGCGACGACGCCCGCTGGCAGGACGGGCGTACCTTCGGTCTCGTCTACGACGGCGGGCCCGAGGTGCACGCAATCGCCGAGGACGCAGCGGCGATGTACCTCCATGAGAATGCGCTCAATACCCTCGCCATCCCGTCGCTCGGCCAGATCCAGCGAGAGGTGGTCGGCACGATGGCCGCCTTGCTCCATGGCGATGACGCCACCGGCTTCATGACCTCCGGCGGCACCGAATCGATCCTGATGGCCGTCAAAACCGCCCGGGAACGGGCCCGGGCAGAGCGGGGCATCGAGCGCGGTGAGATCGTCCTCGCCGACACCGCCCACGCCGCCTTTCACAAAGCCGCCCACTACTTCGGGCTCGATGTCGTCCTCGTCCCGTGCGCCGACGACTACCGATGCGACATCAATGCCACGGCAAACGCGATCACAGATCGCACGGTTCTCGTCGTCGGTTCCGCTCCGCAATACCCCCATGGGGTGATCGACCCGATCGAGGATCTCGCCCGCATCGGCGCCGAGGCGTCCGCCAATGTCCACGTCGACGCCTGCATGGGTGGCTTCGTTCTCCCGTTCATGGAACGACTCGGCGAGGATCTCCCGCTCTGGGACTTCCGGGTCCCTGGCGTCACGACGATCAGCCTCGACGTGCACAAGCTCGGATATGCGCCCAAAGGCGCGTCGATCATCCTTCATCGCGACAAGGCCTCGCGCCGGTTTCAGACCTACACCTTCGACGCCTGGCGCGGTGGCTTCTACGCCTCACCCAGCATGCAGGGCACGAGGTCGGGCGCACCGATGGCCGCTGCCTGGGCCGTCATGCATCGACTCGGCCTCGAGGGCTACGAGCAACTCACCCGAACGGCGATCGACACCGCCCGCAAGATCCAGGCGGGCGTGCGGTCGATCGACGGCATCACGATCGTCGGCGAACCGCAGGCGCAGATCCTGGCCATCCGGGTCGACGACGGCTGGGACGCGCGGCTCGACATCTTCGCGGTCAGTGAAGCGCTTGGCCGTCGTGGCTGGTATCTCGACCGGCAGAACAATCCCGATGCCCTACACGCCACCGTCAGCAACGGCAATGCGCCGGTCGCCGACGAATTCCTTACCGATCTTGCCGATGCCGTCGCGGAGACCCTCGGAACCACCACCGACGACCGCGACACCGCCTACGCCACGGTCGACTAGTGGACCTCAAGACCACCCGCTGGGATGTCGGCACCGGCAGCGACGCCAGCATTGCGACCATCACCCTCAGCCGGCCCGAACGCCGCAACTCCTGGACGGGGCGTATGCACACGGAGTTGCGGCACCTCCTCCAGATCGCCGAGGACCACCCTGACGTTCGCGTCGTGATCATCACCGGCGACCCCGAAGGCCGAACCTTCTGCCCGGGGGCCGACAGCAAGGCGCTCGAGAGCCATGTCGAACGGGGTGGCTACGACGCCGGCACTCCGGACGACATCGCCACCCCCGGCCATGGCGTCGATCCAGCCTTCGATGCCGACTTCGCCGCCTTTTTCGGGCTCGACGTCGTCACCATCGCTGCCGTCAACGGCGCCGCTGCTGGTGTCGGTCTCGCCCTGGCCTGCTGGTGCGATCTCCGGGTTGCGGTTAGCGGCGCCACCTGGACGACGGCCCACGGCAAGCTCAACCTCCCGGCCGAGTACGGCCTTTCCTGGTTGCTCCCCCGTCTCATCGGTCACGGCCGCGCCAGCGACCTGCTCTTGTCGAGCCGCCGCTTCACCAGCGACGAAGCCGAACGCATGGGTCTGGTCACCCGACTGGTCGACGACCACTGCCATGACGCCGCCCTCGACCTCGCCCGCTCAATCGTCACCGACGTCAGCCCCCACAGCCTCCGGGCCACAAAGCGCCAGATGGCGATCGACGCCACCCATGACGACCCCGGCCGCTCGGTGCGCGACGCCCAGGCCCGTCTCGAGCAGATGTCGACCGAGCCGGACTACCACGAAGCGATCGCTGCCTTCATCGAACGGCGTCCGCCCCGCTGGAACCGCTAGCGCTCCTGGTCTGACATTTGCAGGCCGCCGCTACGCAAGGAGCGTTGCGAGGCCCCACACGGCGGCGATGACACCAACCACGATGTAGGCGATCGCCCGGCCCTTCGGCGCCTGAGCCAGATCGTCGTCGTTGCGCTTCGTTTCCGGTGGCCGGATCAGCGCAAGCGCGTTGCCAACGGTAAGCGCAGCACCGATGGCGAGCACCAGCCAGGCGAGCAGGTCTTCTCCCAGGAACACCGGGGCATCATCGCCCGGGCGATGGTCCTGAGCCAAGCGGGCCGCCCTCGCCAGGCACGGGGTCTAGACGTCTCGGCGGGTGAGATTGCGGAACGATGTGAACCGGGGAACGAACCCGAGGTTGATCGTGCCGGTGGGGCCAGAACGGTGCTTGGCGACGATGACTTCGGCCATACCCTCGGACTCGCCGCCCGGGTTGTAGACCTCGTCGCGGTACAGGAACATCACGACGTCGGCGTCCTGCTCGATCGCGCCTGACTCTCGAAGGTCGGCGAGCATGGGACGCTTGTCCTGCCGCATCTCCAGCGTTCGCGACAGCTGGGACAGGCCGATGACCGGACACTCGAGCTCACGGGCGAGGATCTTGAGTCCACGGGAGATCTCCGACACCTCGACCTGGCGGTTTTCCGCCCCGGCCCGGCCCGACATCAACTGCAGATAGTCGACGATGATCAAGCCGAGACCACCGGCTTGGCTCTTCAGTCGGCGGGCCTTGGCCCGGATCTCCATGATCGTCAGGTTCGGGTTGTCGTCGATCCACATGGGCGCATCAGCGAGACGGCCGATGCCATTGGAGATGCGGTTCCAGTCGTCGTCGTTGAGCTTGCCGTCGCGCATGTTCTTTGCGTCGACATTGGCCTCACTGCACAACATCCGCTGCGTGAGTTCGAGATGGCCCATCTCCAGGCTGAAGATGAGCGTCGGCTTCTGCTCCCGCACCGCTGCGTGCGCGGCAACGTTGAGCGCGAACGCCGTCTTTCCCATCGCCGGACGCGCCCCGACGATGATCAAGGCGCTCGGCTGCAGACCGGAAAGGAGTTCGTCGAGGTCGATGAAGCCGGTCGGTGTGCCGGTGATGCCCTCGCCTGCCTCATAGAGCTTTTCGAGTCGGTCGAGCGTTTCGTCGAGCAGATCGTGGATCTTGCCCATCGTGTCGGCAACGCGTCCCTGCGCCACCTGGAACATCATGTTCTCGGCCTCGTCGACCGCCCGGAGAACGTCCTCAGGGCGGGAGTAGCCGAGATCGGCGATCTCGTTCGCCGTTTCGATCAGACGCCGCAGCAGGTATCGCTCGGCGACGATCTGGGCGTACTTGCCGGCGTTCGATGTCGCTGGGGTGTTGACCTGAAGACTGATCAGTCCGTCGAGCCCGCCGACCATCTCGAGCACGCCCATGCGTTCGAGTTCCGCAGCAACGGTGACCGGATCAGCCGGATCGCCGCTTGCGTACAGGCCAGAAATCGCATCGAACACATGGGCATTCGCCGGCCGATAGAAGTGGACCGTCTCGGCGTGCTCAACGGCGTCCGCAATGGCGTCGCGAGACAGCAACATGGCGCCGAGCAGGGATTCCTCGGCCTCCAGATTGTGGGGCGGGACACGCTGAGCGGCTGACTGTTCGAACTCGCTCATGACCATGGGGTGATCGTGCCCTCTCCCGGTTGTGGGTCGCCAGTGGACCCAAGGCAAAACCCTGGGGATTGGCTGTGGGAAACCGCCCACAGCCAATCCCGCGCGGGATTACTCCTCGATGACCTCGACCGTGACCGGGAAGGCCACCTCGGCGTGGAGCTTGCACATCACCACGTGCTCACCCAGGTCCTTGATCGGCGCATCGAGATCGAGCGTGCGGGACTCAAGCTCGACGCCCGCCTCCGACTCGACCACTGCGACGATGTCGGCCGCGGAAACTGAGCCGAACAGTCGACCACCATCGCCAGCCTTGGCTGCGATGGTGAACCGCATCGGCACGAGCTTCGTCGCGACCTCTTCGGCATCCGCTCGAGTGGCGGCGTCCTTCAACGAGGCGGCACGACGCATCGCGTCGGCCTGCTGTTCAGCACCGGCGGTGGCCTTCAGAGCCAGACCCTTCGGGCTGAGGAAGTTACGGAAGTAGCCGTCGGCCACTTCCGTGATCTCGCCCTTGCGGCCGAGACCATCGACGTCGTTGCGAAGAATGACCTTCATCATTCGGTCCCTTCGTCAGCGGCGTTCATCGTGACACCCTCGACCTCGGCGATGGCCTCCTCGTTGGAGATGACCTCGTCGCCGGTGTCCTCATCGGCGCCGGGCGGCGGGCCGCTCGGACGCGGGGCTGGACCCTCGGCGCGCGGACCGCGGTCTCCACGATCACCGCGCTCGCCGTCGCGTCCGCGGTTGTTGCGCTGGGTGGTGACGCGGGTGGCGTAGGGAATCAACGCCATCTCCCGAGCCACCTTCACGGCATCGGCGACCAACTTCTGCTGCTGGGTGCTGTTGCCGTTGACGCGCCGGGCACGGATCTTCGAACGGTCGGACACGAACCGGCGAAGCAGGTTCACATCCTTCCAGTCGACGTACTCGATCTTCTCCGAGGAGAGGACACTGACCTTCTTCTTGCGGCCCCGGTCGTTGTTCTTCTGACCGGGCTTGCCGCGCTTCTTGACTTTCGCCATCGTTCTTTCTTTTCTTCAGTTCTCGTTCGTTGGTTACGGATCTTCCAGCGCGGGCTAGAAGGGCTCTTCGTCCATGTCGTAGGCCGGAGGCGCGTCGTTCGGCACGGGACGGCTGCCGCCGCCACCCGCCGGCGCTCCACCGCCGCCCTTGAATTCGTTGCGGCGGATGTCGGCCGACGCCCAACGAAGGCTCGGCGCGACCTCGTCGGCGACGATCTCGACCTTGGACCGCTTGTCGCCGTCTTGGGTCTCCCAGCTGCGCTGCGACAGCGTGCCGGCGACGATGACGCGGGTGCCTTTGGTGATGGACTCTGCGACGTTCTCCGCCAAGGAGCGGAAGCACGTGACGTCGAAGAAGCTGACTTCGTCCTCGCCGTCCTGCTTGCGCTTGTTCCAGGCCAGCCCGAAGCTGGCGACGGCCATGCCGCCCTGCGTGAACCGAAGCTCAGGATCGCGAGTCACGTTGCCCGTGACGCTCACGTTGTTATCGATACCCATGGTGCTTACCTCCCGGTCAGCCGGCGTCGGCCGGCGCTGCCTCCCCGAGGAGACCACGACGGGCCGCTTCCTTCTCGGGCAGACGGAACAGTTTGTGGCGGACGATGTCGTCTGCGAGACGCAGCTGGCGCTCGGTGTTGGGCAGACCGGCCGACTCGGTCACGATCTCCCACACCACATAGGTGCCTTCGCTCTTGTGGTTGATCTCGTACGCGAACTTGCGACGACCCCAATTGTCGGTCGACGCGATGCGGCCGCCCTCTTCGGTGATCAGCGCTTCGGTGCGGGAGATCACCTTCGGAATCTCGATGTCGACGACATCGGAGTCGATGATGATCATCAATTCGTAGGCCCGTGTGATCACAGGCACTCACCTCCTACGGACCCGACCTCGTCGGGGCCCCTTCCCGGGGCAGGGGTTTGGATGGATTGTCCCGGCCGCATTGGCCGGGTAGTGACAGCCCTCTGATGAGGACCCTCCAAGGGTACCGTTCGAGTGATCGGCTGACGACGGAACATGCCACGAGTGTGCCGACAGGGTGTGACAGTCCCCCGCTCACGATCGACCACCCGGCTCCAGCCGTCACCGAACTACGGTCACACCATGACTGCACTCACCCCCAACGACGTCCCCGGGATCGACGACTGGAACCAACTCCTCGCCGGTCGCACCGCCGTCGTCACCGGTGGCGGAGCGGGGATCGGGCGAGCGACGGCCGAGTTGTTCATCGCTCACGGTGCCGAAGTCCACGTCGCCGAACTCGACCCGGACCTCCTGGTCGAGGTCGGCGCGATCGACGGCGTGATCGCCCACCACGTCGACGTCCGAGACCCCGATCGGGTCACCGCATTCGCCGCTGCAGTCCCGACCCCTGATGTCATCGTCAACAATGTCGGTGACTACCGGCCATCCGTCCGGTTCCCTGAAAGTGGACCCGACTCATGGCAGGCGATGTACGAGGTCAACCTGCTGCATCTCTTCGCCGTGACCCACGCCTTCTTGCCCCGCATGATCGACGCAGGACGAGGCAGCATCGTCAACCTCCACTCGGTCGAAGGCATGCGGGGCTACCCGGGTGAACCGGTCTACGCCGCAATGAAAGCCGGCGCGGCGCACTTCACGACCTCGCTCGCCGCCGGGGTCGGCCGACACGGCATCCGGGTCAACGGCGTCGGTCCCGACCTCACCCAGACCCCGCAAGTCGACTATCTCCGACGGCCCGAGGACGCCGACCCGAGCGCCTGGCGCGACTGGGCGCCCGTCGGCCGGGTCGGGTGGCCAGCGGAGACCGCCCGCACCATCCTGTTCCTTGCGTCGGACCTGAGCTCGTTCATCACCGGCCACAACATCCCGGTCGATGGCGGCAGCCTCGCCCAGTCGGGCTGGACCTGGAGCCCGCGCGCTGGACGGTTCGTGAACCGACCGACCACGCAGTAAGGCACTCAGGCGACGACCCGCACCGCACCCACTTCGAGGCCGGCGTGATTGCGAACGGGACCAAGCTCGACGTCGACGGCGAAGCCAAGGTCACGCATCAGCCACAGCACCGCCGCCTCGGCCGCTCGCGTTGCGCCATCTCGGGCCTTCAACGACCACGCCAGGCCTGACTCGACATGGACACCGGAGAACACGCCCTCGGCCCCCGTCTTCACGGCGAGACCGGCCGAAGCCTCCATGATCCGGGTGCACATCCGTCCGGTTCCGGCGACCAGGAACGGCTCCGCCTGCATCGCTGCGAAGAGACGCCGGCCTTCGTTGGTCGTGGCGAGGGTCGCCCACCCCTGGGCCAGGTTGGCGAGTGGCATGCCCCAGATCGGAATCCCACAACCGTCGATCACGGGCGACTGGTCGGTCAGATCGACCCCACACGCAGCCTCCGTTGCCTTGGTGACATGGTGGGCCTGCACCGGATGCTCGGGATGCAGATAGCCGGCAGGGTCGATGCCGAGGTGGCGACACACCGTGAGAAAGCCGGCGTGCTTTCCTGAACAATTGTTGTGACGACGGTCGGGTGCGATCTCGTCGTGCACCAAGGCGTGCGCCGACGCCTCGTGAAGCGGGAGATGGGCACCGCATTCGAGGGTGTCGGAGTCGAACCCGAGTCGGTGGAGCCACTCGGCGACCGAGTCGACGTGCCGAGGCTCACCGTTGTGACTCGCACACGAAAGCGCCAGGTGCCCCTGATCGAGATCGAACGCATCCGCCGCGCCTGTGGCGACCAACGGGAAGGCCTGGATCGGTTTCATCGACGAACGGGCCAAGGTCCAACGTTGGGGCTTGCCGAACCCGGATCGATGTCCATCGGCGCCGACGATGGCGACATCCACTTCGTGGTGGCTCTCCACCACTCCCCCACGAGTGACTTCGACGACGAGCGGCGGTGACATAGACGCCCAGCATGCCGGATCGGGGGAGATACGGTCGCGTGATGCCGATCGACGTCACCGCAGCACGAGCTGCGACACCGGGCTGTCAGGATCTGATCCACCTCAACAACGCCGGCGCAGCACTGCCGACGCACGCCGTCCTCACCACCCAGATCGACTATCTGCAACTCGAGGCGCGGATCGGGGGTTACGAGGCGTACACGCACGAACAGGCCCGTATCGACGAGATCCGCCCGACGATCGCCCGTCTGATCGGGGCCGACCCCAGCGGTGACGAGATCGCACTCACGGTCAACAACACCGCAGCCTTCGATCTCTTTCTCTACTCGTGGGCGATCTCACCGGCCCATGCGCCCAATCCCGGTGATCGCATCCTCACGACCGAGACCGAGTACGGCGCGAATTTCGTCGCCTACCTCCACCTCGGCCGGCGGTTCGGCATCGAGGTCGAGGTCGTTCCCTCCAACGACCACGGAGAACTTGATCTCGACGCACTCGAGGCCACCATCCGACGAACCGACGTCGGCCCCGTCACGCTGATCGCGCTCAACCACATCCCCACCAACGGCGGCCTGATCAATCCTGCCGCCGGTGTCGGTGCGATCGCCCGCGAGTACGGGATCACCTACCTCCTCGATGCCTGCCAGTCCGCCGGTCAGATCCCCCTCGATGTCGACGAGTTGGGCTGTGATGCCCTCACCGCCGCCGGTCGCAAGTTCCTCCGGGGGCCGCGGGGCACCGGCTTCCTCTATGTTCGATCGTCGATCCTGCCGTCGATCGAGCCGATCATGCTCGACCACTCGACGGCCGAGTGGCTGGAGCCGGATCACTACGAGATCGATCCGACGGCCCGGCGGTTCGAGCAGTGGGAGCGCAACCATGCGGCACTGCTCGGCCTTGGGCACGCCGTCCAGGAGGCGCTCGATCATGGGCTCGACGCCATCGCTGCTCGGGTTCAGGGTCTTGCCGAGACACTTCGCGGGCGCCTCACCGACGACGTTGCGCAGGCCACGGTGCGCGATCTTGGTCGGGAGCGGTGCGGGATCGTCACGTTCTCCCTCGACGGAGCCGACCTCGCCGCCGTGCACGCTGCGCTGCGCGACGCAGGCATCAATGTCTCGATCGTTCCGCCTGCGAGTGCCCTCATCGACACCCGCACACGCGACCTTCCTCCGATGATTCGAGCGTCGGTGCACTACTACAACACCGAGGACGAGATCGATCAGCTGATCACCGAACTCCTGCGTCTGCGGTGATGCCGATGGGGTGAGGCTGCGGGATCTCGTACCCGCCCGGACTGCCTACCCCTGCGAGCCGCACAGGCCGGCGAGTTCCTCGGCTTCGGACGTGGCCATGTGGTAGCTCTCCTCGTGGTTCGGGAACGCACCCGAACGCACATCATCGGCGAACGCCGTCATCGCCTCGACCGACTGGCCCTTGAGGTCGGCGTAGCGGCGGACGAACTTCGGCACGAAACGATCTTCGATGCCGAGCAGGTCGTGATAGACGAGCACCTGCCCATCGGTGTGCATCCCGGCCCCGATGCCGATGGTCGGGATCGTGATTGCCTCTGTGACCATTTCGGCCACTCGCACCGGGACACCCTCCAGCACGACCGAAAAACAGCCGGCGTGTTCGAGCGACTTGGCGGCCTGAACGAGCTTGCGGGCGTGCTCGGGCTCGGTGCCCTGCACCTTGAAACCACCCATCGTGTGGATCGACTGGGGAGTGAGACCGATATGGCCCATCACCGGGATCTCGGCGTCGATGATCTTCTCGATCATCGGGAGTCGCTTGCGTCCGCCCTCGAGCTTCACCGAGTGCGCACCGGCCCGCATCAGCCGAGCGGCATTGCGCACCGTCTCCTCCGGCGAGACGTGGTAGCTCATCCAGGGCAGGTCGGCGACGATGTGGCAGTCGGGCTTGGCCCGGGCGACCGCCGCCGTGTGGTGCACCATGTCGTCGACCGTCACCTGCAAGGTGTCGTCGTACCCGAGCACGACCATGGCGACGGAGTCGCCGACGAGAATGAGGTCGGCACCGGCCTCGCTCGCGATGCGAGCACCAGGTGCGTCGTACGCCGTGACCATCACGAGCGGCTCACCACCATCACGCACCTTGCGCGAAGCGATTGCAGGGGCAGAGAGGCCCATGACTGACTCCTTTGACTCGTCCAGCGCCCTTCGGCTGCCGGCGACAACATCACGATACCGACCCCGCAGTCCCCGACACAAGGGGCTGCGGCGCGAACTCAGGTGCCCCCGATGGCGCGGCTCTCGGTGAGGTGATTCCACCGACAGGCCGGGCAGACCTCGACGACATAGCCCGTGCTGACCGACTTGCGGCTCGCAATCCGATCCATCTCACGGTCCGACGTGACGCAGCGTCCGTGCTTGGGTAACCGAGGTCCGAAGACATAGGTGACCTCGACGAGGGTCGGCTGCTCGCACATCGGACAGTCTCGGCTGGCGGGTGTGCCGCAGAACTCCGCATTGCGGACGAGTTCGCGTTGCGCATCGCAGAGCTGTTCTCGGCTCAGATCACCGTCGCGGAACGCCGCCAGTGTCGCCTCGCGCGCCAACCGGTAGTCGATCCCGCCGGAGGTGGCGACGTGCTGGAGGCCCAGCTTGGTTCGCGCCGTCATGCCTGGCGAGGGTACCCCTCCCCCGCTCCCCCTGTCGCTGCGGCCTACCGTGTCGGCCATGTCGAGCTACGACCCGCGGACACCGAGCCGACGTCCACTCGACTATGTCGAATTCGGCCCCGGACTCGTCGACGACATCGACCGCCGCGTGATCGGCGACACTCGCCGCCGCAAGGTCCTCGACCTCGGCTGCGGTGCGGGCCACACGGCCGTCGGGCTCGCTCGCCGCGGCGCCCGCGTGATCGCGACCGACAGCGACCCCGAGCAAGTTGCCGCGGCTCGCGCCCTGGCGGCCGAACACGACGTTGCGATCGAATTTCACGAGGCCGGACCGGCCGAGCTTGCCTTCGTTCGAGCCGATCAGATCGATCTCGCCGTGTCGGTGTGGGCATTGAGCCTCGTCGAGGATCTCGATCGAGTCTTCCGCCAGGTCCACCGGTGCGTTCGTGCTGGCGGACATGTCGTCGTCTCGCTCCCCCACCCGGCCCTCCTGACCGCTGATCCCGACGATCCGACCCGTGTGGTGCAGTCGTGGACGACCGACGATCCGATCGGCGAACGCCACGTGCACACCGCCGAGGATCTCGTCACCGCCTTCACCCGCACGAACTTCGCCGTCGACGTACTCCTCGAACGTCACCATGGCGGCCCTACACCGGTCACGTTGCTCGCCCGAGCCCGGCGACTCGGCGCCTGATCAGGCCGACGTCTCGGCCCACCACCGCTGCACGACATCGATCGCCTCGTCACGCTGCAGGGGGCCGTGCACGAACCGGTGCTCGAGAAGCGCGGCGTGGGCCTGCCCGATCACTGGTCCGAACTCGATGTCGAGCACCGCAGCGACCTCGGTGCCCGACAGCGGTGCGACCGGTTTGTCGAGATCGGGTTCCGTCTGACGCAACCGGCTGAGTTCGGCCATCGCCGTCTCGAGATCGGTCGTGTCGACGCCGGCCCGCAGGGCCGTCACGAACGACAGACGCGCCTCGAGGGTGAGACCGTCCGGGGCCGCTGCCGCCGCCCGCCGCAGCGCCTCCGGTGTCGTCGGCACCGCGCCCGCCTCGAGCCATGATGCGGCATCGGTGAGCCACGCCACCGACCGGGCGAGTTCCCCGCTGGGCTTCAGGCGACGGAGTTCGCCCTCACGATCGGCAGTCGGTGCGTCGAGCAGCAGGGCCGCCCAGCGGTCGACCGGTTCGGGGGCGACGGCGACCGTTCGAGCGGCGACGCGATCCGCGTCGAATCCCTGCGCTGCGATCGCCGGAAGCACATCGCTCAACAGGCCGGTGGACGACAGGAACACGAAGCCCGGACGAGGATCCGGCAGCAGGAGCATCTTCTGCAGTTCGTCTCGCACGCGCTCGACCGACACGATCGCCATGCGTTCGCGCATGGCGCTCACGGCCGCGACGAGTGCGGGTTCAGGTGTGAGATCGAGGGTGGCGATGAAGCGCGCCGCTCGAAGCATCCGCAACGGATCATCGGAGAACGAGATCTCGGGATCGAGGGGGGTACGCAACCGGCCGGCATCGAGATCGGCACCGCCCCCAAACGGGTCGACGAGTGAGCCGTCGGCGAGATCGATCGCAATGGCATTGACGGTGAAGTCGCGCCGAGCGAGATCGTCGTGGACATTGTCGCCGAACTCGACGATCGGCTTGCGCGACGACTCGTCGTACGCATCGGCTCGGTGGGTCGTGATCTCGTACACGACCCCGTCGATGCGGCAGGCGATCGTGCCGAATCGCTCACCCGCGGTCCACACCGCATCGGCGAACGGATCGACGAGCCTCTTGATGGTCTCGGGACGGGCATCGGTGGTGAGGTCGTAGTCGACGTCGTCGCGCACGCGGCCGAGGAGGTCGTCGCGGACGAGCCCACCGACGAGGTAGAGCCGATACCCCGCCTCGGAGAAGGCGGTGGCGAGCGGTGCCACGACCGCTCGGGCGGTGGCGACTGCGGACCCCGGCACGGAATTCATGGCTCCAGCCTCACGGGTTGCGATGCAGGTCGCGGGCGGCACGGACAACCTCAATGCCGGGCCCGCCGCTCGTGGGCGGTTCGGGCCGGATGCGTTCGCCGACGAGTTGCGCCGTGACCGCCGCAGACGAATCACGGACGGCGTCGAGGTCGTACCCACCTTCGAGCACGGTGATGACTCGGCCCGGCGCAACCGTGGCGGCGAGTGCCCCGACCAGGTCGGCCATGTCGGCCGACGAATAGCCAAGTTCGGTGATCGGGTCGGCCCGGTGGCCGTCAAAGCCGGCGGAGATGAGCAGCCACGATGCCCTGTGGGCTTCGATGGCCGGGATGATGATGTCGTCGACCGCGGCCCGGGCGATATCGCCCGTCGCGCCGGGCGGGAGCGGCACATTGATCGTGGTGCCGACCGCGACACCACTCCCCCGCTCGTCGAGCATTCCTGTGCCGGGGTAGAGGGGCGACTGGTGGATCGACGCGAACAACACCCGCGGATCGTTGTAGAAGATGTCCTGCGTGCCGTTGCCGTGATGCGCGTCGATGTCGACGATCGCCACCCGCTCACCAGCGTCAGTGAGTGTCGCAGCGGCGATCGCGACCGAGTTGAAAAGACAGAACCCCATCGAATCGGTGGGGGTCGCATGGTGGCCCGGTGGGCGAACGACACAGAACGCGCTGCGGTACTGCTCGGATTCCTGCAAACCCTCGACCGCCGTGAGCACCGACCCAGCGGCCAGACGGGCGGCGAGCAGACTCCCGGCGCTCATCACCGTGTCCGGGTCGAGTCGACCCCCGCCGTCGGCGTCGACGGCGACGACCTGATCGAGGAGCGCACGGTCGTGGACGAGACAGATCTCGTCGTCGGTCACGAGGCGCGGCAGCCGGGCGGCGACCGCATCAACGACCCCCGATTCGGCGACGCCGGCCATCGCCGCACGCAGCCGATCGGGACGTTCGGGGTGAGACGTCCCTGCCGTGTGCTCGAGGCACCGCTCGTCACTCACCAGCAACAGCACCCTGCCGAGCGTACCCCTCGGACCTGACGGCGTATCGTTGCTTCCGGCATGGGGATGAATGCATTGACCGTCGACTCGGCCCGAGTCCGGGCCGGGAGCTGGCGAGGAAGTGACGACCTCGCCTATCTCGTGCCGCTCTCGGGTGCCTCGACGCTCACCCCCTCGACCCTCCAACGCATCCGGGCGCATCTCCGAGCGGACGGCTTCCGCTCCGTCGTCACCGCCGCCGTCGGCCCATCCGAGCGCGACATGCTCGCTGCCGATGGCTTCACCGAACACGAAGCCCTGCATCTCTTGAGCCATGACCTGCGAGGTCCGCTGCCCGAACGCCCGCGCCGGGCCCGAGGGCTCCGCCGAGGTCATCGCCGCGACATTGATGCGATCCTTGACGTCGACCGGCAGACCTTCGAGGCGTTCTGGCAACTCGACCGCGACGGGCTGTATGAAGCGATCAACGCCACGCCCGTCACCCGTCTTCGTGTCGTTCGTGACCCCGACGTCGTTGGTTACGCAGTCACCGGCCGGGCCGGCACCCAGGGCTACCTCCAGCGCTTGGCCGTGCACCCCGACCGGCAGGGGCTCGGACTCGGGATTGACCTCGTTGCGGACGCGCTCCACTGGCTCCGCCGCCGCGACGTCACCACCTGTTGGGTCAACACCCAAGAGGCCAATGCCGCGGCGCTTTCGCTCTATACGAGGCTCGGCTTTGTGCCGGCTGCGCATCAACTGATCGTCCTTCGGCGAGACCTGTGATCCGTCGCTTCACGCTCCTGCTCGTGGCGGTCGTCGCCGTTGCGTTCGGCGTCACGAGCGGAGCCGCCAGCGCCCAGCGTGGACCTGACCGCATCGACCTCGTGTCCCAGACCACCTTTGTCAGCGAGGCCGAGGTGTCGCTCACCGTCCGGTTGCCGAACCTGCAGCCGGGAAGACACATGCAGATTCGGGTTTTTCGGCCGATCAACGAGCCCGAGCGCATTCTCGACACGATCACAAACCCGCCGACGGAGAACCCGGAAATCGCAAACTTTGTCATCGAAGACCTGAGCGAGATCGCAGTCGGGTCGGGTGATCTGTTCATGATCACCTTGCCCGACGACGAGGTCGGCGAGATGTTCCGACGCTCGCCGGGGGCCATTCCGGTTCGAATCGATCTCACAGACGAGGACCAAGCCATCCTCGACACGCTCGTCACCTTCGTCATCGCCGAAGACACCGCGCTGTCCGCCCGGATCGACCTCGGCTTCGTGGCCGACGCCCAGTCGCCGCTTGCTCGGCGTGCCGACTCCATCGAACTTGATCCTGCAGATGCGGTCGATCGGGTCGCTGATGCCGTGAACAACGCGCCAGCGCCGGTGCTCATCTCGTTTGCTCCGGAAACGCTCACTGCGCTTGCTGACCCCACAACGGACGGGGGCCAACGCGCGCTTGACCGGATCCGCCGACTTCTCGACGGTCATCTCATTCCACTCTCGCCTTGGGTATCGATTGACGAAGAGGCTTGGCGGCTCACCGGCGAAACCGAACGACTCATCCGGCTCTTCGCCCAAGGCCGGGAGGTGACCGAGAAGCTGCTCGGTCGTGCGCCCATGCCGATCGCCCGCATCGACGCCGACACAACCGCCGACACCGTCGCCTTCCTTCGGTCGGTTGGGTTGACCGGCGGCGTCGTTGAACCCAGCCAAATCGACGACGTCGCTCTGACACAAGCCGATCGGCGTCCGATCGAGGTCCTCGACGCCAACGGCATCACCGTGCCCGTCCTCGTCGTCGACCGTGCCTTCGAAGCCAGCCTCATCGGTGAAGATCCCGAGTTGATCGCCCAACACCGCTTCACCGAGTTGCTGTTCGAGGCCAAGACCGTGGGCACTGATCGCGGCATTCTGCTCGATCTCTCGACCGTCGACCGGGTACCGCTCGTCTTGCTGATCGATCTCTTCGAGACCACCGACCGCCTGGGCCTGACCTCGGTTGACGATCTCCTCGCGCGCCCCTCAGCCCGCGATGACGCCGGCTCGGTGCTCCGTGTTGAGTTGCTGGCGACACCGCCAAGCAGCACCGAACTCGCCGCGAGCGATCTTCGGCTGCGGATGGCCGAGGCCGTGCTCGACTCCTACGCGTTCATGCTGGCCCCCGCCGAAGGGCTACTGGCACCGCTGCGCGACATTCTCACTGCGGCAATGTCGGACGAACTTGATACGGATTCCCGCCGGATCTTCGCCGACGTGATCTTCGATGTCGTTGCCGATGTCACTGCCCAGGTGGAGTTGATCGACTCCGGTCGAATCACGTTGGCGTCGAAGACAGCCGCTCTTCCGGTCGCAATCCACAACGGCGCGAACCTTGCGATGAACGTCACCGTCAAGACGACGAGCGAGAAGTTGCGCTTCCCTGATGGCGAAGAGCTTCGGATCACCCTCGAGCCGGGCCTGAATGAGCTCTCAATCCCGATTGAGACCGTCACGTCGGGTGACGCTCGCATTTTCATCACCGTTACCTCGCCCGACGGACACCTTGACCTCACTGATGGTTCGGTCAACGTGCGCTCGACGGCGATCTCCGGTCTCGGCTTGATGGTGTCACTAGTGTCACTTGCGGTCCTGCTGACCTGGTGGCTCCGCACGATCATCCGTGTCCGCCGATCCCGGCGCGCTGCTACCGTGTCGTCCACCCCGTCGGCTGACGACGGGAACCCTGCCGTCTCTGTCAACGAGGAATCCACATCGTGACCGTTCGCATCGTCACCGACTCGTCCTGCGACCTCCGTGGCGATGAGGTCGCCAACCTCAACATCGAGGTGGTGCCTTTGTCGATCCGCTTTGGCGACGACGAATACACCGACCGAGAACAGTTGTCGGTCGACCGGTTCTACGAGCTTCTTGCCAGCTCCGACACACTTCCGGAAACGGCCGCACCGGCACCCGGCCGGTTCGCTGAATCGTTCCAGCGTCATCTCGACGCCGGTGCCACCGCCATTGTGTGCATCAACATCAGCGCCGCCCTGTCGGCCACGATGCAGTCGGCGATCACCGCTGCCGATTCGATGGATGCCGACATTCGCATCGTCGACTCCACATCGATCACCGTCGGTCTGGGCTCGATCGTGATCGCAGCCGCCGAGGCCGCCAAAAACGGTGCGTCGGCCGACGAGGTCGTGGCTATCGCTGAGTCGATGTCGGCCCGCACCCATGTCTTCGGCGCACTCGACACCCTCGAGAATCTTCAGAAGGGCGGTCGCATCGGCGGCGCCCAGGCGCTGCTCGGCTCAATGCTCTCGATCAAACCGCTCATCGACATCTCCACCGGTGAGGTGGAGGAAGCCGGCAAACAGCGCACCCGCAAGAAGTCGATGATCTGGTTACGCGACAAGCTTGCGGAGTTCGGCGAGATCGAGAATCTGGCGATCATGCACGGCGAAGCGCCCGATATCGACGACTTCGTTGCGCTCATCAGCGAGGTCGCCGACGTCAGCAATGCTCGCACCGAGGTCATCGGGCCGGTGGTCGGCACCCACGGTGGTCCTCGTGTCGTCGGTTACGCGTTCACCGTTCCGGAATAGTTGCGCCGCTAGCGTCGCGGCATCGCACCCGATCCCGACGATCTCCGGCTGATCACCGCCGCGCAGCGCGGCGATCGCCGCGCTCTTGATGCCCTTTTGCAGAAGCATCAGGCCCGCATCTATGCGATCTGTCGCCGGTTCGCAGGAAACGACGCCGACGCGCTCGACGCCACCCAGGAGGCGTTGATCGCCATCGTCAAGGGACTCGAACGCTTCGACGGCCGCGCGGCGTTCACGACCTGGTCGTACCGGGTCGCCACCAACGCCTGCCTCGACGAGCTCCGTCGGCGGAGTCGCCGCCCGCAACCCGGCCTCCCTGATCACGAGGGTGTCGCAGATGAGGCCCTCGGCCGTCGCCCGTCGCTCGATCCCGGCGACGCCGTCACCGCCCGCATCGATATCGACGATGCGCTTGCGCAACTCCCCGAGGAATTCAAGGCACCGGTCGTACTCCGAGATCTCGCCGGGCTCGACTACGCCGAGATCGCCGAGGTGCTCGACCTCGCACCCGGAACAGTGCGGAGTCGCATCGCTCGTGGGCGCGGTCGGCTTGCCGACATCATCGCCGGGAACCACAGCCCCCCTGACGAACGTCAGAGGACATGACATGAACGACAACACCGACGCGCTCGACGAACTCGTGAGCCGGTACCTCGATGCCGAGGTCACCGCCGAGGAGGCCGCGCGCGTCGAATCGGATCCAGAACTCCTGGCACGTGCCGACGCAATGCGGTCGGCAATCGAGGCCGTCGCCGGCCCGGTCGACATTCCGATGATCGACCTCGACCAGCGGCGCGCCATCGCAGTCGAGGCAAGCTCAACGTCAGCCGGGGTCACCGATCTGTCGGCAGTCCGGGCCCGCACGATCGAGCGACGCAACCGGTTCGTCGCCGTAGCGGCAGCCGTTGTGCTCCTCGCCGTTGCGTTCACGGCGATCCAACGAGTGGATCTCGATGACGACGATCAGGGCGACGTCGCCACAGAATCCGCCGACAGCGCCGGCGACAGCGACGCTGCGGCCGACGAGGCACTGGAGATGTTCGCCGACGACATGGCGACCGAGGAGGCGGCAGACATGGCCGAGTCAGCTGCCGCCGCGACCGACGACTGGGCTGGCGAGGAGTTCGGCGACGACATCGCACCCGAGTCCAGCGGCAGTGATGAGGCAACGATGGAGGGGCCGAGTGTCGACGTCCTGCCGGACGAGCTGGCGCCGGTCGAGACGGTCGGCGACATCGTCGATCTCGTCGACACGGCCTACGCCGACGTGATCGCTACCCCCCGCCGCAGCGACCCCTTTGATGGAATCTGTCCTGAAGCGATCCGACTGATCACCGACGTCCAGGGCGACACAACCGTCAGCGTCGAGTCGACCATCGTGGAAATCGACGCCGAACGCGTCACCGTGCTCGTCGCACTCGATGCGATCACCGGCACGGAGCCAAGTGGCCGCATCATCATCGTGCACCCGATCGACGACTGCGCCGCGAGCTCGGTGGTCTCACCAGAATCGCCCTAGCCGGGAGGCGATAGGCTCGGCGTCCATGACGACCGAGCAGGAGACCGAGCCGGACTGGGCAGCGAAGCAGACCGACCGCGTCATCGACGTGATCGACAAGGTCAAGGCACAGACCACAGACCGTGCCGTCACCGTCCTGCGAGCTGTCGTCTTCGGGCTCGTCATCGCCGTGCTCGGTATTGCGGCAGCCACCATCTTCTTGGTCGCCGTGGTTCGCATGGCCGATGCGTACCTGCCGATCGGCGCCGGCGTCGGTGATGCCACCTGGGCTGCCCACCTCTTCGCCGGCAGCCTGCTGTCGATTCTCGGTCTCGGTGCCTGGCTGTCGCGTCGTTCCAGCTCGCGGCCACTGCTCGGTGCCGCGATCTTGGATCTGGTCATCATCGTCGTGGTCGTCTGCTACGGCCTTTTCAGCTGAGCTGGTCCACCCTGAAGATTCCTGACCCGTCCTGAGGTTGCCACTACGGTCCCCCGGCAGCCCGCAATGCACCGGAGCGAACGCTCTCGAAAGGCAATCCATGTCCGACGTACGCGACGTCATCATCATCGGCTCCGGCCCCGCCGGCCTCACCGCGGCGATCTACACCGCTCGCGCGAACCTTGCCCCGCTCGTGCTCGAGGGTGAGCCCAGCTCGACCAGCGATCAGCCCGGCGGGCAGCTGATGCTCACCACCGACGTCGAGAACTTCCCAGGGTTCCCCGAGGGGATCATGGGTCCCGAGCTCATGATGAACTTCCGCATGCAGGCCGAGCGCTTCGGGGCGGAGATCCAGACCGTGAAGGTCAGCCGGGTCGACCTTTCCGCTGCGCCCTACGGCGTGTGGGTCGGCGATCCCGATTCGGCCGAACCGACCTATCGGGCCCATTCCCTCATCATCGCCACCGGTGCGCAGTCGATCATGCTGGGCCTCGATCGTGAGACCGAACTCATCGGTCACGGTCTGTCGACCTGTGCCACCTGCGACGGCTTCTTCTTCCGTGATCACCACATTGCCGTGGTCGGCGGCGGCGATTCCGCACTCGAGGAAGCGAACTTTCTCAGCCGCTTTGCGGAGAAGGTCACGATCATCCACCGCCGCGATGAGCTGCGGGCATCGAAGATCATGCAGGACCGAGCGTTCAACAACCCGAAGATCGAGTTCCTGTGGGACACGGTCGTCACGGAATATCTCGGTGACCAGTCGCTTGCCGGGGTGAAGGTCGAAAACGTCAAGACGGGCGAAACCTCCGAACTTCCCGTGACAGGCATGTTCATCGCCATCGGTCACCGTCCCGGGACCGACCTGTACAAGGGGCAACTGGCCATGAAGGAGAACGGCTACCTGGAGACCGTTCCCGGACGCACCGCCACCGACGTCGCCGGCGTCTTCGCCGTCGGCGATGTCACCGACGACTACTACCGACAGGCGATTACCGCCGCCGGGTCAGGCTGCCAGGGTGCACTCGAAGCCGAGCGCTACCTCGAGGCGCTCCACGACGCCTGACCCTGCCCCACACCGGTCCCGGGAATAGCGAGCGATCGCAACGGGTTCTCTCCGGTGGACGCCGGCGGCAACGTCGGCACCGGAACCACCAGTGCCTCGGCGCTGCGAATGAAAGGAGCTCCGCCATGGCAGGAGCCGTCACCACCCTCTCCGACAGCACCTTCGACGAAACCGTCGCCAGCGATGGCGCCCCCGTCCTCGTCGACTTCTGGGCCGAATGGTGTGGGCCGTGCAAGATGATCGCCCCGATCCTCGAAGAGATCGCCGATGAGCAGGGTGAGGCCCTGCAGGTCGCAAAGCTCAACGTCGACGAAGCTGGCGATATCGCCCGACGCTTCGAGGTCATGTCGATCCCGACATTGATCCTGTTCAAGGACGGCGAACCAGTGAAGCGCATTGTCGGCGCCAAGCCCAAGCAAGCTCTCCTCGACGACATCGCCGAGTTCATCTGATCCCGATTCCGGGGTTCCAACCGGAACACCCTCTCCGATCCGATCTTCACGAAACAGCCGGCCCACCGGGTCGGCTGTTTCGATTTTGCACTTCCGGTCGGGTGCGCCGAAGGCCGATAGCCTCGGGACGATGACCGATCAGGGGCTACCGCTGTGTGCGGGCGATGAAGGAGGCGCTGTCCGTGACCTCCACCGCCGCCTCGCTGCGGCCGGCTTTCCAGCGACCAGCGACCCCGGGATCTACGACGCTGACACGGTGGCCGCCGTTCGGGCTTTTCAAGCCACACGCCGTCTCATGGAGGACGGCGAATGCGGTGCCCACACCTGGGCAGCACTGATCGAGGCCGACTTCCGGCTTGGCGATCGCATGCTCTACCTGCGCTCCCCCATGACCCGCGGCGACGACATCACCGATCTGCAGCAACGACTCGGAAGCCTCGGCTTCGACGCCGGCTATGTCGACGGCATCTTCGGGCCGGATACCGAGTCGGCGGTTCGGAACTTCCAGGCCAACCAGGGCCTGACCCCTGATGGTGTCGTCGGCCCCGACACCGTGATGGCGCTCGGACGCCTTGCCGGCCGACGCTCGGGAGAGAAGACCATCGCCGAAGTTCGCGAGACCGAGCGTCTTCGCAGTCAGCAAGGCCTCCAAGGCCGTCGCATCGTCGTCGGTGAAACGGGTGGCGTCGCCGCACTCATCGACACCTTGGCCCGTCGTCTTCGTGCCGACGGTGCGGAGGTGCTGACACTTCATCAGCCCGATCTCTCGGCACACGCCAAAACAGCCAACGAGTGGGACGGGGCGGTGTACCTCGGCGTCACGCTCGCAACCGAGGACCTCTCAGTCGCGTACTTCCAGACCGAGGGCTTCGTCTCGGCCGGTGGTCGAGGTCTGGCCGAGCACGCCAGTCACGCGATCGTCGGGCCTCTCGATGCGCCCCACCCGGCCGTCGGTATGCGGATCCCGATTCTGCGCGAGACACGCATGCCGGCCGTGTGGTGCCGCGTCGGCGACCCCGCTCGTGTCGTCGAGCGGGCACCAGCACTGGCGTTGTCATTGCGCGACGCACTCGCCCGCTGGTGCGACCGGCCGGTCCTTCGAGCCGACTGAGCATCGTCCACCGGTATCCCCAGGGTCATCCAGAGGATGTCCGTGGTGCTTCCCCAGAGATATCCACAGGTAGCGAGTGTGACAAATGTCACACTTTGTCGTCAGCTGGTGGTTCCAGGCGGCGTAATCACGCGGTAGATCCGCTCGAGGTCGGAGAGATCGGCGAAATCGATCACCAGGCGGCCTGGACCTTTCCCCAACTGGACCTTGACGCGTGTCTCCAGTCGTGTCGCCAAGAGTTCTTCGAGTTCGAGAACACCGGCGTCCTTGGTCTCACCGGCCGTCTTGCTGGACGGTTTTGTCTTTCCTGCACCAGTGTCGGTGTCGGCGTCATCATCATCTGCCTCGCCGGCGTCCTCACCGCGAAGCAACTCCTCGGTCTCGCGAACCGTCAGACGGTCACGGACGATGCGTTGCGCGACTCGCTCCTGCTCGGCCAGATCGGCCGCTACTAGGAGGGCCCGCGCATGGCCGGCACTGAGCTGACCTTCGATGACGAGTCGCTGCACAGCGCCCGGCAGTTGGAGCAACCGGATCGTGTTCGCAACCGCCGAGCGAGACCGACCGACCCGGGTCGCGACTTGCTCCTGGGTGAAATTGAAGTCCTCGATGAGTTGCTGGTACGCCGCCGCCTCCTCGAGTGCGTTGAGGTCCTGGCGATGAAGGTTCTCGACAACCGCGGTTTCGAGCGATCCAAGATCATCGGAATCTCGAATGATCGCCGGAATCGACGGCAGATTGGCCCGACGAGCCGCTCGCCAGCGCCGCTCCCCTGCGATGAGTTCATACCCCTCGTCGGTTGCCCGCACCACGATCGGTTGGATGACCCCGACCTCGGCGATCGAGTCAGCCAATGAGGACAAGGTCTCTTCATCGAAGTGATCACGTGGCTGATACCGGTTGGGAACCACCGCGTCGACATTGATCTCACGGAACGTGCTGCCGTCGGTCTCAACGTCAGCCGGGATGAGTGAACTCAGGCCCTTGCCCAAGCCGCTACGCCTCGTCGGACTCACCGAGAATCTCCTTTGCAAGTGTCCGGTAGGCGATCGCGCCCCGGGATTCTGGATCGAACGTGGTGATCGGCTGGCCGAAGCTCGGCGCCTCACTCAGCCGAACCGTGCGAGGGATCACATGCTTCATGACCTTGTCGCCAAAGTGTTCCCGAACCTCGTCGGCCACCTGGCCCGACAGCTTCGTTCGGGCGTCGAACATGACGAGGACGATCGTGCTCAACTCCAAGGTCGGATTCAGGTTGCGAGTGACGAGATCGACATTGCGAATCAATTGTCCAAGGCCCTCGAGTGCGTAGTACTCGGTCTGAATCGGTACGAGTACCTCGGTCGCAGCAGTCAGCCCGTTGATCGTCAACAAGCCAAGCGATGGGGGACAATCGATAAGGACAATGTCGTAGTCCTCACTCACGGACTCGATGGCATCCTTGAGCTTCCGCTCACGGTTCATGGCCGGCACGAGTTCGATCTCCGCGCCCGCAAGGTCAAGGCTCGCTGGCGCGACAAACAAGTTCTTGACCGAGACCGGTTCGATTGCGTCTTCCAGCGGAACGTCCTGCAAGAGAACGTCGTACAGCGAGTGGTCGAGTTGGCGTGGGTTCAAGCCGAGCCCGGTGCTGGCGTTGGCCTGTGGATCGAGGTCGATAATCAGAACCCGACGCCCCAACTCGGCAAAGCACGCGCCGAGATTGACGGTCGTGGTCGTCTTCCCGACACCACCCTTTTGATTGGCAACCGCGAAAACTCGGGGACCGGGTGGCGGAGCAGGCTCTTGCGTCTTCGCAGACCGTCGTAACATCGGGATCTCCTTCCGAACGACGGCTGTCATCCTCGCGGAGCCTGCCGTGCGTCGCAAGGACCCTCCCCCACCAATTCGCGCCAACGTGGCGGTGTTTCACGTGGAACACTCTCAGCCGGGTTGGCCCGCCCGTCCCTGGGGTGTTCCTGGATTGATGGTCGAGTGTTTCACGTGAAACATGAATCCAGCCGGACGCACGCAGCCGTGGTCCACGTGGAACATCGAGTCAGAAGAGGGGGGACTGGCGGCGCTTTCGCTCACGGCGCGGAAACGACGACGGCATGGGGGCCAGGACGCTGACCGACGCGAAAAGGCCGACAGGGGAGTCTGCCCAGGAAACCGACGAGGTGGGAAGTTCTGTGACCGGCAGCGCATCCCACCGATCCGTCGCCGACTCAGCGGCAGCGATCGTAATCACTCCGCCCGGCCGAACGAGTGGCGCCAACTGTTCGATGGTCTCGGCTGGATCTCCCAGGAGTCGGGCCACCGCCACATCGTGGGTGCCACGCCATGCGGCATCATGCGCCAATTCGTCACCTCGTCCATGCGCAATCTCCACCCGATCTCCAACGCCGAGTGCGCGTGACGCACGACGGGCGTGGTCAAGGCGCCGTTCAGAGGCGTCCACGAGACGAAGTTCCGCATGGGGGAGGAGCGCCGCCAGAATCACTCCAGGAAGCCCCGCGCCAGTTCCCACATCGACGATGCGGCCGTGGAACTCATCAAAGGATGCCGAAAACGACGAACACACGGCCCGGGCAAACCAGACCGTGTGTTCGACAAGCGCCTCAACGGGCGCCGTACCAATGACGCCCGCCGCACGGGCAGGCGTCCAGGCCTCGTCAAGCGAGGCCAGTTGATCGTCAGTCAGCATCCCCAGCAGGGACGATGATCACCCGACGGTTGGGATCCTCGCCTTCGGAAGCCGTATCGACGCCAGCCTCGTCAGAGATGGTGTCGTGCACGACCTTTCGGTCGGCACCACCCATGGGCTCAAGCGCACGGGACACCCCTGATTCACGGACAGCGGCCGCTTGTTCACGAACAAAGGCCGCAAGAGCTTCCGCCCGACGAGCACGTACACCGCCCATATCGACCCGAATGCGTCCACCACGCCCACTGCCAGCATGGCGCTGAAGCACCGTACGGACGAGTTCGTCGATGGCGCCGGCGGTCGTGCCTCGCTGGCCGATCATGCGGCCGATGTTCTCGCCATTGACCGTCACACGGATTTCGTCGTCCGCAACCTGCTCACGATCGAAGGTCACGGTGGTACCGAAGTTCTTGGCCAGGTCAGCAACGAACGCCTCAGCGATGTCGGCCTGCTCCTCGAGTGGCATGGTGGGCTCGTCGCTCACGTTCTTCTGCTTTCCCTTGTTGGTGTTCTTCTCGTGGTCGTTGCCTTGCTTGGGCTTCGCGCCTCGGGACGAACCCCTCGACTCTCCCCCGTTTTCGGCCTTCTGTCCACCCCGGTTCTTTCCGTTCGACGTCCGTTGACCACCCTCACCCTGGCCACCACGGCTCTTTCCGCCACGACGGCGACGGCGACGGTCATCCTTGGCACGTGGTGTCGTTGGACGAACGCGGGCACGAACCCGAGCTTCTTCCTTTACCCGGCCGAACAGGCCGGTCCGAGCGTCGTTGATGATCTCGAATTCAGCGTCATCAGTGTCCACACCAAGGGCGTCGAGCGCCGTTTCCTTGGCATCGTGAACGGTCTTACCGGTAGTTTCCACCCATTCCATGAGGGATCACCCTTTCTTTCCGTTGGCGCGCAGCGGGCCAGGAGGCTCAGCGCTTGCGCTTCTTGTGCTGGGGTGCGCCGGGATCAGTGGTTCGGCCACCGGATCGCTGGCGAGTGGGCGCCTTGCCGGTTCGGCCGGCGCCACTCCCCCGAGAACTCTTCTGTTTCGTCGCCGCCTTGGCATCGGCGCGCTTCGGTGTCGGCTCACCCTTCTTCGGCGTGGTTCGTCCACCGGCTTGCTTCCGTCCGCCACCTGCGTTTTCCTTGGCTTGCGCTTCCTCTCGCGAACGGCGGGCCTGCGCGCCGAGGCTCTCTTCACCGCTGTACAGCGATCGGGTGATGTAGCCCTGCTGACCGATGCGGTACAGGTTCGAGATCACGAAGTAGACGACAAGGGCGGCAGGCATCGTGAACGAGAACACCGGCAGCATCCACGGCAAGATGCGCATGATCATTTCCTGCTGAGGATTGATCTGAGCGCCAGTATTGCGGCCCCGGATCTGCTTTTGCTGAACGAGGCTCGAAACGAGGACGACGACGATCAGGGCGAAGTAGGGGAGTGCCCCCAGGAAGTTCTCCCCGACCACATCGAGGGCGGTCTTGGAGAGATCCATCCCCAGGAAGTTCATCTCGTTGGTCTGGATGAGATCCTGGTACATGTCGCTCTCGACCGGCAGGTTCTCGGGGTCGAAGACGAGATCATCATCATTGAGTTGCACCACGTCGGTGCGACCCGACGATGCGCTTCCGGCGGCCCACCCCCCGGCAAGTCCGGCGTCGGTGGCGTGACGGGTGATGCCTTGGACGACCCGGAACAGGACGAGGAAGACGGGCAACTGTACGAGGAGCGGCAGACAGCCACCCAAGGGGTTGATGCCGTTCTCCTGGTAGAACGCCATCAACTCCTCGTTCATCTTCTGGCGATCGTCCTTGTACCGCGTCTGGATCGCTTTGAGCTCAGGTTGCAGGCGCTGCATCTGCAGCATCGAGCGCGTGCTCTTGAGCGTCAACGGGGTGACGACGATCATCACGGCCAACGTGAGCAGGACGATCGCGACGCCGTAGGACGGGGCCAGCGAGTAGAAGAAGGCGAGGACCTGGGCGATCAGGTCGAACATGAGGGCTCCTGGGCGGGTGGGACCGGGTCATAGCCGTGGCTGCTCCACGGGTGACACCGGCACAGGCGGCGGGTGGCGTACCAGCCACCTCGGACGGCGCCGTGGAGCTCGAGCGCTTCAACGGCGTAGAGGGAACACGACGGGGTGTACCGGCACGGCGACGGCCGGCCGTCAGCGAAACGCTGATACATCCGCACACCAGCACGCAACAGACGCGCGACCGGGCTCATCGACGATCTCCGTCGAGAGCGCTCGGATCGGGGAGGAGAAGCATTGCCATCGTGGTGTGCAGTGTCGCATGTGACCAGTCGTCGATCGGTGCGGTGACCCGGATCAGGTGGTCACCTCCGGGAAGGCCCGGTGGTGTCCCATCCAGGTCGATAAGAACCGCACGGAGGCGACGTTTCGTTCGATTCCTGACAACCGCAGTTCCCACTGTGCGTGGGATTGCGAACGCGAAGCGTGGTCGGTGGGTGGTGTCAGGTCGGACGACCAGTCGGATCGGCCCCCGGCCTCGTCGCGTGCCCTCCGCCCGGAGCCGGGCGAACGCACGGTGGCCGGCAAGCCGTTCGATCACGCCGACAAACGGGCGCGGCCCTTCTGACGACGAGAACGGAGGACGGCACGGCCGCCTCGTGTGCTCATCCGTGACCGGAACCCGTGCTTCTTGGCACGTTTGCGAACATTGGGCTGATAGGGACGCTTCATCTGCGGAGTCCTTCGTCTGCTGTCGATCGAGGTGTGGATCGACAGGGGTGGCTTGTTCTTGATGACAAACCTGAGGTGTCAACCCATCAAATCTATGGCATGCAGAACCGCGCGACAACGCCCGAATGGAGTGGGGCATGTGATACAACCGCTGCCGAGTCGCCGACGAACGACGTGGTCGTGAAATGACATTCATGTCATTTCATCTTTCATCAATGTCACTTGGTGGCCTAAAACCCCCTCTGACCTGGGGTTTCGAGGTATTCGACAATCCCAACTTGCGCCCCGTTGCCTTGTTGATATGTTCGGCGCCTGCGCACGGGCTGCGGGTCTTCGGGGGGCCTTAACCACTCCACGAACGCTTGTTGTTCGCGCCCTGAACGTGATGCGTCATCCACACCTGTGGACGACACTGTGGAGAGGAAGTGAAGAGCGTGGGTGATCTTGGGGACGCTGACGGTCTGTGGAACAACTGTGCGGCCAGCATTCGGGCGCAGGTAAGTGACGCCGTGTGGCGAACTACCTTCAGTGGGGCGAAGGCGGTGGCCTTCGACGAAGGAGAGCTCGTCCTGGTTGTCCCGAACGGGCTGCAGAAAGAACGCATCGAGGGCCGCTACCTCGGTCTCGTGCAGGACGCGATCGACGAGACGGCTGCGCACGACGTCTCCGTTCGAGTCGAGATCGACACCGATTGGTCGACCGATGACACTCTCGAGATCGAGCTCCCGAACGCCGATCTCGGGCTCACGGCTCCAGCCACCACCAACTCGGCGCCGGCAGGACGCGACGAGAAATTCACCTTCGAACATTTCGTCATCGGCCCGTCGAACCGCTTTGCCCACGCTGCCGCACTGTCCGTCGCCGAGACGCCGGCAGCGAGCTACAACCCCCTGTTCATCCACGGTGATTCCGGCCTCGGCAAGACGCACCTTCTCCGAGGAATCGCCCACTATGTGGCAAGCCATTACCCGACGTACCGCGTCCGGTACGTCTCGACGGAAACATTCCTAAACGAGTTCGTTGAGGCGATCCGCACCAACGCCCTTCCGGAGTTCAAACGTCGCTACCGCGACATCGATGTGCTCTTGATCGACGACATTCAGTTTATGGAAGGCAAGGACGGTCTCCAGGAGGAGTTCTTCCACACCTTCAACGAACTCCACCAGAACGACAAGCAGATCGTGCTCTCGTCGGACCGCACCCCGGACGCAATGCCCACGCTCGAGGATCGGCTTCGGAGCCGTTTCAAGTGGGGTCTCATCACCGACATCCAACGCCCGGACCTCGAGACCCGTATCGCGATCCTGTCGAAGAAGGCCGAGTCGAAGACGATCGAGATCCCCCACGACGTCCTGTTGTTCATCGCCGAGAACATCACTGAATCGATCCGTGAACTCGAAGGTGCACTCATCAAGGTCACGGCCTACGCCAACCTGACGCAACAACCACTCACCGTCGATCTCGCCTCGCTCGTACTCGGCGACCTCATCACCAACAACCAGAAGAAGCCGGTCACGGCCAAGCGCATCATCGAGATGACCGCGGAGATGTTCGGCTTCGAGGTCGAACAGATCATCGGCGGTAGCCGTCGCCGGCCGCTCGTCGATGCTCGCCAGGTTGCGATGTACGTCACCCGGAACATGACCGATCTCTCATTCCCTGACATCGGGAAGGAGTTCGGCGCTCGTGACCACACCACCGTCATGCACGCCTGCCGCAAGATCGAGGGTCGGATGGGGGAACGTCAGCAAATCTTCGACCGGGTCACTGAGCTGCAGCAACGGCTCAACGCCCCCTCCTGAGGATCATGCTGGGTACAGCATGTCCATCAGTGGTGGACACCGCGGGGATGACAGTGGGTTTGTCCACCGCGTTGAGGCCGGTCACCGACATGCGTGTGGACAGCCGGGGACGCGGTGGGGAAGCAATATCCGCGTCACCGCAACGAAGAATCTGTGTCATCCACAATCCACAGGCCCTATGTACCTCTACTATCTGGATCTCAATCAACTCGGAGAAGTCGTAACACCATGAGCATGAAGTTCCGCTGCGAACGCGACACGCTCGTCGAAGCACTCAGCGCCGCCGGTCGAGCGGTCACCACCCGCGGGGGCGCCCTTCCAGTGCTCGCCGGCGTGCGGATGGAGTTGGTCGGCGATCGCCTCACCGTGACCGGAAGCGACCTGGATCTGACGATCACGGTTGAGGTCGAAGTAGCCGGCGGTGAGGACGGTGTCGCCGTCCTCCCATCGAAGCTCATCTCCGATGTGGCTCGCTCGCTTCGCCCAGGCGCCGTCGACATCGCCATCGAGGACGAGGACGCCCGCATTGTCTCGGCACCCTCGGAGTTCTCGATCCGGGTGATTCCTGCCGACGAGTTCCCGGAATTGTCGTCTGCCGACGGCAACGCGGTCACGCTCGACGCGTCCGCTTTCCGAGCGGCGATCGATCAGGTCGAGAAGGCTGCGTCGAGCGATGACGCTCGCCCGATTCTCACCGGTGTGCTCATGGCGGCCGAGGAAGACGGCCTTCGTCTTGTGTCCACCGACTCGTACCGTCTGTCGGTGCGTGACCTGGCGGGCACGACAATTCTCGGCGAGGGCCAGAAGGTGCTCGTGCCAAGTCGTGCACTCAAGGAGCTGTCGCGTGTGGTCGGGGATGCCGACGAGATCACGCTTCGTCTCGGCGAGCGCGACGCTGGGTTCGAAGTCGGCCCGGTCAAGGTCACAACCCGGTTGATCGAAGGTGATTTCCCGAACTACCGCGGGTTGATCCCGAGTAACCATCCCAACGCTCTCACGGTTGACCGGGAGACCCTGCTCGATGCTGTCCGCCGCGTTCGTCTCCTGGCGCAGGAATCGACACCGGTTCGTCTGGCGATGTCGTCCGAAGGTCTGGAACTTGTGGCGGTAACGCAGGACGTCGGCCAGGCTCACGAGGCAGTCGAAGCGTCGTACAACGGTGACGATCTCACGGTTGCCTTCAACCCGGAGTACCTGATCGACGGGATCGAGGTCGCTCCCGGCGACGAGATCATTCTCGAGACGGTCGACGAGTTGAAGCCGGCGTTGCTCAAGTCGTCTGATGATCCCAACTTCTTGTACCTGCTGATGCCGGTACGCGTGAGCTGACCGACGCGTGAAGATCCGAAGCCTGTCGCTCACCGACTGGCGTTCGTATCGAAGTGTCGAGGTGTCGTTTGGCGACGGCCTGACCGCGGTTGTCGGGGAGAACGGCCACGGCAAGACGAATCTCATCGAGTCCATCGCGTGGATGTCCGGCGCCGGCTCTTTTCGGGGTGCTCCCGATGACGCCCTGGTCCGACTTGGTGCCGAGGCTGCGGTGATCCGCTCGACGATCGAGGCCGATGACGGCCGAGAGCAGCTCGTCGAGATCGAGATCCCAAGGGTGGGACGCAACCGGATCCAGATCAATCGCCAGCGGGTGAACCGGGCGAGTGATCTCCTGGGTGTCGTCCAGGTCACCGTGTTCTCTCCTGACGATCTCGAATTGATCAAGGGCGGCCCGTCGTTGCGTCGCGGCTGGATCGATGCCGCCGTCGCAGCTCGCCACCCTCGTGATACGGCACTTCGTGGCGAGGTGGAGCGGGTGCTCAAGCAGCGCAACGCATTGCTGCGAAGTGCGCACGGCCGACTTGACGCCGATGCCGAGTTCACGCTCGAGGTGTGGGATGCGAAGCTCGCCGATGTCGGGGAGCGGTTGCGCGCTGCTCGTCGGGCAATCCTCGATGACATGGCACCGATCCTCGCGACGGCTTACGACGCCGTCGCACAGCAAGCGGCGATGGTCGAATGCCACTACGAGTCGTCGTGGAGCGGTCCATTGGCCGAGGCGCTGCTCACCAGTCGAGATCTCGATGTTCGCCGCGGCGTCACCACCGTCGGCCCGCATCGTGACGAGATTCATGTGACGATTGCAGGGGCACCGGCGCGAACGCACGCGTCACAGGGCGAGCAACGCTCCCTCGCACTTGCCCTTCGCCTCGCGGCCGATGGTGTGATCCGCGCCATCGGTGTGGCGGAACCGGTCCTGTTGCTCGACGATGTCTTTTCCGAGCTCGACCCAAATCGCGCGGCTGCGCTGCTCGAGGCGCTGCCGGGGGGGCAGCGGATCCTCACGACGGCGACCGGCCTACCCTCCGCGGCCCGCCCTGATCACGTGATCCGGGTGCACGACAGCACACTGACGCTGGAAGCACCGTGAACACGAACCGGGGACCACAACGGATCGACGCAAGCCTGGAGAAGCTGCTCGGCAACCTCAACGCACCCTCGGTCGACGTCCTCGACATCATCTTTCGCGCCTGGTCATCGATCGTCGGTCCCGACCTCGCAGAGCACACCAAACCCGGTTCGATCGACGGTGATTTGTTGACCGTCACAGCCGATGATCCGACCTGGGCGGCAGAGTTCCGGTGGCTTGAACGCGAGGTGGTGGCTCGTCTCGCGGAAGCAACCGGAACCGATCGAATCCGCCGCCTTCACGTGCGCGTTTCGAGGAGTTCCTGAGGGGTCTGACTGCCACAAATCACACGCGTGTAACTGGTAAGATGAGGGGACCGTGTTCAGCCCTATCGACCAGCGCGATGTGATCGCCTCAAGCAACGCGAAAACCCTGGATCTCGCTCGCCACGACAGGGATTTCGGAGGGTCGGAGTGAGCGGTGACGGCGAGCTGAACACCCCCGCGACACCGTCTGAGGACGCTTCGTCCGCGGCCAGTCAGGAGTCTCCTTTGACCACCACCGAACCGTCGTCGTACGGCGCGCAGGACATCACCGTTCTCGAAGGCCTCGAAGCCGTCCGCAAACGCCCGGGTATGTACATCGGCTCGACTGGCCCGACGGGTCTGCACCACCTTGTCTGGGAAGTTGTCGACAACTCCGTCGACGAGGCGATGGCCGGCCACTGCAGCCGTATCGACGTCTCGATTCTTCCCGACGGCGGCATCGAGGTTCGCGACGACGGCCGTGGTATTCCGGTCGGAAAGCACCCCAAGTATGAAGACCTCACCGCTGCCGAGGTCGTGCTCACCGTGCTGCACGCCGGCGGCAAGTTCGGTGGCGACGGGTACAAGGTGTCCGGCGGCCTCCACGGCGTGGGTATCTCGGTGGTCAACGCGCTCTCGGCACGAGTCGAGGTCGAGATCGACCGTGACGGCAAACGCCATGCCATGGCGTTCGGTGATGGCGGCGAACTCAAGGATCGCCTCGCCGTCATCGGCGATGCACCGACCGACGCTGACGGCGCATCTCGCACCGGCACCACAGTTCGGTTCTGGCCCGACGGTTCGATCTTCGACGAGACCGACTACCGCTTTCAGACCCTGCAGGAACGCTTCCAGATGATGGCGTTTCTCAACCGCGGTCTCGAGATCCGTGTTCGCGACCAACGTCCTAATGCGACCGTCGAGACCGACGATCCTGATGGGTGGTTCAGCTTCAAGTACGACGGCGGGATCATGGATTTCGTCATCCATGTGAACTCCTCCAAAGAGGCCTTGTTCCAGGCAGTCGGGTACTTCGCGGGTGCCGAGACCATCGACGACAACCCACACGAGGTCGAGATCGCGTTCCAGTGGAACACCGGTTTCAACTCCGATGGTCTGCACAGCTTCGCCAACGGCATCTCCACCCTTGAAGGCGGCATGCACGAGCAGGGCTTCCGCACTGCGGTGACCCGTACGGTCAACAACTACGCACGCGACAAAGGCCTGCTGAAGGAAAAGGACGACAACCTCACAGGCGAGGACATCCGTGAAGGCCTCACGGCGATCATCTCCGCTCGCATCGGCGAGCCACAGTTCGAAGGTCAGACCAAGTCGAAGCTCGGCAATGTTTCGATGCGTTCGCTGGTCGAGAAGGTCACCAACGAAAAGATGGCTGAGTGGCTCGAAGAGCACCCGGCTGAGGGCAAGGCCATCATCACCAAAGCCACCAACGCCGCCCGAGCTCGTGTCGCGGCGGCTGACGCCCGCAAGGCGATTCGCTCGAAGTCGTTGCTCGACGGGGCCGGCATGCCCGACAAGCTCAAGGACTGCTCCGCGAAGGAGCCCGAACGTCGTGAACTCTTCATCGTCGAGGGTGACTCTGCGGGGGGTTCGGCGGTTCGGGCCCGTGACCCCGAGACCCAGGCGATTCTGCCGATCCGAGGCAAGATCCTGAACGTCGAGCGGGCCCGCGTCGACAAGATGCTGAAGAACAACGAGGTCCAATCGTTGATCACCGCGATCGGCGCCGGATTCGCCGACGACTTCGATGTCACCCAAGCCCGCTATCACAAGGTGATCCTGCTGGCCGACGCCGATGTCGACGGCAGCCACATCCGCACACTGCTGCTGACCTTCTTCTTCCGGCAGATGCGCCCGTTGGTCGAAGCCGGCTATGTCTACATCGCCCAACCGCCGCTCTACAGCACGAAGGTCTCCACCAAGGAGACGGTGTACCTGAAAGACGATGCGGCAAAGGACGCCTTTATGGCCGAACGCCCCAACTACACCAAGGATTTCCAGCGGTTGAAGGGTCTCGGTGAGATGGACTGGGACGAATTGCGCGACACGACGATGGACGTCGCCAGCCGATCCCTGCTGCAGGTCTCGGTCGAACAGGCGGCAATCGCTGATGAGGTCATGTCGATCCTCATGGGTGACGACGTCGAACAGCGCAAGAACTTCATCGTCACCAACGCACGCGAAGTCCGGAACCTGGACTTCTGAGGGGCTGAATCATGAGCGACGTGCCACCCACCGACATCGACAACGACACCGACGAACCCGATGACATCACGGTCATCGAGATTCAGGAGGAAATGGAGTCCTCCTTCCTCGACTATGCGATGTCGGTCATCATCAGCCGTGCACTTCCGGACGTGCGCGACGGCCTCAAGCCTGTTCACCGTCGGATCCTCTGGGGAATGTTCGACCAGGGATTCCGGCCGGATCGCAACTTTGTGAAGTGCGCCCGCGTCTCGGGCGATGTCGCCGCTCGTTTCCATCCGCACGGCACCTCGGCGATCTACGACGCGCTGGCGCGAATGGCACAGCCGTTCTCGTTGCGTCACCCGTTGATCGCCTTCCACGGCAACTACGGCTCGCCCGAGGATCCTCCTGCCGCCGACCGATACACCGAATGCCGGCTCAGCCCGCTAGCGATGCAGATGCTCGCCGACATCGATGAGGACACCGTCGACTTCGCCGACAACTATTCGGCCGAATTCCAGGAGCCGACGGTTCTGCCGGCTCGCTTCCCCAACCTGCTGGTCAACGGGGTGCAGGGCATTGCCGTCGGCATGGCCACCAATATTCCGCCGCACAACCTCGACGAGGTCTGCGCAGCGGTGGTGCACTTGCTGCGGAATCCCGACGCCACGGTCGATGACCTGATGGAGTTCGTGCGAGGTCCTGACTTCCCGACGGGCGGGCAGATCCTCGGTCGGGTCGGGATCGAATCCGCGTATCGCACCGGGCGGGGTTCGGTGAAGATGCGGGCGAAGGTCGAGATCGAGGAGAAGGGCCAGACCCAGTCGATCGTCGTCACCGAACTGCCCTATCAGGTCTCGGCTGGTGCCGTCGCTCGCAAGATTGCCGAGCTGGTCAACAACCGTGAACTCGAAGGCATTCGCGACATCAACGATGAATCGTCCGGCGACGACACCCGCTTCGTGATCACGCTCAAGCGAGACGCCAACCCCGAGGTCGTACTCAACAACCTCTGGAGGGCCACGCCGCTGCAGACGAGCTTCGGCGTCAACATGGTCGCCCTCGTCGGTGGTGTGCCTCGCACACTCAACCTGCTCGATGCGCTGCAGGCCTATGTCGATCACCAGATCGATGTCATCACCCGCCGCTCGCAGTACCGCCTCGATATTGCCGAAAAGCGCCTGCACATCGTCGAAGGTCTCATCAAGGCCCTCGATCTCATCGACGAGATCATCGCGACGATCCGCGCAAGCGAGGATCGCGCTGCGGCCCGCGAAGCGCTCATGGCCGGCATCACCCCGGAGGGTGGGGGAGAAGCCGTTGCCTTTTCCGAAGTCCAGGCCAACCACATTCTCGACATGCAACTTGGTCGGCTCACCCGTCTCGGCCGTGCCGATCTGGAGACGGAACAGACCGAACTCACCGAGACCATCACCGGTTTGCAGGAGATCCTCGGCGACGAGAACAAGCTCCGGGAGGTCATCATCGACGAGTTGGGCGAGGTGCGCGAGACCTTTGCCGAGCCCCGCCGTTCGAGCCTGGAGATCGATCCGGGTGAGTTCGACATCGAGGATCTCATCGACGACGACCCACTGGTGTTCACGATGACCGCCACCGGGTATGTGAAGACCACGCCCGCCGAAGAGTTTCGGGCGCAGGGCCGCGGTGGCCGGGGGATCGCCGGGGCCAAACTCAAGGACGAGGACACGATCACCCAGATGATCCAGACGTCCGCGCACTCGTACCTGTTGTTCTTCTCGACCCGCGGGCGGGTCTATCGACTCAAGGCCCACGAGATTCCGGTTGCCAGTCGGACGTCGCGTGGCACGGCGATCGTCAATCTCCTCCCCTTGCAGGATGGGGAGACGATCCAAGCGATCATCGACACGCGCGATTACGAGACGATGCGCTACCTGTTCTTCGCCACCGCAAAGGGCCGAGTGAAGAAGACCCGCTTCAACGCCTACGACTCCTCACTGAAGGCTGGGCTCATCGCCATCAAGCTCAACGACGATGACGAGCTCGTCGAGGTCATCCCCACCAACGGTGTCTTCGACATCCTGCTCTCGAGCCGGTTCGGCCAGACGATCCGGTTCAAGGAGAGCCAGGTTCGTGAGATGGGCCGAAACGCAGCTGGTGTCATCGGTCTGAAGTTCAAGAAGGCAGGCGACGAACTCGTCGCCTGCGACATCGCCAGAGATGGCGCCACGCTCCTGCACATCACCGAGCAGGGATTCGGCAAGCGCACGCCCGTCGACGAGTACCCGACCAAGGGCCGGGGCGGTATGGGCGTGGTCGGTATCAAGATCGTCGACGAGAAGGGCCCGGTCGTGGGCACGCTCGTGGTCGACGACGATGATGAAGTTCTCGCGGTCACCCGCCAAGGCGTCATGATCCGCACCCGCGCCGACGACATCTCGATCCAGGGCCGATCGGCGTCGGGGGTCAAGGTGATCTCGCCCGACGACGACGACCAGGTCGCTTCAATCGCCCTCGTCAGCGTCGAGGATGACGACGAGGGCGAGGACGGGGTGGAGGACGACTCCGCCACCGGCGCCGACGACACCTGATTCTCGGGTCCAACCCGCCCTCAGCACGACTTCCCCGTCAACGTGACGAACCGGGCCCGTCCCGGAGGAGGTTGATCCGTGCTGGACCACGGATGTGATCGGGGCCAGGCGCTTCCCTGGATGATGCTGGTCGTGGCGGCGGCAATGACATTGGTCGTTGTTGCTGTGCATCTGGCGATCGTGGTGGACGATGCGGCACGAGCCCGTACGGCCGCTGATGCCGCAGCGTTGGCGGGTGCGGCCGCGGGCGAACCGGCGGCGAGAGACCTCGCCGAGCGCAACGGTGCCGAGCTTCTCTCGTTCGAGCACACGTGGCGCGGTGTACGGGTCGAGGTGCGGGTCGGCGACGTCCAGGCTCAGGCCGAGGCGTCGGCATCGACTGTGTGGGTGCGGAGTTCGGGGTGATGCGGCCAGACTGCAGCGATGGTCCTGCCTTTCGCCGAGGTCGTGCCGACGACCCTCTTTCACGCCGAGCCGTTCCGGTGGCGGGTTGCGTCGCGAGCGCTCACGAGCGATGCCTGGCTGCAGTTCGATCCCGACGATCTTCCTGGCGACCTCGCAGAGAAAGAACGCCTCCTCGCTGCCGGCGCCGACGCGTTGGTCACCACACCGGGGTCGGAAGCGGCGTGTGAGGAGGTTCGCGAACTCGTCGCGGCGGCGCTGGGGGAGGAGCTCGACGATGCTGGTCACCCGCTCGAAGTGGCGGCTCGGCGGATTCATGAGGATCTCGTCGTGATGGAGCGGCGCAACGGGGCCTGGGTCATGACCGCCGGCGTCGTGTGCTTTCCCACCCGGTGGCGCCCGTCCGAGAAGATCGGCCGCACGATGGCCGCGATCCACGAGCCGGTGCCGCGTTACGACGACATCGCCACGGCCGTCGATCGTTTTTTCGACCGTCTCCAACCGGGCCGCCTGGCGTGGCGGGCGAATTGGTCGGTGGTCGGCGACGCAGCGTTGCGGCTTGAGGCCGACGATCGCCAGGCCCCTCGCTCGCTTCCCGCCGATCCGGACCGTGACCTGCTGTTGCGAGTCGAGCGACAGACCGTGCGGCGCCTCGAACGCACCTCGGATGCGCTCGTGTTCACGGTCCGTATTCATCGGTGGCCACTCGGTGAGGTGCTCGGAGAGATCGATCAGGCGCTTGCGGTGGAACTGCGAGCGTTGCCCGTCGACGTCGCCACGTACAAGAACCTCGACCACTGGCGTCACGAGTTGGCCGCCCATCTCGATGGGGGAGGGTGAAGCGGTCGACCGGCCCGCGTCCCGTACACTGCTGACTGCTCATGAGCGAACTTCCCGACCTCGACGATGCGATGTTCAAGCTCGCCACCGGCGAAGAGTTCGTGCTGCCTGCCGACACCCCACCCGCTGCCGCCTCGGCATCACCGAATGGTGGTGCGCCGCAGCAGGGTGTTCCCGCCGGTCTCACGCCGGTCGGTCCTCGTCCGGTCGCTCGGCCGACGTGGCGCGACAAACGCACTGCCGGGCGTCTTCGTGCCCGCAAGGTCCGTCGACTCGTCCGCCATGTCGAGCCGTGGTCGGTGCTCAAAGTCGCGCTGATCTTCTACTTCTGTCTCTGGGTGATTCTGTTGATCGCCGGTGTGATGCTGTGGAGTCTCGCGGTCAGTTCCGGCACGGTCGACAATGTCGAGACCTTCGTTACCGAGCTGTTCGCGCTCGAGAGCTTCACGTTCAATGCGGATCAGATCTTTCGTGCCAGTGCGATCGGCGGCTTGGTGCTGGTTGTTGCCGGTGCGGGCTTCACCGTCTTGATGGCGGTGTTGTTCAACCTGATCTCCGACGTGACTGGTGGTGTCCGGTTCACCGTTGTCGAGGAAGAGACCGCTCGTCCCCGGCCGAAGCGACTTCGTCCCCGCCGCGGGATGCTAGATCGTGTCGTCGGCACGAGTCAGCCTCAGCCTGGCGTGGTACCTGCTCCCGCGATGGCCAGCGAACCCAGCGCCGAGGCTGCTGAATCGGCCCCCAGCGAGGGCGCTCCCGTCGCAGACGTTGCTCCGGAGTCCAGCGCAACAGACGAGCTCCATCCGACCCCAGCGAACGCCGAGTCGGGTGCCGATCCCGAAATCGATGGCCCCGACGAAGGGGTCGTCAATGGCGACGACGACCGCTAGCGTTGTCGGCCGCACGGGGCTATAGCTCAGTTGGTTAGAGCGCACCCCTGATAAGGGTGAGGTCGCTGGTTCGACTCCAGCTAGCCCCACGCACCACACCCCGTGACCCGGTGAGTGTGAACCCGTGCTGACGGCGTCAGGAGGCATCGTGGGCGGAGGCCTGATCACCTTGATCCGCCGAGCGTTCGTGGCCATCGGCGCCGGCATTGCCGTGGCGGCCGCGATCAGGGTTCGTGGCCATGGCGGCATCCCACCTCAGACCGGCGGATGGCGCGAGCTTCGCGGCGACGATTTGCGCTGATGGCTCGGGTCTTGCTCTTCGGTGCCGGCGCGACCGGTGCTCGGATCGCCCGGCAGTTGCGCTCCAGCGGCGCTGTCGACACGCTCGAGATCCGCGATCCCAGCCTCGAACGACGTGACCGACTTGTCGACGATCTCGGCGACGGTGCGGTCGCAGGGCATGGCCGCCGGATCAGCGACGACCCAGCCGTGGTCGTCATTGCCACGCCGCCCGGTACGCAACTCGATGTCGCTCGTCGGGCGATGCGTGAGGGCATCGCCGCGGTCACGACCTCCAATCAGACATCCGAGGTCCGCCGTCTGCTTGAACTTGATGACGAAGCCCGCTCTCGTCGCGTTCCGGTTGTCGTGGGCGCCGGATTCATGCCCGGTCTCAGTTGTGTCCTCGCCCGGCATGGTGCTCGTGAATTCGATGAGGTCGAGGAGATTCATGTTGCGAAGGTCGGCACCGGCGGCCCGGCCTGCGCCCGACAGCATCACCGAGCCTTGAGTTCAACCGGTATCGACTGGCGCGACGGTCGATGGATGCGTCGGGCCGGTGGGTCAGGACGGGAACTCGCCTGGTTTCCGGATCCGGTCGGTGGTCGAGATTGCTACCGGGCTGCGCTCCCGGATGCCCTGTTGTTGGTGCCAGAGTTCGACGGGGTCCAACGCGTCACCGCTCGTCAGGCAGCCACGCGACGAGACCGTCTCACCGCACCGCTCCCGATGCTGCGGCCCCCGCACGCCGAAGGAGGCATCGGCGCTATCCGCGTCGAGTTGCGTGGGCGGGTTGGGGTCGAGCGTCGCGTGTCGGTGTACGGAGCGATCGAACGGCCGGCCGTGGCGGCTGGTGCGGTGGCTGCGGCCGCGACGATGCATGTCCTTGCGAACGATCTTGTGACCGGTGCTCGAGGCCTTGCTGGTCATGCCGACACCGTGGGTCTGCTCACTACGCTCGCCGATCGGGGTGTGAAGCCGGTTCGCTTCGAGGGCATCTCGACCTTCGTCTGAGGAGCCAGCGAGGTCGATCGTCAGCCTTGCTGAAACGCCAACGCACGGCGTTGGTGTGGGCGACGGGGAGGAAATCTCGCAGAATCGCTCAAGGTCGTCGTCGACTCTGCCGAAACCCCTCGTATGGCAATCGAGAGGCCTCTGGGGCGATGAACCAGAGCGACAACGACGATCGGAGACGACGCATCCGAGCCCACCGAACGCAGGTGCTACCCAGCCAGGGTGTGGGCTCGATGGATGTCGAGCTGGCGACGTTGATCGAGGAGCACCTCCCCCTCGTGAAACACGTCGTTTTCCAGGTGGCCGTGCAGTTTCCCCGCCACGTCGACCGTGACGAGCTCGCTCGTGCTGGCGCACTCGGCCTGGTCGAGGCGGCCCGTCGGTACGACGCGGCTCGTGGCGTACCGTTCGAGCGCTTTGCTGCGCAGCGCATTCGAGGCGCCATCCTCGACGCCGTCCGCGCCGCCGACTGGGCTCCTCGATCCGTACGAACGCTCGCTCGTCAACTTGAGCAGGCCGAGCAGCACCTGGCTGCCGAGTTGGGTCGGACGCCCGACAGTAACGAAGTGGCCGAGGCCCTCGATATGCGCCGAGATGAACTCGACCAACTGCAGCACCGGAGGTTCCGCAGTGTCGTGCTCAATCTCGAACACGCGACGCCACACGAGGGCGAGAAGGATCTCACGCTGGTCGACCTGCTCGCCGATGACGACTCGATCGAACCTTCCGCCGAGCTCGAGCTGCGCGAACTCCACAGTTACCTGCGCGACGCCATCCGTCTCCTGCCTGATCGTCACCGTCTCGTCGTGGTCGGCTCGTTCCTCGAAGGGCGAACATCGCAGGAGCTCGCCGACTTCCTCGGGGTGACGGTCAGTCGCATCTCCCAGCTCCGAAGCGAGGCGCTGTTGATGCTGCGGGAAGGCATCGACGCCCAGTACACGAGCGAGCTGTCCGATCCCTCCGGGGGCAGCGGTCGAGTTGCACGTCGCAAGGCCACGTTCGCTGAGGAAATTGCGACGGCGTCAGCGTTCGCTGACCGCATGGAGGAGATCAACCTGATCGAATCGGATGCACCGGCGCTCACAGCTCGGATGACGTGACCAAGCACCCCCTTTTGCCGTGGGCGGTGTTCTTCACACGTCGTAGTGGCCGCACCCCCATTGGGTAGGGTGGCGGTCCGTATGGGCCGCCACCTCGCCGTTCTGACCGCCGTCGTCGCCGTCTTCGTCTCAGGCTGTGGGCTTCGGCCAGCCGAGGCGCCGCTAGCCGACGCCGATGGTGAGTGCCCGCCGGTCGATCGGCGCGATCCGGCCGAAATCGAGGTCGGGGTGATCCTCGAACTGGAGGATTTCGGCGCGACGCATGTGCTGTGTGAGGTTGCCTACGAAATGAGGCCGCCTGCGAGTGGGGACCACTTTCCGACCTGGCAGAACTGTGGCTTCTACACCGAGCCGATCCGCGACGAGACCGCGGTCCACTCACTCGAGCACGGGGCGATCTGGATCGCCTATGACCCCAACGTCGACGCAGCCACCCGGGACACGATCGCTGCGACCGTCGACCTCGACGGCCATGTTCTCGCTGCGCCGTATCCGGGCCTGAAGCACCCAATTGTCCTCACCGCCTGGCAACGTCAGCTTGCGGTGATGTCGATGGCCGATCCGGCGGTCACCGAGTTCTTCGATCGTCAACTCGGTCGAGTGTCCGAGACGGCGCCGGAAGCCGGTGTGTCGTGCGCGAATGCAATCGGTGTTGCGCCGGAGGATCCCGATCGTGGGTTTGCCGATGCCGAAGCGTTCTTCATGGACAACTGAGCGAGGGCACCCCACTCAATCGGTGAAGAGCCCGATGAGGTCGTCGTGGAGTATGCCGTTCGTCGCGACGCCGCTGTTGCGGTTCCACGAGTCGGGTCGTTCAACGCCGTCGAAGTTGGAGAAGCGTCCACCTGCCTCAGGGATGATCACGGCCATCGGGGCGATGTCCCATGGGTTGGCGAGGGGATCGATCATCGCCTCGGCTCGGCCGGTGGCGACCAGGGCGTAGCCGTAGGCGTCGCCCCACGTTCGAAAGACGACGTCGCTGTCGAGTACCCGCTGCAGTGCCGTCGAGGGCCAGTACCCGAAGCCGCTGGTGGTGGCGTACGCACCGTCGAGCGTGTCGTGTCCCGACACGCGGCACGGCGCGCCGTTGAAGGTGCAGCCGAGTCCCCGGCCTGCGGCAATGGTTTCGCCGAGGGCGGGGAGGTGGATCACGCCGACGGCCGGCCCGTGGTCGTCGATAAGCGCGATCAGGGTGGCGTACAGCGGCACGCCCTTCGTGAAGGCTTTCGTGCCGTCGATCGGGTCGACGACCCACCGCCGCCCGGTACTGCCCTCGACGTCGTCGTCCTCCTCGCCGATGATCCCGTCACCGGGATGCGTCGCGGCAAGCCGCTCTCGGACGCGTGCTTCAGCGGCGAGGTCGGCGGCGGTCACCGGCGAACCATCCCCCTTGTGTTCCACGGCCAGTGTGGCGCTCTGGAACCACGCGAGCGTGCTGGCGCCGGCGTCCTCGGCGAGTTCGATTGCGAACGCAAGATCGGCCGGATCGGCGGTGGGGTTGCTCATCGCTCGGTTTCCTCCGGCGCAGTGGTGCGTGCAAGAACGTGATGGTGGATCCAGTCGTCCATCTCGATCCAGCGCTCGATCAGCCATGCGTTGATCTCATCGTCGTCGGTCGGGACGGTCGATCGCGGATGGCGGACGGCATGGACCTCAATGGGTCGCTTGTCGGTGATCGTGGCGATGATTTCCTTGATGGAACTCCTGCCCTCGACACCGACATTCGCCAACACGATGATGTCGGCGTCGGGGGCACCACGCATCAAGGCAAGTGTTCCTGCTGGCCGGGGCGGGAGGACGTAGCGGAGTCCGTTCGCCTTGTCGGCGAGATCGTCGCGGCTGGATCGAAGCCGTTCGATTGCTGCCTCGTGACGCTCCGGTGTGCGGAAGGTTCCCTCGGGGAAGATCACACACGTGCTGTTGTCGGGCATCTCGGCGGCGAGTTGCTCGATCTGCTGGAACATTTCCGAACTCGGTGTGGACCGGTTGATCCACACGTTCGGTGTGCGGTCGCCGACGAGATCCATTGCCGGGGCCCACTTGAGGTCTTCCTTGAGGGTGTAGCGGGCGAGTCGGTCGGCGTCCTCGAGCACGAGCAAGGGAACGATGGCGTCGATGTGGCTGGAGTGGCGGGCGACCATGATGCTGCGGCCACCGGTGAGCGGCGATGGATCCGGCATCGTGATCGAGACGCCGGCGAATGCGCCAAGGTTGGTCACATGGCGCTTGCACCACCAGAACTCGAGTCGGTAGTTCGCCGACAGCCAGCCATCGGGGTTCCGTCGACCGTTGAGGAACCAGACGGTGAGTGCCGTGGCGCCGATGACGCCGACGAGTTCGGTCCACAGGGTGGCCGTGATCAGCAGGTAGGTCCGCACCCGACGCCCCTGGAACGAACCGGTGATGAGATCGACGAGGTAGAGCAGCGGGATGGTGATCGGGGTGAGGACGGCCAAGCCGAGCGCGAGCAGCGTCGCGGCGCCGATCGTGGTCGGTCGACGAACGAGTGGTCTGGGGAGGCTGGCCACGCCGAGACCGTAGTGTGGCGGACATGACGTTTGCGCCCTTGTGGACACCGGATGCCGATCGGATCGCCGGTGCGAATCTCCATCGACTCTTCGCTCGTTGCGCGGCTGAGCACGGTCTGGTGTTCGGGGGCGCTCCGGCGGAGGACTATTCGACGCTGCACGCCTGGTCGACGGAGCATCCGGGCGAGTTCTGGGCGATGGTCTGGGATGAACTCGGCGTGATCGGTGACCGGGGGAAGCGGTTGCACGAACCCGGGACGCGGTTGCGTGATCACCGCTTCCTTCCGGACGCCACGCTGAACGTGGCCGAGAACCTGCTTCGTGAGCCGTCTGACGAACTCGCGATCGTGTTCCGAGGGGAAGACGGCGAGGCGGTCGATGTGACCCGTGCCGAACTCCACGACATGGTCGGTCGGATCCAGGTGTTGCTGCGCGATGCGGGCGTCGGGGTCGGTGACCGGGTCGTCGCGTGGCTGCCGAACCGGCCGGAGACCTCTGCGGTGATGCTCGCATGCGCCGGCCTCGGGGCGGTCTTCGCGAGCACGTCACCGGACTTCGGGACCGATGGTGTGATCGATCGCTTCGGGCAGATCGAGCCGACCGTGCTGTTCTCGGTTCAGGACTACGCCTACAACGGCAAGCGCCACGACTGCGCGGGTCGTCTCGACGAGATCGTCGCGGCGCTCCCATCCCTTCGTGCATCGATCGTCGTCGAGCCCGGCTGGCTCGACGCAGTCGAGTCGACGCCGATCACGTTCGTGCCGTTGCCGTTCGATCACCCGTGGTACGTGCTGTTCTCGTCGGGCACCACCGGCAAGCCCAAGTGCATCGTGCACCGCGCCGGTGGTGTGCTGCTGAAGCACCTGACCGAACACGTTTTCCATTCCGATCTCGGCCCCGGCGACCGGGTGTTCTACTTCACGACCGCGGGCTGGATGATGTGGAACTGGCTTGCGTCCGCGCTTGCGACCGGAGCGACGCTGGTGCTGTTCGACGGCGCGCCGACGTACCCGAATGCGAGCCGGCTCTTCGATCTTGCCGACGAGGTCGGGGTGACCTTCTTCGGCACGTCGGCGAAGTTTCTCGACGCGTGCGCGAACGCCGGAATTCGGCCGGTCGACACCCATGATCTCGGCACGGTCCGCACGTTGGCATCGACCGGTTCGACACTGTCGCCCGAGGGCTTCCGGTTCGTGTACGACGCGATCAAGTCCGATCTTCACCTGGCGTCGATCTCCGGGGGTACCGATCTCTGTGGCTGTCTGGTGATCGGTAACCCGATGTTGCCGGTGCACGCCGGGGAGATCCAGGTGCCCGCGCTCGGCCTTGCCGTCGACGTCGTCGATAGCGATGGAGCATCGGTTCCAGTCGGGGTCGAGGGGGAGTTGGTATGTCGCATTCCGTTCCCGTCGATGCCGTTGCGTTTTTGGAACGATCCCGATCACACCCGCTACGACGCCGCCTACTTCGATCGGTTCGAGGGCCTGTGGCACCACGGAGATTTCATCTCGACAAGCGAGGCCGGCGGGTACGTGATTTCGGGCCGTTCCGATGCGACCCTCAACCCGGGCGGTGTGCGGATCGGGACGGCCGAGATCTACCGGCGGGTCGACACGATGGCCGAGATCGAAGAGAGCGTGGTCGTCGGTCAGCC